>NZ_NMQZ01000046.1 GCF_002864685.1 Alloalcanivorax mobilis
GGTGCCTGGAGGGAGCTGTTTGGCCAGGGATGGCCAAACAAACAGCGACTAGGGATGGCTTGAGCGGTCCCGGAAGGCACCGCCCTTGTCCCGCGCCCTCAATAGCGCCACCCAGACACAATCCCAAAAGCCAATTCCCGCCAAAGCGCGATGAACCTTTTTTTTGCGGTTGAACACGGAAAACGAAACACCGAAGACAACCGCGACGGCGATCAATAACTCTGGTACTGGCTCTCAAACTGCGCCCGCTGCACGTAATCCTGATAGGCCGGCACGGCCACCGCCGCCATCACGCCAATCCAGGCCACGGTTAAAACCAGCAGCACCACCAGCGCGGCGATCAGGCCACCGCTGTTGGCGGTGGGTTTAACGCCGTATTTGTTGGCGCCCTTGCTGCCCGGCACGAAAAACAGGATCAGCGCGATCACGAAATTGGCGATCGGTACGAACAGCAGCAGAATCAACCAGCCGCTGGCATTGATGTCGTTCAATCGGCGGATGCCATAGATGATCGACATCACCGTGGCGAACACACCGCCCACCATCGCCAACAGGCCGACCACGTAAATCAGCGGCCCCGGCTCGCTGGAAAGCATGCCCACCAGCGCACCGACGACGCCAATGGCCACATAGACCAGCAGCGAAATCGTCATCGCATACACCACATAGCGGACCCGCCCAAGCCGCCCGCTGGCCTGCATTATGCGCGGTTGATACGTGGTGTGATTGTCACCGCCCTGGGTGAGGTCGGCGTTCGGCGCTTGATAAGGTTGATTCATGGTTTCCCCCTAGGGCCTGTTCACACTAATTTTGATGGTCGCGCCGGAGGCCGCTCGGGTTGCGCCCCAAAGCGGGCCAGGCGGTGTTGCTCGTCGGTCATTTAGCATACTAAACCTCTCTCCTCGCGCCTTGCCTGGCCCGCTTTGGGGCAGCAACGCGGCCGTCTAAATTAGTGTGAACAGGCCCTAGTGCGAATAATGAATCAGCGGCAGTGTATCCATGCGTGCCCGGCGCCGCTGGGAACCGGTACGCGTCTTTTACTTTCAAGACGGCAACGACGGCTCCGCGGAGGCCATGGCGGCACGCAAAATATCATTCCGATTCAACTGGCCGATCAATCGCTCGCCGCTCACCACCGGCAGGCAGCGACGGTGATGGCGCAAAAAAAGTTCAGCGGCTTCCTGCACCGTGGCCAGGGAACTCAGGGTGTGCAGCTCACGGCTCATGTAATCCGCGACGCGGCCCGGGTCGGCGCCATGATAGCCGGCGTCCAACGCTCCTTTCAGGCCGTCGGATTCCGAGAACATGCCCACCAGCCGGCCCTGCTCTACCACCGGGGCGCTGGAAAGCTTGTGATCAAGCAGCCCATCAATGGCCTGGCGCAAGCCCATTATCGGGGTCAACGTGAACGGGTCACGTTGCATATAATCACTGATCTGGAGTGTTTTTGGCATGGCTTCTTCCCTTGAAGCTTATTGTTCTTCCGTGCAATCGGCGTAACAAAGCCTAACGGCAAACGGGCGGCTATTCCAGGCCGCGCGCCGTGTCGTGAGATCGCCGCTCACTTTGGTGAGCCATCCATATCGCCAACCGGCCGCCCCAAAAGCCGCGCGCCGATGCCTGCCAGGCATGCTCATGCAAAATGGCCAGACTGTCGGCATCGTGGGCCAACAGGTTCAACTGCCGGCGATTGAGCGCGGCGGGGCCGAGGTCACGACAGCGCTCCCGGCAGTGCGCCAGCTCGTCTTGGTCCAATACCCGGCGGCGGCGCGCATGATGCCGATGCAGACGGTTCAGGGACGGGTCGATCACCGCCGCTTCAAAGCCGTTGAGAACAACGTCCTCCAATTGCACCGGCTCGGCGATGGCACTGACCAGCACTGAACGCTGCTGCTCCTCCGGGGTGATCAACAGACGCCGCCGGCGCAGCCAATCACCGATCGCCACCCGGCTCAGCAACACCGAGGTGGGCGCGGCGAAAATCAATGGCAGAGCCACGGGCAGGGACCAGAAAAAAAACATCCGGTCCAGCCACCAGGCGAACGCCGCCCACCCCAAGGCCAGCACGGTGCCCGGCGCCTGGCTGAGCAGAGCCTGGCGCCAGCCGGTCTCTTCGTCGCGGTTTTGCCCACCCCAGTGCAGCGACATGTTGGCCAGCGCTTCCAGCACATAGCGGCTGTGAGCGAGCATGCGAATCGGCGCCAGCAAGGTGGACACCAACAGCTCGCCCAGCACCGATACCAGCAAGTGGGGGAAACCCCCAAACTGACGACGCCGGCCAGTCAGAAGCACATCGACGATGGCCAGCAGTTTGGGAAAGAACAACAGAAACACGGTGCTCAGAATCAACCCCACCGCCCAATGCGGATGCCACTCCGGCCAGACCGGGAACATGCTGCTTTGCCGGTCGGGAAAATAGTTGATCGGCCACAGTGTCAGCCGCGTCGCTTCGATACTGGTGAGAATCAGGAACACCAGCCAGATCGGCGACGCCAGATAGGAGAGGATGCCATTGAGAAACGCCATGCGATGGGCGAAACGCAGCTTATGGCCGACCAGAAACAACCACAGATGTTGCAGATTGCCCTTCGCCCAGCGCCGGTCCCGGGTCAGCTCGTCCACCAGCGTGGGCGGCGATTCCTCATAACTTTCACCCAGCTCCGGCTCCATCCACACTTCATAACCGGCGCGCCCCATGTAGGCCGCTTCGACGAAGTCATGGCTCATGATCGAGCCCCGAAACAAACCCAGGCCGGGCAAACGGCGCAACCCGCAGTGCGCCATGAAGGCGTCGCAACGGATGATCGCGTTATGGCCCCAATAGGCGGCCTCCCCCAGTTGGATCGCCGCCAGGCCGGTGCTGAACAGGGGGCCATAGATCTGGTTGGCGAACTGCTGAAAGCGGGCGAACGCGGAGCGGGCATTGACCAGCGTTGGGTTGGTTTGCAGGATCCCCACCCCGGGCTCCAGCTCCATATGGCGCACCAGCCTGACCAGGGTGTCGCCGCCCATCAGGCTGTCCGCGTCGAGCACCACCATGTAACGATAATCACGGCCCCAGCGGCGCAGAAAATCCGCCACGTTGCCGCTTTTGAAATTCAGATTGACCGGCCGGTGACGATAAAACAGCCGGCCCTGCACACCCAGGTCGTCGCACAAGCGCTGCCAACCACCACGCTCGGCCAGCCACACGTCGGCGTCGCGGCTGTCCGAAAGCACGTAGAAATCGAAATAATCCAGCTCGCCGGTGGCGCGCAGGGATTCGATGGTGGCACGCAGGCCGGCCAGCGTGCGCGACACTGGTTCGTTGTAGATCGGCATCACAATGGCGGTGCGCGCCAGGGGCGTGGCACGCAGGCGCGCGGCATCGTGACGGCGCACCAGGGAAAATCGATCGCCACCAAAACGACGCACCACGAAACCCAGCATGGCGGTCCAGAAGCCCACCGAAATCCACGCGAACAGCACCGCGAACAACACCACGATGCTCTGCTCCAGATAATTGCTGGCGTGATAAGGCAGCACCGAGATCATCACGTAGACCCCGGCCAGGGTCTGGCTCAACACCAGCAGGCTAAGCAGGGAGCGACGCCACACCGCCGCGCGCTTCCAATGGCGACGGCGGCGTTCAAGCCGGGTGTCGTGGGGTACGTCGTTCATCGTTGCGCGGCGTAGCGAATGCTGCCACGGTGCAACGCCGGCACCGCCGATGGCAGCGGCGGCGCCGGCAGGTCGAAGTGGTCGGGCAACCGTTGCATCACCCGCGCCAGCAATCGCTGCGGGTCATCCATAAGCGCCTGCCCGATCAGCCGCAGCACGTCGGCGGTGACCGCCGGTGTGATGTCCACGCCGGCGCCGTGCAGATAGGAGAGAACCCGCGCCAGCGCCTGTTCCGCCAGGGTGCCTGACATCAGCGGCGGCCGCCGAGGATGTCGTTGTTGACGGGAATTTCGTAGGACCAGGTCTCGGACACTGTGTCCTCGCCTTTCTTGAGGAAAGCGCGCAGCTGCAGGGGCTGGCCTTCCGCCGGCCTGGCCAGGATCGACAGGCGCCAGCGCTTGACCGGCGCCAGGTATTCCACGAAGTGTTCAATCACCTCGCCGTCGCCGCCCGCGGTGACGTTGCTGGTCACCGCGGCGTCCGCGGACAGACTGTCCAATACGCCATCACCGAAGTCGATAATGACCCGGTACGCCCCTTCGCTGTTGCCGCCGCCCACCTTGTTGCCATCGCCCACGTAGGTGTCCAGCGCCTGGCCGGTTTGAATACCGGCGATGTCACGGTCGCCAAACGTCAGCCGGTAATCAAAGCTCAGCGTCTGATTCTTGGTAACCGGTTCCATGGGGGTCCAGAAAGCGACAATATTGTCGTTGGTCTCGGTCCGGGTGGGCAGTTGCACCAGGGTGATTCGGCCCTTACCCCAATCGCCCTGGGGTGCCACCCAGGCGCTTGGACGATCCTGATATTTGGCGCCGAAGTCGGCGAAATCCTCGAAGCGTTCCTGGCGCTGCATCAGCCCGAAGCCGCGCACGTTTTCGGTCAGGAAATAATCCATCTTGAGCCCGGCCGGGTTCAATAAAGGCCGCCACAGCCATTCCCCACTGCCGCCGTTCTGAATCAGCAAACCGTCGGAATCGTGCACCCGGGGCCGCCATTCGCCCAGTGGCCGGCCGGTGTTGCTGCCGTAGAAAAACATGCTGGTGAGCGGAGCGATGCCCAGCATCTGGATGCCATCACGGGGAAACAGCCGCGCCTTTACGTCGATCACCGTGGCGTCGCCGGCGCGCACATCGAACCGGTAGGCGCCGGTCAGGCGGCGGCCGTCCAGCAACGCATAGATGCTTACCACCTCGTCACCGGCGGCAGGACGCACCAGCCAGAACTCGGTGAAAGAAGGAAACTGCTCGCCGGAGGGCAGCCCGGTGTCCACGGCGATGCCCCGTGCCGACAAACCGAAGGCGTTATCGCGGCCCACGGCGCGGAAGTAGCTGGCGCCGGCAAACACCAGAAACTGGTTCTGGGTGCCCGCGTCGTGCATCGGGTAGGTCAGCTTGAAGCCGGCGTAGCCCAGATCCGCTGGCACCCGGCGGCTCAGTTCTTCGTTATCGAAGGTGAAATTGCTTTTGTCGTAGTCGATGTCGTGCAGACCCTGCGCATCGATGACATGCATGCGCACGGCGTGTTTGAAGAACAACCCCGGCGACACCAGCATCACCTGGAAGCGGGATTTGCTCGGCGCCCACAGGCTGTTCTGTGGTTTAAAGCGGATTCCCTGATACTGATCGTAGTTCAGATCCTGGAGAAACTGTGGCACCGGCGGCGGCGGCTTATACGCCTGATCCGCCAGACCTCGGGCCTCGGCGATCACATCGTCGAAGTCAAACGCCGTCGCCAGCGACGGCAACATCATTACCAAGACCGTTAACAAGCAGGATGCCAGCGCAAAACGATAACGCTTCATGGGCAAGCATCCAAAGCAAAACCAGAATGAATAACCGCGAAACACAGCATTAAAAACCAATCCTTGGCGCCACCGGGCCCAGCGCCCAGCGTTATCGCTATCATCGGCCAGGGACCCGAATGTGACAACACCGGGACGATCTCAGCAACGTATTAAAATATAAAATGGGAGGGGTGGCAGGCGCTAGACGCCGGACGCCGGACGCCGGACGCCAAACCCTGGCACCTCAACGATCGGTGCGCGCAAAGTGCGCTTGCGTAGCCGCAATGCTCGTAATATTGGGTTTTGATCCTAGCGTCCGGCGTCCGGCGTCCGGCGTCTAGCGCCCCTAAAGCAGCGCTTTCGGCGCGGTGATCACGCCGTTATTGTCCGCATAGACGTACTCGCCGGAGCGGAATACCACGCCACCGAAGACGATCTCGACATCAAGCTGGCCTTCGCCCCGGCGCACCGATTTGATCGGTACGCACCCGAGGGTCATGACGCCCACATCCAGCTTGGCCAACTCATCCACATCCCGGCAGGCGCCATGAATAATCACCCCTTGCCAGCCATTTTTCACCGCGCTTTCGGCGATCATGTCGCCGATCAGGGCATTGCGCAGGCTGCCACCACCGTCCACCACCAGCACCTTGCCGGTGCCGTCCGTGGCCAACCGCTCCTTGACCCGGGAATTGTCCTCGAAGCATTTCACCGTGACGATCTCGCCGCCGAAGGCCTTGCGGCCGCCATAGCTGAACCAGTTCAGCCCGGTTACCACCGACACCAGATCGGCGTTGTCATCGCACAGGTCGCAGGTGACGAAGCTCATGTTCACTCCTTGATTGGGGCCCGCCAAAGGCGGGCTGATTGGACGATTCAGGATTAGAAGGTTTGCGGATAACGCTGCTTGAACTGACCGGCGAACACCGGGAAATCCCGATAGCGCACCCGGTAAGTGCCGGTGGATGGCCCAAGCAGGGCCATGCCGACCATCGCCTGCGCCACCAGACTGGCCTGCACCGGCAGCCAGTGGGCGTCGGTCCAGCGGGTCACCGGCTGCAGCCATTTGGAAAGCCGCGCACCCAGGGCTTCGGCACGGCGTGCCTCGCTGCGCTCTCCGAGCAGCAACGAGGGCTGCATAAACGCCAGCATCGGCAAGCCCATTGTTTCCAGACGCTGCTCCATTTCGCCTTTCACCCGCGCATAGAAAAACGGTGAGCGGGCCCGCGCATTCACCGCCGAAACCACCAAACACCGTTGCACGCCGGCCTGCAGAGCGAGCCGCGCGGCGCGCACCACCAGGTCTTCATCGACACGCCGGAATGCCTCCCGGGAACCGGCCCGTTTCATGGTCGTCCCCAGGGCACAGAACAGGTCATCGACCTGGAACTCATGGTGATGCTGATCCAGGTGATCCGGATCAATCACCGTCTGACGCAGGCGCGGATGTTCAATGGCCAGCGGCCGGCGTGTCAGCACGCGCACCTCGTCATAGGCCTGGCTGGCCAGCGTCAAGCGCAGGCACTGACCGCCCACCAGGCCGGTGGCACCGAGGATCAAGGCTGTACGGGTCATCATCTCTTCCCCTTGCCCGGCGGGCGATGGAGATTGCGCCGATGTTCAGCCGCCGACGCCGCTTCCAGGGCCCGCGCCGCTCTCGCCGGAGTCATCGTCGGTGTCCGGGGGCGGACCCGCCAGCCAGCGCCGCAGTACGGTTTCCAGCTCCTGAAGATGCACCGGTTTGGCCAGAAAGTCATCCATGCCAGCGGCCAGACAGCGCGCCTGGACGCCGTCCGCGGTATTGGCGGTAATCGCGATCACCGGGGTGCGCGGCAGACCCTCGCGCTGCTCGCGTTCACGCAAAGCGCGGGTGGCGCTGAAACCGTCCAGCTCCGGCATCATGCAGTCCATCAGCACCAGGTCGAACGGCTCCTGCTCCAGCAGCGCCAGGCCGGTCTCCGCGTTGTTGACGGTTTTCACCGGGTAACCGAGTTTGCCCAACATGCCCCGCGTCACCAGTTGGTTGACTTCGTTGTCTTCCACCAGCAACAGGCGGTTAAGACCACGCCGGGCACGCTCTTCCGGGGTCTCGGTGGGCATGTCCCGCACCGGCGTTTGCCGTGGCACACCGAGCAGCTTGCTGAGCGCCGTGCGCAGGCTGGTGCGGTGCACCGGGCGCACCACCGTGACCAGGCCGTGGCGTTCCAGAAGACGTTGTATGGAGGGCTCGGCACGTTCTTCGATGGTGCACATCAGAATCAGCTTGACCGGCCGCAAGGCGGGGTCGTTCAGCACGCTGCGACACAGGTTCAGCGCCAGGTCACGGCGCCCCCAGGTGTCCACCAGCAGCAGATCGAACGCCACCTGTTCGCGGTGGCCGGCGCGCAGGGCCTGCAGCCCATGGTCGTAATCGCGTGCGCCCTGGCATTGGCTGCCGAGCGCTTCGAACTCCTCCTGCAAACAGGCCTGGGCGCCGGGCGCGGCGCCCACCACCAGACCCTGCAAACCGCCCATTGCCTTGATCAACTTGTAGGATTCGCTCATGTCCGCCTGCATGCCCAGACGCACGGTGAACCAGAAGGTCGAGCCCTCGCCCTCCACGCTCTCGGCGCCGATGGCGCCGCCCATCGCCTCGATCAGGCCCTTGCACACCAGCAGGCCAAAACCCGCGTGGCGCACCGCGAAGGCGTCCTTGCCGCCCTCCAGGAACTGATCCTCGAACAAATGCTTGAGGGTATCCGGGTCCATGCCCTGGCCCTGATCCGCCACCCGCACCCGCAACACGCCGTCGTTTTCCCCTTCGGCGGTAAAGTCCACGTCGATGCGAATCTCGCCCTGGTCGCTGAACTTGATCGCGTTGCTGAGCAGGTTGGTGAGCACTTGGAGCAGCCGGTCGCGGTCACCGCGCACCCGGCGCGGCAGCATCTGGTCGATCACCGCGGAGATCTCCAGCCCCTTGCTCTGGCCCATTGGCCCGAACGCTTCCAGGGTTTGCTCGAGCGCCCCGCGCAGGTCGAAGTAATCCGGGCTCAGGGTGATGCGGCTGGTGAGGATGCGCGAATAATCGAGCACATCGTCGATCAGCGTCAGCATCAGCTTGCCGCTCTGCCCGGCCACCTGCAGGTATTCCTTCTGCTCGTCGTTCAGCTCGGTCTCTTCCACCAACGACATCATGCCCATCACCGAATTCATCGGCGTGCGCAGCTCATGGGCGAGCCGGTAAACCAGGCTGAGCTGGATGTCGGTGCTGGCCGGAAGATCGCGGCGCTGCTCCGGGCTGCCTCGGCGCTCGCGGGTAACGGCGTGCCAGAACAGCTCGTACTGGCCACGGTAAAGGCGGAACAAGTAGAAGGTGTAAGCGGCGATCAGCAAGCCCAGCAGCCATTCTTCCAACCCGCTGTGCAGCATCAACGACCCGGTCACCGGCAGGAACATCATCAGAATATAGATCTGACGCAGCCGCAGACCCGCCATCCAGGAACTGCCCAGGGCGGTGGTCACACCCACGTTGTAGAGGATCACCACGAAGAAGTTGAAGCCAGTGCCCACGCGCCACACCAGCCACGCCGGGATCACGCCCCACACCAGCGCGTGCATCAGCAGGCCAACGCCGAACAGCCGCCGCCAACGCGCCGGCCCGGCGCCGTACAGAGCGTCGAAGCGCGCCACCAGCCACAGGCGGTACGCGGTCACCACCACCACCGCGCCACCGGCCAGCATGGTCTCCAGTTCGTAGGCGTAATACACCCCGCCCCAGGCCGTGACCAGGGCATACACCACAAGGGCCGCCAACACCCCCATCAACGAGTTCTTGGCGGCCCCGAAATCAACGCGCTTAAGGACCTTACGATCTTTCCGATAAATCACTGACCCTCACCCTCGGAACCAGCGGGCGCTAAAGGTAACACGGTGTGCGCTGCGCGGCACGCAAACACGCTGGACGCTGGACGCTGGACGCTGGACGCCGGACGCTGGACGCTAAGACCCCTAATCGGAAACTACCGGTGTGTTTCCTGCCAAGCCAGGAAAGCACCCCAGGAAACACGCCAGTGATGTCCGAACCGGTTTTAGCGTCTGGCGTCTGGCGTCTGGCGTCTGGCGTCTGGCGTCCGGCGTCCGGCGTCTAGCACTTTACGTTTACGTAAACTTCCCTTAGCCTCTCACCCCATGACCATCAAACAAACCTACGGCATCGGCGAGTTGGCGCGGGAATTCGACGTCACCACCCGGACCATCCGTTTCTACGAAGATCAGGGGTTGCTCAGCCCCCGCCGCCGTGGCCAGACGCGCATCTACACGCCGGCGGATCGGGTGGTGTTGAAGCTGATCCTGCGCGGCAAGCGGCTGGGGTTTTCGCTGGCCGAGTCCCGTGACCTGATCAGTCTGTACCAGCCAAGCAGCGATAACCGCCATCAACTGGACGCTCTGCTCAACAAGATCAGCGAAAAGCGCGAACAACTGGACCAGCAGTTGCGGGATATCCAGGGCATGCGTGAGCACCTGGACGACGCCGAGCTGCGCGCCCGCGAGGCGATGCGGCAACTGGCCGACAACGCGGAAACCTTCAAAGAATAACCACCGGGAGAAACACCGACCATGTTCAACGGCGGCCTGGATTTTCAACTCGACGATACCCTCACCGCCCTGCGCGACAGCGTGCAGGCGTTCGCCCGCAAGGAGATCGCGCCGATCGCCGCCCGCGTGGACCAGGACAATCTGTTCCCCAACGAGCTGTGGAAGAAGCTCGGTGATCTGGGCGTGCTGGGCATCACCGTCAGCGAGCAATACGGCGGCGCCGGCCTGGGCTACCTGGCCCACACCCTGGTGATGGAGGAAATCTCGCGGGCGTCGGCGTCCATCGGCCTGTCCTACGGCGCCCACTCCAACCTGTGCGTGAATCAGATTTTCCTCAACGGCACCGACGCCCAGCGGGAAAAATACCTGCCCGGGCTGGTCAGCGGCGAGCACATCGGCGCGCTGGCGATGAGCGAACCGGGCGCCGGCTCGGACGTGGTCAGCATGAGCCTGCGCGCGGACCAGAAAGGCGATCACTATCTGCTCAATGGCAACAAGATGTGGATCACCAACGGCCCCGACGCCCACACCTACGTGATCTACGCCAAGACCCAGCCGGACGCGGGCCCGCGTGGCATCACCGCCTTTATCGTCGAGCGCGATTTCCCCGGTTTCTCGCAAGCGCAGAAACTCGACAAGCTCGGCATGCGCGGCTCCAACACCTGCGAACTGGTGTTCCAGGACTGCCCGGTGCCGCGCGAAAACATTCTCGGCAAGCTCAACGAAGGCGTGCGGGTTCTGATGAGCGGCCTGGATTACGAACGCACCGTTCTTTCCGGCGGCGCCACCGGCATTATGCAGGCCTGCCTGGACGTGGTGATGCCTTACGTTCACGAGCGCAAACAGTTTGGCCAGGCGATCGGCGAGTTTCAGCTGATGCAGGGCAAACTGGCGGACATGTACGTCACCCTGAACGCCAGCCGCGCGTATCTTTATCAGGTGGCGCGCAACTGCGACGCCGGCCGCGGCAGCCGCAAAGACGCCGCCGGCGCCATCCTTTATTGCGCTGAGAACGCCACGCAAATGGCCCTCGACGCAATCCAATGCCTGGGCGGCAACGGCTACATCAACGACTACCCCACCGGCCGCCTGCTCCGCGACGCCAAGCTTTATGAAATCGGCGCCGGCACCAGTGAGATTCGACGCATGCTGATCGGCCGGGAGTTGTTTAATGAGACGGTGTGAACCGCCAGACGCCAGACGCCGGACGCCGGACGCCGGACGCCGGACGCTTTGTCGGCTTTCGCTATGCTCAAGCCGACGTACAAAAACAGCGCTGCAGGAAACACCGCAACGAATTCCGAATCGGGTTTTAGCGTCTAGCGTCTAGCGTCCGGCGTCCAGCGAGGTATAACCCATGCCAAAAATCATCACCCAACTCAACAAAAGCGCCCCCGAGTACGCTCAATACCGCGAACACAATCTGGCGTTGCGTGAGCAGTTGCAGGAAAAACTTGAACGGGTTGCCCATGGCGGTGGCGAGGCGGCGGAGGCGCGGTTGCGCGAGCGTGGCAAGTTGCCGGTGCGCGAACGGATTCTGCGTTTGCTCGATCCGGGTTCGCCGTTTCTGGAAATTTCCGCGCTCGCCGCCGACGGCGTCTACCCGGGCGAGGATGTGCCCGCCGCCGGTTGCGTCGCGGGCATCGGCCGGGTCAGCGGCGTGGAGTGCATGATCGTCGCCAACGATCCCACCGTGAAAGGCGGCAGTTATTATCCGCTGACGGTCAAAAAACACCTGCGCTGCCAGGCCATCGCCGCCGAGAACCGCCTGCCCTGCCTGTACCTGGTGGACTCCGGCGGCGCCAATTTGCCGCGCCAGGATGAGGTGTTCCCGGACCGCGACCACTTCGGCCGGATTTTCTTCAACATGGCCAACATGTCCGCGCGCGGCATTCCGCAGATCAGCGTGGTGCTCGGCTCCTGCACCGCCGGCGGCGCCTACGTGCCGGCCATGGCCGACGAAGTGATCATGGTGCGCAATCATTCCACCGTGTTCCTGGCCGGCCCGCCGCTGGTGAAAGCCGCCACCGGCGAGGTGGTCAGCGCCGAAGAGTTGGGCGGCGCCGCGTTGCACGGCGAGCAGTCCGGCGTCGCCGATCACCTGGCCGACGACGAACCCCACGCCCTGGATCTGGCGCGCCGTTGCGTGGCGCGCCTGAACTGGCGTAAACCCGAGCAACTCGACGTCAGCGAGCCACGCCCGCCGGCGTTCGACGCGGACGAACTGTACGGCTTGATTCCGCCCACCACCCGTTCGCCGATGCCGGCGCGGGAATTGATCGCGCGCATTGTCGACGGCTCCGATCTGGACGAATTCAAAGCCAACTACGGCACCAGCCTGGTCACCGGCTTCGCGCGCATTCACGGCTATCCGGTGGGCATTCTCGCCAACGACGGCGTGCTCTATTCGGAATCCGCGCTCAAGGGCGCCCACTTCGTGGAGCTGTGCAACCAGCGCGGCATTCCGCTGCTGTTTCTGCAGAACATCACCGGCTTTATGGTCGGCAAAAAATACGAAGCCGAGGGCATCGCCAAACACGGCGCCAAGATGGTCAACGCGGTGGCCTGCGCCAGCGTGCCCAAATTCACCGTGATCACCGGCGGCAGCTTTGGCGCTGGCAACTACGGCATGTGCGGGCGCGCCTACGACCCGCGCTTTATGTTCATGTGGCCCAACGCGCGCATCTCGGTGATGGGCGGCGAACAGGCGGCCAGCGTACTGACCCAGGTGAAGGCCGCCTCGCTAAAGAAAAAAGGCGAACACTGGAGCGACCAGGACGCGCAACGGTTCCAAGACGACATGACCGCGCAATACGAAACCATGGCGCAGCCCTGGTACGCCAGCGCCCGCCTCTGGGACGACGGCGTCATCGACCCCACCGACACCCGCGATGTTCTGGGTCTGGCGATTTCGGCAAGCCTTAACGCGCCGATTGGGGAGACTCGGTATGGGGTGTTTCGGATGTGACGATAACGCCGGACGCCGGACGCCGGACGCTTACACCCGGCTTTGAAAGGATCGGCGTGTTTCCTGTCAGCTCGGCACAGCCTGTCAGGAAACACGTCACACCTGGACGCCCAGGGTTAAGCGTCTGGCGTCTGGCGTCTGGCGTCCGGCCTCCCCCAAACTTCGGAGAAAACAATGAGCGTGGAAACCACCACCACCGGCCCGGTGACCCGCATCACCCTGAACAACCCGGACAAACGCAACGCCTTCGACGACACCCTCATCGAAGCGATGATCGAAGCGTTCGAGCGGGCCGGCACCGACGGCCATACGCGGGTGATGGTGCTCGACGCCGTCGGCAAACACTTTTCCGCTGGCGCCGATCTCAACTGGATGCGCGCCATGGGCGCGCTCGACGCGCAGCAAAACCGCGACGACGCGCTGCGCCTGGCGGCGCTGATGCGCGCCATCGACCGCGCCGCCAAGCCGGTCATCGCGCGGGTGCAGGGCGCCGCTTATGGCGGTGCCCTGGGGCTGATTTGCGCCGCCGACATCGCGGTGGCCGCGGACGACGCCCGCTTTTGCCTCAGCGAAGTCCGCCTCGGCATTCTGCCGGCGGTGATCGCCCCTTACGTGGTGCGTGCCCTGGGCGCGCGCCAGGCACGGCGTTATTTCATGACCGCCGAGGTGATCCCGGCGCCACGCGCCCTGGCCCTGGGCCTGGTCCACGAGGTGGTCCCGGAAGCACAATTGGACGCCACCGTGGAGACCCTGGTCGAGGCATTGCTGGCCGGCGCGCCCGACGCCCAGTTGCGCGCCCGTGAGCTGGCCCACCGAGCCGACCACAGCGCCGTCGACGACGCCTTGATCGACTACACCGCCGCGCTGATCGCGGAATTGCGCACCGGCCAGGAAGGCCAGGAAGGCCTGGGCGCCTTTCTGGATAAGCGCGCGCCGAACTGGGTGACCCCATGACCACCGCCTGCCAACGAGGGTAAACCGATGCCAGCCATCAATACGCTCCTGATCGCCAACCGTGGGGAAATCGCCCGACGTATCCTGCGCACCTGCCGGCAACAGGGCATCCGCTCGGTGGCGGTCTATTCCGACGCCGACGCCAGCTTGCCCCATGTGCGCGAAGCGGATCAGGCGGTGCGTTTGGGCCCGGCCGCCGCCCGCGACAGTTATCTGGACATCGACAAAGT
Source organism: Alloalcanivorax mobilis (assembly GCF_002864685.1). Lineage (GTDB taxonomy): Bacteria > Pseudomonadota > Gammaproteobacteria > Pseudomonadales > Alcanivoracaceae > Alloalcanivorax > Alloalcanivorax mobilis. The sequence continues at coordinate 14,171 of NZ_NMQZ01000046.1, forward strand.
GATCCAGGCGGCGCTGGACAGCGGCGCCGATGCGATTCACCCCGGCTATGGCTTTTTGTCCGAGAACACCGCGTTCGCCGCCGCCTGCGAGCGCGCCGGGCTGATCTTCGTCGGCCCCGACGCCAAGGCGATCCGGGTAATGGGCGACAAAGCCGCCGCCCGCCAGTTGATGGCCGAGAGCGGTGTGCCGGTGCTGCCCGGCTTCGACCAGGAAGGCGCCGACGACGCCACCCTGGCCGCCGAGGCACAACGGGTCGGCTTTCCACTGCTGATCAAGGCGGTCGCCGGCGGCGGTGGCAAAGGCATGCGCGCGGTCAACGAAGCCGCCGGCTTCGACGAGGCCCTGGCCGCCGCCCGCCGAGAGGCGAAAGGCGCATTCGGCGATGACCGGGTGCTGCTGGAGCGCTACCTGCCCACCGCCCGCCACGTGGAAGTGCAGGTGTTCGCCGACCAGCACGGCAATGCCGTGCATCTGTTCGAACGGGATTGCTCGGTGCAGCGCCGCCATCAGAAGATCATTGAAGAAGCGCCCGCCCCCGGCCTCAGTGAAGCGCAGCGCCAGGCGCTGGGTGAGGCGGCGGTCAAGGCCGCCCTGGCGATTGATTATCGCGGCGCCGGCACCGTGGAGTTTCTGTTCTCCCCCGAGGGAGAATTCTTCTTTATGGAGATGAACACCCGGTTGCAGGTGGAACACCCGGTCACCGAAATGATCACCGGCGAGGATCTGGTCGCCTGGCAACTGACGGTGGCCCAGGGCCAGCCGCTGCCCAAACTGCAATCCGACATTCACCGCCACGGTGCCGCCCTGGAGGTGCGCCTGTACGCGGAAAATCCCTACCAGCAGTTCCTGCCCTCCTCCGGCACGCTGTCGCCGCTGCGCTGGCCCGCCGGCATCCGCGTGGACAGCGGCTTTGAACAGGGCGACACGGTGTCCGACCACTACGACCCGATGATCGCCAAGCTGATCAGCCACGGCGAGGACCGCGATCAGGCACGGCGCCGTCTGGCCAACGCCCTGGAATCACTGATGCTGGGCGGGGTTCATCACAACGGCGCCTTTCTGCACCGGGTGCTCAACAGCGACGCCTTCGCCAGCGCCGAACTGGACACCCGCTTGCTGGAGAAACAACCGCGACTGATGGAACCGGCGACGCCGCCGCAAGGCGCCATGGCGGTGGCCGCCGCGGCCCTGGTCGCCGAGCGCATCGAGGGCAACGGCCCTTGGCGAACACTGAACAGTTGGCGGCCACTGGGACGGCGTACCACCCTACTGCCAATGCGTCTTGATGAGCGGCTGGTCACGGTGATCCTGGATCGACACAATGCCAGCGTGGACGGTGAACGCAACGCTTACCAATGGCGCTGGCAAGCGCCGCGCTTCGAGCTGAATTGGGGCGCTCAACACCTGGCCGGCCACGGCCTGCATCACGATGGCGTGACCTGGCTGTTTATCAACGGTCAGGGTTACCCGATTCAAACTCATCCCAGCCGCGAGAGCGAACGCGCCGGCGGTCAGGGCGGTTTCAGCGCGCCGATGAGCGGCACCATCGTCGCCTGCCACGTGCAACCGGGCAGCACCGTCACCGCTGGCGCGGCGGTGATCACCCTGGAAGCCATGAAGATGGAACACACCCTGCGCGCCCCGGCGGCGGGCACGGTACGAAGCTTTGCGGTGAGTGCCGGCGACAGCGTCGCCGAGGGCGCCCTGCTGGTCGATTTTGCAACGGAGGAAGAATGACAACACAATCCACACCTCTCCCGACCCCTCTCTGGCAACCGGATCAGGCGCGCCTGAGCCACAGCCAGTTGAGCGACTTCTGGCGCCAGGCCGAGCAGCACAGCGGCGAACGCTTCGCCGATTACCGGGCCCTGCACCGCTGGTCGGTGAACCAACCAGAAGCGTTCTGGGATCAGGTCTGGCGTTTTTGCGACCTGCGCGGCGAACCAGGCGCCCGGGTGCTGGAAGCCTCGGGCACCTTCCGGCATACGCGCTGGTTTCCCGAGGCACGCATCAACCTGGCGGAAAATCTGCTCGCCCGCCAGGACGACCACCCGGCGCTGGTGAGCATCGGCGAAGGCGGTGACCGCCAGGAAATCAGTTACACCGGCCTGCGCGTGGCCGCCGGTCAGGTGGCGGCGCAATTGAAAGCCGCCGGCGTGCAGCCCGGCGACCGGGTCGCCGGCTATATGCCCAACCGCATCGAAACCGTGGTGGCGGCGCTCGGCGCCGCCTGGATCGGCGCGATCTGGTCCTCCTGTTCTCCGGATTTCGGCATCCAGGGGGTGATGGATCGCTTCGGCCAGATCGAACCCAAGGTGTTGTTCGCCTGCGACGGTTATCAGTACAACGGCAAGTGGATCGAACTGGACGATCGCCTTCACCAGTTGCGTGAACAATTGGCGCCGCAATTGATGGTGGTGATTCCCGGCAAGGGCGAGCGCACCGCCGTGCGCCAGGCACTCAACTGGAGCGACTGGCTGGCCGCCGCCGAGCCGGCGCCGCCGTTCGCCGAGCTGCCGTTCAATCATCCGCTGTATATCCTTTACTCCTCCGGCACCACCGGCGCGCCCAAGTGCATCGTGCACGGCACCGGCGGCACCCTGATTCAACACGCCAAGGAACACCGTCTGCACGGCGACCTGACCCGCGACGACGTGTTGTTCTATTTCACCACCTGCGGTTGGATGATGTGGAACTGGCTGGTCGGTGGCTTGCAGACCGGCGCCACCCTGGTGCTCTACGACGGCAACCCGGCGTGGCCGGACGCCACCCGCCTGTTCGATCTCGTCGACGCGGAAAACATCACCCACTTCGGCACCAGCGCCAAGTTTATCCAGGCGGTGGAGAAAGCCGGCGCCGTGCCGCGCGACAGCCATGATCTCGGCACCCTGCGCACTTTGCTCTCCACCGGCTCGCCGCTGCTGCACGAGAGCTACGATTTTCTTTACCAACAGGTCAAACCGGATCTGCTGGTCAGCTCAATTTCCGGCGGCACCGACATTATCTCCTGCTTCGCGCTCGGCAACCCGATGCTGCCGGTGTACCGGGGCGAGTTGCAGTGCCTGGGGCTGGGCCTGGACGTGGCGGTGGTCAACGACGACGGTCAGCCGGTGAGTGGCGAAAAAGGCGAGCTGGTGTGCCTGTCGCCCTTTCCCGCCTGCCCGGTGGCCTTCTGGAACGACCCCGACGAGCAGCGCTTCCACGATGCCTACTTCGAGCGCTTCGCCTCGCTGGGCAAGGACATCTGGGCGCACGGCGACTACGCGGAAATCATTGCCCACGAAGGCCACGACGGCTTGGTGATCCACGGCCGTTCCGACGCCGTGCTCAACCCCGGCGGCGTGCGCATCGGCACCGCCGAGATCTATCGCCAGGTGGAAACCCTGGAACAGATCCGCGAAGCCATCGTGATTGGCCAGCAATGGCAGGGCGACGTGCGCGTGGTGCTGTTCGTGGTGCTCGCCGACGGTGTTGAACTTACCGATGATCTGCAAAAAACCATTCGCGCCACCATTCGCGCCGGCGCCAGCCCGCGCCACGTACCGGCGGTGATTCTCACCGTGCCGGAGATTCCACGCACGGTGAGCGGCAAAATCGTCGAGCTGGCGGTGCGCGACGTGGTACACGGCCGCGAAGTGCGCAACCGCAACGCGCTGGCCAACCCGGACGCGCTGGAGCATTTCGCGGATCGGCCTGAGTTGGGGGCGCGTGACGCTTGACGCCGGACGCCGGACGCCGGCCGCTAAAACCCGGCGCGGAAAGAATGGACATGTTTTCTGCAACGCAGACGTAACAGAAAACACGTCACACCAATCCGATTAAGGGTTTAGCGTCCAGCGTCCAGCGTCCAGCTTCCGACGACGTCTTTTGGCCCAATGGCACGGCACTGTTGCCTCGAACCTTACGAGGCCGGGGCGCCAGCGCACGTGTTAGCGTGCAGGCGTGCTGCGTGTAAGCGCGCCAGGCTATCTCCCACGGCGGCGCTGCAGCGATGCCGGGAACAGGTAGCGCGTCCCGCCGCACCAGCTCGTCGAAGCACTGCCGCTGTTTTCCTACATTCCAAATCGTTTCTGACGGACAGACCCGCCCTACCTTGCCTGTTAGCGTGATGCACAACAGATTGTTGTTGTCATTCACTTTTATGTAACTACAATAAATGAATATTAGCTTTGATCGCGCTAAGCGGAAATGGACGCTGGCGGAGCGCGGTTTGGATTTCGCCGAGGCGGCGGTAGTGTTCCGCGATGTTCATTTCACGTTGATGGACGAACGATGGAATTATCAGGAGCTGCGCTATATCACGATCGGTCATTTACGGCGCCGTCTGGTGGTTCTGGTGTGGACACCACGAAACGACGGCCGGCGCATTATCAGCATGAGGAAGGCCAATGAGCGGGAAGAAAAACGTTTCCGAAGCGTCCTGGCCGGATCGGGACGAAGCCCCGGAGATCACCCGGGAGATGCTTGACCAGGCGGCGCTATACGAGGGTGAGAAACTGGTGCGGCGCGGTCGCCCGCCGGTGCGTAATCCGCGCAGGCAGGTGACCATCCGTTTGCCGCAGGACGTGCTGGAAAAATGGAAGGCCACCGGGCCTGGCTGGCAAACGCGCATGGCGGATCGATTATCCGATATCTGACGCTGTTCCTCTTTCTGCTGCTGGCGCCGACGGCATGGAGCGCGGTGCTGGAGCTGCACGGCCCGGCCCTGGGCCCGTTGCTGGGCCGTGATCCGGCGGCCCTGGAACTGGCGCGCTACGCCAACGGCGGCTTTCAGAGCGTGCCGCACCAGTGGATTGCCTGGTCCGATGGCCGCCAGCCCTACTTCGACAAAGACAAGGACGCCGAGCGGCAACTGCCGACAAACCGCATCGGTGCTGGCGACCGGCTGCTGTTGCGCGATGAGGACGCCGGCGCGCCCCGGCCCGGGGCGCTGCCGGACAACGTGGTGGCGACGCTGACACTCGGCGGTGCCGGCCCAAAACGCACCCTGTATGTGCTTGATCGCCCACCGTTTCAGGGCTTCCCCCCGGCGGTGACGCTGACCCGCTCGCCCCTGGCGATCTACACCGCGCACTACCGGCTCAACCTGGAAGACGACAACCTGTTCCAATGGGGCGACTTCCTCTATGACGAGTACCAGCCGCCGGCGGACCACGGCCCGAGCCTGCTCGACAGCCTCAAGCTGCGGCTCAGCGCCGGCGTGTTCAGCGCCGGCGCCCGCCTCACCCTGACCAACGAGAATCTCGACCCGATCATCCGCGAAGTGATCGAAGGGCCGCTCGCCACCCTGGTCTACGCCACCACCCGGGTGCGCGTGGCCGGCCTGCCGGTGCTCACCGTGCACAACTATTTCATTCTTATGGACAACGCGGTGGCGGTGCACAGCCGCTTAACGATCCCCGGCTTCGCCGCCGCCGTGCTGCGCGAACCCTCGGCGCGGGTTACCGTGGACGGCAATGCTCTGGAAGGCGCGCGGCTGCGCACCAGTTGGACCGGCGACCTGGAAGCACGGGTGGACGGGCGCCTCTCGGACCCCGAGCGCGACATGATGGAGCAGCCGGTGGGCCGGGAAAACTGGCTGTGGTTCGGCACCGGGCGCGGCTTTGACCTGCTCGCCCGACTGCATTTCGCGGACGGGTTCGACACCGCCGCGCGCTTTATTTACCAGGACGACCCGGCCCTTGATGATGAGCCCGAGCGTTTTCCCGGCCAGCGCCCGAACGTAGGCTTTCGCCTGCAAGGGTTGCCGTTCGGCGACGAATTCTATTTCGTCGCCGAACTGTACTTTTCCCGCGACAGCCACGGGCTCTCGGCCGCCGGCTGGGCGCGGCGGCAATTCGCGCCACCGGCGATCACGGTCAACGCCGTTTCCCGTTAATGAACCAGCTTTTCCAGCGCCGCGCGCAGGGTATCGGGAATCGCCACCGGCCGGCCGCTGGCGCGATCCACGAACACATGCACCACGAACCCCAGCGCCTTGGCCTGGCCGGTCTCGCCAAACAGAGCCAACCCATAGCGCACCGAGCTGTTGCCCAGCTTATCCACGCGCATGCCGATGGCCAGGCTCTCCGGGTAAGCGGCCGCCTCGAAATAGTCGCAACCCGAACTGACCACGTAGGCGATCACCTCGCCTTGGTGGATATCCAGGCCACCGTGGTCGATCAAATAGCGGTTGATGGTGGAATCGAAGTAGCTGTAATAGACCACGTTGTTGATGTGGCCATAGACGTCGTTGTCCGCCCAGCGGCTGTCCACCGGGCACAGGTAACCGAATTCCTCGCGCGGCGGGCGGGTTTTGGCGTCACTCATGGGTACTCCTTGGCTGGGAAGGCATCGCTGCGGGAGTGAGCGGAAACACATCCACACAGCGCCGCGCAATGATAACCTGTGTGTCCCGGTGACAGAACCGCGCTCCGGCCGCCATCGCGGCTCGTCACGCCAACCGCAAGGATGCCGTTATGAAACGTCGATACCGGATTCCTCTGATCGGCCTGATTACCCTGGCCGTGCTGCTGCTCGCCCTGCACCTGGCCCTGCCCTGGCTGGTGCTCAACTACCTCAACGACAAACTCGCCGATCTGGGCGATTACCGTGGTCATGTGGAAGACGTGGATCTGGCCTGGTGGCGCGGTGCTTATCGCATCGAAGGGCTGAGCATCGTTAAAACCAGTGGCAAGGTGCCCGCGCCACTGCTGGATGCGCCGGGCATTGACCTGGCCGTCAGCTGGCGGGCGCTGTGGTATGACCATGCCCTGGTGGCACGAGTGGTGTTCGAACAGCCCCGGCTCAATTTCGTCGACGGCGGCGACAACCCGGACCAGGGCCAGACCGGTGCCGGCACCGACTGGCGCAAGCAGCTTCAGGATCTGGTGCCGATCACGCTCAACGAAGTGCGTGTGGAAAACGGCCGGTTCGCGTTCCGCAACTTCACCTCGGAGCCGCCGGTGGCGGTGCTCGCCACCCAGGTCAACGCCAGGGTCACCAACCTCACCAACGTGTCCCAGGGCGAAGGCCAGGGCACCCGGGTAGCGCATCTGCGCGGCACCGCCCAAGTGCTCGGCGAAGCGCCGCTGGAAACCAGCGCCGATTTCGACCCGTTCGGCGATTTGCGCGATTTCGACTTTCTGCTGCGTGTCACCGATGTGCGTCTGCCCCGCCTCAATGACCTGTCCCGCGCCTACGGCAACTTCGACTTCGCCGGCGGTCACGGCGACCTGGTGATGGAAGCCCACGCCCGGGACGGCCAGCTCTCCGGTTACATCAAACCGCTGTTCAAGGACGTTGACGTCTTCAACTGGAAGCAAGACATGCGCAACCCGGACAAAGGCTTCTTCAGTGGTCTCTGGGAAGCCCTGGTCGGCGGCACCCAGACGCTGCTGAAAAACCAGCGCCAGGACCAGTTCGCCACGCGCGTGGAGCTCAACGGCAGTGTCGATCAGAGCGAAATCAGCACCTGGCAGGCGTTCGTGGCGATCCTGCGCAACGCCTTCATCAAGGCGTTTAACCCCAACTTCGACAGCGAAGAGCGGGATCAATAAAAGCGCCCGCGACCGGCTACACTACCCCGCCGGTTGCGGCTATAAGGAGAACACCATGGCGCGATATCCGGCCTGGCCATTGTTGCTGTTGCCGTTGCTGCTCAGCGCCTGCGTCAGCCCGCCGGCGTTTCAGCCCACGCCCAACGCCGTGGCGCACAAACGCTGGCAATACCAGTTGCGTATTGATCCGCCCCTGCCCGCCAGTGAAGTGCGCGTGGATGTGCTCTACAGCGCCGGCAACACCAGTTGCCCGGTCGGTGAAGTGGGCTTTCAGATCGACCCGCGCGAGCAAGGCCAGAACCTGCGTTTCGACCTGCTGCTTGATCAGTTCCAAGACAGCGAATGCGACTGGCGCGCCAACCAGATCTGGATTGGCCTGGGCCAGGACAGCGGCTACGCCACCCGCTTCAGCCTGCCCATCGGCAGCGCCCCCCAGGTGCGCTGGTGCCGCCTCAACCCCCAACACGGCGCCTGCATGGCCAAGGAAAGCGACATCCGCGCCTACCAGATTCCCGGCAACGTGTATCGGGTAATGATTTTGCGGGGGGAATGAAGAAGGCAAAACATGTTGAAAGTTAAAGGTTAAAAGTTGAACGCGATAAAAGCTCAATCGGATTGCTCGCCCTGCCCGCGGTATGCCCCTGCGTGTCGGCGCGGCCGGGCCCTATCGGCAGGCATGGGCTCTCCCGCGTTTAACTTTTAACTTTCAACTTTCAACTTTTCCAACTCGCCCAACCATCCTCTCCGCGATCCGCGTAGCCAACGCGTACACCGTGACCTGCGGGTTAACGATGATCGAGGTGGGCAACAGGCTGGCGTCGGCGATGTAGAGGCCTTTGACATCGTGGCTTTCGCCGTCCACGTTGACCACGCTGTGCTGCGGGTCGGCGCCCATGCGGCAGCTCCCCTGCGGGTGATAGCTGACCATGCGCAAATGCTGCGGGGCGTTTTCCAGGGCTTCAACGGTGGCGTCGATGTCCGCCTCGGAGCGAATTTCCAGGCGTTCGCTGGAGGGCACGTAAACCACCTCGGCGCCGGCGGCCAGGTGCAGGCGCGCGGCGGCTTTAAGCGCACGTTTCATGGACGGGAAATCCGCGTCGGCAAGCTGATAATCGATCACCTTGCGCTCGTCGTCCCAGCGGATGGTGCCGACGTTGTGGTCATGAATCAGAGTCACGATGCCGGCCAGATAACGGGCGTCGCCCATGAAATCCATAAACGGCTTGCCGGTGCCGGGCTCGGCGCTCATCGCCATTTCCACCACCCCCGCGCCGCCGTCCTCAAGCACGAAACCGCCGTTATCCGGGTGCATGAACTGATCCACGTACACCCCCAACATGGCGCCCCGCCAGGCGTGCACCGGCTGCGGATAGCGAGCGGACACGTACAACGACGGATGGCAGGCGAAGTTCTTGCCCACCTGCCCGGAACGGTTGGCAACGCCGCTTTTCAGCAACAGCAAAGGCGTTTGCACCGCCCCGGCGGCAACGATCACCCGTGGCGCCTTGACGGTCATGTCCGCCACCTTGACGCCATCGTGGCCAATCACTTCGGCACGCACGCCAATCGCCCGGTCGTTGTCGGTAAGCACCCGGGTGACCCGCGTATCGGCATAAATGCGCGCGCCGTGTGCCGTCGCCCAGGGCAAATAACTGACCAACATCGATTGCTTGCGCTCGGTCTTGCAGCCAGACAGGCAATGGCCGGTCAGCGCGCAATCGCGGATATTGCGTTTGAACGGTTTCACCGACCAGCCCAGCTTATTGGCGCCAGCCCGGATCAACTGGCCGTGGCGGGCGATCTCATGTTCCTTGTTTTCCTCGATGGACAGGTTCTTCTCCACCCGCTCGAAATAGGGCGCCATCGCCTCCGGGGTCAGCTCCGTCAGGCCGAAATCCCGCTGCCAGTCCTGGAGAATGAAATCCGGAGTGCGGAAGCAAACGCAGGCGTTGACCACCGTCGAGCCGCCCACGCAGGCGCCCTGCAGCACCAGCAGATCACCACTCTTATTGGTCTGCGCGCCGTGATCCTGATACAGCGTCTCCAGGCTGGTGGCGAAACGTTCGGTGAACGCCCGCGAAGGAATGTACGGCCCCGCTTCCAGAACGATCACCCGCTTGCCGCGCCGCGCCAGTTCATAGGCGGTCACTGCCCCGCCCGCCCCGGAGCCAACGATCACCACGTCCGCCTCCAGATTGACTGTGGCCTCGGCAATATCGCTGGCCTGCACCACCGGCAAACCACTGGACTGCCATTTCATCGCGCTCATACGGACGCCCCCCGGCCGGCTTGCGGCCGTACCGCATCCGGCGGCTCCGCTGCTGGCGGTTCCACCGGCAGGGGCGCGTTGCCCAGATACGCCAGCCCCCAGCGCTCGGACACCGGGCCATCGAACTCCACCGCCGCCCAAGTGCTGGGATGCCGCCAATAGGCGCTGTAGGTCAGTTGCTTGATGACCGTGGCCAGGGTGCGCTGCAGGGTGTTGCCCGCCCCCCACTGATCAAACCAGAGCCGCGCCTGCTGTTCATCCAGATCCACGAAGCGCTTGCCGTGGCTGAACACCGCCGCGTTATCGAACAGCGTGAACGCCATGGCCAGATCCTTGCGGGTAGCGGCGTCCACGAACCCCAGCGTCCTCTGCACATTGGCCACCACCGGCACCCGGTCCGCCGGCGTCAAAACGCTGCCGGCGGTGGGCAGCAACGCCACCCGGGCGCGATCAAACAAATGAAATTCCTGCCGGCTGAGGCCGTCGGCCCACGCCGGCGGCGGGCGCCGGTCCAGCGGCGAGCGCCGCAACAGCGCAAAACCGCCAGCGGCCACCGCCGCCGCGCCAGCCGCGCCGATCAGCGTCCACTTCAGGAACCGCCGGCGCGTGACGCCGCGCTGCAGAGTCGCCGCCGCCTGGCGGGCATGATGTTGTGTCATAGAGGGGCTCGCGGGCTGCCGGGTATACATTTTCAAGCTACTGAAAAAGCCCCATGGGGACAATGTGTTTACCCGACAGCGGAACTTGACCGCACAGCACAACCAGCAACACCCCGCGCAAATTTATGGTGCATCGCATTTTAGCGGGAATCCGTTTTTGACCAGAGGCTTTGCGGTCGGTTTTTTGAGGTGGGGTTGGTCTCTCCATCTGGGGTCGGGCAACCGGGTCGGGCTGGCCAGGACACGCAAAAAGACGCCTCCGTGCGGGCTCGAGTCCGGCCGTCCATGGCCGGACACGGTCCTGGCCAGCCCGACCCGGTTGCCCGCCTTGGGTAGCAGGACCCGCCCGGGGTGCCGCCGGGGGCTTGCTGAAGTCGGGCCCGTCCAGGGTGGCTTGCTGGTGGCGTCTTTAAACCACCGCCCCGCGGGCTTATTCTTACGTTCGATCAGCCGCTGCCCGTTCACCGGCGTTTACGACGGTTTCTTTGCAAAGCCTCTATCCAGGACGGCGAGCAACGCCTCAAGTGGCACCGAATCGAGGTCAAGGCGGGCCCGCCCGGGACCGTGTTTGGCCATGGACGGCCAAACCCGAGCCCACATGGACGTGCTCGTGGCGTGTCCCGGGCGGGCCCGCCTTGTCCTCGATTCGCCCTCAGAACATCACCACACCGCCCAGCGAACCCGATAAAACAAAACACTTTCCCGTCAATCCGCGATCGGATCGACCGGCTAAAAGAGGGCCTGGCCGGCGACACCAAGCAACTTGGGCATGGTATCAACGAATTGAGAATTCATTATGGGCCCGGCTACCGGGTTTATTTCCATCGCCACGAAGATACGTTGATACTTCTTCTATGTGGCGGCCGGAAAGCGAGCCAGAACCGTGACATCCGACGTGCCCGGTCGCAGTTGAAAGCATGGAGGGACAACCGATGAACTCAGCCTTCACTACTTTTGATCCCGCGGAATATCTGGATAGCCGGGAAGCCATTGTCGTATTCATCAGCGACGCACTCGAAACCGGCGACGCAACCTATATCGCCCATGCCATTGGGGTAGTCGCGAGAGCCCGAGGCATGTCTCAATTAGCCAACGACACCGGCCTTTCACGGGAGCAGTTGTATCGCTCTTTCAGTGAGCACGGCAATCCTACCTTGAAAACGATGTTAGCAGTCTTCCGTGCATTCGATATTCATCTGACCGCACAGGCCGGAAACGTTCTCCCCTGAAGATTGGCTGCGCCACCGGTCCAGGTTATCGGGCGAACTGATCACTACCGATGAGCTGGTTGCGTCGTATAGCCGTTTCGATCTGGTATTTTTTGTCATCGGCCATTCCTTGTTGCGCGCTCAGAAAGAGCGGGGCCTGAAGTACGCATCCGCAACGTTTTTTCTCCAACCGCCCTTCCAAGCTCCATTGGCAAAGACGTCACGTGCTCTCACTCGCCGGTTGAAACCGGCGCCACATAGAGGTACTGTTCTTATGTACAGTATCTCTATGTGGCGCCTTTATGTGTTCCGACTTCCTGCAACAGCTTCTCGCCCGCCGGGACACCTGGCGCGGCCGCGACCCGGACGCCGCCATGCGCAGCGGTCGTGCCACCGGTTTCCAGGCCCTGGATGGCCTGCTGGAACAAGGTGGCTGGCCGGATTCCGGGCTGGTGGAGTTATTGTGCACTCTGCCCTGCCCGCCGCTGATGCACCTGCTGTTGCCGTTGCTGGCCGGCGGCGATGGCGCACGGGTGATCGCCAACCCGCCGGCGCGCCCGTCGGCGCCGGCGCTGGCCCGTGCCGGGGTCGATCTGCGCCAATTGCTGGTGCTGCAAAGCCGCGAGCGGGCGCCGCTGCTGCGTGCCTGCCTGGAGGCCGTCGCCAGCGACAGCGTCGGCGTGATGGTGCTGTGGGCCCCGGGCGGGGCCCTGCCCGCTGGCACGCTGCGTCGTTTCCATCTTGGCGCCCAACAGGGCCGTTGCCTGCTGATCCTGGTGCGCCCCCGGCGGGCCGCCAGCCAGCCCAGCCCGGCACCGTTGCGCCTTGATCTGAGCTGTTCCGCGCCCGGCCAGCTGACCGTCGCCGTGCACAAGCAGCCGGGCGGGCGCCCGGGCGCCCATTGTCAGGTTACCGTGCTGCCGGAGCATCTGCGCCGGGCGCCGCCGGCTTGCGCCACCCTGCCGGCGCTTACCCGGCGCCCGCTCGTCGATCACTTGCCTTCGCCCCTGCCCCCGCCGCCCGGCCCCCTGCCGCTGAGCGAGTTGCGCCCGTGAGCGCGCTGTGGGTGGCGCTGCGCTTTCCGCTGTTGCCGTTGGAGGCGGAGGCCGGCCCCAGCACCGCCCCCCGGGCACTGGTGCGCCGCCACCGTATTGAGCTGGCCAATGGCGCCGCCCTGGCCGCTGGCGTCAGCCCGGGCCTGCGACTGGCCACCGCCCGCGCCCTGTGCGAACACCTGGAAATCCAGGAGGCCAGTGCCTCCGCCCGGGAGAACGCCCTGGCGCGCCAGGCACGGCATCTGCTCGCCTTGACGCCACAGGTGTGCCCGGCGCCCCCGGACACCCTGCTGCTGGAAGTGGGCGGCTGTCTGAAGCTGTTCGGCGGCTTCCGCAACCTGCTGGCCCGGATCGACCAGTACCGCCTGCATTGTCCGCTGACCAGCCGCCTGGGGCTGGGCCACACGCCGCTGGCGGCTTGCCACCTCAGCGAGCTGCCGGCCCTGGACACCCGGCCGGAGACCGCCCGTTTCCAGGCCTGGCTGGCGGAGTTGCCCCTTGCCGGGTTGGACCTGGAACCGGCTTTGCGGGAGCGCTTGCAAGCGCCCGGCTTCCGCACCCTGGGCGAGCTGTTTCCACTGCCTCGCCCGGCTCTGGGAAAGCGCTTTGGCGCCGCCTTTCTGGACTGGCTGCAACGGTTGCTCGGCGAGAAAGCGGACCCGCGCCGGCCGATTGCCCCGCCACGGCCGTTCCGCGCCCATCGGGAATTCGATCAGCCGATTGAGAACCTGACCCTGCTGGAAACGCCGATGGCCGCCCTGCTGGCGGACTTGGAAGACTCCCTCCGCCGCCACCAGGAAGAAGTGGCGGCGATCCGCTGGCACCTGATGCTGAACAACCGCCAGCGCGACACCCTGATCGTGCGGCGCGCCCGGCCCGGCCACGATGCCGCCACCTGGCTGGATCTCAGCCGCCGGCGCCTGGAGCACCATACACTCGGCGCCGGGGTGCTGGGCCTGGCCCTGGACAGCAGCCGTTGCCGGCCGCGCAACCCGGCCCTGGCCGAGCTGTTCCCCGACCCCGGCGCGCGCCCGCCCCTGGAACGGCTGGTGGAGAAGCTGGCGATGGAGCCGGCGCTCAATCTTTACCAACCCTCCGACGGCGGCGAACACTTACCCGAACAGGACGAACGGGCCCTGCCCTTCCTGGGCCGGCCGGCCACCGCTCGTCTGGCGGAGCCCTCCCCCGGCCGCGTCAACGACCGTCCGCTGTGGTTGCTCGATCCGCCCCGGCGCCTGGACGACCACAACAACGTGCCCCACTGGCGCGGCCGCCCGCTCACCCTGTTCCCGCAAAGCGAGCGCTTCAGCCAGCCCTGGCACGGCGCCGCCCCGCGCCGCTACCGCGTCGCCCATCATCCGGATGGCCTGTGTTGCTGGGTCTTTCAGGATGACCAGCATGGTTGGTGGTTGCAGGGGTTTTTTTAGTTAAAAGTTAAAAGTTAAAAGTTAAAAGTTAAAAGTTAAAAGAAAATGCTCGAGCGCGACGTCGGCGATCCCGTTGCCACGGCCCTGGATCGCGTTTTAACTTTTAACTTTCAACTCCCCATCCAGCCCCCTGGAGACGCTTTTGCCCTTCGCCGAACTGCACACCACCAGCGCTTTCACCTTTCTCACCGGGGCGAGTCTGCCTCAGGAGCTGGTGTATCAGGCCCATGCGCTGGGCTACGAAGCGTTGGCGATCACCGACGATGGCTCCCTGGCCGGGGTGGCGCGGGCCTACCAGGCGCACAAGACGCTAAAAAAACGCCTCGCTGAGGAAGGCGGAACCCTGACGTTGAAACTGATCGTCGGCAGCCATTTCCGGCTCAGCGATGAACACGGCGAGCTGCGGTTGATTCTGCTCGCCCGGGACCGCCAGGCCTACGCCGAGATCGCCACGCTGATCACCCGTGGCCGCCGGCGCGCCGAAAAAGGCCACTACCGGCTGCATTGGCGCGATCTGGCACGGCTGGAGCGCAGCAGCCTGTGTCTGTGGCTGCCCGCCGGCGATGAACGCGACCCGCATCACGCGACGCTGCTCAAGGCGCATTTCGGCGAGCGTTTCTGGCTCGCCTGCGAACTGCTGCAAGAAGGGAACGACGCCCTGCATTACCGTTACTGCCACCAACTGGCCAGCCGCTTCGATCTGGCTATGACCGCCGCCAACGATGTGCACTACCACGGCCCGGAGCGACAGCCCCTGCAGGAGCTGCTCACCGCCCTGCGGCTGAACACCACGGTGGCGCAACTGGGCCGGCGCCGGTTCCAGAATGATCAGCGCCATCTGCGCCCGCTGGAGGATCTGCGCGCGGTTTATCCCGAGGCACTGCTGCGCGAGGCCGCCTGGATCGCCGCGCAGTGCCACTTCGAAATGAACGAAATCAGCTACCAGTACCCCGAAGAGGTGGTGCCACCGGGCCAGAACGCGGACCAGTATCTGGCGGCTCTGGTACACCAGGGCGCCAGCGCCCGCTACCCCGATGGCGTGCCGGTGTCCGTGAGCCGCTTGCTGGAGCGTGAACTGGCACTGATCGGCGAGCTGCGCTACGCCCACTATTTTTTGACCGTGCACGACATCGTCGCCTACGCGCGCGGCCAGAACATTCTCTGCCAGGGGCGGGGCTCGGCGGCCAATTCGGCGGTCTGCTATTGCCTGGGCGTCACCGAGGTGGACCCGGGCCGTAGCCAGTTGCTGTTTGAGCGCTTTATCTCCAAAGAGCGCGACGAACCGCCGGACATCGACGTGGATTTCGAACATGAGCGCCGCGAAGAAGTGATCCAGTATCTGTACCGCAAATACGGGCGTGACCGTGCCGCCCTGGCGGCCACCGTGATCCATTACCGCACCCGCTCGGCGGTGCGCGACGTGGGCCGCGCCCTGGGCGTGGACATGGACGTGATCGAGCGCCTCAGTGGCAACCTGGCCTGGTGGGACAAACCGGATTCCCTGCTCGAACGCTTCCAGGAGGTGGGCCTGGGCAACTCCACCCTGGGCCGCCAGTACCGCGAGCTGGTGCAACAACTGGTGGGCTTTCCCCGCCATCTTTCCCAACACGTGGGCGGCTTCGTGATCACCCGCGATCCGGTGCATACGCTGGTGCCGGTGGAAAACGCGGCGATGGCGGATCGCACGCTGATTCAATGGGACAAGGACGATCTCGAATCCCTGGGGCTGATGAAAGTGGATGTGCTGGCGCTGGGCATGCTCACCGCGATCCGCAAAACGCTGGATCTGATCGGCCTTTACCGGCCTCGCCCGCTGACCATGCAGGCGATCCCCGCCGAAGACCCGGCCACTTACCAGATGCTCTGTAAGGGCGACAGTCTGGGCGTGTTCCAGGTGGAATCCCGCGCGCAGATGAACATGCTGCCCCGGCTGCGCCCGGAAAAGTTCTATGACCTGGTGATCGAAGTGGCGATCGTGCGGCCCGGGCCGATTCAGGGCGACATGGTTCACCCCTACCTGAGACGCCGCGACGGCCTGGAAAGAACCGACTACCCGGATGAAAAAGTGGCAGCGGTGCTGGAGCGCACTCTGGGCATTCCGATCTTCCAGGAGCAGGTGATTCAGCTGGTGATGGTGGCCGCCGGTTTCTCCGGCGGCGAGGCGGACCAACTGCGCCGGGCGATGGCCAGCTGGGGCAAAAGCGGCGAGCTGATGCGCTTTGAAAGCAAGGTGATTCAGGGCATGCTCGCCAACGGCTACAGCGCCGATTACGCACGCCGGTTGTTCGAACAGATGAAAGGCTTCGGCGGTTACGGCTTTCCCGAATCCCACTCCGCCAGCTTCGCGCTGCTGGTCTATGTGTCCGCCTGGCTTAAGCGTCACCACACCAGCGCCTTTTACTGTGGCCTGCTCAACAGCCTGCCGATGGGCTTTTATTCGCCCTCGCAGATTCTTCAGGACGCCCAGCGCCACGGCATCGAAACCCGGCCAGTCGACGCTCTGCACAGCCACTGGGACCACACCTTGGAGCAGACGCAGCGGCAAAAGCTGGGCGTGCAACCGGCCCTGCGGCTGGGGCTGCGGCAAATCAAAGGCTTCAACGAAGAGGCCGCCCTGCGGCTGGTCGCGGCCCGCTCACAGCAGCCGTTCAGCAGCGTGCGCGATCTCTGCGAACGGGCGCGCCTGAACCGCCGCGAACGCGAAGCCCTGGTGGCCGGCAATGCCCTGCGCGGGCTCAGCGGCCACCGCCACCAGGCACACTGGGAAGCGCAGGCGCTGGAAGCCAGCCGCCCGCTGCTGCCCGATGCCCAAGGCCCCCGCGATGACCACGATGGTGTCTATCTGGACGCGCCCTCGGAGCGCACCAGCCTGATCGAAGACTACCGCCACCTGGGCCTGACCCTGGGCCGCCACCCGATGGCGCTGGTGCGCCATTTGCCCCGCTTCAAGGCCTGTCGGCGCGCCAGCGAACTCAAGCGCGCCCGTCCCGGCCAGCTGGTGCGCGTCGCCGGCCTGGTCACCAACCGGCAACGCCCCGGCTCCGCCAAGGGCACCCTGTTCATGACCCTGGAAGACGAAACCGGCAACACCAACGTGGTGATCTGGAGCGCCATTCAGGCGCGTTTTCGCACCGTGCTGCTGAAAAGCCCCCTGGTCACCGTCACCGGCACCGTGGAAATCAGCCCCGAAGGCATCGTGCATCTGATGGCTGGCCGCCTCGACGACACCAGCGACGCTCTCGACGAACTGATCGTCCGCTCAAGAGATTTCAAATAACGGAAAGAGAACGGATCGTTCACGAAAGGATGGCGCCAGCCACTCGGCGCGGCACCAGAGGCCTTCTAAAGCCTGCCAAGCCAGTACTGAGGCCGCCGCCGATCATGCGCAACCGCCAGAATCTGAAGGCCGTCAGACTGTTCTCGATAAACGATGGATAACGGAAAACGATGGAGGGGAGCCCTGCGAATATCCGGCTCTTGTTCAACCTGCCAGACTTTCGGTGTCTCGCCAATGAAAGTGGCCATCGCCTCCACTTCCTCAATGAAGGCACCACCCAATCCCGGAACTCTCGATTCATAATAACCGACTGATTCCAGAAACTCGGCTTCCGCTGCCGGGTGGAAAACATAGTTCACTTAATCAGGGCCCGTGCCTTTCTCATGACATCATCCCCGGGTACAGCCTGAACCGAGCCGTTATCAAGTTCTTCCGCCCTCCGCCGGGCTTCCAACAACCAGTCGGACCGAAGCTCCTCCCCCGAGGGGGCATCCAGACTCAATACCAACCGGTGGATTAATTGCGCGCGTTCCTCTTTGGGAAGATGGAGCGCCTCATTCTCGATTTTCTCCAGATTCATGGGAAACCTCCCGTTCACGTAAGCCCGATTTTGACACGGATGGATAGCAGCTGCCACAGAGAAGCGACGGGCCAGGCTAACCAGTCCTATCCTGCTGACCGGACCTGGCCTGCGCGCGAAGGGCGCCTCATGGCAGGCTCCTCTAAAGCTGCCAAAACCCGTGATCGTTACCGCCGAGGATATAAATCGCGAACTTACCGTGAGCAGCCTCATACGCTGTGCATACGGCGTCCACATCCTCGGATACGATCTCCAGATAGTGAACTTTCATGGTCTCTCTCTTATCTCGTAATGCCGCTCCGCATTCACTGATATCCGTCCCCAGGCTGAATCACGGACACGTTCCTGGTGGCACTGAAACGCGGCCTTATCGACAAACTCCTCGTACACATCAAAGATGTTTTTGTGTTCAGCACTTTGAATGACCTCAAATTTCAAACAGCCTTTTTCCTGGCGCGAGAGATCAATATGGGCTGGGAGGGCATCAATAACGCCCTTGAGATCCCCGTCGGGGACAATAATCCGGCCCGCTAGGATTACTTTTCGCATCGCGCTGCTCTTTTTTAGTCCCGGCAATTAACCAGAAAGGTTAACCACTGACAATACGCCCCTTCACCCGCACCGGGAAGAATTCCGCCCACGACTGTCCTGCCCATGAAAAAGCCGTTCCCCACCCTGCCCAGGGGCACCGCGCCGGGTCTATAGTGGGCGCATCATTCGCAACAGAACGGATTGCCGGTTATGAGCAACGGGAGAGAGTTCGACATTGTGGTGTACGGCGCCAGCGGCTTTACCGGCCGGCTGGTGGCGGAGTATCTGCATCAGCAGTACGGCGCCGATGCCGACCTGAAGTGGGCCATGGCAGGCCGCAGCGAGGAAAAACTGAAAGCGGTGCGCGAGGAAATCGGTGTGCCGGATTCGGTACCGCTGATCAGCGCCGACGCGGATCAACCGGCCACGCTGCAAGCTCTGGCGGCACGCACCCGCGTGGTGCTGACCACGGTGGGCCCGTACCAGCTTTACGGCGAGCCTCTGGTGGCCGCCTGCGCGGAGGCCGGCACCGATTACGTGGACCTGTGTGGCGAGCCGGCCTGGATGCGTCAGATGATCGACGCCCACGGCGACACCGCCAAACGAAGCGGCGCGCGCATCGTGTTTTCCTGCGGGTTCGACTCGATTCCCTTTGATCTGGGCGTTTTCTTTTTGCAGGAACACGCCAGAAAAACCCTGGGCGCCACCCTGCCCCGGGTCAAAGGCCGGGTGCGCAAAATGAAAGGCACTTTTTCCGGCGGCACCGCCGCCAGCCTCAAGGCGACCCTGGCGGCGGCGAAAAAAGACCCGAAGATCTATCAGCTTCTGGTCGATCCGTTCGCGTTGACGCCCGGTTTTAGCGGCCCCAGCCAACCGGAGCCCAAAGAGCCCGAGTACGACGACCAGCTCAACACCTGGCTGGCACCGTTCGTGATGGCGGCCATCAACACCCGCAACGTTCACCGTTCCAATGCGTTGCTTGGCCATCCCTACGGCGAAGACTTTGTCTACGATGAGATGGTCATCACCGGGCCCGGCGAGAAAGGCAAAGCCACCGCCGAGGCGGTCACCAATGACCGCTCCCTGGCCGGCGACAGCGCCCCCAAGCCGGGCGAAGGCCCGAGCAAGGAGGAACGCGACAACGGTTTCTACGATGTGCTGTTTATCGGTGAAAGCGCCGATGGCCAGATACTCAAGGCCAGCGTCGGTGGTGACCGCGACCCCGGTTACGGCTCCACCTCACGAATGATCACCGAAAGCGCGTTGTGTCTGTTGCGGGACGCCACCGACACCCCCGGCGGCATCTGGACCACCGCCCCAGCCCTCGGCGACAGGTTGATCCGGCGTCTGCGGGACAACGCCGGGCTGACGTTCCAGATCGAGGAATAGTTGCGTCAAAGGCGAAAGGCGAAAGGCGAAAGGCGAAAAAAACACGGTGCGTGATCGCTGTGTCTTCCATTTTCGACTTTCGGCCGTTCTCCGATTTCAAGGCGCCAGCGTCACCGTCTCCGCATCGATCCAGCGCCCCTTATTCGCGGCGAAGTGAAAGGTGCCGGTGACGCTGACGCGCTCGCCGACATGATCGGCCACCCGCTCCATGGGCCGGATTTCCACCCGGTTCAGATCCTTATCCTCGACCCAGTAATGGCGCGGCTCGGCAAAGGTGCGCACCACCCCGGTGGTCACCACCAGGGTATCCTGGTAGGTCTCGGGGTCACTGGCGAGCAAATGCAAAGGCGCCGCCTGCGGTGCCTCGGAATAATCGCAGCCGCCGAGCACCAGCAAGGCGAACAGGCCCATCATCAGAGGGTTCATGGCGCGGGCCCTGTCAGTCATGGCAACACCTGCCACTCCGGTTCATCGAATTCACCGACCACGGTGATCTCGCAGGTGCGTGCGTGTTTCTCCAGAATCGCCTTCACCTTTTCGCTGCGGGTGTCGTCCTTGGCGTCACGCAGTGCCTTGGATTCCCAATGGGCAATCGCCAGCAGCGTGTCCGGCTCGCCAATCTTGCGGTGCAAATAGGTCCCCAGCGCTCCCGGCGCCTGCTGGATGATCTCGCTGGCTTCAACCCAGGCCTGGGCGTATTGCTCCACGGTGTAGCCGTGTTTCATGCGCACTTCAAAAATAAATTTCATCTCTGTCTCCTGATCCGTGGCTTACCGGCCGGTCTCCCACCAACGGTCCGAGGTCTCCACCAGACCGGCGCCGAGCAGCGCGTGGCGCGCCTGCTCACGCCCCTCCGCGTTGAGAAAGTCCGCCACCGGCAATTGCAGCTGATCGTCTTTCAGCCAAAGCAACGCCAGGTGAAAATCATTGACCGGTTTGTTCACATGCAGATGCGCCTGGGGGCGCGTCAGAATCCATTCGCGCTGGGCGCTCTTGATGCCGCGCCGGATCACCACTCGTTGCGGCTCAATGATAATCTGCTGGGAAAGGTAACTGAGGCGGTAACAGACGCGGTACATAAAGTACGCGACCAGGCCAAACTCCAGCCCGGCAAACGGCAGCACCAGCCACAAGCCGGCAGCGCTCCAACCGGCGGCGACCGCGAACACCGCCGTGGCCAGCAACAGCAAAAAGCGTTTGTTCTCGGGCCAGGTGGCGGACAGGTGCGGCGACAAGGTGACGATGGTCCCCCGCGCCGAGGTTTCAGTAACAACCATGAGCGGGCACTGATCTCCTCATCGGTCGGCCTTTCACCATAGCACAGCCTCGACGCGCTCATGCACCCGCGCCGCCAGCGCGTTAGCATGGGCCCAACGAAGCACGGAAACCCCTATGGAACAGGTGGACACAGTAGTGATCGGCGCCGGCGTGGTTGGCCTGGCGGTGGCCCGGTCGATGGCGCGGGCCGGCGGTGACGTGGTGGTATTGGAAGCGGAGGCACGGTTCGGCGAGCACCTTTCCTCGCGCAACAGCGAGGTGATCCACGGCGGGCTGTACTATCCCCCGGGCTCGCTGAAAGCGGACACCTGCCTGCGCGGCAACGCCCTGCTGTACCAGTACTGCGCCGCCCGTGGCATCGCCCATCGCCGCTGCGGCAAGCTGGTGGTGGCGGGCCCGGGCCAGCAGCCGCAACTGCAGGCCCTGTATGACAACGCTCTGGCCGCCGGTGCTCGTGATTTGAGTTTCAAGAGTGCCGCCTGGCTGGGCCGCGAGGAACCCTGGCTCAGCGGCGCCCAGGCTCTGCACAGCACCCACAGCGGCATCGTCGACAGCCACGCCCTGATGGCGTCGCTGGCCCGCGACGCCGAAGACGCCGGCGCCGTGCTCTGCCTGCGTCACCGGGTCAGCGCAATCGGCTGCGAATCTCACCGTTTCACTCTGCGTGTCACGCATGCGGAGGGCGAGTTCGACCTGCGCGCGCAAACGTTGATCAATGCCGCCGGCCTGGCGGCGGTGCCTCTGGTGAAGCGGATGCAAGGGTTTCCCCGGCGGTACTGTCCCGAGCAGCGTTTCGCCAAGGGCAACTATTTCCGGCTGGCCGGCGCCAGCCCCAGCCGGCGGCTGATCTATCCGCTCCCGGAAGCCCATGGGCTCGGCGTGCACCTGACCGTGGACCTGGCCGGCAAGGCGCGCTTCGGCCCGGACGTGCAGTGGGTCGAGACGCCCGACTACCAGGTCGACGAGCAGCGCCAGGGCGCCTTCGAAACCGCCATCCGCCGTTACTGGCCGGCCTTGCCCGCCGCTAAACTGCACCCGGACTACGCCGGCGTGCGCCCCAAACTGATCATCGATGACCAGCCGCACACGGACTTTCTGATCCAGGACAGCCGCCACCACGGCGTCGCCGGCCTGATCAACCTGCTGGGCATCGAATCCCCCGGCCTCACCGCCGCCCTCGCCCTCGCCGAACGAATAACCGAACAAACCTGAACATCACAAAGCGCGACGCAGGATTCGCAGCGCCCCACTGAAAACTGAACACTGAACACTGATTCTCCGCGCCTCTACCATTCCATCTCCGGCAAGGTATGGAACAGATTACGCAAACCCTGCGACCAGGCTTCACCGAGCGCGTGAAAGCTCTGGTGGTGCTCGTCCACGTTGAAATGGTGCTCGTCGGTGTAGCTGTCGCGGTGATAGCGCAGCACGTCCAGAGGCAGCCCCACCGAGAGGTTGGAACGGATGGTGGAATCGATACTGAGCAAGGCGCATTTGATTGCCTGGTCCAACGGCATGTCCTGATCCACCACGCGGTCCAGAATCGGCTTGCCGTATTTGGTCTCGCCAATCTGGAAATACGGGGTGTCCGGGGTGCATTCGATAAAGTTGCCCTCCGGATAGACCAGGAACAGGCGCGGTGGCTCGCCGCGAATCTGCCCGCCAATGATAAAACTGCTGCCGAAGTCCACGTTACCCTGGCTCAGGCCGCCGTCGCGGCTGACCACCTCCCTTCCTGTGGCGCCGACGATGGCGGCCACGTCGTATAAAGAGTGGGCGGTGAACAGATTGGGGTGGCGGCTGTTCAGCCGCATGCGCATCAGGCTCAGCACGCTCTGGGTGGTGGCGAGATTACCGGCGGTCATCATCACGATCACCCGCTCACCGGGCACCACGAATTTGTGCAGTTTTCGGAACGTGGCGATCTGGTCGACGCCGGCGTTGGTGCGTGAATCCGCCGCGAACACCAGGCCCGCCTTCAGGCACATGGCCACGCAATAGGTCATAACCGATACTCCGCGCCGGGCGCGTGTTGTCTCACTGATGATCGACGCCGGGATTCTGGCTGACCCGGGCCACCGCCTTGAGCGATTCGATGCCGCCTCCGAAACGCACCCCGCGCACCGGGCAGGCGTCCATGTAATCCAGCCCCACCGCCAGCTTAAGATGACGGCGCGGCAGGCGGGTCTGGTTGGTGATGTCGAAGGTGTGCCAGCCATCTTCGTGCCAGACCTCCGCCCAGGCGTGGCTGGCCACGTGCTCGGAATCGTCGGTGTAAAGATACCCGCTTACATAGCGCGCCGGTATGCCCAGCACACGGCAGCAGCTCAGAAACACATGGGTGTGGTCCTGACACACCCCCTGCCCGCCGGCGAACGCGGTGATCGCGTCGCTGCCGGAATCGGTGACGCCGGCGGTGAAAGGCATCCGTTGCAGGATCGATTCGCTCAGCGTTTCCAGGCGTTCCAGCACCGGGCTGCCACGGTGCGCCTCGGCCAGGTCGACCAGGCCGGCGTCAGGGCGCGTCAAGGGTGAGAAGCGGCTGAACACCAACGGCGAAAGCCGCACGTCATCGTCCTCGCCATCCTCATCGATGATCTCAACCTGGCCGCGCGCGGTCAGCTCAATGCTCTGGTGCGGCTGATCCAGCGTCAGCACATGCAGAATGTTGTCGAAGCTGTCCGAGGCGCGCGCCGCCTGTTCGGGCAAATCCAGTTGCCAATGGAGAATGCGCTGGCGCGGCGACGGGCGCGGTGTGAGTCGCAAGTACTGGGTACTGTGGCGCACTGGTTCGGAGTAACGGTATTCAGTGCTGTGACGAATCGACAACTTCATACGACCTCCAGATATTCCTCGCGGATGGTGTCCGCCAGTTCGTTAACGCGGCGCAGAAAATCGGTCAGGTATTCGTGCAACCCGATTTCCACGATGTGCTGCAGATCGCCATATTGCAGGCGCGCGAACTGCACCGCCGCCAGCCGTTTCGATTGCAGCCCGGCCTGCCCCTCAATGGCCGGCAACAACTCGCAGAGCATTTGCATGCAAGAGTGCAGCGAGCGCGGCACCTCGGGCCGCAGAATCAGCAACTCCGCGACTCGCTCGGCGTTGATCGTTTCGCTGTAGATTTCCCGATAGGCTTCGTAGGCGCCCACCGAGCGCAGCAGTGCGTGCCAGCGGTAGAAGTCCACGGCGGTGTCGCCGGCCAGGCTGTTCTGGTGTTTCACATCAAGAATGCGCGCGGTGTTGTCGGCCCGCTCGATAAAGGTGCCCAGGCGCAGAAACCGAAAGGCGTCGCTGCGCATCACGGTGCCGTAGGTCGCGCCCCGAAACAGGTGCGAGCGGTTCTTCACCCAGTCAAAGAAACTGGTGGCGCCGTAGCCATCCAGGCCCAGCTCACGAATATCGCGCAGCTCCAGCCAGGTACTGTTGATGCTTTCCCACATCTCAGCGGTGATTTTTCCGCGCACCGCGTGGGCGTTTTCCCGGGCCGAGCGCAGGCAGTGAAAAATGCTGCCCGGGTTGCTTTCGTCCAGCGTGAAGAAATGCATCACCTGGTTGACTTGAATTTCGCCGTACTTTTCCCGGTACAGCTCCAGCCCGCCGGTGATGATCAGTGGCGCGCTGATCTCGTCGCGCGCATCCACCGCGAACGGGATCAACGACAGGTTCCAGGCCACGTCCAGCATGCGTGCGATGTTTTCCGCGCGCTCGATAAAGCGCGACAACCAGTACAGCTCGGCGGCGGTGCGGCTCAGCATGGCGCATTCTCCAGAACCCAGGTGTCCTTGGTGCCGCCGCCCTGGGAAGAATTCACCACCAGAGAGCCCGCCGTCATCGCCACCCGGGTCAGCCCGCCGGGCACCAGCCGGATGTCCGGACCGCTGAGCACGAACGGCCGCAGATCAATGTGCCGGGGCGCGATGCCCTGCTCCACGAACACCGGACACGACGACAACGACAACGTCGGCTGGGCAATGTAGTTGTCCGGCCGCGCGCGCACGCGATCACGGAACGATTCGATCTCGGCGGCGCTCGCCGCCGGCCCCACCAGCATGCCGTAGCCTCCGGCGCCATGGACTTCCTTGACCACCATTTCCGAGAGGTGCTCGAGCACGTAGGCCAGATCTTCCGCCTTGCGGCACTGCCAGGTGGGCACGTTCGCCAACATCGGTTCTTCGTCCAGGTAGAAGCGGATCATCGCCGGCACATAGGGGTAGATCGACTTGTCGTCCGCCACCCCGGTGCCCACCGCGTTGGCGAGCACCACATTGCCCTGGCGGTACACCGACAGCAGGCCGGGCACGCCGAGCATGGAATCGGCGCGGAACGCCAGGGGGTCCAGGTAATCGTCATCAATGCGCCGATAGATCACATCGACCCGTTGTGGGCCGGCGGTGGTGCGCATATAGACAAACCCGTCCTTGACGAACAGATCGGCGCCCTCGACCAGCTCAATGCCCATTTGCTGGGCCAGAAAGGCGTGTTCGAAATAGGCGCTGTTGAAACGCCCCGGGGTGAGCAGCACCACGCTCGGGTTGGCCACCACGCTGCCCTGTTGCAGGGTCTCCAGCAACAGCGACGGATAGTGCTCCACCGGCGCCACCGATTGATGGCTGAACAACTCGGGAAACAGGCGCATCATCATGCGCCGGTTCTCGATCATGTAGCTGACCCCGGAGGGTGTGCGCAGGTTGTCCTCCAGCACATGCCAGGTGCCTTCGCCATCGCGGATCAGATCCACCCCACTGATCTGCGAATAGATCTGATTATGCAGATCCACGTTCTGCATGCAGGGCTGATACTGGGCGTTGCCAAAGATCTGCTCGGCGGGCACCCGGCCATCACGGATGATCAACTGCTCATGGTAAATATCGTGCAGAAAACAATTGAGCGCGCGCACCCGCTGGATCACGCCCTGCTCCAGGCGCCGCCATTCGTCGCCGGGAATAATGCGCGGCAGGGTATCAAAGGGAATCAGCCTTTCGGTGCCGCTTTCCTCGCCATACACATTGAAGGTGATACCGACGCGGTGAAACCGCAGTTCGGCTTCCTTGCGTTTGCGCATCAGCACATCACCGGTCTGGCCGAGCAACCATTGGTGATAGCTGCGGTAATGGGAGCGCACCTGACCCGCGGGCAACAACATCTCATCGAATCCGGATACCTCCGGCAAGGACAACGATCGCATGATGCTTTCCCTGATCAAAAGGAGTTCCCAGCGGGAAACTCCAGGTCATGGGGAGTGTGGCGCGCGTCTTCCCACTCAAGACTGCGCGCCGTCGTCCATCTCACCCTTCAGCTCACCCCTTCAGCTCACCCCTTCAGCATAAGCAAGGCCTATGCCAGAAAAGGTAAAACTTTGGGGCACAACGGCGCCTCGAAATGGGGCATGGAGGGGGATTCAGGGGGGGTGGTGCCCCGTTGGGAGGCAGGGGGGGGATTCAGTGTTCAGTGTTCAGTGTTCAGTGTTCAGTGTTCAGTGTT
>NZ_NMQZ01000047.1 GCF_002864685.1 Alloalcanivorax mobilis
ACTTTCTTGGACAAGCAAGAAAGTAGAACGCCCAACAGGGCGTCAACAGCGATGGGAAGTGGGTCAACATGAGTCAATTCCCGCTAAAGCGCGATGAACAATAAAAAAAGCCCGCCGAAGCGGGCCAGCCCATTGACGATGGAACTCAAAATAACAACATCAGACTTCCAGCCACTCTTTGCGGATCGGCTCGTTGTTGCGCAGTTCTTCCGGCGTGCCTTCGAAGACGATGTGGCCGTGGCCCATCAGCAGCACCCGGTGAGAGATATCCAGAGCGATGGAAAGCTTCTGTTCGACCAGCAGAATGGCCACGCCGGCTTTGGCGATCTCGGAGATCAATTCGCCGATTTGCTTGACGATCAGCGGTGCCAGGCCTTCGGTGGGTTCGTCGATCATGATCAGTTCCGGGTCGCCCATCAGCGTCCGGCACATGGTCAGCATTTGCTTTTCGCCACCGGAAAGTACCCCGGCGTGGGCGTCAGCGCGGCGCGCCAGGTTGGGGAACATTTCCAGCATTTTTTCCACCGTCCAGCGCCCGGGCTTGCGGGTGTTCTTGATACCCAGCTCCAGGTTCTGGCGCACCGACAGGGTGGGGAAAATATCCCGGTCTTCGGGCACATAGCCCAACCCCATGCGGGCAATCCGGTAGTTCGGATAGCCGGCGATTTCCTTACCACGGAAGCGGATCGAACCCTGCGGTGGTACTTCACCCATGATCGCTTTCACGGTGGTGGAGCGGCCCACGCCATTGCGGCCCAACAGGGCCACCACTTCGCCTTCCTGAATCGAGAAGTTAACGCCGTTGAGAATGTGGCTTTTGCCGTAGTAGGCGTGCAGATCGGTAACTTCCAACATTACGCCGCCTCCTCGCCCAGATAGGCCTCTTTCACGCGCGGGTCGCAGCGGATCGACTCGGGCTTGCCGGTGGCGATGATTTCGCCGTACACCAGCACCGAGATGCGATCAGCCAGTTCGAACACCACGCCCATGTCGTGCTCGACAATCATCAGGGTGCGGCCCTTGGCCACCTGGCGAATCAAATCAATCGCCTGGCTGGTCTCGGTATTGCTCATGCCGGCGGTGGGTTCGTCGAGCAGCACCACGTCGGCGCCGCAGGCAATGGTCATGCCGATCTCAAGGGCGCGCTGGCTGGCGTAGGGCAAGGCCCCGGCCGGCACTTCCCGCAGCGCCTGAAGGCCAATCATTTCCAGCACCTCTTCGGCGCGCTCATTGGCTTTTTTGACCCCAGCGGCGGAACGCCAGAACACGTAGCCGGCGCGCTCTTTCTTAAAGCAGGCGCAGCGTATGTTCTCGAACACGGACAGATTCACGAACACGTTGCTGACCTGAAACGAGCGGGTCAGGCCGCGTTGCTGAATCTTCTCGGGCCCGAGCCCCTCGATGCGTTCGCCATTGAGCAGGATCTCGCCTTCGGTGGGCGAAAAAGCCCCGGACAGCAGATTGAAGAAGGTCGATTTGCCGGCACCGTTGGGGCCAATCACGGCGTGGATCTCACCTTTTTCCACTTCCAGGTCGACCCCGCAGATCACCTCGGCGAGCCCGAAGTTTTTCTTCAGGCCCTTGATTGACAGAGCACTCATGCGTTGTCCTCCCGCAGCTTATTGGTGGCACGCTTGACCAGCACCCCGGCGGCGAAAAACACCACCATCGCCAGCCAGCCCCAGGGCAGTCTCGGGTCGAAGTTCATGCCCAGCACCTGCGCCAGCTCGTCCTGGCCGTGGCGCCACTGGAACAGCAGCTCCACCAGAACGGTCAGGCCGGCGGCGAACAACAACACCGCCACGGCGCCGCTCAGCCAGCCCGGCAACCGGCGCGCCAGCTCACCGTCACGCCAGGCCACGCGTACCTGTTCAATACCTCCGCCCAGACCGCGCGGCGCGAACATCACGATGGCCAGGAAAATCAGGCCCACATAGAGAATCGAGGCGTCGGTGTAATCGCTGAGCAGGGAGTTCATCAGCGTCACCACGATGGCGCCAACGATCGGCCCGTAAAACACGCCCAGCCCGCCCACGGCCGCCATCAGCAACGCCAGGCCGGAGGGCACCAGGCCGAGCGATTCCGGCGTGATGATTTCGAAATTCACCGCCGCCATGGCGCCGGCCAGGCCGCCAAAGGCGCCGGAGGCGATGAACACCATGAAGCGCACGTTACGCGGCTGGTAGCCGATAAACTGAAGACGCTCGGCGTTGTCACGCACTGCATTGGACAACCGGCCCAGCGGCGTGCGGGTGAACGCCCACATGCCGAGCACCGCGACGAACAGCCAGAACGCCATGAACCAGTACACGTCGGCGGATTGAGCCAGCTCCAGACCGAACCACTGGGGCCCGACCATACGGTTGCTGACCACGCCCGCCTCGCCACCGAACACGGAGGGGAACATCTGCCCGGCGGCGGCGGCCAGTTCACCCAGACCCAGGGTGATCATGGCGAACGCGGTGCCGGCACGCCGGCAGAACGGCCAGCCGACAATCAACGCCGCCAGGCCGCCGGCAAGCATGCCCACCAACGGCAGCCCGAGCACCGGGAAATGGGCCCAGAAGCCCTCGCCCGCGTAGGAGGCATCGTCGATCAGGTTCATGACGTGCATGGCCGCGTAGCTGCCCAGACCAAAAAACACGGCGTGGCCGAACGAGAGCATACCGCCCTGCCCGAGCAACATGTTGTAGGACAGCGCGAACACGATATTGATGGCGATCAGATTGAGCAGGGTGAACGCGGTGCCACTGCTGACCAGCAGCGGAATCACCATCAGAACCACCAGCGAGATCACCCAGGGAGCAAGACCACGCCAGGAAAACCGGCTCTGGCGCGGCGCGACTGCGGTTAGATCATTCATGGTTCAAGTTCTCCCATCAAGCCGCGGGGCCGGAATATCAGAATCAGCACCAAAAGGATGAACGGCGTCATCGGTGCCAGGTTGGCGAGTGTGATTCCGGTGACCTCGCCGTAGGGGTCCACGTTCATGCCAATGCCGTTGAGGATGTCGCCGATGGAGGCATCGATGGCGACGAAGAAAGTCTGCAACAGGCCGATCAGCAACGACGCGTAGAAGGCACCCGGCAGCGAACCCATGCCGCCCACCACCACCACCACGAACACGATCGGGCCCAGCGTTGCGGCCATGCCCGGTTCGGTGGTCAGCAACGGGCCGCCAATCACGCCGGCCAGACCGGCCAGGGCGCAGCCGAAGCCGAACACGCACATAAACAGGCGCGGCACGTTGTGACCCAGGTGCCCGACCATCTCACCGTGGGTGAGCGCGGCGCGGATCATCATGCCCACGCGGGTTTTCTTGAGCAGGAACCACAGCGCCACGAACATCAGAATGGCGATCAGCATGGCGACGCCGCGGAACATGGAATATTCCACGCCAAACAAATTAAACAGCGGTTGTTGCAGCGACGCCGGCGCCATATACGCCACCGGAACCGTACCCCAGATCAGGCGCACTACTTCATCGATCACATAGGCCAGCCCGAAGGTAAACAGCAGCTCGGCGACATGGCCATTCACATGCACCCGCCGCAGGCCGAAACGCTCCACCAGAGCACCGACCACGGCCACCAGAATCGGCGCCAGTATCAGAGAAGGCCAGAAGCCGATGTGCATGCCCAGGCTGTAGGCGAAATAAGCGCCCAACATATAAAAGCTGGCGTGGGCGAAGTTAAGCACGCCCATCATCGAGAAGATCAGCGTAAGACCGCTGGAAAGCATGAACAGCAACAACCCGTAGAGGATACCGTTCAGCAGGGAAAAGATAATAACTTCGAGCATGAGAAGGCTCCCGGAGCAGCGGCACGGGCCACTGCTCCTTTACTCACAAGAGGATCTCGACGGAAAAGCAGCGATTACTGCTTCGGACGACGCATCTCGCAGGTGGTCGGCAGGGATACATCTTCGCGGCTGATCTCAGCGATCTTGTGGAAGTTGTAGTCAGTGCCTTCGGCGCCGTATTTCATGTCGCCCTTCATCACCGACATAAACAGCGGCAGCTGGATCTGGTGATCCGACTTACGCATCGTCACTTCGCCAGTGGGGGTGTCCATGCTCAGGTCTTCCAGGGTGAAAGCCACTTTAACCGGGTCGATGCTCTTGGCCTGGTCGGTGGCTTTCTTGAGCATTTCCATCATCGTGCTCAGGCGCAGGTAGTAGAAATCCCAGCCTTTTTCCTTGTACATGGCGACCTGGCGCTTGGCCATTTCCGGATCGTCGAAATCACCGTAGTACTCGTTGATCTGGTAAATACGGTCCACGCCTTTATCACCGGTCTGGGTGACCACGCCGGAGCTGGCGCCGTAGTAGGTCAGGAACGGTGCCTGCAGGCCGTAGTCGGCGGCCGCTTTCACCAGCAAGGTGATGTCCTGGCCCCAGTTACCGGTAATCACCGCGTCCGCGCCGGACGCTTTGATTTTGCTCACGTAAGGCGTGAAATCCTTCACTTTTCCAAGCGGGTGGAAATCGTTGCCAACCACTTCGATGTCCGGGCGTTTTTCCTTGAGCATTTCGCGAGCGGCCTCGGAAACCGCGTGGCCGAAGCTGTAGTCCTGGTTGATCAGGTAGACTTTCTTGATGTCCTTGCGATCCGCCATCCAGCTTGTGATCGCGTTCATTTTCATGTCCGCGTTGGCGTCGAAACGGAAGTGCCAGAAGGTGCAGCGCTCATTGGTGAACGCCGGGTCCACCGCCGCGTAGTTGAGGAACAGCACCTCTTTACCCGGATTGCGACGGTTGTGCTTGTCCACCGCGGAGATCAGCGCCGAAGCCACTGATGAGCCGTTGCCCTGCACGATGTAGCGCACGCCATCGTCGATGGCTTTCTGCAGCTGCACCAGGCTTTCCTGGGGGTTTACTTTGTTGTCGTAACCAACGATCTCGATCTTGTTGCCGTTCAAACCGCCTTTGGCGTTCAGGCGCTCGGCTTCGAATTGCATATGCGAAAGCGCCGGTTGGCCTGCGCCAGCCATGGCACCACTGAGGGGGTCGATCAGGGCAAGTTTCACGGTTTCCGCGTTGGCGGTAGAGACCAACAGCACGGACGCCGCGAGAAAGGTGAAAATGGATTTCAACATAGTGCTCTCCACGATTGTTTTTGTTCTGCCTGTTTCGGCATTTGCTTCTTGGCGCCCGACAACATGACGGACCGCCGCCGAGCGTCTTGTTTCAGTGTCTTGCAATTTTTCTCATCAAACTCATTACTTAGCTGTTTCACTGGCATCGTTTTCGGTCCCACTCAATGCTCTTTCGTGAAACGCATACTCAGCAGTATGTGGGGAAAAAAATAATGATGTCCAGTTTCATTTTCCGCACATTTGCCCTTGCATCGACGCTCGTCCAAGCGTCTTTTCAAGACGGATAAAAGACCAGGGCAACAACTCGCACCGCCCTGAAAAATACAAAAGAACTCGAAATGTATATGCACTTCAAGGCAACGTGACTGACTGGCCACGATGCCCCGAGTCCAAGTCAGCATGAGCCCGCGGAGGTAAAGCGGCAAGCCCTGCCTGAGCCAGCCTACGGGGGTGGCACGGATTCGAGAACAGGTATTCACAGAATCACCAAGAACCCTCCTGACGCCCTTTAAATACGGCCTTGGCGCCTTCCCGGCCGGCTGGCTTACGCGTTCACCAGAACGCCCAGGCTGTTTTCTTTAGCGAGACAATCAACGCCGGCGGGGCTGTTACCTCACTGTTACCGTTACTACCGGTAACACGTTTCCGGAACGGAATTTCATTTCCTCACCGGATGGCTGCGTTCGCGCGATAGGTTGATGGCGCTAACCTGTTCCTCGAATGCCTGATGGCGCCACGCTTGGGTGGGCCGATTCCACCACTCTTGACCACATACTCACCAGTAGGTATCAATGAGCGCCACCCCCGGCCACCGAGGCGGCGGACAAACAATAATTCAATAAAGCCGGCACAGGCTCTTCACTGGCTCCCGCCCGGCTTGCAGGGAGAGACGCATGCTCAATGGCCTGATGATGAATACCCCCCTTTCTCTGATTGAGGTGCTGGAATACGGCGCCCAGGTGCACCCGCACGCGGAGATCGTTTCAGTACGCACCGAAGGCGACCTTCATCGACAGAGCTACCGGCGCACCCTGCAGCGCGTGGCGCAATTGGCCCATGCGCTGGTCGCCCTGGGGGTGCGCCCCGGCGACCGCATCGGCACCCTGGCCTGGAATGGCCACCGCCATGTGGAGCTCTACTACGCCATCGCCGGGCTTGGCGCGGTCTGCCACACCATTAACCCGCGTCTGCCCGCCGATCAGATGGCCTACATCGTTAACCACGCCGGCGACAGCCTGCTGTTCTTCGATACCACCTTCGCCCCGCTGGTGGCAGGCCTGCGTGCCGATTTCCCGGCCCACACCCGTTACGTGGCGATGACCGACTTCGCGCACCTGCCCGACGGTGATGACCTGCTCTGTTATGAAACGCTGCTGCAGGGGCAGCCCGAGCACTACCCCTGGCCGGACCTGGATGAAAACGCCGCCTGCGCGCTGTGCTACACCTCGGGCACCACCGGCGTGCCCAAGGGCGCGCTGTATTCACACCGCTCCTGCCTGCTGCAGGCGCTGTTTTCCACGGT
Organism: Alloalcanivorax mobilis; assembly: GCF_002864685.1. GTDB lineage: Bacteria > Pseudomonadota > Gammaproteobacteria > Pseudomonadales > Alcanivoracaceae > Alloalcanivorax > Alloalcanivorax mobilis. The sequence continues at coordinate 6,619 of NZ_NMQZ01000047.1, forward strand.
CTGCTCCAACGGCGTGATGAAAGCCGGCGACCGGCTGTTGCCGGTGGTGCCGATGTTTCATGTGAACGCCTGGGGGCTGCCCTACGCGGCGCCGCTGACCGGCGGCTCCCTGATCATGCCCGGCCCGGCGCTGGATGGCGCCAGCCTGTTCGCGCTGATGGACAACGAGCAGGTTACCGGCGCCTGGGGCGTGCCCACGGTCTGGATGGGCCTGCTCGCCGAAATGGATCAGCAAGGCCGCAAGCCGGCGGTGCTTGAGAGGGTGGTGATCGGCGGCTCGGCGCCGCCGGCCAGCATGATCACGCGCTTTGAAAAAGATTATGGGCTGGACGTGATGCAGGGCTGGGGCATGACCGAAATGAACCCCACTGGCAGCATGAGCATACTGACCCGGGAAGAAGCGGCGCTGCCCGTGCAGGAACGCATCAAACTGAAGAACAACCAGGGCCGCCGCCTGTTCGGCGTGCGCATGAAGCTGATCGGCGACGACGGCGCAACGGTGCCCCAGGACGGCCAGGCCAGCGGCGAGCTCTATGTGAAAGGGCCGACGGTGATCAGCGCCTACTACAATAATGATGAAGCCAGCGCCAAATCGTTTGACGACGACGGCTGGCTGGCCACCGGCGACATGGCGCGCATCACCGACGACGGCCTGCTGTTCATCGTTGACCGCGCCAAGGATCTGATCAAATCCGGTGGCGAGTGGATCAGTTCGATTGATCTTGAGAACCTGGCCGCCGCCTATCCGGCGGTGCAGGAATGCGCCGTGATCGGCGTGCCCCACCCCAAATGGGACGAACGCCCGTTGCTGGTGGTGGTGGCCCGGCCCGGCGCAAACCTGGACAAGACCGCGCTGCTTGAACATATGGCCGGCGGCTTCGCCCGCTGGCAGCTCCCCGATGAGGTGATCGTCGTCGATGAGCTGCCGCACACCGCCACCGGCAAGGTGTCCAAACTGACACTGCGCGAAACCTATGCTCGCCATTTGAGCGACGCTCACTGATCGCCGCGTTGCCCCAGGCGAAGACTTTTCACAACACGGAATGCACCCATGACCACCATCACTGAACAGCGAGTCCAGGCCAACGGCCTGACCTTTCATGTGCGCGAAGCCGGCGAGGCAGGCCAGCCGGTTATCATTCTGCTGCACGGTTTCCCCGAATGCGGCTACTCCTGGCGCTATCAAATGCCGTTCCTGGCGGCCCGCGGCTACCATGTACTGGCACCGGATCTGCGCGGCTACGGCTTCAGTGACGCCCCCAAGGACGTAGCGGCTTACCGGCAAGACATTCTGGTGGCGGACGTGATGGGCATTCTCGATGCCTACGGTGCCGAAAAAGCCATCGTGGTCGGCCACGATTGGGGCTGCGCGCTGGCCTGGCAGGTGGCGCGCAGTGAACCGGAGCGGGTGCGCGCCGTGGCCGGGCTGTCGGTGCCCTATCCGGGCATCGGGCCGAAAGCGCCCACTGAGCAGATGCGCGCCGCGTTCGGCGAGCGCTTCTTCTATCAGATTTATTTCCAGCAGCCGGAGATCCCCGAACAGGAACTGGAAGCCGATGTGCGTGATTTTTTGCGCCGCATGTACCACGCTATTTCCGGGCCGGGCATGCAAGAAAAATTTCGCACCGCCAAACCGGCCCAGGCGTTCCTGGACATTCTGCAGCCGCCCAGCGGCGCCCAGCCCGCCTGGATGCAGGAAAGCGATCTGGACGTCTATGTGAAGCATTTTCACAACAGCGGCCTGACCGGTCCGATCAACTGGTACCGGGCGATGGACATTTCCTGGCGGCAGCAGCGCGAAGACGGCCGCGAGCGGATTCACCCGCCAGCGGTGTTCATCGCCGGCAAGGAAGACCCGGTGATTCAGTTCGCCGGCAAGGCGCTCAAGCGCATGCCCGAGGTGATGGACGATCTGACCGACGTGGTACTGCTGGACAACATCGGCCACTGGGTGCAAATGGAAGCGCCGGACGCGGTCAACCGGCACCTTGGCGAGTTCCTTGATCGCCTGGACCGCTGAGTGCGCCTTGGTTGTGAACTAGCTCGAAAGCCAGCGTACGCAACGGCTTGTTCAGCCGCCGTTTAAACTACTTTTTACAGCTGCCGGCGCCGTTCGGCGCCGGCAACCGCTACAGTAGGTGGCTCCCGGCGCGTGAAGGAGAGCCGCCATTTTTCCCGCCTTGCAGCAGTCCCTGCCGTTGAGCCTGACCGCGTTCGCCGCCTGCGTGATGGTGATCGCGATGGCCGGCGTCAAGATTACCGGCATCGTGGACCAGTTGGCGGATCGCACACGGGCGGGCGAAGCCCTCGCCGGTGCGGTGCTGCTGGGTGCCACAACCTCGCTGTCTGGTAGCGTGCTCTCGGTGACCGCCGCCTGGCGAGGCAACGCCGATCTCGCCCTCAGTAATGCCCTTGGCGGTATCGCCGTGCAAACCGCTTTTCTGGCGATTGCCGACCTGGTCTATCGCCGCGCCAACCTGGAACACGCCGCCGCGTCCGCCGCCAACCTGATGCAAGGCGCTCTGTTGGTGACGCTGCTCAGCATTATTCTGCTAGGCGCCTATGCCCCACCGGTCACGGTTTTCGGCATTCATCCCGCCACTTTCGTTTTGCTGGCCGTGTATGGATATGGCCTGCGGCTGATCCAACAGGTCCGCGACACTCCGCTGTGGCACCCGTCGCTGACGCGGGAGACCCGCGAAGATGTTCCCGAGCAGGCCGCGGGCCCCATGACGACAGCGGCGTTATGGGGCTGGTTCGTGGGGCTGGCCCTGCTGCTCGGCGTCTCCGGCTGGGCCCTTGAGCACGCGGCCTCCTCGCTCGCCCGGCAAACCGGTTTGCAGCAAACGACAGTCGGCCTGCTGCTCACCGCCACCAGCACCTCTCTACCGGAGCTGGTGACATCGGTGGCGGCGGTACGACGAGGGGCGCTGACGCTGGCGGTGGGCGGGATCATCGGTGGCAACGCGTTCGACACCCTGTTCACCGCGGCCTCGGACATCGCCTATCGGCAGGGCTCCATTTATCAAGCCATGGACGCCACCCTGCTGCTCTGGGTGGCGCTGTCACTGGTGATGACCGGAGCTTTGCTGATGGGGCTGGTGCGCCGCGAAGAGCGCGGGCCGGCGGGCATTGGCTTCGAAAGCGTGGCGGTCCTTATGCTCTATGCCACCGGCCTGGCCCTGGTGCTCGGCGGCGGATAATCACCAGCGACACCTGGCTAACCGACCGCTATAGTCAAACCGGGCGCGCTCCAGGCGCGCCACTTACAATGTCGCCTGCGCGGGAGAGTGCGGTGAGTGAAAACGAGGAGCGGCCCCAGGGCCAACAGCACGAAGACGGCACACCTTGGGAAAACGCAGTGGAACGCGAACACCAAGATGACAAGCCATCACAGCGCGCCCGGGAACGCGATGAAAAGCGTTTGGAGAACTTCGAAGAGAAACAGGAACACGCCGAAGCCGTGAACGAAAAAGAACTGCCGTCACGGGCGGCGGCGGTGCACGAGCGCCTGCGTATCGACGGCGACAAGGAACTCGAACGCGACGCCATGGCGCTGCTGTGGTCGGCGATCGCCGCCGGCATTTCCATGAGCGCTTCAATGATGGCCCGAGGCCTTCTGCACGCCCACCTTCCCGAAAGCAACGTGGGTTTTCTGGTCGAGAGCATGGGTTATACACTGGGGTTTCTTATCGTGATCCTGGCCCGCCAGCAACTGTTCACCGAAAACACCGTGACCGCGGTGTTGCCCTTCATGAGCCACCCGACCCTGAACAGCCTGGGCCGGCTGCTGCGCCTGTGGGGCGTGGTGCTGGTGGGTAACGTGTTTGGCGCCGGCCTGGCCGCCTTCACCTTTTTGCACCTGCCGATGTTTTCCCCGGAGGTCTCCGACGCGTTCGTGCGCATCGGCGAAAAAGTGATGGAGAACGACCCCATGTCGATGTTCGCCAAAAGCATCGTCGCCGGCTGGTTGATCGCCACCATGGTGTGGGTGCTGCCCGCTGCTGATCAGGCCAAGAGCTGGATCATTCTGATCATGACCTACGCGGTGGCGATCGGGGAATTTCCGCACATCATCGTTGGCGCCAGCGAAATCCTTTATCTGGTGTTCGCCGGCAAGTTGCCCTGGATCGACTTCTTCCTGCACTTCGGCCTGCCAACCCTGGCCGGCAATATCATTGGCGGCACTTTTATCTTTGCCCTGATCAGCCACGCGCAGATTCGCAATGATATGGATCTGCAACGCCATGGCCGCCGTGGCGCCTGGATGTTCAAGCATGGGCCGGGAGGGAAAAGGAAATAGCGGGGACTTTGGGAGGGAGGAGTTTTCAGTTTTCAGAATGGAGGGGCGTGGCAGCGCCGCTGTTTGATTCTAAAGTGGGAGAGGTCCTTGACCACGAATCGGCGCTGCCAGGCCCGCCTCGCCTGCGGCTCGGTTCGCGGTCTAGGACCGCTCCCACAGCGGCGCTGTAGAAGGCCCTGGCGGGCCACGCCTGCGGATTCGCAACGCGATTTTGCGTGCCGCCAACGCCCAAGCGCGGGCACGGCCCCTGCCCCGCCCCGGCCTTGCCCGTGTTGTCGCCTGAAGCCTGAAGCTTGAATCCGCTTTTTAGAAACTCACCGTCATCCCGGCGTTGTATCGGCGGCCGTCGAGGACGGCGCCGAAATCGGCGTCGGTGACTTCCTTATCGAAGAGGTTGTAGACGCCTGCCTTGAGGGTCAGGTTGCGGCTGGCGCGGTAGGTCAGCCCGACGTCGGTGAAGGCGTAACTGGGGGTGCCGTCGGCGATGCTGGTGCGCGACAGGTAGTCCGAGGTGCGGCCGCGGAAGTTGGTTCTTACCCAGCTGCCCAATGGGTCGGTGATCTGCCAGTCGAGCCCGGCGTTGAACATGTTCTTGGGGATCTTGTTGAGCGGCTCGCCTTTGAATTCACCGGTCTTCTGTTCGGAGTGGGTGTAGGTATAACTGGAATTGAAGCGCAGCGACGGGGTCAGAATCCAGCTGAAGGTGGCTTCCACGCCGTGCATTTGTGCCTCGTCCACATTGATGCGGTCGCTGATGAACATGTAGGTCTGGCCTTGATAATCGCAGGTCCAGGTGGCGGGATCGTTGCGGTCGGCGCCGACGCTGTCGCAGGCCCGGTACTCGGTGATTTTGTCTTTGAATTCGGTGAGGAACAGCATCACGCTGGTTTCGATGCCCGAGATGTTTTTCCAGGCCAGCCCCAGCTCGTAGTTGAGGCTTTTTTCGGGGTCCAGATCCGGGTTGCCGCGAATGATCGCCCGCGGGTTGCCGGCCGGGTAGCCGCCGCCACCGGTGACGCTGCCCCAGTTGTCGGTGGCTTCGCGCAGCGAAGGCTGCCGGTAACCAGTGGAGACGCCGCCTTTCAGGGTGACGTCCTGGGTGGCGTGGTACACCGCGTACAGCCGCGGGGTGGCGTAGTTGCCAAAGTTTTCGTCGCGGATGAAACGCAGCCCGCCGGTCAGTGCCAGCTTATCGGTGAGCGTCCATTGGTCCTCCAGGAACGCGGCCACCTCCCAGCGGGAGATGTTGTTGGCGTCGCTGGTGGGCAGGCGGTTGGTGGCGTAGTCGGTGAGGTCTTCGTCTTTGTATTGCACCCCGGTGGTGATGATGTGCCGCTCGGTAAAGAAGGAGGCCTGGGTGTTGGCGATCAGGGTGTCCAGGGTAATGCCGTTGCGCAATTCACCAATGCGGTCGGGGTTTTCGCTGTTCTCTTTCTGCACGTACGACTCGGTGGTGCCGAAATCATAGCGGCCACTGTGGGAGACCACGTAGATGTCCTTGTCGTACTCGCGGTCGGAGGAATCCGCCGGGTCGGTGCTTTCCAGGGTCTTGCCGGCGCTGCTGTTGCGTTCCTGCTCGATGCGGTCAAAACCAAAGGCGATGTCGTTTTCTTTGTTCGGGGTGTACACCAGCTTGGCGCCAGCGCGCTGCACGGTCTGTTCCTCGAAGCCGTCGATGATGTGATCCTCGTCGCGGTGCGAGGCCAGGCCGTTGACCTGAATACCGAGGCGGTCCTTGATCAGCGGACCGGCCAGGTAGAGGTCATTGCGGGTGGTGTCGCCGGCTTTGCCGCTGTCCTGCACGGTCATTTCCGACGACAACGCGCCGGTCCATTGCTCGGACACTTTGCGGGTGATGATGTTGATCACCCCGCCCATGGCCTCGGAGCCGTACAACGAGGACATCGGGCCACGGATCACTTCAATGCGCTCAATCGCCTGCAACGGCGGCAGGTAGTTTTGCTCAAGGCCGCTGTCGTTGCCGTTGGCGGTGGATTCGCGGCTTGACTGGCGCCGTCCGTCCACCAGGATCATGGTGTATTTGGCCGCCATGCCGCGCAGGCTGATGTCCTGGTGGGAGCCGCCACCGGTGATGGTGACGCCGGGGATGTCCTTCAGGGCGTCGGTGACGTCCAGGTAGGCTTTGCGCTCCAGCTCCTCGCGGCCGATCACCGAAATGGAGGCCGGCGCGTCGGCGATATGCTGTTCGAAGCCGGCGGCGGAGATCACATTCACCGCATCCAGTTGATTGGAAACCTGCTCACCGCTGGCGGCGGACGCCGCCCCCAACGCCGCCGCCCATACCCCGAACCGAAATGATGTGGAACCTCGCATTGCCCTTCCCCTCGTTGATATGACCCGTTAACCCGGCCTCTGGTTGGCATCCATAAAATGAACGCGGGGACTTTATCTTAAACGATAATGGTTATCAAACGCGGATGAGAAACAGGGAGGTCCCGCTCTATTGCAATTGATAATAATACCCATTATTGTTGTTTAATCCTGCTGGCCAGGCGTGGCTGGCAGGCCGACGGAAAGCGAGAAAGTCAGGCACAGGGACGTGCCCCCCCTTCTGTTTTAATCCTTTCTTCGACTGGTGGGTCTCAGCGCGGGTCGTGATGGCCTCAAGGGCATGGCGGGCCGGCTGCGCCGGCTCGCGGTCAAGGACCGCTCCCACAGCGGCTTCGGTGCCTGGCTGGTGCCAGGCTGACGTACCCACCGGCAAGACCAACCGCTTGCGGCTGGAACGCCGGCTGGCCTCTCTTACGAATCCTGTGAACGTGCGCGTCGCTCTCGAGCGACGCCTTGGCAACGCCCACACAAAAAAAGCCCGGCGGGAAGCCGGGCCAGATCGTCAAAACGGATGGGCAAACAAACGAATCAAGGGTTGAAGTGCCACTCCTCGCTGTCGCTGTCGTGCTGGAAGCCGTAGCCGGTGCTGGTCACCGGTTGATAGAGCGCGGCGGGCAGCATGCCCAGGCGCGGAGACTCACCGAAGGACAGCCCCGGCGGTGAAATGGCGTCTTGCATAAAGCGCACGTCCCGGGTGACTTCACCACCGGCGGCGCGGTCGTTGAGGCTGAAACGGGAACGGGCGCTGGAGCCTTCCATCAGTGTCTCGAACTCGCCTCGGCCAAAGCCCGGCACACGCACATTGACCTGATCGGCCTGCAATGAACCGGGGCCGCTGGCGATGCTGTGCATCTCCCGCGACTGCAGGTTGATGGTGCCACCGGCCAGACCGGAGCGGGTGTCGATGGTGTTGATCACCAGGGTCTGCCCGGCCTGGTAGCTGACCTCGCCACGGTTGCTGCGGGTTTCGGTGCCGGCGCCCATGGTGACGTCGCCGCCGCCACTCACCAGGATGTTGCTGTTGGCGTGGAGGTCGCCGTTCTGGTTGAGATCGCCGCCGGCCAGCAGACTGACGTCGCCGTTGCCGGTGACGTCATCGTTAACGTCCAGGTCGCCGGCGGTGTTCAGGTACACATCGCCCTCGCCATGAATGCCGCTGACGCCGGCCACGGTGCCCAGGTGCAGCGGATCGCTGCCGCCGTTATTGATGTACACGCCGCCGTTGCCGCCGTCGGCGGCCAGGGTGGAAACGGTCACGTCCAGCGGGTCGCTGGCGCGGCCGATGCCCTGGCCGGCGCTCAGCGCCAGCAGGCTGGCAATGATGTTGTCGGCGTCGCCGTTGCCATCCAGGATGGCGCCGGCGTTGGCGAACAGCATCACCGCGTTGCCCGGGCTCAGTGCCTGAACCTGATCGATGGTCAGGTTGCCGGTGCTGGTGCTAACGCGAATGTCGCCGTTGGCGGTACGGGCGTTAAGGGCGGACAAGCCGTCCTGCTCGTCCACGTACAGGCCGCCGCTGCCGGTGACGCTGGCATCGAGCTGGCTGGCACGGGTATCCAGGGCGTTGTCGTCACTGCCGATGCCGTTGGCGGACGCCAGCGTCACCTTGATCCCGCGCACCTTGTTGGTGTCGTCGGTGTCGTTGAACAGCGCGCCATCGGTGGCGGTCAGGCTGACGTCGCCGCTGGCCTGCACGTTGCCCAGCGTGGCGTCGCCGCCGGTCACCGCGATGCCGATGTCGCCGGCACCGGTGCGGACGTTCTCAAGCGCTACAGAACCGCTCTGATTGAGCATCACGTCGCCGCCGGTGGTGATGGCGGTCAGGCGATCAGCGCTCAGGTTCAGGGCTGCGTCCGCGCCCAGGCCGTCGGTGGCGTAAAGCTCCACGTTGCGGGCGTCGATGGAACCGGCGCCGGCGGCGTTCATGGCGCCGCTGGTGGCGAGCTGAACATCGTGCTCACCGGCCGCGGACACCTCGCCCACGCCGAGGTCGCCACGCACCGCCACGTCGATGTCGCCGTTCGCGGTGCTGGCGCCGTCGAGACGCAGGTCGCCCTGGTTGAGCAGGTCGAGCCGGCCATCGCCGGTCACCGCCAGCGTGGCGCTGTCCAGCTCGGCGTTCAGATCGATGCCGTCCACCGCAGTGGCGTTCAGATCGTCGGCGCGCACCAGGCCGGTGTCACCGGTACTGATGTGGCCGGCGCTGTTCAGCACCGTGTCGCCATTAACTTGCAGGGCCTCGATGTCAAGATCGCCACCGGTGGTGAGGTGGGCATCGCCGTCCGCCAGTTGCACGCCCTTCACGGTCAAGGCATCCGCCTCATCCATATAAAGGTCGCCGCTGCCGGTGAGGTTGGCGTACAGAGTCCCGACCCGGGTCTTCAGGCCGGAGAGCGCGGAACCGACGCTCTTGGCGGCGCTGATGAACAGGTTCTGGCCCTGAATGTGCTCGGCCTCCGCCGGATCGGCGCTGATGCCACCGGTGTCGCTGGTCACCGATACGTCACCCTGAGCCTGCAGACGGGTGATGGCGATGTCGCCACCGGCCTGCAGGATCAGATCACTTTCGGTCACCATTTCGCTGCCGTCGCTCATGGCGATTTCGCCACCGGCGCGCACGCTCTGGTCACCCTCGCTTTGGGTGCGCGTGTTGCCCAGTCGCACATCGCCGTCGGCGTCGATCGCCAGGGCGCCGGTAGCGGCCTTGGCAGTGGTATCGGTGAGGGTTACGTCATCGCCGGCGGTGATATCGAGATCGGTGTGAGCGAGCAGCAGACCATTGTCAACGACAACGCTTTGGCCGGCGTCGAGATCCAGGTTGCCGGTGTCGGCGCGCAGCGTGCTCTGCTCGATCACGGTCAGATCACCGCTTTCGGCGTTGGCGGTCACGTTGCCGTGGCCGAAGCCGTGGGAGGCGCTGTCCAGCACAATGCTGTCGCCGGCGGTCAGGCTCAGGTCACCGTTAATCGCGGTGATGTCGCTGCCGACGCCGTCGTCGTCGCCGGTGTCCGTGAGCTTAATGTTGCCGGCGGCGTCGAGGGTGAGATCGGTGGACGCGATGACGCGGCTGTCATCGAGCATGATATCGGCTGCGTCGGCGGTCACCGTCATGGCCTGGCCGGCGTGCAGATCAATGTCGGTCAGCGCCACGCCGTTGCCCGCGTGCAGATCGAGATCGGTACCGGCGAAGGCGTTGCCTTTGCTGCCGATGATGTCGCCGGCGGCGCTGGCGGTCAGCGCATCACCGGCGGTCAGGCCGCTGTCGGTGAGCGCCAGATCGCCCTCGGTGGCGGTCACCACCAGCTTGCCGTTGGAAGCCCCGGCCTGCGAGTCGGTGAGCGTCACGTTGTTGCCGGCGGTGGCGGTCAGCTCGCCGTTCGCAAAGGCCTGGCTGAGGTCTGCCAGGTCGATGTCGCCGGTGTCGGCGGTTACGGTCAGATCGCCACCGTTAGCGACCAGGGCGCTGCCCTCAAGAACCACGTTGTCGCCGGCGGTCACGTTCTGATGACGCTGTGCGAGAGCGGTGCTGTCGGTCAGGCCGACGTTCGCCCCTGCATCAACGCTCAGGTCGTTTGCGGCGATGGCGAGGCTGTCGGTGAGCATCACATCGCCGTCGGTGCCGGTCAGCGACAGGTCGCCGGTGGTGGCTTCGGCATTCGAGCCGTCCAGGGTCACGTCGGTGGCGGCGGTCATCGACAGGTCGGTGCCGGCGGTGGCGCTGGCGTTGTCCAGGTCGATGTCAGCGGCGTCGGCGGTCACCGTGATGGCGGCGCCCGCGTCGGCGTCGCTGCCAGACATCGCCACGCCGTTGCCGGCGTGCAGATCGATGTTGGCGGCGGCCGTGGCGGTGCTGTCGGTCACGGCGATGTCGTTGCCGGCATCGGCGCTCAGGTCGTTACCGGCCTCAACACTGCTGCCGGTCACGGCCACGTCGCCGTCGGTGCCGGTCAGCGACAGATCGCCAGCGGTGGCTTCGACGGTGGAGCCGTCCAGGGTCACGTCGGTGGCGGCGGTCATCGACAGGTCGGTGCCGGCGGTGGCGCTGGCGTTGTCCAGGTCGATGTCGGCGGCGGCGGCGTCCACGGTCAGGGCGGTGGCGGCGCTGAGCACGCTGTCGGCTACCGCGACGCGGTTGCCGGCGTCCAGATCCATCTGGCCGGTCTGGGCGGTCAGCGAGCTCTGCTCGATCACCGTCAGGTCACCGGCTTCCGCGTTGGCGGTGAGGTCGCCAGCCGCCGCGCCACTGGAGGCGCTGCTGAGGGCGATGTTGCCGCCGGCGGCAAGGCTCAGATCACCGGTCTGCGCGGACAGGCTGCTGCCGGTGGCGCCCGGCGCTTCGCTGTTGGTAAGGGTAATGTTGGTGCCGGCATCCAGGGCGAGATCGGTGCCGGCGGTGGCGTGGCTGTTGTTGAGCGTGATGCCGGCGGCGCTGGCGTCGAGGGTCATCGCCTGGGCGGCGGTGGCGCTGGCGTCGGTGAAGACCACCGCGTTGCCAGCATCGAGATCCATAGCGCCGGTTTGCGCGGTCAGCGTGCTGTTGCCGTCCAGGGTCAGGTCACCGGCCTGGGCGTCGGCGCTGAGATCACCGTGGGCGGTGAGCATCGAGGCCTGTTCCAGGCTGATGCTGTCCGCGGCGGTGAGCGTGGCGTCGCCGCTTTGCGCGGTGGCGTGGCTGTTATCCAGGGCGATGTCGGCGCCGTCGGCGTCCACGCTCAGATCGGTGGCCGCGACCAGGGTGCTGTCGGTGATCGCCACGCCCTGCCCGGCGTGCAGATCCATGTAGCCGGTCTGGGCGTTGAGCAGGCTGGCGCCGATCAGGGTCAGGTCGCCGGCCTGGGCGTCGGCGCTCAGGTTGTCCCGGGCCACCACGGTGGAGGCCCGTTGCAGGCCGATGCTGCCGGCCGCGCTCAGGATGGCGTCGCCGCCGTTGGCGTTGACGTGGCTGTTGTCCAGGGTCAGGTCCGCGTCGGCGCCACTTTCTTCGTCGGTGCCGGCGGCGAGGGTCACCTTGCCGCTGGCGGTGGCGTTGGCGTCGGTCATGGCCAGGTTCTGGCCGGCCTTAGCGGTGAGATCGCCAGCGCTGCTGGTCACCTGGCTCTGCGCCAGCGTGACGTCGCCGGCGCTGCCGGTGAGCGTCATGTGGTCGCCGGAGGTGGCGCTGGAGCGGGTCAGGCCGACGTTCTCGCCGGCGCTCAGATTCAGCGTGCCGTGGGCGGTGGCGACGCTGTCGGTGAGCGCGACGTCACCGGCGCTGCCGGTGAACGCCAGATCGCCACTGTTGGCGTCGGCGTGGGAGCCGTTCACCAGGGTCACGTCGGTGCCGGCGGTCATGGACAGATTGTCACCGGCGGTGGCGTGGCTGTTGTCCAGCGCGATGTCGGCGGCGGTCGCGTCCACGGTCAGATCGGTGGCGGCGTTCAGGGTGCTGTCGGTGACAGCGACCCGGTTGCCGGCGTCCAGATCCATTTTGCCGGTTTGCGCCAGCAGCTTGCTCTGCTCGATCACCGTCAGGTCGCCGGTTTCGGCGTCGGCGGTCACATCACCGTGGGCGACGCCGCTGGAGGCGCTGTCCAGGTGGATGTTGTTACCGGCGTCCAGGCTCAGATTGCCGGACTCGGCCACCAGGGTGCTGCCGGTGGAGAGCGGCGCTTCACTGTCGGTCAGGGTGATGTCGGTGCCGGCGTCCAGGGACAGATCGGTGCCGGCGGTGGCATGGCTGTTGCTCAGCGCGATGCCGGCGTCGCTGGCGTCGAGGGTCATCGAGGTGGCGGCGGTGGCGCTGGAGTCGGTGAAGGCCACGGCGTTGCCGGCGTCCAGATCCATCTGGCCGGTTTGCGCGGCCAGGGTGCTGTTCTGGATCAGGGTCAGGTCGCCGGCTTGCGCGTCGGCGCTCAGGTTATCCCGGGCCACCACGGTGGACGCCCCTTGCAGACCGATGCCGTCGGCGGCGGTCAGGGTGGCGTCGCCGCCGTTGGCGGTGACGTGGCTGTTGTCCAGGGCGATGTCCGCTTCGCTGCCGTTCTCTTCGTCGGTGCCGGCGGTGAGCGTGGCGCTGCCCGCTGCCGTGGCGTTGGAATCAGTGAGGCCGATGTTCTGGCCGGCGCTGGCGGTCAGATCGCCGCCGGATTGCGCCTGGCTGCGAGTCAGGGTGATGTCGCCCTGGTCGGCGGTCAGCGTCATGCCGGCGTCTTGCCAGGCCGGTGCCGGGTCACCCGGGGCGTGGGCGCCGCTGATCGCCAGGGCGTCGGTCAGGGTGAGGTTGTCACCGGCGTGGGCGTCGAGAATGCCACCGGTATAGAGCAGGCCACTGGTTACGGTGATGTCGCCCTCGCTGCCGGTCAGGGTCAGATCACCACCGGAGGAGGCGGAGCCCCGGGTGATGGCGACCGTCTCGCTGGCGCTCAGATCCAGAGTGCCGGCGGCGCTGGTGCTGCTGTCGGTCAGTCGCACATCACCGGCGCTGGCGGTCATCGCCAGATCGCCCGCGGTGGCGTCGGCGCTGGAACCTTCCGTCAGGGTGACGTCGGTGCCGGCGGTCATCGCCAGGTTATCCCCGGCGGTGGCGTGGCTGCTTTGCAGCGCGATGTCGGCGGCGGCCGCGTCCACGGTCAGATCGGTGGCGGCGTGCAGGGTGCTGTCGGTGACAGCGACCCGGTTGCCGGCGTCCAGATCCATTTTGCCGGTTTGCGCCAGCAGCTTGCTCTGCTCGATCACGGTCAGGTCGCCCTGCTCCGCGTTGGCGGTCACGTCACCGTGGGCGGTGCCGCTGGAGGCACTGTCCAGGGCGATGTTGTCACCGGCGTTAAGGCTCAGGTCGCCGGTTTGCGCGGTGAGCGTGCTGCCGGTGGTGTCCGGGTCGTCGCTGTGGGTCAGGGTGATGTCGGTGCCGGCGTCCAGGGACAGATCGGTGCCGGCGGTGGCGTGGCTGTTGTTCAGCGTGATGCCGGCGTCGGTGGCGTCGAGGGTCATGGAGGTGGCGGCGGTGGCGCTGGAGTCGGTGAAGGCCACGGCGTTGCCCGCGTCCAGATCCATCTGGCCGGTTTGCGCGGCCAGGGTACTGTTCTGGATCAGGGTCAGGTCGCCGGCTTGCGCGTCGGCGCTCAGGTTGTCCCGGGCCACCACGGTGGACGCCCCTTGCAGGCTGATGCCGTCGGCGGCGCTCAGGGTGGCGTCGCCGCCGTTGGCGGCGACGTGGCTGTTGGCCAGGGCGATGTCCGCTTCGCCACCGAGGTCTTCATCGGTGCCGGCGGTCAACGTTGCCGTGCCCGCTGCCGTGGCGTTGGCATCGGTGAGGCCGATGTTCTGGCCGGCGCTGCCGGTCAGATCGCCGCCGGATTGCGCCTGGCTGCGGGTCAGGGTGAGGTCGCCCTGGTCGGCGGTCAGCGTCATGCCGGCGTCTTGCTGGGCCGGTGCCGGGTCATCCATGTCGTGGGCGCCGCTGGTGGCGAAGGCGTCGGTCAGGGTGATGTTGTCGCCGGCGTGGGCGGTGAGGGTACCGCCGGCGGTGACATGGGCGCCGTGGGAAAGCGCGGCGTCGCCGTCGGTGGCGGTGATCGAAAGGTCGCCGGCGGTGGCTTCGGCAAAGGCGCTGTGGTCCAGCATTACGCTGCCTTTGGCCGCCATCGTCAGGTTAGCGGCGGCGCTGGCACGGCTGCCGTTATCCAGGGTCAGATCCGCGCCCTGGGCATCCAGGGAGAGGTCGGTGCCGGCCTGCAGATAGGCACCGTTGGTGGCGGTGATGCCCTGCCCGGCGGTGCCGGTCAGTTCGCCGGCGGCGCTCGCGTGGGCGCTGTTGGTCAGCGTGATGTCACCGTCGGTGGCGGTCAGCGAAAGATCGCCGCTGGTGGCCTCGGCGAAGGCGCCGTGGTCCAGCGTTACGCTGCCTTTGGCCGCCATCGCCAGGTCGCGGGCGGCGGTGGCGTCGCTGCCGTTATCCAGGGTCAGATCCGCGCCCTGGGCGGCCAGGGACAGGTCGCTACCGGCCCGGGCGTGGCTGCCGTCGGTCAGGATGATGCCCTGGCCGGCGGTGCCGGTCAGTTCGCCACCGGCAATGACGGTGGCCGAGTTCAGGCTGATGTCGCCCTCGGTGCCGGTCATCGCCAGATCACCGGCGCTGGCCGTCAGGTTGGCGCCGCCGCTCAGAGCGATGTCGGTGTGGGCGCTGAGCGTGACGTCGGTGGCGGCGGTGACACTGCTGCCGTTGTTCACTTCAATGGCGGCGGCCTGGGCGTCCAGGGTGGCGTCGCCGGTGGACTGCAGACGGGTGCCGTTGGTGAGAACGATGTCACCGGTGTTGGCGGTCAGGGTCAGGTCGCCGATGCGCGGCGTCGGCGCCGGTGCGAAGGTGACCAGCGGCGCCACGCCGCTGCTCAGGTTGGCGCTGCTCAACTGGATCAGGCCACCGGCCAGCAGGTCCAGGTCGCCGTCGGCGGTGAGGGCGCTGTTGGTGACGGTGATGTCGCCGGCGCTGCCGGTCACGCTCTGGTCGCCGCCGGCGTCGACGGTGGCGCCATTGGTGACGCTGACGTCGGTGCCGGCGGTCAGGGTGACGTCATTGCCGGCACTGGCGGTGCTGTTGTCCACCTGGAGCGCCAGACCGGCGTCGGCGGAGAGATCGCCGCCGGCGCTGGCGCTGGCCCCGGCGATGACCACGTCGCCGTCGTCGGCGGTGATGTCCAGGTCGCCGGTTTGCGCGGTGACGCTACCGCCGTGGTCGATGCCCACCTTGTTTTTGGCGTGCAGGGTGACATCGCCGTTGGCGGTGGCGCTGGCGAAGTTGTTGACGAACACATCGGCGCCGTTGGAGGCCAGCGTCAGGTCGCGGCCGGCACTGGCGGAGGCTTCCACGGTGATGGCCGTGGTGCCCTGGTCGGCGGTGACACTCAGATCCCGGTCGGCGGCCAGCGTGGCGGACTGAATGGTGGCGTCCTGCCCGGCGCTCAGCGTCATGTCCTGGCCGCTGCTCAGGGCGGTCCAGTCCGTGGCCAGCAGATTACCGGTGACGGCGCTGGCATTCAGGTCTCCATCGGCGTGCAACTGGTGGCCGTGGACGGTGAGGTCGGTGCCGGCGCTCAGAGTGGCGTCGCCGGCGGCGTCCAGGGAGGCGTAGTAGGTCTGGCTGCCGCTGCTGGTCAGGCGGGTGTCGCCGTCGCCGGTCTGAGTAATGTCTTCGTTGACGGTGAGGCTGCCGTCGGTGACATCCACACGGATATCGCCGTTGGCGTCCAGGCCGCTCAATGCCGGCAGGCCCAGGTTCGGGGTGACGCCGCCAATGGTCAGGTCGTTGTTGCGGTCGGTGAGGTACAGGCCGCCGCTGCCGGCGTCCGCTTCCAGGGCACTGGCTTCCACCAGCAGCGACTGGTCGGCGGCGCCGATGCCGTTGCCAGCGCGCAGGGCCAGATTGCTGGCGTGCAGTTCGGCGGTGCTGTCGGCGTCGTTGAGTGCGTCAATGGCGCCGGCGGCTTGCAAGGTGATGGTGTTGCCATCGCCGTCGGTGCGCACTTCACCCAGGTGCAGATCGCCGCTCTGGCTGGTCAGGGTGACGTCGCCGGTGCTGGTGGCGACGCGGGTTACGTCCAGGTCGTCGCTGTCGTCCAGGTTTACTTCGCCGTCGGCGCTGGCGGTGACGCTGTCGACGCGGGTGTCCAGCGCGCGGTGCTGATTGTCACCGGTGGCGCCGATGCTACCGCCGGTGGCGGTGAGAGTCAGGGCCTTGCCGCTGAGGTGGGTGTCGTTGTCCTGGTCGTCGTCGATGTCGCCGCCGGCGCTCAAGGTGATGTCGCCGTGGTCGCCGCCGGCGGCCAGGGTTTCCAGCAACATGGCGCCGGTGGCACTGACGCTGATGGCGCCGTCGGCGGTGGCCAGATCGACGATGTTCAGGTCGCCCTGGTCGCGCACGGTGATGTCGCCTTCGCCGGTGACCTCACCGTCCACCAGACGGTCCACGGCGGTGTCCAGTTCGACGTCGCCGCCGGCCTGGAAGTACAGATCGTGGGCGGTGACGTTGAGGGTCTCGCCGTTGTCATCAACAATGCGGCCCGCGGCAACCAGGTAAGTGTTGTTCTCGCTGTCGAGATCGGTATCGCGGATCTGGGTTTTCAGACGCAGGTCGCCGCTGTTTTTGATGCCGATGTCGCCGTCGCTTTGCACGCCGCTGACGCCGTCGACGGTGCCCACCACCAGTTCGTCACCGCCGTTGTCGTTGACGATATAGACGTCGCCGTCGCCGCCGTTGGCGGCGATTTCAGAGGTGTTGGTGTGCAGGACATCTTCATCGCTGCCGATATTCTCACCCGCGCGCACCGCGATCAGCGGCGCATTGAGCTGGCCGGCGCTCGGCGTCCAGACGCCGTTCACCCAGGTGCCGCCGATGCCACGAACCGCGCCGTCGGCCTGCAGGGTGATCAGCGACGGGCTGATCACCTCGCCGACCACGCTGATGTCGCCGGCCACGTTTTGCACGCGGATCTCACCGATGGATTCGATGTCGCCGAGGCCCAGTGAGCCGTTCGACTCCAGGTAGACGGCGCTGTTGATGGCGCGCCCGCTGGTGGTGCCGATGTCCAGGCGGTTGGCTTCCACGCCCAGCGGCTTGTCCACTGAGAAGTCGATGTCCTGGTTCTGATCGTAGGCACCAATCGCCTGCTCACGCAGCGCTTCGCTGGCGTCGCGGGCGACCTGCGCGTTGAACACCGACTGGTCCGCCATGTCGCGGGACACTTGCAGGGTGTTGCGCAGGTTGGTGTAGGTCTGAACGTTGGAAATGGCGTCCTGATTGAATGCCTTGGCCACGTCCAGATCGTTGAACAGTTCATTCAGTTCATCGACCAGCGGCGAGAAGGAATAACGCTCGTAGCTGTCCAGCGCGGTATCGGCGGCGGACAACGCCAGGTCAACCACGGCGAAGGCGGCGTCGGCGCCGGCGTCACCGCTGAACGGAATCGCCTGGGCGGCACCGGCGCCGATGGCAACGGCGTTGCGCACCACGGTGGCCACGCTGAGGGCGGTGGCCAGCGCGTTGAGCGTGGTTTCGGCGGAGGCCACTTGCGCGCTCAACGAATCGACCTGGGACTGGGTAACGTTCTGATTGTGCTGGGTGATGCCCTGCTGAACGATGGCGGTTTTCAGCATGGTGATGTAGGCCTGCAGCTGTTGCTCAAGCACTTCGAGCTGCAGGATCTTGGCGTTCAGTTCCGCCACCCGGCCGGCGTAATCGGCGATCGCCGTGTCTCGTACGATTTCCGCATCGCGCAGGCTGGGGGTGTTGGCGACCAGAGTGACGTGGTCGCCGCGGATGTTGGCGTCGCTGCCGTTGCCATCCAGAATCACGCCGTGGCGGGCGGTCACGGAAACATCGCCGGTGCCGCCGGTGTCGAGCATGCCCAGGGTGATGTTGGTGTCCGCGTCCAGGGTGATGTCGCCGCCCTGGGTGATCAGGTTGCCGGTGATGATGTTGCCGTTGTAACCCTCATGGTCCGCGTCGGCGCGGGCGGTGAGGGTAATGCTGCCGCCGCCGGGCAGCATGATGGTGTCGTCCTGGTTAAGAAATACGATGTTGCCGTTGGTGGCGGTGAGCACGAGCTTGCCGCCGTCCAGCGTGATCAGACCGCCGTTGTTGTCCAGGATGGTGATGGTGGTGGCGACAATGGTGACCCCGGAGGCGCCCTTGCCCACCAGGCTGTCGCTGTCCACCGCCACCGCGCCCATGTTGACCGCGTTGACGTCGCCGTCGCCGCCGGTCACCGACAGGTAGTTCACGTCCAGGGACAGGGCGCCGTTTTCGCCGACGCCGTCCTCGCCGCTGATGTTGACCCGTTTGGCTTGCACATTGGCGGTGCTAGAACCGTTCGGCCGGGCGTCTTCGATGGCGCCACCGCTGGTCAGCGTGACCGTGTTGCCCGCCGCTTTCACGGTGCCCAGATCAAGGTCACCGGCGGTGGCGATGTCGATGTCACCACCGGCGGCATTGGCGCGCACCAGATTCAACGGCGCGCCGTTGAGATTGCGCACGAAGATGCCGCCGTTGCTGACGTCCAGCATCAGTTCGTCGACGTTCAGTTCCAGCGCATCGGTGACGCCATCGCGCTGGCCGATTTGTTGGGCGTTCATGGTCAGGCTTTGCGCGCTGATGTTGAGGCCGTCGCCGTTGCCATCGCTGACCCGGCCACTGGCGGAAAACACCACGTCGCCACCGGCCTTCAGGGTGTCGAGAATGGCGTCGCCATTCTGGGTCACGGTGATGTCGCCGTCGGCCTCGGCGCCGAGCAGGGTGAGCGAGCCCAGGTTGCTCAGGAACAGGCTGCTGGCGCCGGCGTTGGCGAACAGGTTGCCGTCCACATTGGTGGCGAACGGCGTGCTCTCGCTGCCGATGCCCGTGCCGCGCACATCCAGGTTTTTGGCGATCACCGCGTAGCCATCGCCATTGCCGTTAACGCTGCCCTCGGCGGACAGGGAAACGGTGCCGGTGGCTTGCACCTGGCCGACCCGCAAATCGCCGCCCTGGGTAATGCGCACGTCGCCGTCGCCATTGACGCGGTCGGCGTCGGCGTTGACGGTGAGCGTGCCGGTGTGGGCGCTGTTGTCGATGTCGATGTCGCCATTGGCGGCGGCGGCATCCAGATCATCCACGTTGGTGGTCAGGTCAATGCCCTTGCCGGCGTCCAGGCGGGCGCTGTCGGCGCTGAGCACGCCAGCGGTATCGCTAATGCCGCCGCTGGCGGTGAGCGAAACATCGTGGCCTTGCAGAGCCAGGCCGGTGAGCACCAGGCCGCCGGCGTTGTTGGTGAAATCCAGATCCATGCCCTGGCCCGAGCGCTGCACGGTCAGGGCGTCGTCGCTGCCGGTGAACGCCAGGGTGCCGTCGCTGTCGCTGACCGATACGTTGCCGTCCAGGGTGGTCACGTCGAGCCGTTCCAGCGGGCCCAGGTTGGCCACGTAGGTGCCCACCAGGTTGGTGCCGGTCACGGTGGTGAGGGTGTGCACGTCGGTGCGCAGCCGGTCGGCGGCGGAGGCAATCGCGCCTTTGGCGTTCAGGGTCAGCGAGTCCGCTTCGACATTGAGCAGCGAGCCATCGCCCTTAATCGCGCCCTGGCCGGCGCTGGCGGTGACGTCACCACCGGTGGCGGTGACGTTGCCCAGCGTGATGTCGCCCTGGGTGGCGCTGACTTCGACGTTGTTGTTATCGCCTTCGGCGATGATCGAGCCCACCGTCAGGCCAAGCCCCTCGGAAAGGTAAACGCCGTTTTCGCCGGAGTGCGCGTTGATGCGGTTGCTCTGGGTTTTCAGTGCGCCGACGCCCTGCTGACCGACCGCCCCGGCGGCGTTGAGGGTCAATTCACGGCCGGTGAGCAAGACGTTGTCGCCGGCGGTGTAGAGGGCGCCGTCGCGGGATTCGAGACTGAGATCGCCAGTGGCGTTGACGGCACCGGCGAGAACCATGTTGCCCTCGGCGCCGATCGACACATCGTGGCTGCCGGTGGCGCCGTTGCTCAGGGTGACTTCGCCGTCACCGTTGCTGATCGCGCCGGACGACACGGTCTGGCCGCCCAGGGTGATGCGCTCGCCGGCGCTCACCGAGTTGACCACCAGTTCGCCGTCCACGTCGTTGATGTGGATGCCGCCGTCCTGGGTGGAGGCGCTGAGCACGTCCACGGCGGTGGTGACCGCCTGGCCGGCGCTGCCGATGTCGCCATCGGCCTGCAGGTTGGTGGCCCAGGCCTGCACGTTCGGCTCGCCACCGGCGACGCCGGTCAGGTCACCGGCCTCGGCTTTGATGATGGCGCGCCGGCCCGCCTCGGCGCTGGTGTCGCCGGTGCTGACACGCACCAGGGCAACGTCACCGGCGGTGTCGGAGATCACGATATGGCCGCTGCTGGCGCTGGCGCTGAGGGTGTCCGCGTCGATCCGCAGCGGGTTGTTTTCGCCGCCGATGCCGGCGCCGTCCACGGTGGTGTTGAGGCTCAGGTGATCGGCACGGGCGTCGCCGTCGACATTGCCGGCCCCGTCGATGCCGCCGGCGGCGGTGACGATCAGGTTGCCATCCACGTCGGCGTTGTTGAGCGTCACGCCGCCGGTGGAATTGGTCACCTTGATGGTGCCATTCACGTTGCCGCTGGTGCTCAGACTGTTGCCCTGGAAGTCGACGGTACCGGAACTCGCCGGGGCGTCGCTTTGCAGAGTGATCTGGTCATGGCTGTCGCCGGATTTGACGTCCAGCGCCAGGGTGCCGGCGTGGTTGTCCACGCTGGAGCCTTGCAGGGTCAGGCTGGTCGCCGCGGTGATTTCGCCGGTGTTGACCACCGAGGAGATCACGTCGCTGGTCTGGCTGCCAGAAAGCAGTACGTGGCCGGCTTCGATGGTGCCACTGTTGGTGACACCGCTGGTGGCCGAGGTCAGGGTTGCTTCCGACACCGCGAACTTGATCAGGCCGCTGCCTTGCAGGTCGATGGCGTAGTTGCCATCGGCGCCCAGCGCCACGGTGCCGACGTTGGCGATGATGTGGCCGGTGTTCTCCACGTTGGGCGCGATCAGATAGACGAAACCGCCGTCACCGACTTTCAGCTCGCCCTCGTTGCGGATGCTGGCATTGCTCATCATCTCGCCGCTGAAGTTGAACTTGCCGTCCATGAAATCCTGATCGGCGATGTCGAAGGTGGTGGCGATCAGCCCCGCCACGTCGACCTGGGCGGTGGCGCCGAAGACGATGCCGTTGGGGTTGATCAGGAAGATATTGCCGTTGGCGGTGAGCGCCCCCTTGATCTGCGATACGGTGCCGCCGGTGACCCGGTTCAATGTCACCGCGCTCTGGCTTTCCTGAATGAATTTCACCAGCTCGCCGGGATCGATGCTGAAATCCTGCCAGTTGATCACCGCCTTCGATGAGGTCTGGTTGATCAGCGTCTCAAGCGCCTGCTGAGAGATGGTGGCGTTGCCGGCGACCACTTCGCCGCCACTGGGTGCGGCGTGCGCGCTCTGCCCGAAACCAAAGATGGAGACCGATACCGCTACCGCGACCGAAGCGTTACGTTTCTTGTTACGTGCCATGATGTTTTTACTCACAGTAATCTTCGCCGGACCCGTGGGTCCCCCCCTCAGAAGCGGTAGCGCGCCTGAGCGTAAATGTAGGAGTTGTCACCGGTTTCGGTACCCACCGGCAGGCCCCAATCGAGGCGCATTTCCAGTGAGTCCACCGGGCGTGCCTGTACGCCCACGCTGACACCGGAGATGTCCTGCTCGTCGTCCTGGTCCACGAACGGCCGCTTGATGTAGAGGCGCCCGTGGCTGAGTTGTCCGATCAACTGGTAGCGGTCGTTACCGGCAAGCAAGTCGTAACGCCCCTCAAGCGACGCGGTGAAGCCGCTGTCGCCGGAATAGGCGGAGGGCAAATGGCCTTTCACCGAGTTGACGCCGCCGATGGCCCACTGCTCACTGGAAACCAGCGGGTCGAAGGCGTACTGCCCGTACAGACGCGGGATCAGCACGGTGCGTGAGGTGAGGCGCTGAATGCGGGTCAGATCCACGGTGATTTTGGTGAAGCGGTTGTCGGCGCCGGCGAAACTGCGGCTGGACTCCACCGAATCGTTGTCCATGCCGCCGAGGTTTTCCCCCAGCCCCTGGTGCACATCCACGGACGCCAGGGTGCGGCCGAACAAGTCGCTGTGATCCAGCCCCACGCCGAGACGCACTTTGCGCACCTGGTCCTCGGCGACAGTTGTGCCGAGCATGGTCTGTTCCAGATCGGTGCCTTCCAGCCACAGGCTGTAGGTGAGCACGTTGCGCGCGGAGAGCACCTGATCCTGCATCAGGCCGATACCGGCGCTGGTGCTGTCGCCTTCGATTTCCAGCACCCGGAATTCGCGGCCGATGTTGACGTTGCCGGAGGAGCCGTACACTTGCAGGCTGGTGCCGCGCGCGTTCAGCGGCGTGGTGTAATCCAGGTAGCCGAAGTAGGCGTCACCGTCACCGATCGATTTCATGCCCAACAGGTTGAGGCCATCGCCCCGGCCGCTCAGGTTCTCCAGTTTGATGCTGGGAATCACCCGGTACTCGCCGGTGTCCTCGCTGCCGAAGTTATTGATCTCCACGGCGCCGCTGACCCGCGGCGCTTCCTCGATGTCCACCTGCAGATCGGTGTAACCCTGCCGGTCACCGGGGCGCAGGGTGGCGCTGGCGGTGATGCCCGAAAGGCGGTTGACGCGGGTCAGCGCGCGTTCCACTTCGCTGAGTTTGAGCGGCTCGCCAGCGTCCACGCCGGCGGCGCGCAGGGCCGCCGCGACCCGCTCGTTGTCGAAACGGCGATTGCCCTTGACCGTGACCTGCCCGAGCTGACCTTCCAGCACCACCATGCGTACCGGCCGACCGTCGGCGAAGGTTTGCGCCGGCACCACCACCTTCACCAGCGGGTAGCCGGCATCGTGATAGAAACGCTCCACCTCGGCGGCCATCTTCTGAATCTCCAGCAACGTCATCGGCCGGCCGATTTCCGCTGCCACCAGCCCGGACAGATCCTGGCTGCTGTAGGTGCTGTTGCCTTCGAATGCGATGCCGTTGACCAACACCTGCGCCGCCGCCGGATCGGCATGGCTGGCCATGGCCGCCATCAGCCCTGCCCCGCCGACACCGCACCACAGTGCCACCGCCAGCGCCGTGCGGCGCCCGAAACCTGCCTGACTACTCATACTCAATTTCCCGAATAAAAACGCCGGACGCCGGCGATCCCCGCCCGGGGAGCGACCATTGGCGGCAATATGCACAGACTCAGAGGGTCGCGAGACCCGGATAGGAGAAGACGATTGGAAAAAGGCGGGTGGCCCGGAGACCTGGCGAAGTGGTGCGCAAAGACAACGGAGGCAATGGGCGCGCACCGGGGCGCGCCGCCGGGGCGACACCCGGCGCATCAACATACGCTTCATCTTTGATTACCCCCACAGCGCGCGCTGACCCCCAGCGACGTCGCATCCCACGGTGTTCAATCATTCCGCCGCGGCAACCTCCGATCCTCGGGCTGCCGTTATATTAAAATTCTTTCATCAGTGAACTGGTTCACATTTTTGGCGAATTTATTGGAAGGGATCGAGGCGGTCAATCCGTTTCATCTGGGTATATCGTATATTTTACAAACAGCCCTTAAGCCTAAAAGGCTATTTCTAAAAAAGCTCAGATGGGGAAATAGGAGGGCATCGGGATAGGGCAATCCGGTATCGCGCCGTCACGCACTACAATTTTTTGATTTCGAGAGCATGTGGCTAACCGAGCGCGTTTCAGGGGTTGGCCATGCGGCTCCCGGCACCTGACCGGGCGGATAAGCGCACCCACACCTGTACACAAAATTACAGAATGGGCGTACAAATTAACTAATGATAATTCCCTAGCCAATAAGCATAGCCAGAACCCGGGGCCGGAGAATTTTCTGTAAAAAAAGTGTTGGAAATCGGAGGGAAGCTAACCGGAAACCGGCAAGGGCGACCGGCAAGGGTAACCGGCAAGGGCGGCAAATCACGCCGCCCGGAGGCATGGATTAACAGGTTTCGGAGCGGCGTCTCTGAGCGATGGTTTCTACGGCCCCAGCGGCCAGCCAAAGCCGATCCACACACCCAGCAGTATTGACCAGCCGAGCAGCAAAGTCAGGCTGTAAGGCAGCATCAGCGCCACCAGCGTGCCGACACCGGTATCACCGCGATAGCGCCGGGCGAATCCCAGCACCAAGGCGAAATAGGGCATCAGGGGCGTGATGATGTTGGTGCTTGAATCGCCCACCCGGTAGGCCGCCTGCGTGGCCTCCGGGGCGATTCCCAGCAACAGCAACATGGGAATGAAGACCGGCGCCAGGATCGACCATTTCGCCGAAGCGCTGCCAATCAACAGGTTGATCAACGCGGTGAGCACCACGAACAGCAACAGCAGCGCTACCGTCGGCAATTCCAACCCACCCAGCCAGCCCGCGCCTTTGACTGCCAGCACCAGGCCAAGCTGGCTGTAATTGAACCAGGCCACGAACTGGGCGGCGAAGAACATCAACACCAGATAACCGGCCATCGACGCCATCGTGGTTTCCATTGCCTCGATCACGCCACCGGCGGAGCGGAAGCGGCCACTGACACGCCCGTACACCGCCCCGCAAGCACCGGCCAGCAGCGCGATCAACACCACCAGGGAAGACATAAACGGAGACTGCAGCAAGCCGCCGGTTTGAGCGTTGCGCAGCGGCGCGTCGGCGGGAATCGCCAGCCAGGCCACGGCGAGCACGCCGAGCGCCAGCACCAGCAAGGTCCAGCGCAGCGCACGCCGGTCCAGGCTCGGGGCAATGTCGGCTTGCTCGTCGGTCTCGCCGCCACTGCCTTCGCGGAGCAGGCGCGGCTCGGGGATGCGCACCGTTACCAGCGACACCAGCGCGGTGACCAGCACCGTGGAGGCAATGATGAACCAGTAGTTGCCCGCGGCGGACACCGAGACGTCGGCGTCGACGATGTGCGCCGCCTCGGTGGAGAGCCCGGCCAGAACCGCGTCCACCGGCCCCAGCAGAAGGTTGGCGCTGTAACCACCGGAGACCCCGGCAAAGGCGGTGGCGATGCCGGCCAGCGGCGAGCGGCCGGCGAGTTGAAACAGCAGCCCGGCGAGGGGGATCAGCACCACGTAGCCGGCGTCGAAGGCAATGCTCGACATCACCGCGGCGAACGCCACGGTAATCACCAGGGTACGGGGGGAAGCCCGCCGCACCAGCGACGCCAGGGTGGCACCCAGCAGGCCCGCCTGTTCCGCGATGCCCAGCCCCAGCATCACCACCAGCACCACCCCCAGCGGCGCGAACCCGGTGAAGTTGCTGACCATGTTGCTGAACAGATAGCGCAGGCCGTCGTTGTCGAGCAGCGAGCGCACCGCCACCGCGTCGCCACTGACCGGATGAATTGCGCCGACACCGGTAACCGCCAGCAACGCGCTCAGCGGCAGCATCAACAGACACAACCCGACAAACAACAAAGTGGGATGCGGCAGCCGGTTGCCCAATCGCTCCAGACGGGCCAGCCAGCCCCCATGACTCGCAGTGTTCATTGATCGCCCCCGATGGTGTGTTGCGTCGCGAATTCCGCGATCACACTCTAACCTGTTCCTGAATTTTGCGCGCGGCGCGCCCCATCAACTCCCGCACCCGTTCTTTTTCGCGGGCGCGCAGGCGCTCGGAATCCACGTGCAAGGCGAATCCCTGCGCCTCGAAATCCAGGGCCACCGGGTTGCCGCGTTTCAACTCGGACGCGGACCGGGCCAGAGCCTTGAGAATCGGCTTTTTGTCGATGCTTTGAATCCGCTCCAGATCCATGTGCAGACCGAAACCCTGTGTTTCCAACGATACGAAGCGGCGTTTGCCACCGGCGTTGCGTTTAAACTCCTGGGCTTCGAAAACCGGGATCGGGCGGTTGAAGCCCTTGACCTGAATATCGCCCACCGCGCGGCACTGCACGCGGTCTTTGATCAGCTCGTAGGTGGCTTCGGACACCAGCACATTGCCCGGCCGGCAGGCGGACTCCAAGCGGCTGGCCAGGTTCACGTCGGTGCCCAGAATGGTGTAATCCATACGGCTGTCGGTGCCAAAGTTGCCGACCGTGGCGTAGCCGGTATTGATGCCGATGCGAATCTCCAGTTTTTGCTCAATGCCCTGGCGTTTCCAGCGCTGGCGCAACAGATGCATGTGCTGTTGCATCTCGATGGCCATGGCGGCGCAGCGGTAGGCATCTTCCTGGGCACCGGCGCTTTTCGGATCACCAAAAAACACCATGATCGCGTCACCAATGAACTTATCGATGGTGCCGCCGTGGCGTAACGCGATGCGCGTCATCTCGCTGAGATAGGTATTGAGAATGCGGGTCAGAGTGTCCAGCGGCAGCTCTTCGGAAATGGTGCTGAACCCCTTGATGTCGGAGAAGAACACCGTCAACCGCTTGCGCCGGGTCTCCAGCTTGGCGTCCCGGGTGCCGGAAAACAGCGACCCCCAGACCTGCGGTGGCAGATATTTGGCAAGCTTGCGGGACATTTCCACCGCTTGCTGCTGCTGCTCGCGCACCCGGCTCTGAGCCAGGCGCAGGAACCGGGCCTGCTGATTGGCGTTGAACGCGGCGGCCCCCACATACACCCCCAGCCCCAGCAGGGAAAACACCGACAGTATGATTGGCGCATTGGTGGGTTGCGGCGGCACGCCCAGCGCCAGCGCCGCCAGGGCGGCGCCCGCGGCGGTGCTGATCAGGGTAAAAAACCAGGTGCGCAGGCCACCGCTGCTCATGGCGTTGGCATGAATAACGATCAGCAGCACCAGGCCGGGGATGATGGCGAAATGCAGCGCCGCGGCGCCGACTCCGATGATCGCCGCGTCCAGTTGCACCAACAGCGCCTGCCAACGGTCAAGCCGCCAATCGCGCTTCTCGGCGACCGTCATCAACGTCTGTATCAACAGCGGATAACCGAGCAGACCGGCGGCGATCAGCAGGTAATGCGACGGATACAAATGCAGGGCGACGCCGGCCAACAGCATCGAAGCCGCCACCGCGAAAGCCAGTAAGCGAATGTAGTTGCTCCACCGGCGCGCCCTCTCCATGGGGTCGAGATAAACGCGCCGGCTGCGCGGTTTGTGTGCTGTCATAACCCTGGGTCCATGGGGTGTGTGGCGAGCTTAGCCGGTTGCGCGTTAAGAAAAAAGACTGAGGTCGCCGGCGGGCGACCGGAGGCCGTGAGATCGGCGTCCGGGAACGCTACAATGCACGCCTTGATAAGGAGCCCCCATGGACACCCTCACCGCTCTGCGCACCCGTGTTTCCGTGCCCCGGCTCACCGAGCCCGGCCCCGATAGAGAGCAACTGCGGCAGCTTCTGGCCGCCGCGATCCGCGCCCCCGACCACGGCCTGCTGCGGCCGTGGCGCTTTATCGTGCTGCAAGACGAACAACGCCAAGGGCTCGCCGACATCATGGAGCAGCAGGCTCTGGCCCGGCAGCCCGACGCCGATCGCTGCGCGCTGGACAGCGCCCGCGGCAAGGCACTGCGCGCCCCCACCGTGATCATCGCCGTCGCCGAAATCACCGAAGGCCACAAAGTGCCCGCCTGGGAACAGGTACTGGCGGTGGGCGCCGCCGTGCAAAACATGATGGTGGCCGCCCACGCCCTGGGCATCGGCGCGATGTGGCGCACCGGCGCGATGGCCGACGACCCCGCGGTCAAACAACGCTTAGGATTCACCGACAAAGACCAGGTGGTCGCCTTTCTCTACCTGGGCACCCCGGCCGGCGCGATCAAATCGCTGCCCGAGCAAAACATCGCCGACTACCTTCGAGACCTGCCCGCATGAGCGCCGACCTGACCGCCCTGGCCCGGAAAGTCCGCGACGCCATTCCGCTGACCCGCCACCTCGCCTTTGAGTATCTGCACTTCGACGGTGACACCCTGACCCTGCAGGCGCCACTGGAACCCAACCACAACGACAAAAACACCTTCTTCGCCGGCAGCCAGGCCGCCCTGGTGACCCTGGCGGGCTGGTCCCTGACCACCCTGCTCGCCGAGCACCACGGCCACCCCAGCGACGTGGTCGCCGTGGACAGCCAGTTGCGCTACACCCGCCCTCTCACCGGCGCCCTGCGGCTGCACGCCCGCCTCGACGACGACACCGCCCTCGCCCGCTTCCGCGACGGCCTGCAACGCAAAGGCCGCGCCCGGCTCGCCGTCACCGTCACCGGCCACGACCCGGATCAACACACGGTGTGTGAGTACCAGGGCCAGTTCCTGGCGCGCCTGTACACCGCCGGCTGACCACAAAACCGGCAACCAACCGCGCCGATATTGCGCCCCACCGGCCATTCCGATACCCTACGCGCCTCTTGAATGCCCCTCAGGCGGATTTCACCCCTGAACCCCGGAAACGGCCTCCGGCGGACGGCATCAAAAGCACAATCAGTTTTGGTGAGGTGTCCGAGTGGCCGAAGGAGCACGCCTGGAAAGTGTGTATACGGAAACGTATCGAGGGTTCGAATCCCTCCCTCACCGCCAAATAAAGAACCCGGCCTCGTGCCGGGTTTTTTATTGGTTCATCGCGCTTTAGCGGGAATTGTCTTTTGGGATCGTGTCTGGGTG
>NZ_NMQZ01000048.1 GCF_002864685.1 Alloalcanivorax mobilis
GTCCCCAATCGGGCGGCCCAACCGCGAGCCAAAAGAAGCTTCCCGCTATTCCGCGAAGAACCTTTTTTTATGGCTGACACGATAACCGCGAACGATCGCTGACACCCGGCCTGCCTGGTAACGTCGGGCCTGCCCTGCTTTGTCTTCCACCCCTCAACTGCCTACACTCCTGAAACGTTTCCGCGACCCGCCGAGGGACAACAATGAAAAAAATCATCGCCCTGATCGTTCTCGTCATACTGGCCGGCTATCTGCTGTTCTGGCCGGTGCCGATCAACGCCGTGGCCTGGAAGGCGCCGGCCGCGCCGGCGCTGGATGGCCCGTTTCAGGTCAATGACAAACTCGCCGCGGCAAGAAAGCTGGGCATCGGGCAGGGACATGGCCCCGAGGACGTCGCCATCGACGACAACGGCCAGCTGTATGTGGGCTACGAGGACGGCTCGCTGGTGCGTTTTGATGGCAACGGTGAACACCCGGATCTGATCACCAACACCGGTGGCCGGCCCTTCGGCCTGGACTTCGCCCCGGACGGCACGCTGGTGGTCGCCGATGGTTATCGCGGCCTGCTGCGGGTGAATACGCAATCCGGCGCCGTGACCCTGCTCAGCGACGGCGCCGACGGCGTGCCCTTCCGTTTTACCGACGACGTCGACGTGGCACGCGACGGCACCGTTTATTTCTCCGACGCTTCCAGCAAATTCGGCCCGGCGAATAAAGCACGCGACGACATTATCGAGCACGGCGGCCATGGCCGCCTGCTCAAGTACGATCCGGCCACCGGCACCACCACGGTGTTGTTGAAGGGTCTGCAATTCGCCAACGGCGTGGCGCTGGCCGCGGACGAATCGTTCGTGCTGGTCACCGAAACCGGCAGTTACGATGTGGTCAGATACTGGCTGACAGGGGACAAGGCCGGCAGCCACGATCTGTTCTATGAAAACCTGCCCGGCATACCCGATGGCATTTCCAGCAACGGCGCCGACACCTTCTGGGTGGCGCTGTTCGCGCCGCGTAACCGGGCCCTGGACACCATGTCCGACAAGCCGCTACTGCGCGAGATGGTGTTCCGGTTACCGGAATTCATGCAGCCGCAGCCAGCTCACCACGCCTTTGTGCTGGGGCTCGATGAGCGCGGCAAGGTGACGCACAATCTGCAGTATCGGGACAGCAACGCCTTCTCGCCGATCACCAGCGTGGAACAACGCGGTAATCGCCTCTACCTGGGCAGCCTGACGGCGAACGGTTTTGCCGTGTACGCCCTCGATCAGCCACACACGGAGTCAACGCAATGACGAACGCCGCTTTTATCGGGCTTGGCAATATGGGCTACCCCATGGCCGGGCATCTGGCCGGCGCTGGCCTGGACGTCACCGTCTATAACCGCACCGCCGACACCGCCCGGCGCTGGGCCGGGGAATTCGGAGGACGGGTCGCGGCGACACCCGCGCAAGCGGCGGACAACGCCACCATGGTGTTTGTCTGCGTGGGCAACGACCAGGACCTGCGCCAGGTGACACTGGACGAGGGCGGCGCGGTGCATGGGCTCGGCAAGGACGCGGTGCTGGTGGATCACACCACCGCCAGCGCGGCGATGGCGGAAACCCTGGACCAGGCGTGCCGGGAACGGGGCGCGCATTTTATCGATGCGCCCGTGTCCGGTGGGCAACAAGGTGCGCAAAACGGCCAGCTCTCGATCATGTGCGGCGCGCATCAAGCGGTGTTCGAGCGCCTGCAGCCCATTCTCGCCCACTATGGCAAATCAGTAGTGCGCATGGGGCCGCCCGGCCAGGGGCAACTTACCAAAATGGCCAATCAGATCTGTGTGGCCGGCGCCATTCAGGGTGTGGCCGAGGCCATTGCGTTCGCCCGCGACGCCGGCCTGGACGTGGAGAAAGCCATGCAGGTCATCGGCGCCGGCGCCGGCAGTTCCTGGCAACTGGTCAATCGCCATCGCAGCATGATCGCCGATGATTACGACCACGGTTTCGCGGTGGACTGGATGCGCAAGGATCTGGACATCTGCCTGGCGGAAGGCGCCCGCCGGGGCACCTCCTTGCCCCTGACCGCCCTGGTGAACGAATTCTACAAGGAAATCCAGGCGCTCGGCGGCGGCCGCTGGGACACGTCCAGCCTGCTGCGCCGGCTCACCCCGCCGCGCAACCGGGAGTAGCGCCTCCCTCGGGCAGGGCCCGGGCGTTGTCCCGCGCCAGCTTTCGCGCCACGGTTTCAGGCAGGGCGTCCAGCAGCGGGCGGTACTCCGCCATGATTTTCTCCATGCTGTCGAAATGCCCGACCAGGTCCGTGCCCAGGGTAAAGCGGTGCGGATGATCGGCGATCAGAGTCAGCCAGTCAGCCTGCGGCGTGCCGTCGTCCAGAAGATAGTGCTCGCGCACGCTCCAGGAAAGGTCGATGTAGAGATTGTCGTAGCGGTCCAGCAACGCTCGGACGATTTCAGGCAAAGTGTCCAGGGGCGTTTGACGCTCCTCCACGCCGCCGCTGGTGCCAGCGTGGGCCAGCACGAATCGGGTTTCCGGGTTGCTCTGCAACGCTTCCTCCAGTTCTTTCAGGTATATCGGCGTTTCTTCCCTCAGGGAGGTGAGATTGCTGTGCAGCAGCACCGGTAAACGGTGACAGGCAGCGAGTTTGTACACCTTCATCAGTGCCGGGTGGTTGGCGCGCGGCGTCTCGCCTTCGGTCAGGGCGGTGAGATCATCGTGGCGGGTGAGCACCTCGCCGATGCCCCGCCAGAGGCCCGGATAGCGCTCGATCAATGCCTCGATATGACGCGCGGCATTCATGTCGGTGGGATTGAAACCGCTGATAAACGGCACCAGCCGCTCACGGCGCGCGTCTGGCAGCTTCAGTATTGCCTGCGCCAGGATGTCGTCAGTGGCGCTGTAGTAGTACAACGGCGCTTCGTCTCCCAGGTAATAGCGCGGCCGGCGCGGGGCCTCGGCCTGCCACTTCTTCACCACCGGCATACCGAACGTCCAGGCCTGGACGACGCCGGCCTTATCCATGGCTTGGAACATCGCGTCCATGCCTTCGCTTTCTTGCATGAAGTCCACGTAATGCAGATGGGCATCGGTCCAGGAATAGTCCCTGGCCCATAACGGTGAGGTCAGCAGCAGCAACCCACAACACAGTGTTTTCATCAATAATTCGCTCCCTTTCCTGCACTGACCCGGGCGCCGCCGCGCGGTTCAGCGGCATTCGCCTGATTGCACATTTTATTACACCCCAGCCGCGTTCGATTCCGTCATAGCTGTGATGATGGCTCGATCATCGATATCCATCTATGGACATTAATTACCAAAAAGTCTTATTATGGACAAAACAGTCAGGAGATGCTCATGCAACCGGCCATCGCTTCATCACTTCAGCCGCTCGACGAGCGCGCCCGCCATGCCGCCCTGCGCGCGGTATTGCGCCTGCTCGAACACTGGCAGTGCAGCGAGCGCGAAAAGATGACGCTGCTCGGCGTGGGCCGCTCTACCCTGCATAAATATCAGGGCCAGCCCGACAGCGCACGCATCAGCAATGATCTGCTTGAGCGGCTCAGCTATCTGCTTAACATTCACCAGGCATTGCGTACCCTGTTTGGCAATAAGGAAAACGTGTACGGGTTCGTCAGGATGGCTAACCACAACCCCTTCTTTAACGGCGCCAGCCCGATGCAGGTGATGGCCAACGGCCGCGTGGCGAGCCTTTATGAGGTGCATCGCCAACTGGATGGCTTGCGCGGGGGCCAATGGTGAGCGTCGACACCCTGCCACTGAGCGACTATCGCCACCAGGATGGCTATCGCCTGGTCAATGGCAAGTACCCGCCCATCAATATTTTTGATGACGTCGCCGATCAGGCGGATTTCGAGGCGCTTTACGCGGTTCAAGCGATCACCAACCCGCGTCTGCAAACCGAAATCGGGCAATTGCACCGGGTGCCGCCCGCCCGACGCCCCTGGGGGATTCCCGGCTGCAATTACGCCCTTGGCCCCTTCGTGCACCTGAACCCGGACGGTTCCCGCTTCTCAAGGGGAGAATTCGGCGTGTTCTACTGCGCCGAGCGCATCAGCACCGCGATCGCCGAAACCCGCTACCACCAGGAGCGTTACTTTCAGGCCGTTGACGGCCTCAAGTACGACCGCATCGTGATGCGCGGATTAAAAGTGTGTTTTTCGGCCCGGCTTCGCAATATCCACCGGCCCTATCGGGATGACGACCACTGGTACCACCCGGACGACTATCGCGGCGGCCAGCGCCTTGGCCAGGCGCTCTACGAAGCCGGCGAAAACGGCCTCAGCTACGGCTCGGTGCGCCGCGACGCGGCATTGTGCTTCGCCCTGCTCTCGCCCCATCTGATCGAATCGGTACTGCCCGCCACCCATTACGAATACATATGGGACGGCGAGAAGATCGCTCACACCCTGACCATCCGGCAGCACGTCTGAGCGCCTGTTGCCGCGCCACCGCTACCGGCAAACCCTCGCCCTCGTTCTTCGCCGAGGCGCTGGCCAGCCTTGACTGCCCGCCCGGTGACGCCCTCATGGTCGCCGACCTGCTCCCCTGAGCGGCGACCTTCACGGCACCGTAAAACCACAGGCGCGGCAATTTGCCACCTTCTCTTCTGGCACCGGACGGGTAGGCTGCGCGGGATTTCCTCGTTGCCGCCGGAGGCCTCCGTGCCCGTTGTTCCCGCCCCTGTCCGTTCTCGCCTTGCCCTTTTGGCAATGACGTTACCGCTGTCGCTCAACGCCCTTGCCGCGCCGCCATCGCCGCACCGGCTGGACCCGGTGGAAGTGGCCGCGCCCAGCGACGACGGCGCCGCGCCGGTTACCACCACCAGCGACCGGCTCGGCCTTGAGCCCCGCGAGCGGCCGGCCACCGTCGACGTGATCCGCCGCCAGGACATCGAGCAACAGGGCCTGCGCAATCTGATTGAGCTTTACCGCAGCGCGCCCGGCGTGAGCGCCGGCAACATTCCCGGCTCACCGGCGTCGGTGTCGATGCGTGGCTTCAACGATGTCGGTTACCTGTTCGATGGCATCCGCGCCGTCGATCCCAGCATGGTGTCGCGCAACCTGGATACCTGGAATCTGCAACGCGTGGAAATACTCAAAGGCCCGGCCTCGGTGATCCACGGCAGCGGCGCCCTTGCTGGCACCATCAATCTGGTGCCCCGCCAGCCAGACCTGGGCGGCGACCATTACGATGGCATGATCAGCTACGGCAGCAACGACACCCTGCGCCTGGGCATCGGCACCAACCAGGTGGTGTCGCCGCGCGTCGCCGTGCGCACCGACCTCAGCCACAGTGAAAGCAATGGCTACGTGGACGGCACCGACTCCCGGGTCGATGCGTTGACCAGCAGCATTCTGATCCAGGCCAGCGACCGCCTGCTTCTCAGTGCCGCCATCGATCTCTACAGCGACAGCTACCGCACCCCCTACCAGGGCGCGCCGCTGTTACCGGCCACCCTGGCGCGCGACCCCAGCAGCGTGGTGTCCGGCCCCGATGGCCTGGTGCTGGACGAGTCGATTCGCGACAACAATTACAATGTCGATAACGGCAGCATGGCCGCCGACAGCCAATGGCTGCGCACCCGCGCCGACTATCAGCTCTCGCAACGCTGGCGATTGATCAACGAGTTGGGGCTGTACAATGCCAACCGCGACTGGGCCAACTCCGAGGACTACACCTACAACGAAACCAGCGGCCTGCTGGATCGCAGCACCACCCGCATCAACCACCATCACCGGTTCGCTTCGGAGCGGGTGTACGCCAGCTACGATGGCGACCTCGGCGATCATCGTCATCGCTTCAGCGCCGGCATGGATTATCAATACACCGACTTCGATACCCGCCGCCGTTTTGGCAACACCGGTTCGGTGGATCCGTTCAACCCCGATCGCGGCCAACTGCCTGCCAACAACGCCGCCAATTACGACACCCGGGTCAACTACGACAGCACCGTCGCCACCCGCGCGCTGTTCCTCGAAGACGCCTTTAATCTCACCGCCCGCTGGCTGCTGATCACCGGTGCGCGCTATGAGTTCATGGACCTGGACCGGGGCATCGACGATCTGGACAGCGGATCGCGCACCGAATTCGGCCGCACTTTTGAGGATGTATCCTGGCGTGTCGGCACGGTCTTCGATCTGACCAACCGCAGCCAGCTCTTCGCCCAGTACAACCGCGCCGCCGCGCCGATCAGCGGTTTGCTGCTGGGCAACATCGGCAACGCCGACTTTGATCTGTCCAAAGGCCGCTCCGTGGAAGCCGGTATCCGCAGCCAACTCTGGGAGGATCGGATCACGCTCACCACCTCCGCCTTCCGCATTGACCAGGACGACATCCTCACCCGCGATGTCAACGACCCGACCCTGACGGTACAAGGCGGCAGCCAGCGCTCCCGGGGCATTGAAGCCACCCTGGCGGTGGCGCTGACCCCGCGCTGGTGGGTGAATTTCAATGGCACTCTGGTCGACGCCGAATACACCCGGTTGGTGAACGGGTCTGGCGATGACCTGTCGGGCAATCGCCCCTCTAACGTGGCCGAGAAAACCTACAATCTGAGCAGCGCCTACACCCTGGCCAGCTTGCCGCTGACCCTGGGTGGCGCGGTGCGTCACACCGGGGATTTCTACACCGACTCCACCAACCGGTATCGGGTACGTGGCCGCACCCTGCTGGACACCTGGCTCAGTTACCCGCTGGCCGGCGGCACCCTGACCCTGCGCGGTCGCAACCTCACCGACAAGTTCTACGCCGACTGGTCCGGTTACAGCGCCACTCAGGTTTACGTGGGCGAACCGCGCACCGTGGAACTGGGTTGGACGGGCCACTTCTGATGGCCGACCACAGCGGCGGCCGCCGCCTTTACGCGGCGGTCTGGCGCTGGCATTTTTACGCCGGCCTGTTCGCGGCGCCGTTTCTGTTGATTCTCTCGATCACCGGCGCGATTTACCTGTTCAACGACGAGATCAACGACGCTCTCTATCCCCAGCTGCGTTTCGCGCCAAGCGGCGAGAGCATGCTGAATACCGGCGAGCTGGTGGCTTCCGTGCAACGCCATTACCCCCACGCCGTGGTGACGCGCATCGACACGCCGGTGACGCCGGGACGCACCGCCATGGCGTTCGTGACCCCGGCCAGCGGTGCGCCTCTGCGCGTGTTCGTCGACCCCGGTAACGCCCGGGTGCTCGGCGAGTTCGTCTACACCGACACCCTGGTGGGCTTCGCGGATCTTATGCACGGCTCCCTGTTGCTCGGTGAGTTCGGCGACGCCGTGGTTGAACTGGCCGCCTGCTGGACCCTGGTGCTGGTGGTCACCGGCCTGTACCTGTGGTGGCCGCGCCGCCAGCGGGCGCGCCTGCGACACGCCCTGTTGGGCGAACCCGGCGCCCGTGGCCGCCGGCTATGGCGCGAGGTGCATCGGCTCATCGGCGTCTATGCCGCCGCGCTGATCCTGTTCCTGGTGATCACCGGCCTGCCCTGGGCCGGCCTGTGGGGCGGCCAGTTCCTGACCCCGATCAGCAACGCCCTGGGCCTGGGCTACCCGCCCCAACTCCAGCACCACTCCGCCGCGCCACCGGCCACACCGCCCGCGGTGATGGGCGACTTGGGTGAAATGCCCTGGACTCTTCAACAGGCGCCGCTGCCCACCGCTCACCTCCATCACGGCGAAGGGCAACACGCACCCGGCCAGGCCGTCATCGGCGTCCACCAGGTTCACCGGATTCTGCTGCAACACGGCCTGCCCCATGGCTACCGGCTCACCCTGCCCACGCCGGAACATGCGATCTATACCGCCATCACCTATCCGGACCGTCCGCAAGGCCAGCGCACCTTGCAAATCGACGCCTACAGCGGCGCCGTGATCGCCAACACCGGATTCGCCCACTACGGCGCCATCGCCAAGGCCGTGGAATGGGGCGTCGCCGTGCACATGGGCAATTACTTCGGAGTCGTTAATCAGATCGTGATGCTGGCCACCTGCCTGGCGATCATCGCCCTGGTCATTACCGGGCTCACCCTGTGGTGGCGCCGGCGCCCGCCGGGAGGCCTCGGCGCCCCCCGCCCGCTGGCCGCCGCCCGTGCGCGCAACCTGACGCTGATCACCCTCGCCTTATTGCTGATGCTGCCCCTGGCCGGGGCCAGCCTGGTGTTGGTGTTGATCATCGAAGCGCTGTGGCGGCGATGGGCCCGGCGCGCCGGGGCACGGTGAGATCGGGAACAGGTTGAAGGGAATCTGGTGTGGGAGCGGCACCGACACGATCTCGCTCTGAACACCGAACACCCTGTCGCTGGCTGGGCCTGCTCCTACAAAAAACCAACCCCCTCTACAGCGCCGCCGTAGGAGCAGGCCATGCCAGCGATGTGTTTTGGCCGAACGGCACGGCGTTTTTGTCCCGAACCTGACAAGGCCGGAACGAGGATGAACGCCAAATAAAAAAGCCCCGGCTCTTGCGAGCGTGCCAGCCATGGAATCCGGCTTCGTCGAGCGGCAACGACAAGTATCCTGGGGCAGCCCCGCCTGGGCGGCCCCACCAGAAATCACAGATTTCCGGCGTTCGCCGGCGCGAAGCGGTGCTTCGCGAATTCCCGGCTCACCCCCTAGGGGAGTGCGCCTCCCCAGAGGATGAACGCCAAATAAAAAAGCCCCGGCTCTCTCGAGCCGGGGCCTTTTTATTTGGCGTCCCCTAGGGGAGTCGAACCCCTGTTACCGCCGTGAAAGGGCGGTGTCCTAGGCCACTAGACGAAGGGGACGTATTTGGTGGAGCCAGGCGGGATCGAACCGCCGACCTCTACAATGCCATTGTAGCGCTCTCCCAGCTGAGCTATGGCCCCAAATCTGTCCCACCGGGTTGCACCTTGTGTGGCGCCGCCTGTGTGGAGCCGCGTATTTTACGCAGCACCCCTACTCTGTCAAGCGCTGCCCGGTGGTTTTTGACGGTTTTTGGTTTGTCTGTTCAGCGCTTAATCAGTTTGTTGAAAAAGTGAACTGAACTCCTTTTCCAGCTTCTTGGTCTGTTTCTTCGAGACCCCGCCCAGCACCTCCACCGCGTGGCGCAGACGCGCGCGGCTCAGGTCAGCGCCGAGCAGTTCCATGCTGTCGACCACCGAGAAGCTGGCGCTGGTGCCTGCGACCGCGACGAACACCGGGAACAGGAAATCCTTGATCTTGACGTCCAGCGCGTCGGCCAGGGTCTTGGCGTCGGCGAACAGGCCATCGCGTTGCCAGTCACGGCGTGCTTCGCAGGCCCACAGATAAAACTGCAGCCACACTTTCATGTCCTCGGCGGGATATCGGGCGTGCTCGAAATCCGCCTCGGTGATCGCCGGCAGGCCGGAAAAGCAGAAGCCGGCCCGGTCCACCACGTCGCTGAGCGTCTCCACCCGCTGCTTAATGTGCGGCAGCACGCTCATCACGTACTCCCGGTTGAACGCCCAGCCCATCAGCGCCTGAAGAAACTGTTCGTCGGACAGCTCGCGGAGCCATTGGCCGTTCAGCCAACTGAGCTTTTCCACGTCGAACACCGGCCCGCCCAGGGACACGCGCTGAATGTCGAACGCAGCCTGCATTTCGTCCAGGCTGAAGCGCTCGCGCTCGTCGGGCATCGACCAGCCCATGCGGCCCAGGTAGTTGACCAGGGCTTCGGGCAAATAGCCCATGCGTCGGTAGAAGTTGATGCTGGTGGGGTTTTTCCGTTTGCTGAGCTTGGATTTGTCCGGGTTACGCAGCAACGGCATGTGGCACAGTTGCGGCATTTCCCATCCAAAATACTGGTAGAGCAGCTTGTGCTTGGGCGCCGAGTTGAGCCATTCCTCCCCCCGGATCACGTGGCTGATTTCCATCAGGTGATCGTCGACCACGTTGGCCAGGTGGTAGGTGGGCATGCCATCGGACTTGAGCAGGATTTGCGCGTCAACCAGCGCCCAATCCAGTTCCACTTCTCCGCGCAGCATGTCCTGGATCGCGCAGCGACCGTCCACCGGCACCCGCATGCGAATGACATAGGGGGCTCCGGCTTCGGCCCGGCGCGCCTGTTCGGCCGCGTCCAGCTCCAGATCCTGGGGTTTCAGGGCCCGGTTCTCGCCGCGTTCTTTCAACTGCGCGCGCAGCACATCCAGTTCTTCAGCGCTGCGATAGCATTTAAAGGCATGCCCATCCTCAACAAGCTGTTCGGCGTGGCGCCGGTAGAGATCCCCTCGCTCGCTCTGACGATAAGGCGCGTGCGGGCCGCCCACATCCGGGCCTTCGTCCCATTCCAGGCCAAGCCAGCGCAATGAATCAAGAATGGTCTGTTCGGACGCGTCCGTGGATCGGGTCTGATCGGTGTCTTCGATACGAAGAATGAACTGGCCGCCGAACTGGCGGGCAAAGCAGCGATTGAACAAAGCGATGTAGGCGGTTCCCACATGGGGATCGCCGGTGGGCGACGGCGCCACTCGGGTACGAACGGTCATGCTGACTCCGGACACGGAATGAGGGCCGCATTATAGGCGAATGCGGCCCTCATTATCAGCCATGACCGCCGCTGATGGCGCGGTATGGAAGGTACGGAAAGTGGAGAGCGCCGTTAACGGCGCCCGACCACCAGACTGATGATCCAGATCACCAGGAACACCACGAACAGGATTTTGGCGATACCCGCAGCGGTACCCGCGATGCCACCAAAGCCCAGTACAGCGGCGATGATCGCGATGACAAGAAAGATAAGGCTCCAGCTCAGCATAGTTATTCTCCCTGTTTCCTTTGGTGTCGTTCGTGCTCCCCCGGATCGGGCGAAACACAAAAGTCCATTCACGAATTTCGGAATGTCCAAATCAGCTTTGCCTTTTCCACCGTGACGCCTGAGATCCCGGTGTGGCGAAAAACCATCAATGCATTGGACGTTTCCAATAAAATACAAATCGGCGGCGCACGGCAAGACGGCTTTTACATGAAAATACTTTTGTATTTTATTAACGCCGCATCCGTATGGCGGCAAACCCCATGCCGGCCAGCGCCAAGGCCGCCCCCGGGTGGTTGTGGGTGGCCGGCGACGGCCCTGTAAAATATGGTCACACCCCGCGTCATTGCCCTCGCGCCAGCCCCGCGGAGGCGCCATCGAACCCAGCGACCACTCAGAGGGTTACCTGAATCTGTCTGAAGCCAGATGATTTCCGGCCGAGCCGGCATCCGTGCGATAATGCCGCCTCGTTGTTATCAGCCGTGTCCTGGTATGTTTGTTGCCCGCTCGACCCATCAGTTTGCCCCGTCCCCCTTATCGCGGCGTTTCTCCATTGCGCCGATGATGGCCTATACCACCCGGGACTTTCGTTATCTGGCGCGCCTGCTGACCCGCCATACGCTGCTGTACACCGAGATGGTGGTGGCCCAGGCGGTGATCCACGGTGACCGCGAGCGGCTGTTGGGCTATCACCCCCAGGAGCACCCTCTGGCGGTGCAACTGGGCGGTAGCGACCCGGCCAGTCTCGCCGAGGCCGCTCGCATCTGTGCCGATTACGGATACGCCGAGATCAATCTCAACGTGGGCTGCCCGTCCGACCGCGTGCAGCAGGGCAAGATTGGCGCGGTGCTGATGGCGGAGCCGGATCTGGTGGCGCGTTGCGTGGGCGCCATGGCCAATGCCTGCGAAGTGCCGATCACCGTTAAAACCCGCATCGGCATCGACGATCAGGATGACTACCGGTTCCTACACCATTTTGTCGCGCGCATGCGCGACGCCGGTTGCCGCAGCCTCACCATTCATGCCCGCAAGGCGATCCTTGCGGGGCTGTCGCCGAAGGAAAATCGGGATATTCCGCCGCTGCTCTATGAGCGCGCCTACGCGATCAAGAAGGATTTCCCCGAGCTGGAGATTATCCTCAATGGCGGGCTGCGCGATGTGCCGGAAATGATGACCCACCTGGATCAGGTGGACGGCCTGATGGTCGGTCGCGAGGCGTATCAGAATCCCTTTTTTCTGGCCGGCGTGGATGGCGTGGTGTTCGGCGACCCTGCCCCGGCGCCGAGTCGCCGTCAGGTGGCGGAAGCGTTTTTGCCCTATGTGGAACAGCGTTACGCCGAGGGAACGCACCCCAAACATGTGCTGCGTCATGCCCTGAATCTGTTCCAGGCGGTGCCCGGCGCGCGCGCCTACCGGCGCCATCTGAGCAGCCATATGAATGATCCCCAGGCAACGCCGGCGGTATTTGAACAGGCGCTGGCCCGGCTGGGCCACGACGACCACGCCACGACCCCGTCCCCATTGCCGGCCTCCTGACCCGCCGGCAACCTTAAACCCTGTAAAGCCCGGCCTGTCCGGGGTGCACCCGGCATCCCGGTTGGTTATGCTCATCATTGTTGATAACAGGCCCAAGCAAAGGACGCGCTCGATGAACAGCAAACGCCAGCAATTGCAGCAGTGGACCACGGTGGTCGCCGACACCGGCGATCTGGAAATGATCGCCGCCCTCGCCCCCCACGATGCCACCACCAACCCTTCCCTGCTGCTGGCCGCGGCCCGCGATCAGCGTTACCGCTTTCTGCTCGATCAGGCGCGGGAACTGGCGCGGGAAATGGGCAACCGGGACGACCTGGGCTGGTGTTGCGATGCCTACGCCTGCGTCGCGGGTCAGGCGGTGCTGGAACAGATCCCCGGCCTGGTGTCCACCGAGGTGGACGCGCGTTTGTCGTTTGACACCGTGGCCATGGTGGAAAAGGCGCGTCGGCTGATGGCCCTGTACCGCGAACTGGGGGTCGACAGCAGCCGCGTGCTGATCAAAACCGCCGCCACCTGGGAAGGCATTCAGGCGGCGCGCACCCTTGAGGAAGAAGGCATCCGCTGCAACCTCACCCTGGTGTTCTGTCTGGAGCAAGCGGTGGCCGCCGCCGAAGCCGGCGCCACTTTGATTTCGCCATTCGTGGGCAGGATTCAGGACTGGCACGTCAAGCGCGGGCTGAACATCGAACACATTGATCAGGACCCGGGCGTGGAATCCGTGCGCCGGATTTTCCATACGCTGAAATCGCGGGGGCTGGAAACCATTGTGATGGGCGCCAGCTTTCGTAACGTGGAGCAGATCCAGGCCTTGAGCGGCTGTGACCGCCTCACCATCAGCCCGGCCCTACTCGAGGAGCTGGCCAGCGACGACGGTCAACTGACGCGCCGCCTCGACCCGGCCCAGGTGGAACCGGCGGATTCCCGGATCACGATGAACGAAGCGGCGTTCCGCTGGTCTTTGAATGACAACCCGATGGCCACCGATCTGCTCAGCGATGGTATCCGCCGCTTCGCCGCCGATCAGATCGCGCTGGAAGACCTGCTGAGCGCAGAGGAGATTGCCGCGTGAGATTGTTTTCCCGTCTGTTCCAGACTGATTCGCCCAACGCCGCCCCCACCGAACAGGAACTTCATCAAGCCGCCGCCGCGTTGTTGATGGAAGTGGCGCGCACCGATGGCGAGGTGGATCAGCGCGAGCAGGCCCTGCTGGTGGAGGCGGTACGGCGGCGCTGGCAGTTGGACGACGTGGCGATGAACGATCTGGCGGAGGAGTTACGCCAGCGGCTTGACCAGGCCACCGATTTGTTCGAATTCACCCGCCCGCTGCGTGAAAGCTGGGACCCGGAAACGCGGGTGCGTCTGATTTATGACATGTGGGCGATCGCCGCCGCCGACGGCCGCGCCGACGTGCATGAGGAACAACTGATCCGGCGAGTCTCGGAACTGTTGTATGTGTCACACGGGGATTTTATCCGCGCCAAGCTGGATGCGGTGGGGGATGGATAGACGAGTGTTCAGTGTTCAGTGTTCAGTGTTCAGTAATATAGAGCCTGCCGGGTTTCCCTCCCGCGGTTTCTGGAGGGTCCCCTCGCCCCTTGCGGGAGAGGGACAGGGAGAGGGGTGTTTTCCAATCCAAGCAGGCAACACCGGCCACGCCCTGACCCTTTCATTCACTCACCAGCCTTCGTTTCTTTCTATTTCGTCACTGCGTTCCGGGAACGCGGCATCGCCGCCCTGCCCTTGCAGGCGCTGCTGCAGGTAGGCGTTGCGGATAAAGGTGTAGCGGTCGCCAACGATGTTTTTCTCCAGATCCAGCAGATCAGCCCGCAGATCAATGCCATAGAGTGCGGCCACCCCATAGCGGGTCAGGTCATCGTCGATGTAAGTCACCGGCCACATGTAGGCGGCGGGATACAGGGTCGCGGTGTCACGCACCGAGGACGGCCCAAGAATCGGCAGCACCAGATAAGGCCCGGTGTGCACACCCCAGCGCCCCAGCGTACGGTCCAGGCTGGTACTGTGTTTGGGAATGTTCAGCTTGCTGGCCACATCGAACAGGCCGGCCACGCCCACGGTGCTGTTGAAACTGAAGCGGCCAAAGCTGTCGAAAGCGTTACCCCATTTCCACTGGAATACGTAATTCACGCCGCTGGTGAGATCGTGGAGATTCTGGAAAAAGCGGGTGACGGTGTTGTCCAGCCATTGCGGCGTCAACCAGCGGTAGCCCTTGGCGGCGGGTTTGATCGCATAGCGGTCCACGGTGTCATTGAAGCCGAAAATCTTGCGGTTGAACCCCTCCCAGGGGTCCTGCTCTTCATAGTTGTAGGCCGTGCCGGGAGAATCGAACGCGGTGTTCGCGTCACCCCAGTCATCGTCTTCGCTCTCCGCTGGCGCGCTGTTCACCGCGGCTTGATCGGATGCCTTGGCGGGTTCGTCAAACGGGTCGGCGACCGCGACCAGAGGCAGCCACAACAGGGCCAATATCCAAGTACGCACAATGACTCCCTTATTCATTATGGCCCGGCCAATCGGCGCGGGCGGATCAGATCATCGGGCCTGGGCCCCTGTTATAAACACCTGTTGCCCGCGACTTTGAGGTCATGACCAGCCGGTCGGGCCACGCGGGGCGCACCGGGGTCGGTAAAGCACCGGCAAAGATGTTTTTTCAGAGGGTCCCCTTACCTACCGGCCCGGCAGTTACCATAACGGATTCCCGCCGCCAGAGCGCCGCTGTATGTAAAAAAACCGATGGTGTCAGGTGCTCTCGGTGGCACGGCGCGCACCGAGCAGGATATCCCGTTGCCGCAGGCGCGCCAGCAGGTCCTTGCCAAACGCCAGGATCGGCGCCGGATCGGTGGCCCCCAGTTCGTTGGCCAGTTGTCTCAGCACCTGTTCACCGGAGGCTGTCGGGCGCGCCTGCATGACCGCCAGCAGGCGAGCGGTCGCGGCATTGATTTCCATAAAGCCCACCGTGTCTTCGCGATCCCGATAGACCAGCAGCCATACCAATTCATCCAGCGGTTCGCGCGGCTGAAAATCGGCGCTGATCCGATGAACCGGCCACGGATAACTGGCCACGCAATGCAACGGCGACAGGTATGGCACGCCCTGATACAGGTCTCCTTGCGCGTCCACGCCCGGCTCTGGCGGCGCGTCGGCGGCGGTGTCCAGCACCAGCTCCAGCCATTCGTAATGGGCCAGCGCGATCAGAAAAGGCGGGTCCTGCGGCAGCGGCGCGTAATCCTGTTCAAGAAAGCGCACGAATTCGCCGGGGATTTCCACGAAATAGGGTGTTCGGCAGGCGTGCCGGTCAAAGAAGGTGCGCGCCAGCCGCTGCCATTCGGGCTCCTCGTAAAGGCTGCGAAGCACCGGGAAAGCGCGGTCCAGAAAACCCTGGATATTATTAAAAAACAGTTCCCGGTATATCTTCAGACGGCGCTCCTCGACGCCGGCCGGCGCCGGGTGGCGGTGCGGGTCGCGCAGGTGCGCCGCGAAGCGACGCTGCAGGGTCTGGAAGGGGGCGTCGGCCACGCTCAGGCGCTCCGCGTCAGCAGGCCATGGCGCCGCTGGGTGGCGGCGATGCGCTCCAGCTCGGCGCACAGCCCGGCGAACGCGGGAAAATTAAAATCCCGCTCCAGCAGCGTGGGCAACACACCGAACTGCTGGTAGGCGATCTCCAGCAAACGCCACACCGCCTCGATCACGTCGCTGCCGTGGGTGTCCACCTTGAGGTCCCGCGCTTCGTCGTAATGGCCGGCGATGTGCACGTACATAATGCGCTCACCGGGCAATGCGCGGATAAATTCGGCGGCGTCGTAGCCGTGGTTGATGCCATTGACGTAGGCGTTGTTGACGTCCAGAAGCAGGCCGCAATCGGCCTCGCTCAACACCGCCGTGAGAAACTCCAGCTCGCTCAACTCCGCCGCGGCGGGGTCCGGAGCCGCGTAATAGCTGACATGCTC
Source organism: Alloalcanivorax mobilis (assembly GCF_002864685.1). Taxonomy (GTDB): domain Bacteria; phylum Pseudomonadota; class Gammaproteobacteria; order Pseudomonadales; family Alcanivoracaceae; genus Alloalcanivorax; species Alloalcanivorax mobilis. The sequence goes on from NZ_NMQZ01000048.1 coordinate 16,234, forward strand.
AATGCCGATACGACGGCCAAGGAAATCCTGCACCTGGCGAATCCGTCCGGCGACATAGTGCACCGCTTCTTCGGTGAAGGGGATGGGCATCAAATCGTACAGCTGACCGTGGTCGCTGCAGTAGCTCAGGTGTTCCGTGTAGCAACGAATGCGGTGCTGATCGAGAAACCCTTTCACGCCCGCCAGCAGATCCCAATCCAGCGGCTCCGGGCCGCCCAGAGACAAACTCAGGCCATGGCTGACAAACGGGTATCGTTCGGTAAAAGCCCGAAACTCGCGGCCCAACCGTCCTCCCATCGGAATCCAGTTCTCCGGTGCCACTTCAAGAAAATCCACCGGCGCGTCCGGCGCCTGGGACAGCGGGCCCATCAGGGCCCGCCGCAATCCCAGACCGGTACCGGTCACGGGATAATCGCTCACAGCTGTTCTCAGCCCTTTTTGTCGGCGCCGCAGCTGCCTTCGCCTTTCTTATCCGCACCACAGCTGCCCTCGCCTTTCTTATCGGCGCCACAGCTGCCTTCGGCCTTCTTATCCGCGCCACAGCTGCCTTCCGCCTTTTTATCAGCGCCGGCGAGCTGGTAGCCGGAACCGAGATCGGAAGAAGCAAACGGATTGGTGGAAGCGGCCTGAGCAACCGGCACGGACAGAGCGGAAGCCATGAAAGCGGCGCCAACGGTCACTGCCAGGGGGTTCAGTTTGGAATACTTGGACATGGTGTTTCTCCAATAATCATTTGAGGTATTCGAAATCGGGAAGGTTTAACAACGATCCGATCAACCATCCCTCGCCGTTTCGACGTCCCATTGATGCACGGATCAGGTAAACGTTACGTGTACGCCGAAGAGAAACAACCGTTTTTTTATGGCCAACGAGCCGGTGCGACCCGTTGCTCAGCATCAATCACCTGTAAAAACGGCGGCTGGAGCCGCCGCGTATATGCAAATAAACATAACTGGTCTGCTAACGAATCCGGTCAACCACCACGCTGCCAATGGAATAACCGGCGCCAAAGGAGCAAATCACGCCTTTGGTGCCCTTCTCCAGATCGGCGTTGTACTTGTGGAAAGCGATGATCGAGCCGGCTGAGCTGGTGTTGGCGTAGTCGTCCAGGATCACCGGCGCCTCTTCCCGGGAGGCGGGCCGGCCCAGCACTCGGCGGGCGATGAACTCGTTCATGTTCAGGTTGGCCTGGTGCAGCCACATGCGCCGCACCTGCTCCACCGGCACCCGCAGGTCGCCGAGATGGCTGGTGATCTGGTCGGCGACCATCGGGCAGACTTCCTTGAAGACCTTGCGGCCCTCCTGGCGGAACAGCTTGTCACGGGCGCCCACGCCACTGGGATCGGCGCGATTGAGAAAGCCGAAATTATTGCGGATATTATTGGAAAAACGGGTTTGCAAGCGGGTGCCGAGCACCTGCCACTGATTGTCGCTGGTGGCGTCTTCGGCCAGCTCCAGAATCACCGCGGTGGCCACGTCGCCAAAGATAAAATGGCAATCCCGATCTTCCCAGGCGAGATGACCGGAGCAGATTTCCGGGTTCACCATCAGCACCCGGCGCGCCGAGCCATTACGAATCGCATCGACCCCGGCCTGGATGCCGAAGGTGGCGCTGGAGCAGGCCACGTTCATGTCGTAGCCCCAGCCGTGTTGCATGCCCAATGCCTGCTGCACCTCCACGGCCATGGCCGGGTAGGCACGCTGCATGTTGGAGCAGGCCACCAGCACGGCGTCCAGGTCGTCGGCCACCAGGCCGGCGTTGTCGAGCGCCTGGCGCGCGGCTTTCACGGCGATCTCCGCCTGCACCGAAATGTCATCATCGCCGCGCTCGGCGATGCTGGGGCGCATCCGTCCGGGATCGAGAATCCCCTCGCGGTCGAGCACGTAACGCTGCTTGATGCCCGAGGCTTTCTCGATAAAGGCACTGTCGGAACCGGTCAACGCTTCCTGCTCCCCCGCCTCGATAGCGGCGGCGTGGGTCTCGTTATAGCGCTTCACATACTCGTTGAAAGAAGCCACCAGCTCGTCGTTGGTGATGGATTGTTCCGGCGTCCACAATCCGGTTCCGCTGATCACTACCGAGTGAGTCACAAGCCTGTCCTCGCGCAAAAGGGCGACCGGCCACGCCGGTTACCGCGACGGTAAATGGGTCAATTATCCGGATATGTCGGCTCCAGCGCAAAGGGTGGCCGCGATAGCGATACGAAAAGCAGATAGAGGATGCAGGATTCAGGATACAGCGCGGGAGACCGCTTGGTTTGCTAAAGGGTTGTGCCCGCGCCATGGCCTCAGCGCGGAGTCGGGCGTACATGAACCTGATCAAACGTCATCGCGCTGAATCCTGAATCTTGCATCCTGTATCGCTTTAACACGCCTCCCACTGCCGGTTGAGCCGCTTCGCGGACACCGGCATACGCGTGCCCAGGGTCTGGGCGAACAGACTGACCCGATACTCCTCAAGCATCCAGCGAAACAGCGTCAGCGGCTCGCTTTGCCGCCACGGCGGGGCGTCACCGGCGCGACGCAGATATTGTTGCCAATACTCTTCCAGCTCGGCGCTGACGGTACGGTCGCGACCGATCTGGCCGGGCAGCTTTTCCAGACGCTGGGTCAGCGCCGCCAGATAACGGGGATACTCCCGAAGCCAGGCCGCGGGCGTGGTGAGCAGAAAATCCTCATCGAACAGCGCCGCCAGTTGGGTTTTGATGTCGCGGTGGGCATGCGCCCAGGCGAGCGGGAAATTTTTCTCCAGGCGCGCCATCACCCCACGGTAGTCGGCGAACATCGCCGCCCAGCCGGCCAGGCTGGTTTCAGCGGCGGGCACGAAATCGCCACGCCCGGCGTCCAGCCGCTGCTGGAAGCTGTGCTCGTCGCGAATGCCCTCCTGGTGCAAATGGAAATGCTCACTGGTCGCTCTCAGCAGTGCCTGCTCCAGCGCCTGGCGGGCCATCGGCGACTTTTCCGCTTTCAGCTTCTGGAAACCGGGTTGCTGGCCGGCGAAGCGCCGCAACTGGCGGGCCTGTTCCGGCAACCGCAGCAGCATCAGCCGGGCTACCCCGTAACCGTGCGTCTGTTGTGCTTGCTCGGCGTCGCTGACGCGCACCAGCGCGACCCGATCGCCACGGTCCTCCAGCGCCGGGTAGTAGCGCAATCGCAACCCGCCCTGCTCGCTTTCGTCGCTGACCGGCAAACTGCCAAAGCGCCACTCTCGCTCTTCCTGCGGCGGTGGTTGCTCGCCGGACCGTGGGGCCACGGCCAGTGCCGAAAAACGTTCGCGCAACGCGGCCAGGTCGCGGCCCTCGGCCAGGGTGGCGCCGTGCTCGTCGACCACGCGGACATTAATGCGCAGGTGTTCGGCCAGTTGCGCCTCCGGCCATTCCTCTTGCTCCACGCGCACGCCGGTCATCCGTTGCAGTTCCCGGGTCAAGGCCGCCAGCAGCGGCCGGTCCGGCCGCAGGGCCTCCATCAACGCGTTGACGTAATCCGGCACCGGCACGAAATGCCGGCGACGCGCCTTCGGCAGAGCGCGGATCAAGGCTTCCAGTTTTTCGCGCAACAATCCCGGCACCAGCCACGCCAGACGCTCCTGCTCCACCTGCGCGAGCGCCGCCACCGGCACCACCAGGGTGACGCCATCCTGCTCGCCGGTGGGGTCGAAACTGTACTCCAGAGGCAATTCCAGCGCGCCGAAGCGCAGATGATCGGGGAACGCGTCCTCGCGCAGCTCCGCGCTGCGCGAGAGCAGAAAATCGTCGTCCATCAGCAGAGCGGCCCGCTGGGCCGGATCGGCCCGCTTGCGGTACCAGGTCCGCAAGTGGGCCAGAGAATAAAGGTCTTCGGGAAGTCGCTCGTCGTAAAACGCCACCCGCGCTTCCTCGTCCACCAGAATGTCCCGTCGACGCAGCTTGTGCTCGATCTCCTCAAGGCTTTCCAGGCGCTCCCGGTTGGCCTTGACGAACTCCGGCTCCTGACTCAGCTGGCCGGCCACCAGCCCTTCACGGATCATCAATTCACGGGCCAGCGGCGGGTCCAGCGGGCCATAGTTGACCCGGCGGCCGGCGGCCAGCACCAACCCGAACAGATTGATTTGCTCCTTGGCCATCACACAGCCACGCCGTTTCGACCAGTGCGGTTCGGAATACTGGCGCTTGATCAGATGCGCCGCTTCGGCTTCGATCCATTGCGGCTCCACCCTGGCCACCACGCGGGCGAACAGCCGGCTGGTCTCCACCTGCTCGGCGGCCACCAGCCAGCGGCTTTTGGTTTTTCTGAGCGCCGAGCCGGGCCAGATCAGCGGCTTGCGATTGCGAGTGGAAAGCCACTCGCCCTCTTCATCACGGCTCATCACGTTGCCCAGCAGGCCGGTCAGCAAAGCCCGGTGGATCGGCTCATAGCCGGCCGGTTCGGCATTCAGCGCCCAACCGGCCTCCCGGGCCAGCAACACCAATTGGCGGTGGGTGTCACGCCATTCGCGCATCCTTGACGGCGCCAGAAAATTTTTCTTCAGCAGCTTTTCGTACTGGTTTCTGGTCAACGCCTCGCGCTGCTCTTCAGCCCAGCACCACAGGTTCCAAAAAAACAGGAAATCGGATTCCTTGCTCTCGAACGGCTGGTGAGCCTGGTCCGCTTGCTGCTGCTTATCGCGCGGCCGCTCACGGGGGTCCTGCACCGCCAGGCCAGCCACGATCACCAGCGTTTCTCGCAGGCACTGCTTGGCGGCGCCGGCGACCACCATGCGTGCCAGAGTGGGATCAAGCGGAAAGCGCGCCAGTTGCCGTCCCAGAGTGGTCGGCTGGCGCTGCGCATCCAAGGCGCCCAACTCCTCGAGCAATCGATAACCGTCGCGGACAAAGCGTCCGTCCGGCGGCTCCATAAAGGGAAAGTCCTCCACCTTGCCGAGCCGCAGATCCGCCATCTGCAGAATCACCGCCGCCAGGTTGGTGCGCTGAATTTCCGGATCGGTAAAGGCTGGCCGCTTGAGGAAATCATCTTCGCCGTAGAGCCGGTAGGCGATGCCCGGCATCAAGCGCCCACTGCGCCCGGCGCGCTGGTTGGCGCTGGCCTGGGAAACCGGCTCCACCGGCAAGCGCTGCACCTTGGAATGCACGCTGTAACGGCTGATGCGGGCGGTACCGGCGTCGATCACGTAGCGGATGCCGGGCACCGTCAGCGAGGTTTCCGCCACGTTGGTGCTCAGCACCACGCGCCGGCCCCGGTGCGCGGAAAACACCCGCTGCTGCTCGGCGGCACTGAGCCGGGCGTACAACGGCAACAGCTCGGTGTCGCGAAACTCGCAGCGCTTTAAATGGTGGTGCACGTCGCGAATGTCCCGCTCGCCACTGAGGAACACCAGCACGTCGCGGGCGCCGGACGCCCCCGAGCGGCGCTCCTCGGCCTGGATCTCGCGCAGCACCTCCTCGACCTGCTGCCCCAGCTCGCGCTCGCCTTCCGGTGGCCGGTAGCGGGTTTCCACCGCAAAGGTGCGCCCGGACACTTCGAAAACCGGCGCTCCGGAAAAATGCTCCGCGAAGCGGCGATGATCAATGGTCGCCGAGGTGATGATCACCTTCAGATCCGGCCGGCTCGGCAACAGTTGTTTTAAATAGCCCAGCAGAAAATCAATATTCAAACTGCGCTCGTGGGCCTCATCGATGATCAGGGTGTCATAGCGATTCAGAAAGCGGTCGTTCTGCACTTCGCTGAGCAGCATGCCGTCGGTCATCAGTTTGATCAGGCTGTTGTCGCCCACCTGCTCGCTGAAGCGCACTTTGTAACCCACCAGCGCGCCCACCTGGCTGTGCAGTTCCTCGGCCAGGCGCGACGCCACCGAACGCGCCGCCAGCCGGCGTGGCTGGGTGTGGCCGATGTAGCCATTCGCGCCCCGCCCCAGCTGCAGGCAGATTTTGGGAAGCTGGGTGGTTTTGCCGGAGCCGGTCTCGCCGGCCACCACCACCACCTGATGGCGGCGGATCGCCTCGGCCAGTTCCTCGCGGTGGTGCACCACCGGCAGATCCGGCCAATCGAGCCGGGCCGGAATCAGCGCCGAGCGGCGCTCACGCTCGGCCACCGAGCGTTCGATGGCCGCCGCCAGCTTGGCGCGCGCTGCGTCGCCATCACGGCCACGCAGCCCGTCAAGACGCTTTTTCAGGCGAGGCCGGTCGGCGCCGCGAACCTGCTCCAGGCGCTGATAAAGTTGGTTCAATGGAGTGTCGGTCATCCCTTCACAGCGCCTTAGCGGCCCAGCAGCCAGGCCCGGCCTTTTTCAGTCAAGCCACCCTCGGCGAGACTGAAAAAGGCGGTGTCCGGTTCGGAGCGTGCCAGGCTCACGGTGAAGCGCATCAGCTCGTCACGGCGGAAGGCATGCACGTCCACCCGCTCGCCTTCCTGATAGGCGGCCAGCAGGCTATCGAGTGAGCCGGCGTCGGTCTTGATGCCGTCCACGGCGATGATCACATCGCCGGCGGAGAGCCCGGCGGCCATCGCCGCGCCCTGCTGGTAGGCCACCTGAATGCGCGCGCCCTGTGGGTCGGCGGCCACCCGCACGCCCAAATGCACCGGCGGCGGCGCACTGGCCGCTTTGCCACCGTTGTCGCCGTGGCTACTGGCCGAGCGCCAATGAAGCAGCACACCACGACTTTCCAGCAAGGCAGCCAGCGGCAGATCGCCGGTGCCGTACAGCGCCGGTTCGAAGAAATCGCTCAGGTCCTCGCCCAGCAGCTCTTCCGCCAGCGCCTGTATGCCCTGCTCCGGCACGCCCTGATCCTGACCATGGCGCTGCCACAACAAACGCATCAAGTGATCCAGGGTGACCCGCTCGTCGCTGCGATCGCGCAACGTCAAATCCAGGGCCAAAGCAATCAGCGCGCCCTTGGCGTAATAGCTGACAATCGCGTTGGGGGCGTTCTCGTCCTGCTTATAGAAACGGGTCCAGGCATCGAAGCTGGATTCAGTGACGGTTTGCCGCAGACGGCCCTGGCCGCGCTGCACCCGGGTCAGGGTCTGGCCCAGCAATTCCAGGTAACTCTCCGGTTTAATCAGGCCGGTGCGCGCCAGCGCCAGGTCATCGTAGTAACTGGTGATGCCTTCGAACGCCCACAACAATTCGGTGTGCACCTCCTGGCGCAGATCAAACGGGGTGAACGCCGCCGGCTTGATGCGTTTGATGTTCCAGGTGTGGAAGTATTCGTGGCTGCACAGACCCAGGTAGCCGCGATAGCCATCGCGGACCTCGTCGGCGCCGTCGGTGCGCCGTGGCAGATCGCCGCGCGGGCTCATCAAGCTGGTGGAATTGCGGTGCTCCAACCCTCCGTAGCCATCGGTGACCAGGGTCATGAACAGGTAATCGCGCACCGGCGCCGGTTCACCAAAAAGACCAATATGCTGCTCGCAGATCACCTTAAGGTCCCGGCACAGGCGCGCCATGTCGGCGCGTTGGCGTCCGGTCAGCACCACCCGGTGGGGCACGCCACAGGCTTCGAATTCGGCGTGTTCGAACTGCCCCATCTCCACCGGATGATCGATCAGCGCGTCGTAGCTTTCCGCTTCAAAGTCGCCGAACCCCAAGGCCTCACCGCTGATCCGGCTCATCCCGGTGGCCAGCTTCCAGGTCGCGTATTGCGGCCCGGCGGGCGGCTCCATGGTGACCCGGCACGGCTGGTCTTCGTGCCCCATGGCGGCCAGGAACACACAGGTTCCGTTGAAATAGCCGTGGGTGGGGTCCAGGTGGGCACCACGCACCGACAAATCCCAGGCGTAAACCTGATAGGTCACGCTCACCGGGCCCTCGGCCACCGGTGGCAACTGCCAGGTTTGTTTGTCCAGCTTGGCGATCGTGAGCGTCTGATCCCCGGCATGGGCCTCGATCGACACGATATGGCGGGCAAAATCACGGATCATATAACTGCCCGGAATCCACGCCGGCATCGTCACCGCCTGGCCCTCCGGGGTCGGCTCGGCCACGGTCAGGGTCACTTCGAAGAGATGGGCTTCGGGTCGCAGCGGACGGATCTGATAGTGGATCACTTTCTACTCCTGGCGGGCCAACGTTCAGTACCGGCGAATGATACAGGGGGAAGGGGCAGTTTTCAGTGTTCGGAGCGGGAAGACTCGTGGGCTGGTTGGGAACGCTGGACGCCAGACGCTGGACGCTGGACGCCAGACGCCAGACGCTAAACCCGGTGCGGCCAGCAATGGTGTGTTTACTGAATAGCAGAAAACACACCAAAACTTTCAAGTTACGGGTTAAGCGTCCGGCGTCCGGCGTCCAGCGTCTGGCGTCTGGCGTCTGGCGTCTGGCGTCCAGCGTCCAGCGTCCAGCGTCCAGCGTCCCATCATTGACGCCTTACCGAACATGTCGCATGTTCTTCACTCTTTTCAAGGGGACCCGTCCATGACTTCGGAATGCTTCGTAATCGGTGCCGCCGATGGCCATACCATCGGCGTGCATCACTGGCAGGCCGCCGATCCGGTCGGCACTTTGATCTGGCTGCACGGCATGGCTGAACACGGTGGCCGTTACCGCACCCTGGGGGAAATTCTCGCCGGGCACGGCTGGAATCTTTATTGCCCGGATCATCGCGGCCACGGCATCAGCATGGACTCGGACGCCCCTCCCGGCCATTTCGGAGACCGGGACGGCTGGCAAAACGTGATCGGCGATCTGGAAAAGGTGATCGAAACGGTCAGCGAGCGCGAGCAGGGCCCGCTGGTGCTGGGCGGGCACAGTATGGGGTCGTTCATCGCGTTGGCCGGCGCCGAGCAGCATGGCGCGCGTCTTTCCGGGCTGGTGCTGTGCGGCAGCGATCACCATTCGAGCGGTTATTATCGCCTGATGGCGACGCTGCTCGGCTGGCAACAGCGCAAACACGGCGCCCAGGGCCATAGCCCGTTGATCGACAAGCTGACCTTCCAGGCGTGGGGCGCACGCATCGCCGACGCCCGCACCGGCTTCGATTGGCTGAGCGCCGACCCGGCCCAGGTGCAGGCGTACATCGACGACCCCAAGTGCGGCTTTCAGTGCACCACCGCCACCTGGCTGGCGCTGGTGTCGGCCCTGGCCAAGGTGCAATCGCGCAAGGCCCTGGCCTCACTGCCCCGGCGGCTGCCGGTGTTGCTGCTGGGAGGACGCCGCGACCCAATGAGCGCCGGCGGCAAGGGCATGGACCGGCTGCAACAGATACTGGCTCGCCAGAACCAGCCGCTGCAACGTCTGGACTGCCCCGAAGGCCGCCACGAGATACTGAACGACTATTGCGCTCCGGAAGTCCGGCAGACCCTGCTGGAATGGTTGAACCGGCGCCTGTAAACCGGCAGGCGTGGCCGGCGCGGCTCAGGGTGTTTCGGAATGGTTCTGCTCACGGGTAAATTCCACATACCCCAAATAACGATTGCGAATTTCACGCACGTATTTGACCGGCTCCGAGCCGCGCACGTAGCCATACCGGGCCTGACGGGCGTAACCGGGCTGCGAGAGCAGCAGCATGGCGCTCTCCACGTTGCCAAACCAGACATCCGGGTCCTTGCCCAGACGTTGCGCCAGCCGTCGCGCGTCCTCCACATGACCGTGGCCGGCGTTGTAGGCCGCCAACGCGAAGTAAATGCGCTGGGCCAGTTCCAGCCGCTGGGGAAAACGGCGTTCCAGCCAATCCAGATAGGTGACGCCAGCGGCCACGCCCTGCTCCGGGTCATGGGGGTCGTCGTAACCGAACTGGCGGGCGGTGCGCGGCATGATCTGCATCAGCCCCTGGGCGCCGGCGAAGGAGCGGGCGTCCGGGTTGAAACGGCTCTCCTGGTACATCTGTGAAAGCAACAGACGCCAGTCGAGGCCGGAACTCAGCGCGTACTTCTTGACCAAGTCGTCGTAGGGCGAGATTTGCTTGCCCGCTTCCACCCGATAACGCTCGTGCACTTCAATGGTCTTTGGCTCGCGGAAGTAGCGGTTGTAAGTCACGTTGTAGAACAGGCCACGATAATTGCGAGAAATATAGGCGTTAAGCCGGCCGGCCAGAGCGCTCTGGTCCTGACGCAAGCCCCAGGCGATCTCGCGGGTTCCCGCCAGTGTCCAGAGCGGCTGAATGTCATCACGGTAGGTGCTCTCCAGCGCCGCCAGGTGGCTGTCCGCCATGGTCAGATCGGTGTCGCCATCGGCGACCTGCTGAATCAGCATTTCGGTGCTGGCGTCGGGCCGCGTCGCGATCCGCACCGCCACGCCGTCCTCGCGCAAGGCTTCGAGGGTGCCCAGGAAGGCGCTGTCCGGTGCCACCGCCACGGTCCGGTCAGTGAGCGCCTGCGCCGATTCAAAAGGCTCTTCGTCGCTACGCCCGATGATCTGCTCGTTGATTTCCAGATAGCGCTTGGAGAAACGCCAGCCCTGCTCACGGCGCTGTTCGGTGACCGTCATCGAGGCGGCGATCACATCGCCTTCCCCTGCTTCCAATGCCGCGAACAGCTCTGACGCGGAGTTCTTGACCACCATGCGCACCCGCAGGTCATGTTGTTTGGCGAAATTGCGCATCAGATCGTAATCGAACCCCATCAACTCGCCGCGCCAGAGAAAGTAGCTGGCCGGGTTGTTGGAGGTCAGCACACGCAATACGCCACTGGCTTTGATCGCCGCCCAGTCGCGCCGCTCCGGGCTTTGCAACTCGGCGCCCACGTGGTGGCTGACGATAAACTGATTGACCGCCGCGCGCAGGTCCTCGTTGTCTTCACGAACCGCCCAGGCAATGCGTCGGCGCGGATTGACCACCGGCCCTTTGCGCAGGTCATCGAAGCCCAGCAGCAGGCTGTCGATAAAATTGCCGTCGATGATGGTGGCGCCGTACACCCCATCGGAGACGCCCTGAAGCAGTTGCTCATCGGAGAGGTCGCCGGTCAGGCTGTTGACACTAATGGCCTCCGATTCGCCGGCCAGAGCCGCGGCGGTTTCCGCGTAGGCGGTGCCACGCGGTACGGCGATGCGCAGCTTGCCCAGCGAGGCCAGGGTGTCGCCCTGGCGATCGGCGTTCACCACCAGATATTCCCGGATCACCGCCACCGGCGTGCAAAACGCCATGCTTTCGCTGCGTTCGCGGGTCACCGAATAATTGGTAACGATAATGTCGCCACGTCCGTCGTTGAGCATGACACCGAGCTGTTCAAAGCTGTCCGCGTAAACCCAGCGCGGCTCCAGCCCCAGGGACTCGGCCATCCGCTCCGCTTGCTCGCGAAACTCCTGCAAAGGTATCCCTTCGCGCACCAGGCCCAGTTCCTCATCAAAACGTGGCGCCAGCAATCGTAGAACGCCGCGCTCGCGTAACGCATCCAGATCACCGGTCTCGGTGTATTGAGCCCCACCCGGCCCGCACGCGCTGACCAGCAGCGCCAGGGCGGCCAGCAGCACCGTGGCCAGAGCCCGTTGAGTGATCAAAATAGGATATCCCCTGATTCTCCCCAGACCATGAATCTAACCGAAAAAGGTGATGAGAGGCTAATCCGTTGGTCGCAGCAGGCGTGGATCAGGCGCGTTGGTTCGCGGTCAGGGACCGCTAGTACGCGAAACGCGAAACGCGACACGCGGCACGCGGCACGCTTTGCGCTGCGCGCAACACGCCAGGTCATAACCGCGACGCGGTCCTCGACCGCGAAGGCGCTTTGCCAGGCCGTCCTCGCCTTTCGGCTCGGTTCGCGATCAAGGATCGCTCCCACAGCGGCTTCGTTGCCTGGTCGATGTCAGCCTGACGTAACGGCTGAGGCGGCCCGGAGGACGATGAACCAAAAAAAAAAGGGGCGCTTTCGCGCCCCTGAGTGCCTGATGAAAGAGGGTTCAGATCAGGGCGCGGCGGGCTCCACGGGATCGGTGCCGGCGCAGACACGGTGAACCCGGGTCTCGTCGTTAACGTTAAGCAGACCGGCGAACTCCAGTTCCACTTCGTCGAAGGTCACGGTGGAAGTGTCCACCGGCGCGGACAGGAAGCGTTGGCCGTCTTCCAGACCCAGACCCAGCAGTTCCAGGCCCAGCAAGCCGCCGTCCACCTGGGCGCGGCCGACTTCCGCACCGTCATCCAGATAGATCAGGGTGGCGAAGTTGCCAAGCAGGCTGAGATTCAGCAACGGTGAGCTCGGGTTGGAGATCACGAAACCGATCCGGTCGATGCCGGCGAAGTCGTTGCCTTCGTCGGCGGCGGTGGCGCGGATGCGCACGTTGCCGGTCAGCGCCAGGCCGGTGTTCAGGGTGGCGTAGGAGGCGTCGTTGTCGTCCACGATGTTGGCCGGGCTTTCCACATTACAGCCCAGACACAGACCACCCGCTTCGCCGCTGGCGTCATAGTCCGGAGTCAACAGCGGCTGATAGTTGGTGCTGTCGTTGCAGGTGAAGCCGTCGTCATCGCACACGTCGCCGATGCCATCACCGTCCGAATCGAGCTGGTCGGCGTTGGCGACGTTGGGGCAGTTGTCCTCGCCATCCGGTACGCCGTCACCGTCGGTGTCGGTGGGATCGGTGGGGCCGGTGTAATCGTCATCGCAGGAGTTGCCGATGCCGTCGCCATCATCATCGGCCTGGTCCGCGTTCGGTACCAACGGGCAGTTGTCGTTGCCGTTGTCCACACCGTCGCCGTCGACGTCTTCGTCACAAACATCACCGATGTTGTCCATGTCCAGATCTTCCTGATCTTCGTTGGGCACGAACGGGCAGTTGTCGGTGTCGTCGTTGACGTCATCGCCGTCGGCATCGCCTTCGCACACATCGCCCACGCCATTGCCGTCCACGTCGGCCTGGTCGTTGTTGGCCAGGTAGGGGCAATTGTCGTCGTCGTTGGGCACGCCGTCGTTGTCCAGGTCGTCGTCACAGGCGTCGCCGATGCCGTCGCCGTCGATGTCGGACTGGGTCGGGTTGGGGATCAACGGGCAGTTGTCGGTGCCGTCGTCGTAACCGTCACCGTCGGTGTCGGTGTTGTCGTCGCAGGCGTCACCGATGCCGTCCATGTCGGTGTCGACCTGATCGGTATTGGAAACCCATACGCAGTTGTCGTCGTCGTTGTCGACGTCGTCGCCATCCAGATCATCGTCGCAGACATCGCCAATGCCGTCCGCGTCCATGTCTTTCTGGTCGTTATTGGCCATTGCCGGGCAGTTGTCCTCGCCGTCGGGAATGCCATCCATGTCCTGGTCATTCAGGTTTGGCGTCGGATCTCCGCCGCCACCGTCGCTGTCACTGTCACTGGTGTTGCAGCCATACAGACCCAGGCCGAGTACGGCGAGCAGGGCCAGCATGGTCAGATTTTTTACGCGAAACATATCGGACCTCCTCACTTCTCGGTTACACGGAATTCAACACGGCGGTTCATGGCACGACCGGAAACACTGTCATTGCCCGCCACCGGATCGGACTCGCCATAGCCGCGCGCGGAAATGCGGCCGGAATCAACACCCTGGGAGATCAGGTACTGACGCACGGAGTCGGCGCGTTTCTGGGAGAGAATATCGTTGTACTCGGCGCTGCCCGTGCTGTCAGTGTGGCCGGCCACTTCGATACGGAAATCGGTTTGTGACTGCAGAGACTGGGCGATCCGGCTCAGGGTGTTCTCGGAAGAACGGGTCAGCCGCGCGGAATCCAGCTCAAACAGGATGTCGTTGAAGGTGATGGTCTGATTGACGATCAGGCACCCTTTGGCATCCACCTTGCCGCCAGGCAGGGTATTCGGGCACTGGTCGAGGTTATCCGGAATGCCGTCGCCATCGCTGTCGATGACCGGCTGCTGCACCGCCACCTCGCGGGTTTTCACCACGGTCTTTTCCTTGGTGATCACCTTGGTGTAACCGAGCGGGAATTCCAGACCCAGCGACGCCCGGACATCGCCGAATCCGCCTTCGCCACGGGCCGGGCCGGCGCCATCGAAGTCGTCGTAGACGTAGCGCACGTCGCCGCGCAATTTCAGGCCGTTGTCGAAAATCGGCCCGGTGACCGCGCCGAGGCCGGCGTTGGCGGTAAAGTTGGTGTCGTTATCGTCACGGGGCAGCACTTCGTGTTTGATCGCACCCAGCGCCACGATCACGTAAGGCGTGAAGCCGGTACGATCACCAAACGCATAGGCCAGACCGGTGGTCAGGTGGTACTGATAGAAATCCTGGCCATCCGGAACTTCGCCATCCATCTTGTAAAAGCCGCCTTCGGTCTCCCACCAGAAACTGTCCGAGAGCTGACGGCCATAAAAGACACTGTAACCTTCGCCCTGATCATCGATCTGGCGGTCATCGTCCACGTCCACGTAAGAGACCGCGCCGCCCACATACTGGCGGGTGGCGAGGTTCTCCTGGTGCTGATCGGTCGCGGCCATCGCCAACGGCGATGCAAGCGCGGCGGCCAGCACAAGTGAGGTGAATTTCAAGCTTCCTTTCATGGTCTTACCCCCCTACGGGTATCAACGGATTACTGTGCAATCATTGGAATAGTTGGCGGGGGTAAAAAAAACAGAATTACCGTGAAGTCAGGTTGCATTAGTGTTGTGATGGCCTTGATGTTTTTACACAAACGCTACCCCTTGTGTCCCTTTGTATCCGGTGTGTATACGCGCGTGCCTTTCCCGCCCCGTCTGATTGTGAATACGCGCCTGCCGCCGTGTTTCGATGCAGCCCTCGCCGACCGACCCCGACCGCCATCGGCGAGCTCTGACGAGATGGCCGCGAAAACGCGGCCGGCGCCGCTGTTCCGCGATGGCCACCCTGCTACACTGGATGCTTGTCCGAAGGAGGAAAAACGATGAGGTCCGCGCTGTTGTTGGCGTTACTGCTGGCCGGCTGTGCCAGCACCACTGAACTGGTAACGCGAAGCGTAACCCCAACCCCGCCACCGCCTCCGCGAGGCGTGCTGTTGGTGGCGCAAACCCCGGAAAACGATACCCGCGAGACCTGGGAGCTGACCTGCCGGCCAATTTTTCAACGCGCCGGCCTGGAGGTTTTTCTGAGCCACCAGGAACTGCCGTTGTGGGATGAGAAAGGCCGAGCCATTCTGGTCGACTGGGCGCATCAGCACGGTGTGGAGCGGGTGCTGGTGGTGGATCTGACGTATCTGATCCAGCGCCCGCCGCATCTTACCGAGCCCCGTGATCACAACCCGATCAGCCAGGGCGAAGTGGAGCCCACCTGGCGCATCGGCATCGGCGGAAAAATCAAGGAAGAGCCGCAACCGGAGGCGGAGCAACGCTATCCGGTGGATCTGCTCTCCGCCGAGGGGCGTAACCTCTGGAATGGTGAAGCGCGCACCCACGAAGCCAACGATCAGAGCGCCATCGCCAAAAGCCAGTGTCGCGCCCTGGCTGCCGGCCTGGGCGCGCTGGACCTGTTGTAACCGGGGCCAGGTGCCCCCAGAACAGAGACGCGCGCCGCGCGGCACAGCGCGTCGCGCCCTTTGCCCGGTGTTCCCGGCCTGGCGATACCCGCGACGGGCCTTGCACCGGTCGCCATGGAGGAGTTATGAAAGCCGTTATCCCCGGTACATCCCTGACCGTCCATCCCGATCGTTTTCCCGACCCGGCCGAGGATCTGCCCGCCGACCAGGACCCGGGCCGCGCCCTCCTCGGCGGCGGTTGTTTCTGGTGCGTGGAAGCCGTTTACCAAGCGCTTGATGGCGTCTCCTCGGTGGTGTCCGGTTACGCCGGCGGCACCCCGGAAACGGCTAATTACGAGGCTGTGTGTGGCGGCCACACCGGCCATGCGGAAGTCGTTGAAGTCGGTTACGACCCCCACCGGATCAGCTATGGCCAGCTTCTCAAGCTGTTTTTCGCCATTGCCCACGACCCCACCCAGAAAGACCGCCAGGGCAATGACCGTGGCCCCCAGTATCGATCTTCCCTGTTCCCGGTGAATCAGGCGCAGAGCGAGGTGGCGGCGCGCTATATCCAGCAGTTGGATAACGCCGGCGCCTTTACCGCGCCGATCGTCACCACCATTGAGCCCGGCCAGACGTTCTACCCGGCGGAGGATTACCACCAGGACTTCGCGCGCCGCAATCCCGCCCAGCCCTACATCGCCCACGTGGCCCGGCCGAAAGTGGAAAAGTTGCACGCGCATTTCAATAACCTGCTGAAATAAGCGCCCGGGAGATCGCCATGAGCAGCCAACAATCCGCCAGCGGTTTCGATCTGACTCCGCTCAGCGCCTCACAGAAAGAGCAACGCGCCGCCGGCCTCACCGCCGAGGAGCGCCGCATTCTTCTCAATCAGGGCACCGAACCGCCGTTTTGTGGCGGCTTGCTCGACAACAAGGAAGCCGGCACTTACCTGTGCAAGCTGTGTCACCTGCCGCTGTTTCATTCCGACGGCAAGTTTGAATCCGGCACCGGCTGGCCGAGCTTCTACCAACCGGTGGACCCGCAACATGTGCGGGAACTGCGCGACGCCAGCCATGGCATGGTGCGAACCGAGATCCGTTGCGCTCGCTGCGACGGTCACCTGGGGCACGTGTTCCCCGACGGCCCCGCCCCCACCGGCCTGCGTTATTGTCTGAACTCGGCCTCCATGGTGTTCGAAGCGGATCATTGATGCTCAAGCCCGGCCGATGGGCTCGCATTGGGCCGGGCTGATCGGGTGAGACCAATAAAAAAGGTTCATCGCGGATTAGCGGGAATTGACGCATGCTGATCCACCTCCCATCGCCGCTGACGCCC
>NZ_NMQZ01000049.1 GCF_002864685.1 Alloalcanivorax mobilis
GATACAGCCAGCTATCGTGAATAAACGCCGTGCCCAGGCCGGACACATTGTTCGCATAGGGAATGCGCAGCAGACGGCACACCAAGCCGGAATAGATGTTGGCCTTAACGGTGAAATTGAACACGAACGCCGGCCGCAGCCGGCGTAACGCAAAAAACAGCCGCAACAGGCTCAGCGCCTCGCCCAGCAGACGCGTGCCCTTGCCATCCAACTGCAACGGCACGAACTCCACCCCCAGCTCTTCCACCAGCTTGGTGGCATAGCGATCCGGCGGCGCCATGGTGACCACGCGATGGCCCTGAGCCACCAGCTCAGCCAGGGTGCCGCGACGGAAGTTGTAGAGATACCAGGCGGTGTTGGAGACGAGAACGATGGGTTTCATAGGATGGCAAACAGGCGGAGAGGCAAGAAAATGACGGGGCTAACGGCGTGATGCATTCAAAATACCTTTAACCAAATTCAGTATCTTTTGCTCGTATACCAAGCGACCTCGTATGCGAGCAGAAAACCAAAAAAAGCCATCACTGCGAATCACAGGCACTCTGGGAATACGGTAAGGGTCGAAATCCGAAGGGGACACCCCGGCACCACCCACCAGCGTTATGGTCTTATAAAAAGGTCTTACCGTCGCCTCCGCTACTTCATTCCAACGACCACGAGGATAGGCGAAATGGTCAAAACTGACACCCAACTCATCCGCGATACGTCCAGCCGATATAGCAACATCCGCCTTAATGGCTTCTGGTGAAAGCGATGAATATTCCTGGTGGCCGTGGCTGTGGGCAGCCAGAGTGATGAGGTGATTCCGCTGCACTTCTCTGAGCATATCCCAGCTCATGGGCTTCAAGAGAGCAGATGACTCATCCAAAACACTGACCGGGGCTTCGCCTGGGTTATCAATAAAGCTCGTCGGTACGTATAGCGCTGCAGGGAGCGAGTACTTCTCAAGAACAGGCAAAGCTTTGTCATAGAAATCTTCGTAGGCATCATCGAACGTAATCACTACACGAGGGCGAGACGAAGGGGGAATCCGTCTTGCCTGTAAGTGCTCAATAGCAACGTCGAATGAGATAACTTCATATCCCTCTGACAGCACTGCCATTTGCTTTTCGAAAAGTTCAAAGGGGAGGTCCAGCTCCAGATTTACATCGCCCGTAACCCGGTGATACATCAAAAAGACAATGTTATCGCAAGGTTTTTTAAAGGCGGTAAGCAGATAAGAAAAAGACTTAAGTGCACCCCGAAGAACTGACATTACCATCAAAAAACCTCAAGCTCCCCGTAACTGATATCCCAAGATTCCGGGTTGAGCGGATCGATGTCATAGCTTACATTTTCGCCCAAGGGGCGAAATGCAAAGTTTATATACTTAAAGGGAAACCTAAAAAAACCACACTTCTTAGACGCCGAAGCTTCAACAGAGAGTGGTGAAAAATAAGACACGAAGTAGTCTACTTTCAATTCTCTCTTTACCCTCCTAATCTCTACTGCAACAGACTCAACATCGCTCTTTTGAGAGAAAACTTCAAGCAGAACAGCCCCCAAAAGGCCGGATCTAACCTCAAGGCGAAGAATAGAAATAGCCGATATCGAGCCATTAGCATCGCGAGAAACATGGACACCGTAATCAGCGTTTGGCTGATCAACATAACGCCAATACAAGTACTCCGGGGTTCGAGGTGTTCGATAACCTTGCGCCCTCCTTTTTTCCTCAAAACTGGATGCCAATTTCAGCAAGTCTCTAGAGTCGCGAAACAAACTCAAAGACTGGACCTTCCCACCACTAACTCGGCACCATTTTTCTGCAACACGATTTCGTTTAAAAAATTTATACTTCATAAAGGAAAAAACAAACCGTGCAGGCGAAGAAACACAGAGAAACACCTTGAGCTGTGCAACATGACGCCAACCCATTTTAACATATCCTGGTAGGCTACTACTGTTCGGCGAATTAAAAATAAAAGAAACCCCATCTTTATGAGCATTCTGCACACACTTGTCTGTGAGCTTTCTAAAAAGACCACGGCCTCGCCATTCTGGAGCCGTCGCTGTGTCGACTGCACGCAGGGCTGAATAGGAGCCGGAGTCACAAAGAAAATGCCACCTCATGAGCGGGCGGACGGCCACCAATTCATTTGATTTGCAAGCAGCCAAGCCCACAGATTGGCCGAATGGATTATCAAAATGCTTCCACCTCCAAAAATCAACGGTCTTCTGAGTCACCCCTTCATTGCTCAAACTTTGTGAAACCAGCTTCAAAAGGGCAACAAGATCAACATCTTCCAGATTCTTCATCGAAACTTCGTCACTCATCGTCGACCTCACTGGCTATTCTTTCGTCCACTCAAACGGGCAACAGCGACACGGATATAAGGTGCAGAAAGAATGAAAAGGATAAATCCAAACTTCGCGCGATGTCTCATAGCCGTACCAAAATTTGAAGTCCCGAACGCGAAGACAAAAAGGAGCAGAAAAAAAACAGCACCAAGAACTTTAGCCTCTGGAGTTTTAAAAATATCTTTTCGATTTTTAAATATCAGAAAAACCAAAAAAACATATAAAAAGCTATCCAGCATTCCTAAAGCGTGGCCAACCGACCGAACCTGCCATGGCATCGGCGAAAAAAGAAAGTAGATCATTCGTATCGGTGCCTGCCAGAGAATGTCTACAGGGCCAGACACCGCCAAACCTGAGAGATATACTGCACCGCCATCTGCTCTACTCGAGACGACGGTAGCAATACTTTCTGAGTCAAGCTCAGATAGCGCGCCTACTTTAGGTAGAAAAATATTCTCCATAAATACAGCACATAGAATAAAGAAAATGAGGAGAGCTACTGCGCTCCCTGCACGCTTGATGTAGACTTTTCTTTGAGTATTGGCTGGCGCACTAAAGAGCAGATAGGCCACCAAAGAGGCGGGAATAGCAAATGCTATACCGCTATGAAACAGGGACGCACAGGAAAAAGAAAAAAAGCAAAAACACAAGTAAATCAAATTTTTCCGCTGCACAGAAGATATTAGCATCAAGATTCCGAATGAAAAGAAAATCAACACAAAAACTTCACGCAACGTAACCGATGAATATATCACCAATGCTGGGAACAGAGAGGCGAGCCAAGCGACAGAGGTTGCAGCCCGTTCATTCCAAACTTTCTTTGTGGCAATCGCAATTACTAGAACTGATATCACGCCCACAAGTACATTAAGCGCTTGGGCACCAAGAACAGAGCGATCCGTACAACCATACAAAGTCGCGAGCACAGAACTATAAACGTACGACGCGGAAGGATTGAAATGCTCAAAAAACCCCAAACAACCACTCGAGGACCAGTCATAAGCAACACGTTCAAAAACGCTAGCATCATAGCTACCTTGGGGCAAAGCAGCCACATAGCGATGAAAAAGTGACACTCCTAATCTTGCAAAAAATGCGCTCATCAAAGGTAATGCCAACCAGCGATAGCAATTTGCGATAAAAATCACAAAACAAAAAGTAAGAGAAAACAAGAAAACCGCAATGAAAATTTCCATGGTTATACATCTTTTCTATATATCAATGACAGCTTCTCAAACATAGCCTCAACAGAAAATCGACCAGACGCGATTTCGGTTGCCCGCTGCCCCATTCTCTTTCGTAGCTCTGCGTTGTCAGCCAAAACAGCCATGCTATGAGAAAATGATTCCTGGTTGGCCACATCTACTACGAAACCCGACATCTGATCTTCTACCGCACTAGGCATTCCACCCGCCTTAGTCACAATCGATGGCAGTCCCACAAACATGCTTTCCAATAGAGCCAAGGGAAGCCCTTCATAATCTGAAGACAGGCAAAAAATATCCGCATCAAAAATTAAATTTGATGCGCGCGGGTGCGGTCCCCAAAAGTGAATACAGTCAGCTGACTGAAGTTGACCGACCAACGATTTCAACTTCGGCTTTTCGGTGCCATCCTGGCCTACCAATACCAAATGACAAGGCAAGGATTTAACAGCGATCATTTGATCAAACGCCCGAATCAACATCTCATGGTTTTTCTTTTTTAACAAATTTGCAACGCATATAAATACAATCGCATCACTCCGAATACCCAACCTATGTCTCACTTCACCAAGACAAAGAGGCCTGTCAGGCACGGATATTCCATTATCAATAATTTGAGTACTCCAAGGCAATGACAACGCGACCGCCTCTGAGCAACTGACAGTGGCATCATCTAAAAAATGTAATGTTCTATGGAGGAAACGTGTTATCGGATGGAGTCGCCCATATACGTTATGCTCCGTTGTTATCATGCGATATGAGAAAAAAAACTTGAAGAGTCGAGCAATCAGCGCCGGTATTGGCAAATGCGCATGCACAACTTTCGGCCTGTATAAAAAAATCAACTTTACGAACAAAAAAAAGGAAAATATCCACCATGGATTTTTTTTAACAAAAAAAACTGGAATATCTTTTTCCCTAAGCTCATGCTCAATTTGATTTTTATTTTTCAAAAAATAAAGCACACAAACATCGTAGCCATTGGCCTTTGCTGCAATACAGCACTCAACAACATGACGCTCCGCCCCACCAAGACCGAGCCCTTTAATAACGTACAATACATCCATGGAAATATTCCATCTTAGAAATCATACTTAAACAACGAAACGTCCTTGGCGTACAAGCGCGCGACCGTATTCACAGTATCGTTACTTTGATAATATTTTTTATAATTACTATCAGATGAAGTGACATTAATATTTTGCATATTCATATTCACTGAAAGAACCTCTTGCACGGCTTTTATAGTATCGTTAATCCTATCTAGTCTCCCCAGATGATCCACTATAACCGAGCCACTCAAATCTGTAACGAAAAGGTACTGAGGCTGAAAAATAAAATCCAAATCTTTCAATTCTTTATAAACCAACCATTCATGAATAAAAGCATCAAAGCTTCTAAAAGCATCAATTTTATAGCTAAAGGGGTTGCTAACCGCCATAGACCCAGTGGAGCCCATCTTAGCGAAACGATACGCAGAGACGACCCTATCCCAAGGATTTCTTGTCACCGAGAACACAAAGCACTCTTGATAAAGTTTGGGAAATTTAGCCTTTATTTCATATGCTTTATAATGACCTAAGGTCCTTCCATAAATAGATTGATTTATACTAGTACCCGCCGCCTTAGGAATGTGAACATAAATACATTTTTTTTTACTCCAATATGGGTACCGGCGATAAAGATTGATTTTATATCTGAAATTCATAAACAACAGCCTGACAAATAATCGAGGTACTGTTTAGCAACATAAGAAGATGAAAATTTACTTAGATGTTTGGCCAAGTCATCATCATTAAACTGTTTTTCAGCCTTCGACACTCTTTGGTATATACCTTCAGCCAAACTTACAGGATCCGAAACAGGCACTAGCGTACCGAATCTGCCGTTATCTAGAACCTCGGAGGGACCTGAGGGGCAATTTGTTGAAATAACAGGGAGTTTGCAGAGCAATGCTTCAACCAAAACATTAGCAAACCCCTCCCAACGAGAACTCAAGACCAACATATCGTAACGAGGGAAGTTTTCTTTCAGATTCTTGGAAAACCCTTTGAACTGGACAGCGTCCTGCAATGACATTTCTTTTGCCAAATCCTTTAAATCTTTTTCGAGAGGCCCTTCTCCATAGATATCCAGAGAGCATTTCTGGCCCATATCTGAAATGAGTATGTTAACTGCCCTAAACATCACGGGGTAATCTTTGGCTGCGCTAAGCCGCCCCGCCGCCACCAATTTGATATGTCGACGATCTACCTCTTTCTTAGCAGCAGCCGGCATCAACCCGCCAGAAAAAATCGGATTGTAGATCGTAACTACCGTTCTATCGTTCAAGGATAAATACTGTGCTGCGGCCTTCCTTACCCCATCAGACACAGCCACGACACCAAAAGCACGCCGACAAGAAAGCCGATGTAAAAATCTTACAATCTGGTTCCTTATAGTATATCCCGTCGCAAGATCTCTAGCTCGAAGGTTACTATGAATGGTAGGCAGTCGCTTAAATGAGCCCCGCATTAAAAGAGAAGCCAGCCAGGTAATGATGTTAGGAATGTCGGTAAAGCTAATTACAGCCTCCGGATTCTCTTTTATAAGCGCTTTTCGCATGCTCAAGCACCTGAAAAAAAAATTTCGGCTTTGAGGCCTATATAAAACTATCCTTTTGTCCAAAAAATATTCTGAATTAGTTTTATCATCCCAGAAAAAAATAGAAACTCTTATGCCAATATTTAAAAACTCCAGCGCTAAATTAGTTGCAACACGTTCCGCCCCCCCCCCACCCAGAGAGGAGCAAACAAGCATTATATTATTACAAGACTCAACTTTCATCAGGCGCCATCCGCCAAGTCGGCATCATCAACCCTTGCAAATGGTTTCCCGGACAACGTCGAACACAAAATCATATCGTCTTTATAGATTTCTTTTAGAATGTCTATATTTTCTTCTTTGATTTTTACATCATCACTTCTTTGTGCGCTTGAGTTCACATGAGGCAATACCATTTGCTCACCAACAACCTCGGAAAAAAAAATTTTCAAATTATTAGAAAGATTTTCAAAGTTAATCATCCATGTCGAGCATCTTGGCGCACCTCTAATAAAACAGGACGCACTGCGAAAAAAATAATGGTCGTTCACGTCTATCTTGAAGATATACTTCTCCAAAAAATCATCGATGTTTTTGCTTTTATTTGCCGCTGGAACAGGCGACGATCCAAACTTATCGTTCAGAATATTTAAATACTTGTACGAGGATATTATCCTTTCAACAGGATCTCTCATTATAAAATACGCACCCGAACCCACGCGCCCGTTTCGCATAGAAAGAATTTTTTGGTAACAATAATGGCCACTTTCGTGTCTATCATGAGCCAAGGCCAAACTAGTTCCTCCCGACTTAGGGATATGTATAAAAACGTATTCATCGGCCAGCCACTCTTGCACTGCATGCCTCGTTTTGAAATGGTGACGCGCTTCTAAAAGAGCCAAGGGAGCCGTTGAAACATAAATCTGACTAACAAATCTTTTAATATTAAACATTGAGGCCACTCTTCTATGTATAGCGAAACATCTAACACTTTTTTAATCTTTCCCAAAACCATAAAGTTAAAAATTTAACTCTAACATTTACTAAAAAAATCGCCGTTATCTTGGCTTTATTTGTCAAGCTCATGTTGCTACTTATAAACAATGACAAAAGCCGATTCAATATCGCTTCATTCGTAGGTTTTTCTAAAGATGGTTCAAACTTTGAAAACGCCTTCATGAGGTTTAACCAAAGCTTATTCCATTCATACAATTTCTCCCCTTTTGAGCTGGCTTTTCGCTTTGCCACAACAGACGATTTACTAGCATGTCGATACACGGCAGTAGTCCGTGGCAAATAGCAACAACTGCCATGCAAAGAAGCTTGCAAATGAATTATTGCATGCATACTTCCTCCATAATTAATTAACCTAGCTAAGGAATGCTGCTCGCAAATTGATGCCCTCACAGCCATCGTCTGCATAGGGCTTATAGGTAAGCCAGAAACGGACAGGACCATATCTGAAGGCGAGAATATCTTTTCTGATTCTCCATAGTTTGCCAAAAAACCAAGCGTCTCAGTGAGATCTTCGTTTTTAATCTCCGCCCTAGTAGTTATCATGCTAATTTTTGGATTTTCTTCAAATTTATCTACACAAATTTGGAGCTTTTTATCATCCGTCCAAAAGTCATCACCATCACAAAAGAAGATATACCTGCCTTTGGCTCTGGCAATATTTCCCAAAAAGTTTGCGCGCCCTGTGGCGGACCCCGCCACATATATGACATCAGCACGACTATTTAGGGATAGCGATATCAATGATGGATGAGCATCCTTAAATCTCTTACATATGTCCCGCGTACCATCCGAAGAATCATCTTCCCCCAAAACAATCTCAAAATTAAATCTCGTCTTTTGTGATATAATACTTTCCAAGCACTTCTCAATGTAGTCTACGTGCTGATATGCAGTCACACAGACGCTCGCTAAAACTTCTCCAGCACCACTCTCAGAGCCATCATGTGAGCCCGACTGTTTCATGAATCTTGCGCCGATGCACATAGAAATATTCGCATGTCATTGCTTCCTGATTTTATATTTAAGTACGTTTATGCACATAAACATGCCTTCAGATTTAACTAGATAGCTTGTACTCAAATATATTAAAGCACCCAAAAGCAAGCAGAAAGGAAGGGAAATTTCTGCTCGAATTGTTAACATTGGCAACAAGAAAAACAATCCTGAGGCTGCTATCAAGGCTGACAGAACAGGTTTAGCTGCATCTTTAAGCTGATCTACGAGTCCGTAATTCACCAACCTAGCTGAATAGTATGTGTTTGGCACTAGAGCAAGGACGGAACCCAACACCTGGCTAATAGCTATCGCGAGCACTCCATATTTTAAGGAAAGTCCGAGCAAAGATAGATTAACGGCTTTTTTAGCAAGCCCCACTTTCAAAACCAAATCAGACCTGCCTTTTACGTTCATAATATTTACATTCAAGGCGTGCAATGGATAAATCATCCCAACCACGCATAAAAGCTGAAGATAGGGAACCGAGCCTTGCCATTTCTCCGAAAACGCAATCTCAAAGACCGGCCTTGAAAGAGAAGCTAGAAGAAGCATAACTGGCGCGATCATGAACATTGTCATTTGAATAATTTGACGATATTTATATCTCAGCTTTTCATTATCATTTTGTAGTTTAGATAAGGCCGGAAAAGTTACTTGCTGTACAGCCGATGTCATCTGCTGGGAAACCAGATTGCTTATTTTCTTCGCTAGAAAATATAGGCCGGTTGCCTCAGCGCTGTAGAAGCGGCCGATCACTAGAACGTACGAATTTTGATACAGAACAGCCAAAAAACCTTCTATTAAAAGATTTACACCAAACTGGAAAAGCCTTAAAAAGGATTCAACACTAAAAATTAAGCTAGGCCGCCATACGCTGGCGAACCATAGCAGCAAGGTGGAGACAAACGCCGCCATTACCATCTGCGCAACCAGGCTCCAGACTCCGGCCCCATTATAGGCCAATGTCACAGCAACGATGCCTGACGATACGACGCCTGAAGTATTAGCAACCATTTGCGACTTAAAGTTCATTGCACGGCTAAGCGTCGCGGTTGGAACAATTTTCATTGCGTTGATAAAAACAACCAGCCCCATAACTCGAACTAGTAGTGTTAGTTCCGGTTGCTGATAAAATTTGGCGACCCATGGTGCCGAAAGGAAAAGGGCGCAGTACGCAAAGGCACTCATCGCCATATTGGTTATAAACACGGTACTTAGATCTTCGTCGCTTACCTTTTCGCTCTGTATCAATGCTTGCCCCAACCCCGACTGAACAAAAACACCAGCAAGCTCGAAGCAAATAACAATCATGGCCACCAGACCAAAGTCGTTTGGTGTTAAGAGGCGGGCAAGGAAGAGTGTGAATACTATCGAAGCACCACGACTCATAAAAATACTAGCCAGGTTCCACAGAACACCAATGCTAATATCTCGATTAATTTTACTCATATTGGCCTGGATTTTATCACTAAGTTTTATTCTCCCAAGGAAAATCTCTAGACTCTGACTCCGCGCCGATGAAGTCTATAAATTTCTTGTACGCGTCGCTCTTACTCACGTTAATCACTAGAAGAGAATCCGGCCGATCGATAAAGTAATCAGCCACCGCCTGGTTGTGCTTTATATAATGATCAATCATTATCTCTTTATTGTAGGGATCATCATCAGGCGTTCCGTGCAAACGCACGGTATTATAAACAAAACCTCTCCTTACGTACGGGGCGGCTAGGAGATCATCGCCAATAGGGAGCTTTCCGTTTTTACCAAAGCGTTTTGTATGAAATTTTGTTAGCGACTGATACCAAACTTCAGGACTATCTCGGATCGTAAGAATGAATTTACTACCTGGAAATGCCGCATCTAAATATTTATACGTCTCGGGATAACTAAAAGGAACATCTTGAAAAACCTGAGCAGTCTTACAAAATCTTATAATTGGATCAAAATCACCCTTGAAGTAATATTTATCTGCAAGCAGCTCCCCCCTGCGCTGATCCCCAACGACAAATCTCAAATCCCTGAATGCCTTCTCCAGAGATGTTGTTCCTGTTTTATTCCTACCAATACAAAAAAATTTTTGCTTATTTTTTGCCTGCTGTCGGTTACGAACATCACCCAGATTTGAGATTATCCCCGAGCCCACCGCTCTGATAAAACTCATTTACTAATACCTTTATTAAGCCACTTTACTTTTAATTGCCAAGTATGAAATCAACAATCTTATTTGGCGTATCCAGCTCATCCGCCTTATCATCCGATATCTTCACACCCGACTTTTCTTGGATATCCATCATCACCAGCATGACATCAAGCGAATCAACGCCAATATCAACCAGCGTCTCATCCATCTTGTCGTCTGACATCTCTAAGTCCTGTACGTTGTCTTCAAGTACTTCGATCACGATCTTGATGGCTTCTTCTCTTTGCATTTTTTGCTCCTAAGAGTTCTGTTTGTAAATGGCTGATGCCCAGGATAGACCCACCCCAAAGCCTGACATAAGTACCAGGCCCGGCAAATCCCTAATCCGCTTTTCGAGAAGGATTGGAATGGACGACGAAACGGTATTGCCTGTCTCGGACAACTCAATCGGGGCCTTGTCTGAAGGGATGCCCGCTCTCTTTATCGTATTTTCCAGCATAAACCGGCTGCCCTGGTGAAGCAGGAACAGGTCTATACTAGCAACATCGAGCTCTTGCGATTCCAGCAAGGATTTTATCTGCTTCGGAACGTCCATTAACGCAAAATTAAAGACCGCTCGACCATTCATGGCGAGCTTCCCATCGACCTTTTCCAGGGCTTCGCGTCCCGCTCCACGAGTCGAAAATTTAGCGCCAGCCTTTACGTATTTTGGACTATCACTGATAAGTGTGACTGTTGCCGCGTCGCCAAAAAGCAGGCAGGTATTCTTATCTTCGGGGTCCAGTATTCTTGAGTATGGATCGCAGGTAAAAAATAACCCACGCTTAAGGCCATTCGCCTGCATGAAAGATTCAATGATGCTCAGCCCATATACATATCCTGAGCAACCAAGGCCGATATCGAAGCATGCACATTCGTCTTTCAGACCTAGCTCTGCGTGCAATATCGCTGAATTGTGCGGCAACCCATCTCTGTCTGGATTCTGTGTGCAGACAACCAGGCAGTCTATCTCTTCCAGCTCGACACCACCTTTTTCGCTTAGTGCTTTGAACGCCTCAACACAAGCGTAAGCTACCGACTCGTCTTCGCTAAGCCGGGGCAGCTTCAAAACACCAATTTTTTTTTCGACAAATTCTCTGTCAGCTCCGAATTTATCAGCCTGCTCCAGGTTGTCGATTTTTCTCTCTGGAATATAAGATGCTACGTTTTCTATTCCTAGCATAATGTAACCTTTGCGATCATGTCAGGAGAAATATATATCTGCGACTTCACTGCCATCGATATAGACTTTACTGCAGGTAAGCTTGGTACCAACTTTTTTTACCAGAACCAGCTTTATATCTTTTCCTTTCGGTATTGGAAAAGCCCCGAGGTATCTTGAGAAGACCCACTTCTTTTCAGCATCGACTAATTGAAGGTGCATTTTTTTACAAAGTGCAACAACCATTTCTATCGAATCATGATGTGTAGCGCCTTTTAATTCAATTGAGCTCTCAAATAACAAGCCATCTTGGCAAATATTATCTTCATCAAAATCCACTCTTTCTGCCGGCGCACCCTCCGAAGACGGGTTCAAGCTGATATACAGCTCCGGGTCACCATTGCTGCCGTCAAGCTTGGCGATAACGGCATCCTCCTTGCGTGGCACCCTTCTCTCGATCAAACATACGTTATTGTCGACTTTATTCTTGAACGTCAGGTTTATTCTTCCGCTTTCGAGACCGGCTCTTTTTGCTTGAAGTACCAGTTCGTTAAAGATACTGGTGCCGTGAACATAGTCTCTTTTCCCTTTTAGCGGGAAATTCACTGTTTCCGTCACTGGGTCGCTCCTGCTATCGCTTCGGTCCTGTGGTAAGCCCTGGCATTCTTTTGGCCGGGTTACCAAAAACCGAAGTTTTTGTATGCACATTTTTCACTACTACGCTGCCCATTCCAACGGACGCATCCTTACCGATAATGAGGTTATCGCGAATGGTGGCTCCCATTCCGAGTGTGGCATCATCTTCGACAACAGTATGTCCTCCGACCAAACCACCAACGGACATCCAGACACGTTGACCTATGCTTGCACCGTGTCCGATATTGCATAGATTCCCGATAACGACGTCGTTGCCGATTTTCGTAGCAGACAGGATGCCTTGCGGTATCACGCTGTTTGCGCCTATATACGTTCTCTTACCGATATAGACGCCTCCAACATGGGGAAATTTCAACACTCGCCCGTCGTTGGCCTTGTAGAGCGTTATGCCTTCATCTCCGACACATGCGTTCGGCCCGATAATCGCGTCATCATCGATCCAGGTGCCACGTTTTAATACCACGCCGGCTTCTATCCGGGCGCGCTTACCGACTTTAACTCCCTCTTCGATCACCGCCGAGGCAGCGATCATAGCCGTGGCGTCGACTTCAGCGTGTTTCCGATAGTCAGGTGAGTGCGCCCAGACATCCATTTCAGTCATCAGAAGGGCCAGAAGATCGATAAAGACTGCTCTCGGATCGTCAACCTTGCAGTACAGATTTGTACTACTTTCGGCACTGGGCCAGTCGTCCACGAACACCAAGCTGTTCAACAATTGGGAGCCTGCCTCGATTGCATCTCGCTTAGCAAAGGCAAGGCACCTCTCTCCAGGCAGTCTCGAGTCACAGACAGCACGAACCACCCTATTATCATCCTGCCGCTGGAGTTCATGGGATATACCAAGCTTCTGTAGCCAAAGGCTTATCTCGCTTATCGCTACATCTCGCGACAAAAACCCGCCGTCCATATCCCTACACCCCACCCTTCAATGTGACTTTTTCAATTTGCATCTGACTCGCCTCATCCAGGCCAGCGTATATCGGCAAACAAAGAACATGCCCAGAAAGCTCCTCGGAATGTCTCATTGTCGATTTGACGCTACTGATTGGCAGAGTGTTCAAGGAAGGGAAGAAATATCTTCTCGCCTGTATGCCTTCATTTTTTAGCGCTTCCAAAGTATTCAGAAGAGCAGTCTGATCCTTAAGAACCACGGGATAATAGGCGTAGTTACTTTGGCAGCTTTCATTCCATTTCTGGACTTTCAGATGGCCAGCCAAAGATTCCGTGTAGTGATCTTGGACTTGCTTCCGGGCCTGGGTTACCAAGGCCATTTCATCAAGCACGCAAAGCCCCATGGCCGCTTGGAATTCATTCATCTTGGCGTTGATGCCGAGCTCGTCGATCTGCTCAGGCCCTGAAAGCCCGAAGTTGATCATTAATCTCGCTTTTTCCAGGTCCTCTTTGCGTTTGAAGACGATGGCGCCACCTTCCACTGTGTGAAAGAGTTTTGTGGCGTGGAAACTGAGTGTTGCCGCGTCGCCATGTTTCAGCAGGCTTTCACCTTTATAGGTCACGCCAAAGGCGTGGGCACCGTCGTAAATCACCTTAAGATTGTGCTTGCGGGCAATTTCATTGATGGCTTCTACCTCGCAGGCATTGCCGAATACGTGCACAGGCACGATAGCTCGAGTACGTGAGGTGATGGCCGGTTCAATGTTCGCCGGGTCCAGGCACCAGGTGTCCGGATCGATGTCGGCGAACACTGGCTCCACACCTTCCCACTTCAAAGAGCTCGCCGTGGCAACAAAAGAAAACGGTGTGGTGATAGCTTCCGCGGGGGTGTCAGAAGCCTGCCCTGAGACGCCCAGGACCCGGTAGGCGATCTGCAGCGCCAAGGTGCCATTGGCGACCAGTAACAGGTTTTCAACGCCCAGGTACTCTTCCAACCTCCGGGTCAGTTCCTGAACCAGGGGACCGTTATTGGTCAGCCAGTTTCGTTCGTAAATGCCGTCGATGTAGCGATCCAGCTTCTTCCGGTCAGGCAGATAGGGCTTAGTGACTGGAATCATGCTCTTCCACCAGATCGAGAAGGTATTTCCCGTAACCGTTCTTCGCGAGGCTATCGCCGATTACGGCCACTTCCTTGGCGCTGAGCCAGCCGTTGTAGAGAGCAATTTCTTCCAGACAGGCGATTTTGTAGCCCTGGCGCTTCTCTACGGTCTCCACGAATTGGGCGGCCTCCAGCAGGCTTTCATGGGTGCCGGTGTCCAGCCAGGCAAAGCCACGACCCAGCACTTCCACGCTCAGGTCGCCTCGCTCTAAATAAGCCTGGTTGATACTGGTGATTTCCAGCTCGCCACGGTGGGATGGCTTGACGGCCTTGGCCATCTCGATCACATCGTTGTCGTAGAAATAGAGCCCGGTTACCGCAAAGTGTGACTTCGGCTTATCGGGCTTCTCTTCGATGGACACAGCCTTCTTGTTGTCGTCGAATTCGACCACGCCAAAGCGCTCTGGGTCTTTGACCTGATAGCCAAATACCGTGGCGCCAGATTCTCTGGCAGCCGCTTCTTTCAGCTTGGGTGAGAAGCCTTGCCCGTAGAAGATGTTGTCGCCCAGCACCAGACAGACACGATCATCGCCGATAAAGGATTCACCCAGGATAAACGCTTGGGCGAGGCCGTCCGGGCTGGGCTGTTCTTTATACGTCAGGTTGATGCCGTAACGGCTGCCATCGCCCAGCATGCGCTGAAAGCCGGACATGTCCTCCGGCGTGGTAATGATCAGAATGTCGCGGATACCCGCCAACATGAGCACCGACAATGGGTAGTAGATCATCGGCTTGTCGTAGATCGGAAGAAGCTGCTTGGAGACACCCATGGTGATGGGATAAAGGCGGGTTCCACTGCCGCCTGCGAGAATGATGCCTTTCATGCGCTTTCCCTCTGGCCGGTACCCAGCCGTTCACGTTGATAGCTTCCATCTTGCACCCGGGCACACCAGTCGTGGTTGTCCAGGTACCATTGCACGGTTTTCTTTAATCCAGTTTCGAAGGTCTCCTGAGGCACCCAGCCCAGCTCCCGGTCGATCTTGCCGGCGTCGATGGCGTAGCGAAGATCATGGCCGGGCCGGTCCTTCACAAAAGTAATCAGGTCGCGGTACTGGTTTACCGATTCAAGTCTGGAATTGTCGCCCGGCGGGACCAGTTCCTGGAGAAGATCGCAGAGCGTGTGCACCACCTCGATGTTCTGCATTTCGTTGTGGCCACCAATATTGTAGGTCTCTCCCACCGCACCTTCAGTAACCACTTTGTAGAGCGCGCGGGCGTGATCTTCCACGTAGAGCCAATCGCGAATCTGGTTGCCTTGCCCATAGACCGGCAAAGGCTTGCCTTCCAAGGCGTTGAGGATCATCAACGGGATCAGCTTTTCGGGGAAATGGTAGGGCCCGTAGTTGTTGGAGCAGTTCGTGACCACCACCGGCAAACCGTAAGTGCGGTTCCAGGCCCGCACCAGATGATCGGAGCTGGCTTTGCTGGCCGAGTAAGGGGAACTCGGCGCGTAGGAAGTCTGCTCGGTGAACAGCCCGTCCGGGCCTTCCAGATCGCCATAGACTTCGTCGGTGGAGACATGGTGCAACCGAAAGCGGCTACGGCGTTCTGCATCCAACCCGTTCCAATAGTGGCGGCAGACTTCCAGCAGCGTGTAGGTGCCGATGATATTGGTTTCGATAAAGGCGGCCGGGCCGTCGATGGAACGGTCCACATGGCTCTCCGCCGCGAGGTGCATCACCGCATCCGGTTTGTGCTGGTTAAAAACACGTTCCAGCGAGGCGCCGTCACAGATATCGACCTGCTCGAAGGCGTAGCGGTCGTTGCTGGAAACGGCTGCCAGGGATTCCAGATTGCCGGCATAGGTCAGCTTGTCCACGTTGACGACGCTGTCGCCGGTGTTACCAATAATATGGCGCACGACGGCGGAACCAATAAAGCCGGCGCCGCCGGTAATCAGAATTTTCATAGCTGCTCGCTGCTTCCCATGTCTCGTTTATTCTCAATCAAACTGGTTGAACCGCAAAACGACCTTATTTGTGCCCCAACGGAACCTCAATCTCCACCGCCCTGCCCTTCTCTTCATACCTGCGCCGAAGCTCCCCGGCCAGCGTCCGCTTGGCCTCGCTGTCACCATGCACGATCTTGATCTGTCCCGGCCAGCGGTCCATGCCGGTGACGAACTCGATCAGGCCGGTCTGGTCGGCGTGGGCGGAGTAGCCGCCAATGGTGTCGATGCCGGCGCGGATGGTGTGGCGTTCGCCGTCGAGCTCCACGTAGCCGCCTTGGGGGCCATGAGTCTGAATGTCGCGGCCGGGGGTGCCGGCGGCCTGGTAGCCGACGAACAGCACGTTGTGGCGCGGGTCGCCGAGCATCGCCTTGAGGTAGTTGACGATGCGGCCGCCGGTGCACATGCCGCTGGCGGCGATGACGATGGCCGGGCGGCGGCTGTCGGCCAGGTGGCGGACCATGCGCTGGTGGGCGCTGTGGCCGTCCACGGTGAGCCGTTGTTCAAAGGCCAGCGGTTTGCGGCCGGCGGCGATGCGCTGGCGGGCCTCTTCCGGCCAGCAGCGCTCCAGTTCGCGGTAGACCCGGGTGAAGCGGCTGGCCAGGGGCGAATCCAGGATCACCGGCAGTTGGTTCCAGGGCAGGCCGTCGGCGGCTTCCTGGTGGCCGCGCCGGTGGATGATCTCTTCGAGCTCGTAGAGCAGCTCCTGGGTGCGGCCAATGCTGAAGGCGGGGATCAGAACCGTGCCCTGGTCTTGCAGAGCGCGCTGGATCAGCGCTTCGAGACGTTGGCGGCGGGTGTCGCGGTGTTCGTGTTGGCGGTCGCCGTAGGTGCTTTCGATCACCAGGGTGTCGCAGTGTTCGGGCGGTTCGGGTGGTGCCAGTAGGGGGGCGTGGGGGGCGCCCAGGTCGCCGGAGAAGACGATTCGCTTAGTGTTCAGTTTTCGGTTTTCAGTGTTCAGTTCGGCGGCTGGGCCGGTTACTTCGCATTCTATGTAGGCGGAGCCTAGGATGTGGCCGGCGCGTTGTAGGCGGATGCGGGCGTTTTGGTGGACGCTGTGCCATTGGTTGTAGGGGATGGCGATCAGGCGTTCGTCGATCAGTTTCAGGTAGTTTTCCACCGCTTCGGTCTGCCGGCTGAGGCTGAGTTTGAAGGCGTCTTCGAGCACCAGGGGCAGCAGCCGGGCGGAGGGCTCGCTGCACAGAATCGGGCCTTTGAAGCCGGCCGCCAGCAACCAGGGGATGCGGCCCACGTGGTCGATGTGCACGTGGGTCACCAGCAGGGCGCGCACGGTGCTGATGTCGAAGCCGATGGCCAGTTCGTCGGGGCCGCCGCGGGGGGCGGCGTCGTTGCCTTGGAACAGGCCGCAGTCGATCAGCAGGCTGGCGTCCGGGGCCAGCATCAGTTGGTGGCAGGAGCCGGTGACGCCGTTGGTTGCGCCGTGGTGGTGGATTGTTGGGTTGGGTTGCATGGTTTGGGACTTCCTTTTCCCGGTTTGGGGCGGTTTTCAGTTTTCAGTTTTCAGTTTTCAGTGTTCAGTGTTCAGTGTTCAGTTGCGCCGGGGGGCTTTGCCGGGCTTTCCTCGCCTTTGGCTCGGTTCGCGGTCGGGGACCGCTCCCACAGCGCCGCTGTAGTGGGGCGCCGGGGTAATCGGCCCTGCCCTTGTGGGAGCGGTCCTTGCCCGCGAATCGGCTTTGCCGGGCCTTCGGCTCGATTCGCAGATCGCTCCCACATCATATCCGGATGCTGTGGTAAGCCCTGGGCCTGAAGCATCAAAAGACCAGGGCATGGTGTATCGGGTGCTCTTCTGGATACACCTGCGTTAGCCAGGTTGCAAGCGCGTCGGAGAAGCTCTCGCTCAGGGATCTGAGGTTTTGGTACACGTCACTTTCCTGGCGGGTCTCTTTCTCCACTTTTTCAAGCTGCTTGCGTATCTCCGGGTCCGAGACTGATGCGATGAACTCTTCGTAGATTTCCAAGATGCCCGCGGAGCGTTCCGACCCACCAACCGATTCAATGCGTTGAAGGACTGGTTCGGAAAAAAGCCGCGCTGCTTTTTCCAGCTTTTCCTCGTGGTCCAGCTTGGCCAACTCGGCCGCTACCACGATGCCGCCGAAGTAGAGCACTTTTCTTGAAAAGCGCAACTTTGTGCTACGTAAGCCCCAGGATTTGCCGTCTTCGGTGACTTTGTACTCAAAATCCGTAGTGATGGTTCGGTAGTACCGGATAATGTCGTTCAACAGAAACCTTGGGATACGCGCGCTCGGCGAGCTTGGTTTCATGTATTTCTTTAACAGATCAGTCTGGTAGGCGTGAAAGCGGCTTTCGCCATATAGCCAAGCGCCTTCAAGCAGGAACAGCATGCGTCTTGTTAACAACGTGTTGGAGTCTTTTTCCCCACCTATATTGGTGAGCATGTCCGTGAAACTGACCACTGCGTCCGTTCCAAAGGTGCCCGTGCTGCCCACTGACTGCGGAACATGCCGCTCAACCACCGCTCGGATACTCGCCAATTCAGCGGGAATGGCGTCTTCCGCTGGCATGTCGGAATCGAAAATAATGTACAGATCGAGATCCGACTCCGACGAAGCCTCTTCTCTTCCATAGGACCCGGTCGTAATTACAGTAAGCTTATCTTGAGACGGGCTGTCAGTGAGTGCTTCGCCCAACTCCTTTCTCAGGCTGGCCAACTTGCGAGCGGTAAACTCTCTTGCCTCATCGATTTTCGCGTATTTCCCCAAGGCCATCTTTGCCTCCCACTCATCCTTGACTTTTTTTATTGGTTTTCCTAAAAGTGCCAACAATTTTTCGAAGCGCTTTATTTCACCTATCTGGCTTTATCATTTATCCAATCACGCTCAGCACTTCATCTCGCTTGGTAACCTGGTAACGATCTTCATTGTCTTGGGCGTTACTGACCCAGTACTGACGTTTAACGAATGGCAAAGACCTGACCTTTTTACCTTCCGATGATCTTAGGGGAGCCCTTCCGCCTTTCAGAGATAAGAAAAGCATCGGATGATCCTTGCGCCAGGCAGACTCACGTTCTATCAAATCGGCTTCATCCAGAGGCACGTGATATTTCTGAAAATAAGTCTGGCTGCGCCAATCCGCCAACAACCCCGCTTCACTGGTAATGAATTGATTGTAGGTGAAGTCTTTGAGCCGCCAGAAATGATCCAGGGTATCCTGCCCATGCTCACCCTTGGCCAGGAAAGCTGCGTTAGCAACGGCGATGCGGTCCATACCCAAAGCGGAACCCGCCAAGGACATGCAGCTTCGCCAAATGCCATCAATGGTGTCGATGTTGATTTTCGCGCTAAACAGGTCGCCGCCCAGATGCGTCGGAGCTTTTCCCTCAATCAAAGCAATGATGAGTGAAAGATCGCACTTGTTACGCAACAACCTGGCTAGCGGCTTGCAACGTCGATATTCGCCGTCAATGATTCGCAAGCCCATTTCGTGATGTCCGAACCCGAGCGCGCTCTTAAAGTGCGGCTCCACACTATGGGACAGGGGCGCATGCCCGATATCGTGCAACAAGGCCGCAACAACAATGTGTCGGCGCACTTCTTCGGAGTAACCACGGTTGCTCGCGACGAAGTTGGCCAGAGCGGCGACATGCAATGAGTGCTGCTGGCGTGTTCGCCGAGCCGTGGACAGTCCAGAGTCTCCCAGCGAGATATAATCGATGGCGCCTAAAAATGAAATGCCGGCCAACCGTCTGAACGGCCAGGAGTTGATAACATCCTTTATTATTGAGTCGTCGCTGGCATCATCCAGCCAATGGCGTATGCCGCCGACCCTTTTTTTTGGTGAAGTCGCCATGAAAGTACATTCCTTAGCAGCCTCTGAGTATCTCATTTCTGAAACCGGTCACGTATCCGTTTTTTTACATCCGCCCAGGCGCTGAATCCTGTGGTGCCTTCTTCGGCATTTTTTTCCCGGGCCTCGAGTACATCTTGGTGCCACTGGGGGGCAGGAATGCTATCCGGTGTTTTCTGGCTTAAGTCGGCCCACAGCGCCTCAAGCACACGCAATTTTTCTTCGGTGCTCATTTGGTCAAGATCCAGCGAGACTGTCATCGGGTTGTTCCTCGTCTCTTCGCGTTTCGCGTTCAGTCTTTATTGTACTGCTCTCTTTTGCCGCCCCGCCAACGCCGGAAAGAAAAGGCCGGCGGGTTGGCAGCGGGGTTGGTGTTTGGGCAAGGCCTGTCGCTGGCATGGCCTGCTCCTACATAAAGACAAACCTGGCTACGTAGCCGCTGTAGGAGAGGCCGGGCAGCGATCCGCTGGGCGGCATCCCGCCGTGCCAGCGACGGGTTTTGCCGTGCTCTGGCCTCGCCTTTGGCTCGGTTCGCGGCCGGGGGCCGCTGCCACAAGGAGCGGCGATGGCTGTCAGGCGGCCAGGATTCGTTCCGCTTTTTGTACCAGGTCCGGGTCGGTGGTGCGGCTCTGTTGGTACTCTTTGGTGCTGTTCAGGGTGCGCGTCGCGGAAGTCAGTGCGCGCAATGCTGCCGCGCGGTCGGCGGCCTGCTGGCGGATCTTGTGGTTCTCGGTCATCCAACCCAGGACATCGTCGGCGTGCCACAGGGGCGTGCCGCCGGATACGCGGGGCGATGGGAAGCGGGTGGTGACTTTCTTCACTTCTCCCTTGGCGTATTTGCGCATGGCCTGGCGGGTGACCTTCACAAGCCGTTCCGAGAGCAGTTCGGCGAGTTCAGACAGGTTCAGCAGGTCGGGGCCGGCCGAGACCAGGCGGGCCTCTGGAATGGCTTTTTTTACGTCTTCCACGGCTGTTTGCAGTGCGTTCCAGGCTGCGGCTGCGTCACGGCTGAAGTCGAGCGAAAGGTAGCCTTGCGCCGCGACACCGATCAGAGCGTCGTCGCACCCTGCTTCAAACAGGGCGTCTAGCCAGGCTTCCGGGTCCGTTTCGCTTCCGGGCAGTTGAAAGTGAAGCTGGAACTCAAACGTATTCATTCTTCACCTCGGTTCGCGTATTTACACCGATTAACCCATTTCCTGATGCTGCTCGCGTGGGCATCCGGGTTTCTGGGTGTGGACCACACTCCGTTCCGGCAGAACTTACCGCAGCGGCACTCCGGGTCATTGTTCGGACACTCCAGGATGCCCCAGGCGTGGGCGCTTTTGCCGGGCTTTCGTACCGTCCATCCTTCAGATTCAGCGTGTTGAATCGCTTGCTCGATGACGGCTTTGGGGTGCTTTCCGCGGGCCATATCGATCTGTTCCTTGATTTTATTGTGATTATTTTTGTTGTCAAGTGACAATGATTTGCTCGCCTTTGTGGGAGCGGTCCTTGACCGTGAAGGGGCCTGGCAGACCAATTCGCGGTCGGGGCCGCTCCGACGGCACTCTACATCCTGAACGGTGGCTCGGCTTTGGTGCCGGCGGGGGTGCGCAGCGCCGTCAATGCGTTTTCCAAGTGGCCCTCCACCTGCTTGGTCAGGTAATCCAGAAAGCCTTCCCTGAGGAGCGTTCTTTCTTGCACTTCTTGCGGCAAGAACCGAAGCATGGTGTCGGAAAACTCCCGGCTGTGCACCTGATCCGACAAGGCACGTATCGCGTTTTCCGCACGCACCGGGTAATCCTGAACCCGATAGTCGGTAATTTTATTGCGCAGTAGGTCGGCGTTCAATTTTGCCCCTTGTTGCTCCAGCCACCGCAGGTCCCAGATATCGCGATAGCGAGGGTAACTGGACACCGCGTAAGAAAGCAGCTTGTCCGCGAACACCTCGTCCAGGGATTCCACCCGCAGCAGGGTCTCGGCGTAGCCATCGGGCAAGAAGTCATAGTTCGTGCGTAATGACGTCAGCTCACCGGTATAGGCCGGAACGTTGGCGACTTCGAACTTTATCCGTTGCCGGGGCAGGTCGGGGCGCGCGGGGGCGGTCTGGATGCTGACCTGCCAGCAATCCACGTTTAACCCTCGTTCAGCGCGGTCAACCGCCATCTCCCTGGGCTCTTTGACCGACACCTGAAGGTCATAACGAGCGCCAAGATACTCTTCCAGACAGCCTTTGATGGCGATCAGATCTTCGCTCTTGAAATCCGGCCCGCCGGCAAAATCCAGATCTTCCGAAAAGCGGGGCGAGCCATGACACAAGCGCAAGCTGGTGCCACCTTGAAAAGTGATGCGGTCTAATAATCCACCCTGGTCAAGGGCGAACAGCATGTCGTAATGCAACAGCTCTTTTTCAATCACAGGGCGCATGTGGGCTCGCCCGGGCATCGCCATGGCACGGGCTACCAGGGCGTCGAAATCAGCCTTCGCCATCGTCCGCGAGCTCCGCCTTATCAATGAGATGCAGATTGCGGCCGACACGACGCAGATCGCGCAACGCGGCGTCCGCGGTGGCCACCCGCAGGGGGCGTTTCGGTTGTGTCACCATGCTGGCCAGAATTTGGTTCACCGAACGTTTGCTGTGGGTGAATTCGATGGTGCCGTATAGCGTTTTATAAATGCCCCTACGCCCCGTGGTCATGACGGTCAGCCGGTCGATCAGAATCTGGGAAATCAGGCCTCTTTCGCTGAGAGCGGATTCCAGGCTGACGTAGTTGTAATGCCCGGGCCGCAGCGCTTTGGCGATGTGTTCGATGGCGTAGCCGTCGAAACTGTGCGCATTCGGGTTTACGTAGACCCCTCGGGCTGCGCGCTTCAACACCCCTTGCGCCACCATTCTGGTGAGGCTTTTCTCAAACGCTTTGTCTGATTCCTCGGGGAACAGACGGCGCAGCGCATGGTGGGAGAACACGTATTTGCCGCGTTTGTCCCAATCATGAAGCGTCTTTTGTAGCGCAAGCAGATTCATCTTGTGTACGTAGACCCTACCCAGGAAGGGGTTAAATGTACACTTAATGTCACGCTCGATGCAATTGCGCCTTCCTCGCCTTCGGCTCGGTTCGCGGTCGGGGACCGCTCCCACAGCGGCGCCGTAGTGCGGTGCCGGGGTAATCTGCCCTGCCCTTGTGGGAGCGGTCCTTGACCGCGAATCGGCTTTGCCCGGCCTGGCCTTTGCCTCGCCTTCGGCTCGGTTCGCGGTCGGGGACCGCTCCCACAGGGGCGCTGTAGTGGGGTGCCGGGGTAATCTGCCCTGTGTCCTTGTGGGAGCGGTCCTTGACCGCGAATCGGCTTAGCCCGGCCTGGCCTTTGCCTCGCCTTCGGCTCGGTTCGCGGTCGCGGACCGCTCCCACAGGGGCGCTGTAGTGGGGTGCCGGGGGAATCTGCCCTGTGTCCTTGTGGGAGCGGTCCTTGACCGCGAATCGGCTTTGCCCGGCCTGGCCTTTGCCTCGCCTTTGGCTCGGTTCGCGGTCGGGGACCGCTCCCACGGGGGCCTTTTCAGGGCCAGGGCAAGTCAGCCGAGGCTGTCTTTGTACCAGGGCATGGCGACGGCGAGGCCTTGGCCGACGCTGTGGGTGGGCTGGTAGCCCAGGTTGTCGGCGGCTTTGCTGATGTCGGCCTGGGAGTGGCGCACGTCGCCGGGGCGGAAGTCGGCGTAGTCGGGCTTTTTGTGGTAGCGCACGTCCAGGTTGGCGAGCTCCTGGGCGATCAGGTCGAACAGTTCGTTGAGGCTGGTGCGGGCGTTGCAGGCCACGTTGTAGACCTGGTTCTTGTGTTCGTCGGCGGCGGTGGCGGCGAGCAGGTTGGCTTGCACGGCGTTGTCGATAAAGCAGAAGTCGCGGCTGGTTTCGCCGTCGCCGTTAATGCTGACGGTGTCGCCCTGGATCATCGCGGCGGTCCATTTGGGGATCACGGCGGCGTAGGCGCCGTTGGGATCTTGCCGGGGGCCGAACACGTTGAAGTAGCGCAGGCCGATGGCCTTGAACTCGTAAGAGCGGGCGAACACGTCGGCGTAGAGCTCGTTGACGTATTTGGTGACCGCGTACGGTGACAGCGGGTTGCCGATGGTGTCTTCGATCTTGGGCAGGTCCGGGTGGTCGCCGTAGGTGGAGCTGGAGGCGGCGTAGGTGAAGCTTTTCGCCTGCTCGTCCTTGGCGGCCACCAGCATGTTCAAAAAACCGTCGATGTTGGCCTGGTTGGTGGCGATGGGGTCGGCGATGGAACGCGGCACCGAGCCCAGCGCCGCCTGGTGCAGCACGTGGTCCACGCCCTTTACCGCTTTGCGGCAATCATCGAGTTCGCGGATGTCGCCTTCGATAAAGGTGAACCGCGCCCATTGCTCACCGGCCACCAGGGTCTGCACTTCGTCCAGGTTGTGTTGATGCCCGGTGGCGAAGTTGTCCAGGCCGATCACGGTCTGGTTCAGTTTGAGCAGGGTTTCCAGCAGGTTCGAGCCGATGAAACCGGCGACGCCGGTGATCAGCCAGGTTTGCGGGCGGGCCTGGAGGGTGGCTTTTCGTTCGTTATATCGGGTCATTGAGAACCAGGAAGTTGAAAGTTCAAAGTTAAAAGTTGAAGCGGCGGCTTGTTAAGGCGTTTCGTCGCTGAAAGCCTTGGCGAAAGCTCGAAAATCATCGAGACGCTGTTTGCAAAGATGCAGCGATTCGAGCTTCTGGGCGATTATTGATTGATCCATGCCTGGCGCCGGGTTCGGAGAATATGCTGTTGAAGAGGCACGAAGTCTTCTATTTGACCTAAATGGCGGGACAGGAGCGATGCCCATGCGTCCGGTCTTTCCCAAAGACGTACCCCTTCGGCCAGAATACGCCCCAGAAGAGGCTCACCAACGGTACGCAGATCGATCAGATCCACCGGTCTGTCCACCGCCAGGGCCAGGGTTTCGACAAGCCTCTGCCGCTCAATATCGGTCAACGGATGGTCCGCGAGAACAGCGATGTCCAAATCGCTGTTGGCGGTGGCTTCGCCCCTGGCCAGGGAGCCGAACAGCACCACCAAACGCAGATTGTGGCCTGTCAGCGCACCATGGATTCGTGCTGCGAGGTGCGCGGAAGGTTCTTTCATGGCGTCGTCCGCCTCCGTGAGTCTCTAATGACTTCGCTCGCCGAGGCGTAGCGGCCGCTGGATATCTCTTTCTTGATAAAGAGTTTCGAGTGTTTGCCAAGGCTCAAGCTGGTGGATGCCATGATCAGACCTCTATGCAAAAGGAGCACTTAAGAACATACCGGGCCTTACTCCTTCGATAAAGCCTACTCAACCATTGCAGGGCCGTTCACCTTACGTTTGGGCCAGCTTAAAGCCCCTCTCCCCTGGCGGGAGAGGGGTTGGGGAGAGGGGGAGAAGCACGGTCAAACGTGGTTAATGGGCTGAACGAATTTTTCCCCTCTCCCTATCCCTCTCCCGCAAGGGGAGAGGGAACCGGCCGGGAAGGCCTGTACGTTAGCCCTGGCGCTTGAGTGAACAGTGTTACAGCCTTAAATCCACGCCTTCCTTCGGCAGCACGTATTTGAGGTCGTAGAGCACGTGGTTTTCGCGGCCGAGTTGGCGGATGGCGGGGCCGCCCATCTGTTTGAACTGGTCGTGGGCCACGGCCAGGACGATGCCGTCGTATTCCGCCACCTGGGGGCTTTCGATGGGCTGGATGCCGTATTCGTGGTGGGCTTCGTCGGCGTCGATCCAGGGGTCGTAGACGTCGACGCGCACGTTGTATTCCTCAAGCTCGCGGACCACGTCGACCACGCGGGTGTTGCGCAGGTCCGGGCAGTTCTCTTTGAAGGTCAGGCCCATGATCAGCACGCGGGCGCCGTTGATCTGAATGCAGCGGTCCAGCATCGCTTTGACCAGCTGGCTGGCGACGAAGCGGCCCATGCCGTCGTTGATGCGCCGGCCGGAGAGAATCACCTCCGGGTGGTAGCCGATCTGCTGGGCTTTGTGGGTCAGGTAGTAGGGGTCCACGCCGATGCAGTGGCCGCCCACCAGGCCGGGGCGGAACGGCAGGAAGTTCCATTTGGTGCCGGCGGCTTCCAGCACTTCCTGGGTGTCGATGCCCATGCGGCCGAAGATCATCGACAGCTCGTTGACCAGGGCGATGTTGAGGTCACGCTGGGTGTTTTCGATCACCTTGGCGGCTTCGGCCACTTTGATGGATGAGGCTTTGTGGGTGCCGGCGGTGATGATCGAGGCGTACAGATCGTTGACGGTGTCGGCGATTTCCGGGGTGGAGCCGGCGGTGACCTTCTTGATGGTGGTCACCCGGTGCTCTTTGTCGCCGGGGTTGATGCGCTCGGGGCTGTAGCCGGCGAAGAAATCCTGGTTGAAGGTGAGCCCGGAAACCCGCTCCAGCACCGGCACGCAATCTTCTTCGGTGGCGCCGGGGTAAACGGTGGATTCGTAAATCACGATGTCGCCCTTCTTGAGGGTCT
Source organism: Alloalcanivorax mobilis (assembly GCF_002864685.1). Lineage (GTDB taxonomy): Bacteria > Pseudomonadota > Gammaproteobacteria > Pseudomonadales > Alcanivoracaceae > Alloalcanivorax > Alloalcanivorax mobilis. The sequence goes on from NZ_NMQZ01000049.1 coordinate 26,433, forward strand.
TGCCGATGGCCTCGGAGGCCTTGATCAGCGGGGTCAGGTCCGGGCGGCGGTGCTCATCAATGGGGGTGGGCACGGTAACGATGTAGACGTTGCAGCCTTCCAGGGCGGCGGGGTCGGCGCTGAAGCTGAGCTGGGCGGATTCCTTGAGCTCCTCGGCGCTCACCTCGCGGGTGGCATCAAAGCCGGCTTGCAGGGCCTTGATGCGCCCGGGGTTGATGTCAAAGCCAACCACCGGGCGGTGTTTGCCGAATTCCGCCGCCAGGGGCAGGCCCACATAGCCCAGCCCGATTACCGCCAGTTTTATCTCGTCCAGGGTCGTCATCGTTCGTCCTTCGGTTTGATTAGTGCCCATGTTGTCTTCGGACACGCTACCGCCCCAGGGTTTACCGTCGGTTCCCTGAGAACGGATTAAATCACTATTTTTTCACTCAGCCTTTAAGGTCAGAAATAATAAAAACGGCTTATATTTTCTGAACGTCTTTTAAAGCGAGCGTCAATGCGTGCTGTTTATGCAGCATATTCATTAAAACCACCACCCTCTCTTCACCGGCGAAGCGTTGAAATACCGCTTCCAGGTTGGCGAAGGGGCCGCTTTCAATACGCAGCCGGTCGCCCGGGCGAATCGCCGGGGCGCCATCGTTGGCGGCGTTTTCGCTATTCAGTTTAAGGCTGTCTACCACGCTGTCGGGCACCGCCACCGGGCGGTCGCCGAATGCCACCAGCTTCTGCACGCCGCGGGTCGAGCGAATCGCGTGCCAGCTTTGGCCTTGTTCGTGCAGTTGAATAAACAGATAGCCCGGAAACAAGGGCTCGTGGCAACGGCGCCGGCGGCCGGCGCGCAGTTTTTCCACGCACAGCCGCGGCTGAAAACAGGTAAAACCCTGGTTTTCCAGGTTTTCCTGAGCGCGAAAGTTCTGGTTGGCGCGGCACTGGATCACATACCAGGCGGCGCCACGGGGTGAGGAAACGGCCATGACCGCGTCGTCTTTATGCATAGAATTCAAGCATGCAAGCGGGCACGTTGCGAAGTGATGACGGGGATGTAAAGTCTCGATCCGAGCCACGCTTATTCATACCCTGTTCCTTATCCGGGAGCACAAAAAAAACCGGCCGGGAAGATAGCGATAACCACTGCTTGCCTCTGTCCCTGGGCCAGCTTATTTACGATCCGAGTGTCCTTGAGTGACGCCCTACCCGAGAGCTTACTCAGGTTCGACGCGGAGGTTAAGGTACTTATCTGGCGCGGTCCTTGCCGTAGTCCTCACGTAGGCTTTTGTTGCGATCTTTTACAAAGAGACCGGCGATGAGCACCGATATTAATGCAATTAATTTCTGTTAACAATATCGCGCTTAAAAGTGCTGCAAGGCGGGAAACAAGGAACAGGTTGCAGGGAACAGGCGGCCCCGCGCCGGGGGTTTGATTTTGATTGTGGGAGCGGTCCTTGACCGCGAATGGGCGCTGCCAGGCCCACCCTCGCCTTCGGCTCGGTTCGCGGTCAGGGACCGCTCCCACAGCGGCGCTGTCGTGGGGCCGAGGTCGGCTCTGAACGGTCTTTCGTGGCAGCTTTCACCCAGGCCGAGGCTGGAGCTGGGTCGACCTTTTGTGGGAGCGGTCCTTGACCGCGAATGGGCGCTGCCAGGCCCACCCTCGCCTTCGGCTCGGTTCGCGGTCGGGGACCGCTCCCACAGCGGCGCTGTCGTGGGGCTCACGGCCTATAGCCAGAGCGCATCCCAGAGCGAATAGTCCCGTACGGATCCAGTAAGGCCGGCTCGAAGAGGGTTGGCAATGATGTAGCGAGCGGCGGCGGCCAAGTCTTCATCTTTACGCAGGGCGCGATCATGGAAGCCACTTTGCCATAGCCCACCGGCATCGGGCCGCAGACGGCGCCAACGGCGCGTGGTCAGGGATTTTGCTTTTCTCACCACTTCACAGAGGTCATTGCCCGGCCGGAGTTGCATCAGCCAGTGCACATGATCAGGCATCACCACGTAGCAAAGGGTGTCAGCCTGATTCGATACGGTGCGAATGGCTCGCACAAAACAGCGCCCCTGGCCCAGGGTTGTGAATGCCGGCTGCCGTTGTTGGCAGGTGATGGTGATCAGATAGATGCCACCCGCTTGGCTGTGCCGTCCAAGGCGCAGTCGATGGGTGCGTGCCGTCCATGGCATCGCGTTATCCTTTGATGTCTGTCCCGCCCTTCAGGCTTGTTCGCGGTCAAAGACCGCTCCCACCATTAGACATCGAGCTTAGCACCGGCGGCTTCTGCCCGTCTCGCCCTGCGGGCTCGGTTCGCGGTCGAGGGCTCCCACAAGGGCGCTGTTGCGGGGCTGAGGCTGGCTCTGGGCCGGTCTTTTTGTGGGAGCGGTCCTTGACCGCGAATGGGCGCTGCCAGGCCCGCCCTCGCCTGCGGCTCGGTTCGCGGTCGGGGACCGCTCCCACAGCGGCATTGTAGTGGAGTTGGGAGCGGGGTCGTGGGGCGCTTTGCCGGTCAGTCCGGCAGGGCGTAGGTGATGACGTAATCTCCGGTGGGGGTTTCCATGAAGTGGTGGCCGGTGGCGACGATCATCAGGTATTGCTTGCCGTCGGCTTCATAGATCAGCGGGTTGGCCTGGCCGCCGGCGGGCAGCGGTGCGCTCCAGACGGTGTCGCCGGTGTTGATGTCGATGGCGCGGATCAGGTCGTCGGTGGCGGCGGCGATGAAGATCAGGCCACTGGCGGTGACCACGGACCCGCCGTTGTTGGGGGTGCCGATGTCGAACGGCAGGCCGGAGCGGATGCCCCAGGGGCCGTTCGCGCGGGCGGTGCCGAAGGGGCGGTCCCAGAGGGTTTCGCCGGTTTTGATGTCGACCGCGCGGATGCCGCCGTAGGGCGGTTCCTTGCACAGCAGGCCGGTGTATTTGACGCGCCAGCCGGCGTTGACGTCGATGGCGTAGGGGGTGCCTTCCTGCGGGTCGCCCTGCCCTTCGGCGCCGCCGGTGTCCTCGGCCAGTTCATCGCGGGGTTTCCAGCCGTATTGATCGGCTTGTTCGCGGGGCACCAGGCGGTTGTAGTTGGGGGTGATGTTGTAGTTGGCGATCATCACTCCGCGCCGCGGGTCGATCGCCACGCTGCCCCAGTCAGAGCCGCCGTTGTAGCCGGTGTATTCGATCCAGGGCCGGTCGGCCTGAGGCGGCGTGTAGATGCCTTCATAGGCGGCTTTCTGAAACTGGACGCGGCAGTAGATCTGATCAAACGGCGTCATGCCCCACATGTCGTGGGCGCTGAGGTCCGGTTGGCGCAGGGTGTGATATTGGGAGAACGGCTGGGTGGGCGAGCGCATTTCCGGCTCGGCGCCACCCTGGGGCACCTTGCGCTCTTCGATGCCCACCAGCGGCTCGCCGGTTTGCCGGTTGAACACGTACACCTCGCCCTGCTTGGTGGGCAGCAGCACGGCGGGCACCGGGCCGTTGTCGGTGGGGAAATCGATCAGGCTGGGCTGCGAGCCCAGGTCGTAGTCCCAGACGTCGATGTGGGTGGTCTGGAAGTGCCAGGCCGGTTTGCCGGTGGTCACGTCCAGCGCCACCAGCGAGGTGGCCCATTTGTTTTCCGGCTCGGTGCGCGAGCTGCTCCAGTAGTCGGCGGCGGAGTTGGCCATGGGCAGGTAGACCATGCCGAGCTTGTTGTCGCCCACGGCGGTGGTCCACATGTTCGGCGAGCCGCGCACGTAGGTTTCGCCCTCGGGCAGCGGCCCGGTGTGGTCGGGGCGGCCGGCGTCCCAAGCCCACTTGAGCTCGCCGGTGACCGCGTCGAAGCCTTTGATCACGCCGGAGGGCGGGTAACGGCGCTGGCCGTCCAGCACCTGGTGGCCGGTGACCACTACGTCGCGCACGATCACCGGGGCGGAGTTGATGGAGACATAGCCATTGGGGCTGACGCCCATGCCTTGTTTGATGTCCACCTGGCCGTTGTCGCCGAAGCCGGCGCAGGGTTTGCCGGTGTCGGCATCCACGGCGACGATGCGGCCGTCCAGGGTGCCGGAGAAAATGCGGCGCTGGCAGGCGCCGGTTTGCGCGGCCGCCGGCTGGGCCTCGGTTTGCGGGGCGTTCGCGGTGTCCCCGGCGGGCTGCTGGCCGGCGTCGGCCTGATCATTGGCTTGCGGCGCGGGGGCGGCGTTTTGATCGACGCTGGCACGGTTACCCTGGCGCGCGGCGGGCACTTCGTAATAGCTCACCCCCCGGCAGGCGGCGGTATAGGGAATGGCGTCTTTGGAGACCTGGGGGTCGAAGCGCCATTGCTCTTCGCCCGTGGCGGCGTTCAGGGAAATCACGATGTTGCGCGAGGTGCACAGGAAGACGTCGTCACCGACTTTGAGCGGCGTGGTTTCCGCGCCCCAGCGCTGCTGGAGCAGATCGCCGGTGCGGTACTGCCAGGCTTTTTGCAGCTTGCCGACGTTGTCGGGGGTGATCTGGGTGAGCGAAGAGTAACGCAACGCGGCGCTGCCGCCACCGTAGGCCGGCCAGTCACCGTCCGCCGGGTTGTCCACCGGCGCCACGTCGCCCACATCGGAGGCCAGCGAAGCGCTGCCCGGTCCCGGCACCTGGCCCGGATGGGTGACGTCGTGGGGGTAAAACACCAGCGCGGCGCCGACGATCACCACCAGCACCAGCACCCCGGCGCTGGCGAACGACGCGCCTCTGCCGAAACCGTCGCGCACCCTCGGCGCCACCAGCGCCACCAACACGCCCAGGCCGATGATCACGTCGAGACGCGGAATCCAGCCCCAATAATCCAGCCCCGCCTCCCAGGCGGTCCAGATCACGGTGGCAAGAAAGATCAGCGCGTAGAGGGTCACCCCGGCGCGGCGGCGCCCGCCCAGCAACAGGCCGGAAACCACCATCGCCACACCGGCGATCAGGTAATACCAGGAGCCGCCCAGGAAGGCCAGATACCCCCCGCCCGCGGCCATCAATACACCGATCAGGGCAACCAGTGCCCCCACCAGCCAAAGTAGCGGGTCCTTTTCCCCGGGTCCTTTCCGTGATCCACGCATAACGGCTCCTTTTTGCATCCAGCGAAGGGAGAGTTCCGTTAACGACTGTACCCCAGGGCAGAGGGTCAACACCCTCTCCCTTTCTGGTGGGTTCCCGGGATTTTACTAATTTTTAAGATTGTTAGGGGTGGGTATGGGATTCAGGATGCAGGCAGGCGGGCTGGCGCCGGGTTGGATTTCGATGTGGGAGCGATCCTTGACAGCGAATCGGCTTTGCCAGGCCATCCTCGCCTTCGGCTCGGTTCGCGGTCGAGGACCGCTCCCACAGCGGCGCTGTAGCCGGCACGTTCGGATTGGCACGGTGTTTTGTGGGAGCGGTCCTTGACCGCGAATCGGCCTTGCCAGGCTGGCCTCGCCTTCGGCTCGGTTCGCGGTCGGGGACCGCTC
>NZ_NMQZ01000005.1 GCF_002864685.1 Alloalcanivorax mobilis
CGGGCACGGCCTCGCCGGACACCGAAGCCTCTGCCGCGCCTGTATCCTGCATCCTGAACCCTGTATCCATTATCAACGCGCGTTAAGGCCCAATTCCGCGAGGATTTCGTCGTTGTGCTCGCCGATGCCGGGCGGTGGGCGGCGCAGACTGCCGGGCGTGCCCAGCAGGCTGATTGGCGCGGCGGACACCAGGCCCGGCGTGGCCATGCCGGGGATCGCCATTTCCTGCAGTTGGCCGGTGGCCAGCACCTGCGGATGTTGCAGGGTTTCGCTGGGCGAGAGCACCGGCGCCGCCGGGATGCCGGCTTCACACAGGCGCTCGACCAGGGCGTCGCGCTCCTGTTGCAGACACCACTCAGCGAGCGGTTCGAGCATGGCCATTTCGTGCACCACGCGGGATTCGTCGGTGTCGAAGCGCGGGTCTTCCAGCCACTCGGGGTAACCGGCCAGCCGGGCCAGCCGCTCGAACAGGGTCGGGCCGACGGTCTGCATCACCAGCCAGCCGCCGTCGCGGGCTTCAAACAGATTATTGGGTGCCGAGCCCAGGCCGCGGTTGCCGCAGGGCTGGCGGTCACGCTGAACGGTGGCCTGCTCGATCAGGGTCGGGGCATTGGCGGACAGCGCCGAGCGCAACAGGGCGCCGCGCACCTCCTGGCCGCGCCCGCTGCGTTGCCGTTCGAACAGCGCCAGCACCGCGCCGAAGGCGGCGTTGCTGGCGGTCAGATGATCCACCCAGTTGACCTGGGCGCGGCGGGGCGTGCCGTTCTCGCCGGTCAGCCAGGCGCCGCCGGTCATCACCTGGCCGACGCCGTCGAACCCCGGCCGCGTGTGCCAGGGGCCCTGGTCGCCGTAGGCGGTCAGGTTGATCAGGATGATGTCTTCGCGCAGTGCGCGCAGGGTGTCGTAATCCAAGCCCATTTTTTTCAGGGTCGCCGGTGGCAGGTTGGCGATCACGATGTCGGCGCTGGCGATCAGCCGGCGGGTGGCGGCGCGGCCGGTGTCCGATTTCGGGTCCAGGGCCAGCGAGCGCTTGTTGCGGTTCATCTGCATGAACAGGGCGCCGGTGCCGTCCTGGGCGATCGGCATCAGAAAACGGTCTTCGCCGCCTTCCGGGCGCTCCACGCGGATCACGTCGGCGCCGAATTCCGCCAGCAGGGCGGCGCAAAAAGGCCCGGCGATATAGCGGCCGAAATCGAGCACGCGAATGCCGCTCAGCGGCCCTTCAGGGTTGGCCGGCGCGCTCGCCGGGGCGGAATCTGACATGGTTCTCTCCCGTTTCTTGTCGTGATTGGCCAGAATGACTTCTTAGGGAGCTTAAAACATTTACACTATAAATTATTCATCATAATCGCGGTTTCCCGGTTCCGGGAATCCGCTGCTCTGGAGAGGCATCACGGTGGCCAAGAAGCCCAAAACGGATCAGGAAGTCGCCGAGTTCCGCGCCCGCGTTTGCGACGCCGCCACCCGCTTGTTCACCGAGCGCGGCCCGCAGAACGTGACCATGCGTCAGCTCGCCGCCGAGGTGGGGGTCAGCGCGATGACGCCTTATCGCTACTCCCGCGACAAGGATGAGATCCTCGCCACCGTGCGCGCCGTCGCCTACAACAAGTTCGCCTCGTCGCTGGAGCGGGCGGTCAAACGGGCGCCGGACATTCGCGCCAAGGGGCGCTCCGTGGGAGACGCCTACGTGCGTTTCGCCAAGCGTTATCCGGCCACCTACCAACTGATGTTCGCCTTCACCCAGCCCGACGAAGAGCGTTTCCCCGAGCTGGTGAAAGCCAACGTCCGCGCCCAGGAAACCATGGTCGGCTATGTGCGCTTGATGATCGAAGAGGGGTTGCTCAGCGGCGACGCCCAATTGATTGGCTATATGTTTTGGGCCACTTTGCACGGCATCGTGGTGCTGGAGCTGGCCGGCCGTCTGGATCGGGGCATCGACGCCCGCACCCTGCGGGAAAAGATCATGCGTACGCTCTACGCGGGCATGCAGACTTCACCACCCAGTTTGAGCGCTTAGGTCAACCGAATCGGCGGTCCGACTTGATCTTTTAAAATATACGGTGTAAATCTTTAGCCCGGAAACGCGCTACCGTGGCGTTGCCCGGGCCCGCTAAAGGGCCAACCACCAGACACCCTGAACGTTGGCGGCCGCGAGCCGCCGGCGCTGTATGCAAGGACACGACTATGTCTCTACCCGTGGAAATCACCCGCCGCCTGCGCCTGCCGGTGATGTGCTCACCGCTGTTTATCATCTCCAACCCGGATCTGGTGATCGCCCAGTGCAAGGCCGGCGTGATCGGCTCGTTCCCGTCGCTGAACGCGCGGCCGCTGTCGCAACTGGACGAGTGGCTGCATCGCATCACCGAGGAACTGGCGGCCTGGGATCGCGACCATCCGGAGCAGCCGTCGGCGCCGTTCGCGGTCAACCAGATCGTGCACAAGACCAACGACCGCCTGGAGCAGGACCTGGAGCTGTGCGGCAAATACAAGGTGCCGATGGTGATCACCTCCCTGGGCGCCCGCGAAGACCTCAACAAGGCGGTGCATGGCTGGGGCGGCCTGGTGATGCACGACGTGATCGACGACCGTTTCGGCCGCAAGGCGATCGAGAAGGGCGCCGACGGTTTGATCGCGGTGGCCGCCGGCGCCGGCGGCCACGCCGGGCGGCTGTCGCCGTTTGCTCTGATCCAGGAATTGCGGCAATGGTTCGACGGCCCGATCGCGCTGTCCGGTTCCATCGCCAATGGCCGTTCGATTCTGGCCGCCCAGGCGATGGGCGCGGACCTGGCTTACATCGGCTCGATGTTCATCGCCAGTGAAGAGGCCAATGCCGACGAAGGGTACAAACGGATGATCGTCGACAGCAACGCCTCGGATATTGTCTACAGCAACCTGTTCACCGGCGTGCACGGTAACTACCTGGCGCCGTCGATCATCAATGCCGGCATGGACCCGGCCAATCTGCCGGAAAGCGATCCTTCGAAAATGAGCTTCGGCTCCGGCGGCAGCAGCAAGTCCAAGGCCTGGAAAGACATCTGGGGCTGCGGCCAGGGCATCGGCGTGGTCGATGAAGTGCGCCCGGCCGGTGAAGAGGTGGCGCGTCTGGCCCGCGAATATGAGCAGGCCCGCCAGGCATTGGGCGTGCCGGCATGAGCGGCGCGGCGCGTCTGATCGCTGGCGAGCGGGTGGTTGGCTTCGATCAAGTCGGCGAAAACAGTGAACGGGCGGCCAGCGGGTTTCGCGGCCTGGGCATCGGCGAAGGCGACTGTGTGGCACTGTTTTTGCGCAACGACGTGGCCTTTTTCGAAGCCACCCAGGGCGCGCTGCTGGTGGGCGCCTACCCGGTGCCGATGAACTGGCACTCCACTCCGGACGAAGCCGGTTACATCCTCAACGACTGCCAGGCCAAGGCGCTATTGGTGCATCGGGATCTGCTGCCGCAGGTGGCCCCGGTGCTGCCGGCGGGGATCACCGTGCTGGTGGTGGAAACCCCGGCGGAAATCGAACGGGCTTACCGTGCCGACATCTCGCCGGCGAATCCGCCCGGCGCGCACGATTGGCACGCCTGGCTGGCGCGCCAGCCGCGCATCGACAACCCGGTGCAGGCGACCCGCGCGGCGGTGATCTACACTTCCGGCACCACCGGCCGGCCCAAGGGTGTTAAGCGCCAGGCCGCCGCGCCGGACGCGCCCCCCACCGACGCGGTGTTCGCCTATGGCTTTCAGGAGCCGCCGCCGTTCCGGGTGTTGATGAACGGGCCCATGTACCACTCCGCGCCCAACGGCTACGCGCGCCTGGCGGTGCAGCATGGCGCCGACATCGTGTTGCAAGCGCGTTTCGACGCGGAAGAAATGCTGGCGCTGATCGAGCGCCATCGCATTACCCACATGCACATCGTGCCGACCATGTTCGTGCGCCTGCTGCGGTTGCCGGAAGCGGTGCGCCAGCGTTACGACGTTTCCTCCCTGCGCTTCGTGGTGCACGGCGCCGCGCCCTGCCCGCCGCACGTCAAGCGCGCGATGATCGATTGGTGGGGGCCGGTGATCAACGAGTATTACGGCTCCACCGAAAGCGGTCTGGCGGCCTGGAACAACGCCGAGGACGCCCTGCTCAAACCCGGTACCGTGGGGCGCCGGCTGCCCGGCGCGGAGATTCATGTTTTCGCCGACGACGGCACCGAACTGGGCCCCGGCGAAACCGGCGAAATCTACCTGCGCTGTGGTGGCATGCCCGACTTCACCTACATCGGCCTGGAGGACAAGCGCGCGGAAATTTCCCGTGGTGAGTTGATCACGCTGGGCGACATGGGCTGGCTGGACGAAGACGGCTACCTGTTTTTGTGTGACCGCAAGCGCGACATGATCATCTCCGGCGGCGTCAATATTTACCCCGCCGAAATTGAAGCGGCACTGCTCGCTCTGGAGGGCATCAAGGACTGCGCGGTGTTCGGCATTCCCGACGAGGAATTCGGCGAAGCGATCTGCGCCTACCTGGAACCGATGCCAGGCGCCGACCTGCAACCGGGACGCATCAAAGAAGAACTGGCCGGCACCTTGAGTCGCTTCAAAATCCCCCGCCATATTGAATTCGCCGAGCACTTGCCGCGCGAGGATTCCGGCAAGATTTTCAAACGCAAACTGCGCGAACCCTACTGGGCGGAATACAATCGGGGAGTCTGACGTCTGACGTCTGACGTCGGACGCCGGACGCCGGACGCCGGACGCTAAACCCAGCACGGTGGATCGGCGGTTCGTCTGACCTCCGGCCCTCTTGTGCAACAACGCAAGACCGGGGCCCAATTCATGTCTTCCGGAGCGTCAAGCGTGCCCGGCAAGGGCGGACAACGCCCCCTGTCGTGGCCACGGTAATTGTCCTAGCATGGGGTCATGGACGTTCCCCCGATCACGGTGTTCGGCGGCTCCGGTTTCCTTGGCCGCAGGCTGGTGGCGACGCTGCTGGCGGCGGGCGAACCGGTGCGGCTGGTGGCCCGCCATCCGGACGCCGTGCACTTCAACGATGAAACCCGCCTGCAGCGGGTGAGCGCCGACATTGCCGACGAGACGGCGGTGGCCCAGGCGGTGGCCGGTAGCCGCGCGGTGATCAACGCGGTGTCCCTATATGTGGAGCGCGCCGGTCAGACCTTTGACGCCGTGCATGTACGGGGCGCGGCGCGCGTCGCCCGGGCGGTGCGCCACGCCGCCGTGCCCCGCCTGCTGCATCTCTCTGGAATCGGCGCTGACCCGGCCTCTCCCTCTGCGTATGTGCGTGCCCGCGCCCAAGGCGAGCAGGCGGTGCGCGGCGAGTTTCAACCCGCCACCCTGATCCGGCCGGCGGCGTTGTTTGGCGCCGACGACGCGCTGTTGGCGTCGCTGGCGATGGTGACCCGCCTGCCGGTGGTACCGCTGTTTGGCCGAGGCGACACCCGCTTGCAGCCGGTCTGGGTGGAAGACGTCGCCCGTGGCCTGGCGATCCTGGCGTGCCGCAAGGCCGCGCCGGCTCCGCTTTACGAACTGGGCGGTGGCGCCGTTTATCGCTACCGGGATCTGCAGCGGCGAGTGCTGACGCACCTGCGGCGGCGCCGGCCACTGATACCGGTGCCGTTCCCGTTGTGGCATGGGCTGGCCGCCGGGCTGGGCCTGTTGCCAAGCCCGCCACTGACCCGCGACCAGGTTTATCTGCTGCAATACGACAACATCGCCGCGCCCGACATGCCCTCTTTCGACGAATTGGGTATTCTGCCGCGCAGCGTGGGCGAGGCTCTACCCGAGTGCTTGCCGATCCGTTAACGGCGACAGGAGCGGGCCATGGCACACACTCTGATTCTCGGCGGCATCCGCTCCGGCAAAAGTGCCCAGGCGGAGCAGGTGGCCCGGCAAAGCGGCGGCGCGGTGGTGTACGTGGCCACCGCCACCGCCGGTGACCTGGAAATGGCGGAGCGCATCCGCCAACACCGCCAGCGCCGGCCGGCGCGTTGGAGCCTGGTGGAAGAGCCCTTGGCGCTGGGCCGGGTGCTGCGCGATCACCGCGCTCAATACCCCTGTCTGCTGATCGATTGCATGAGCCTGTGGCTCAGTAACCTGCTGCACGCCGGCGACGAGACAATGGCGCGGGAACGGGCGGACTTTCAGCACGCCCTGGACGATTACCCCGGCCCGGTGGTGATCGTCAGCAACGAAGTCGGCCTCGGCACCATCGGCATGGACCCGCTCACTCGTCGCTTCACCGACCAGCTCGGCTGGCTCAACCAGGCCCTGGCCGCGCACTGCCAACAGGTGATTCTGGTCGCCGCTGGATTGCCGTTGGTGTTGAAATAAGGGCGGCAAGCTTCAAGCCGCAAGCTCCAAACACACTACGTTGCTCCGCTTGCAGCTCCCTGCTCCCCACGTCGGTACTCCGAGTCAATCCGGATTGTGCAGCGCGCGCTGATCCATGGGCGGTGGCGACCACTGATAAATCCAGGTTTCGGTAAGTGGTGCGCCGGTGTCGGTGCGTTTCAGGTACAGGCGCAGGTCGATGGGCGTCAGGTCGTCGTCCGGGGGCACCACGTCGAACAGGGCGCGGTAGCCGTTGATGGCGTGCAGGGGCCGCGCGGAGGTGATTTCCACGCGGCCGGCGGAGTGGCTGATCACCGGCACCACTTCCACGCCGGCCTTATTGAGCGGCAGCGGCGCGCCGCTGAAATCCACCGCGAAGCGCCAACTGAAATGGTCGCGGCGCTGGCCGATGACGCCACCCAGGCCGGTGCGGGTGGCCACGCAGCGGGCCAGGGGCGGCGACTGGGGCGGTCGGGCGCCCCAGTGCAGCCGGTAGGCGAACAGCAATTCTTCGCCCGGCCGCACCGGCTTCTCCGGGTTCCAGAACGCCACCACGTTGTCGAAGGTTTCGTCGCGGGTGGGGATCTCCACCAGTTGCACGGCGCCGCGCCCCCAGCCTGATCGAGGCTCCACCCAGACCCCGGGACGGCGATCATAGAAGGCGCCGTCGTCCTGGTAGTGGTCGAAATTCTGGTCCCGTTGCAGCAGCCCGAACCCGCGCGGGTTGTCGTCGGCGAAAGCATTGACGCGCAACCGTGGCGGGTTGCTGAGCGGCCGCCAGATCCATTCGCCGTTGCCGGTGTGCAGGGCCAGCCCATCGCAATCGTGGATTTCCGGGCGCCAGTCCCAGCCGGCGTCGCGGTCGTTTTCGCCGACCAGGTACATGCTGGTCAGCGGCGCCACGCCGAGCCGTTCGATGGCGGTGCGTGGGTAGAGGGCGCTGTCCACGTCCATGCGCAGAGTTTCGCCCCGGCCATCGATGACAAAACGGTAGGCGCCGGTGACGCTGGGCGAGTCGAGCAGGGCATGCAGGGTAAGGCGCGGTTCCGATTGCAGCGGGTGCTCGAACCAGAAACGGGTGAACTCGGGAAACTCTTCCGGGCGCGGCAGGCCGGTGTCCACCGCCAGGCCCCGGGCGGACAGACCATATTGCTTCGATGCGCCCACCGCGCGGAAATAGCTGGCGCCCAGAAAGGCGGCGATGTCGCGCTGCCAGTCGCCGCGCGGGTGCAGGCGAAAGCCGGCGAAGCCCAGGCCGTCGGGCAGCCGCCCGGCATCGACGCCGGCGCCGTCGAACCGGAACAAGCGAGGGCGGTAGGGAATCGGGCGGGCGACGCCGTCGCTCACCTCGAACATCTTCACCGGCGTGGTGAAGTGCAGGCCGAGGTGGAAAAATTGCAGGCGGAAAGGGGTGTCCGGGTCGTCCGCCCAAAGGGCCTGATCGCTGTCGTAGCGGATTGCCTGGTACTGATCCCAGGTCAGATCGCGGATCGATTCCGGCAGCGCCATGCGCGGCGAGCGGTAATCCTGGCCGCACAGGTGCCGGGCCTCGCCTTTCAACCAAGCGTAATCGAACCGTTGCCCGGGGCCGCGCGGCGTCAGCCTGGAGGCGCGGGCGGCCTGATTCAGGGCCAACGCCAGGGTTGGAGAAAAGGCCAGCATACCGCCGCTGGCGCGGGCCAGCGCCCGCAGAAAATCCCGCCGTCTCATGTCCGAGCTCCCGTGCCCGATACGCTATGCCTATACCGTGTACAGCACCGCCGCCAGCAAGGCGGCCAGCTCCACCGTTTCCACCAGGGCGCCGGCGGTGTCGCCGGTGAAGCCGCCCAGCCGGCGGCGCATCAGGGTGACGCCGGCGGCGCACACCAGTGCCGTGGCCACCAGCATCGCCAACCCGGCGGCGCCAGCCAGTAGCGGCGGCGCCAGGGCCGCCAGGGTCACCGTCAGGGTCACCGCCGCGCGCGGCAAATGGCGGGCGCCGGCACTGCCCAGGCCCTGTTCGCGGGCGTAGGGCAGCGCCATGAACAGCCACGCCGCCGCCGCCCGGCCCAGTAACGGCGCCAGCCCGATGGCGGTGAGCGCGCCCAGGTCGAGCAGACCATTGAGCACCACCCACTTGCCCAGCAACACCAACACCAGGCTGACCACGCCGGCGGGGCCACAGGCCGGGTCCTTCATGATCTTCAAGGTGCGCTCGCGGTCGCCCTGGCCGCCCAGCCAGGCATCGGCGCTGTCGGCCAGGCCGTCCAGGTGCAGGGCGCCGGTGAGGCCCACCCAGAGAATCAACAGCAGCAACGCCAACGGCCCGTGGGGCAGCCCCAGCCAGAAGCCGAGCATCGCCAGCGCCACCAGCAGAGCGCCAATCAGCAACCCCACCAGCGGGTAGGCGGCCACCGCTTCGCCGTGTTCGTGTTCCTGGGGCGGCGGCGCCAACCGCACCGGCAGCCGGGTGAGCAGCGCCAGCGCTAGCAGCAGTCCCCGATGGCGAACCCGAAAGCGCTTCATGGCAGCACTCCGTGATGGACCAGGCTGATCAGGCGGCCGTGGTCGGTGTCGTCGATGCGCAACCGGCTGCGCCCGGCGTAGGGCACCACCAGGCTGGCCATGGCGTGGGCCGGTGGCAGGCGCAGCGCGTCGGCCAGCACCATGCGGATCATGCCGCTGTGGCCCACCAGCAACACGCGCTGGCCGCTCAGCGTGGCGCTCCAGTGGCGCCAGGCGTCGCGTACCCGGCGATAAAAGTCGCCGAGGTTTTCGCCATTGGGCGGCGGGTGTCGTTCGCCGTCGGCCCAGAACGCGGCCAACCGTTCGCCGTCGTCGCGTTGCAGAGCCTCCAGGGTATGGCCTTCCCAGTCGCCAAAGGAAATTTCCTTGAGGTCCGGTTCCACGTGCAGAGGGCACTGCCGGCGGGTGGAGATCTCTTCGGCGAAGGCCCGACAACGGCTCAATGGCGAGCTGAGCACCGCGTCCCACTGATCGTCGGCGCGGATAGCGGCGCGCATCTGCGCCCAGCCGGTGTCGCTGAGCGGGTCATCCAGATGGCCCCGGTAACGGCGTCCACCTTGCGGTTCGCCGTGGCGAATCAGATCGAACCAGGTGGTGGCGTGGGTCATTAAGGGGCGTCTCCGGCGGCGGGGTGTGATTCGCTGACGCCGGCCTCGGCGAACGAGGCCATGCCATTGTGCAAGGCGCAGGCGGCGCGCAGCAGCGACACCGCCACGGCGGCGCCGCTGCCTTCGCCGAGGCGCATGCCCAGATCCAACAGGGGCTGCGCTTGCAGAGCGCGCAGCACCCGGGCGTGGCCGGGCTCGGCGGATTGGTGACCGAAATGCAGCCAGGCGAGCAGGTCCGGTTGCATTCGCACCGCCGCCAGGGCCGCCACCGAAACGATGAAACCGTCCACCAGGATCGGTAACCGGCGGGCCGCGCCGCCGAGTAGAAAACCGGCCAGGGCGGCGATCTCGAACCCGCCCAGGGAGGCCAGCACCGTCAGCGGTTCGCGCGATTCGCCGTGGCGCGCCAGGGCCGTTTCCAGCACCTGGATCTTGTGGCGCAGCCCGTCGTCGCCCAGGCCGGTGCCCCGGCCCGCCAGCCGCTCGGCCGGTTCGGCCAGCAGCGCGCACGCCACGGCGGCGGCGCTGGTGGTATTGCCAATGCCCATCTCGCCGCCGATCAGCAACTGCGCGCCACCCTCGGCGGCACGCCCGGCGGCGCGATCACCGGCGGCCAGCGCCGCCTGCAACTGCGCATGGCTCATGGCCGGCCCGCGCGCCAGATTGGCGGTGCCCGCGGCGATCCGTTCATCGACCACGCCCTGGCTGGTGGGCGGCGGGGTGGCCGTGCCCAGATTGATCACTTCCAGCTCGGCGCCGAGGTGGCGGGCCATCACGCTGATGGCGGCGCCACCGGCGACGAAATTGGCGATCATCTGGCCGGTGACCGCCTGGGGAAACGCCGACACCCGTTCGGCGCAAACGCCGTGATCGGCGGCGAACACGGCGATCCGAACGCGCTCCAGTGACGGCCGCTCACAGGCCTGTTGCGCGCACAGCGTGATCGCCAGTTGCTCCAACCGGCCCAGCGAGCCAGGCGGTTTGGTGAGGCCATCCTGACGCTGTCGCGCCTGGGCGAGATGATTCTGGTCTAGGGCGGGAATCGGGGTTTGCCAAAGCGGCGTATCGGTCACGGTGGGGTATCCAGAGCAGCGGTGAACAGCCCGGCGAATGCTCCGCCGCGGGGCCGGGCTCTGTCAAGGTGGAACGGTCAAGGCGGGGAGGGTCAAGGCGGGCCCGGGCACGGCGCGCGTTTGCCGCTGGGAGTGACTTCGTCGCTCGTTTAGACTGCCGTCGACAAACCGTCCGCGAGCGTGGCCGGGCTGAATGCTGGCGGCGCACACGCTTCGCCGGCAACCGGGAAATCCAGGGGGGGATTGATAGGCTCCCCGGAGAAAGGAAGGCATGGCTTTGATGTCCGCGACAGCGATCTGCGTGATCGCGGTGCTTATGGACCTGCGCTTTGGTGAGCCGCGCCGCGCGCATCCGCTGGTGTTGTTTGGTGCCTGGGCGCAGCGGCTCGAACAACGCTGGAACCGCGCCAACGGCGGCGGGCTTCTGGACGGCGCCCTGGCGGTGCTGGTGCTGTGCGCGCCGCCGGTGTTGCTGGCGGCGCTGGCCCAGGCGTGGTCGCCGGTGTGGCTGTTGTGGCCGCTGCAGGCGCTGGTGCTGTGGCTGGTAATCGCGCCGCGCAGCCTGACCGAACACGCCCGCGCCGTGGCGTTGCCTCTGGCCGCCGGTGATCTGCCGGCGGCGCGCCAGGCGGTGGCGCGTCTGGTCAGCCGCGATACCGGCGAGCTGGATGCCACCGGGGTGGCGACGGCGGCCACCGAATCGGTGCTCGAGAACGGCGCCGACGCGCTGTTCGCCAGCCTGTTCTGGTTTTTGGTCGCCGGTTTGCCGGGCGTGGTGGCGCACCGGATGGTGAACACCCTGGACGCCATGTGGGGGTATCGCACCGCCCGCTTCGAACGTTTCGGCAAAGCCGCGGCCCGGCTCGACGATCTGCTCAACTGGATTCCGGCCCGGCTCACCGCGCTGGGCTACGCGCTGGCCGGGCGCTTCTGGCCGGCGCTGCGCTGCTGGCGCCGCCAGGCGCGCCAGTGGCAAAGCCCCAACGCCGGGCCGGTGATGGCGGCCGGCGCCGGTGCCTTGGGTGTCAGCCTGGGCGGCGCCGCCCCCTACCATGGCCGGCGCAAGGAGCGGCCGATTCTGGGCGAGGGGCCGCCGGCCGGCGCCGACAGCATCGAGGCCGCCGTGGTGCTGATGCGCCGGGCCCTGTTGCTGTGGTTGCTGGTGGCGATGATCGGCGTGCTGCTGGTGCTCACCGCCAGCGCGATGACGCTGTGAGCGCGGACTGGTTCGCCGAGCACGGCGGCGGCGTGCGTGCCGCCGCCGACCGCTGGGGGCGGCCGCCGGAGGATTGGCTGGACCTGTCCACCGGCATTAATCCGCACGGCTGGCCGGTGCCGGCCCTGGCGCCCGACGTGTGGCGGCGCCTGCCCGAACCGGACGATGGCCTGGAGGATCTGGCGCGCGCCTGGGCTGGCGCGCCAGCCACCGCCGGTTGCCTGATGCTGCCCGGCACCCAGGCGGCGATTCAAAGTCTGCCCGGGTTGCGCGCTCCGGGTACGGTGGCGGTGCCCTATCCGGGGTACGGCGAGCACGCGCGCCGCTGGCGCGACGCCGGCCACACGGTGGTGGCGATGAGCGCGCACCGGCTGCCGGCGCTGGCCGAGCAAGTGGATGCACTGGTGTGGGTTCAACCCAACAATCCCACCGGCGAATGGCTGCCCCGGGCCGCGTTACTGGACGCACGCCAGCGGCTGGCCGCGCGCGGCGGCTGGTTGATTGTCGATGAAGCGTTTCTGGACGACCCCGACTTGAGTCTGGCGCCGTATTGCGGCGAGCCCGGGTTGTTGGTGTTGCGCTCGCTGGGCAAGACCTTCGGCCTGGCCGGGGTCAGGGCCGGGGCGCTGTTGGGGCCGCCGGCGCTGTGCTTGGCGTTGAGCGAGAAGCTCGGCCCCTGGGCGATGAGCGGCCCGGCGCGGGCGGTGGCGGCGTTGGCCCTGGCGGATCAGGCCTGGCAGCGGGGTAACCGGCGCCGGCTGGCGATCAGCCGCGAGCGGCTGCAGGCTCTGCTTGAGCGCCACCGCTTGCCCGCCGCCGGGCACACCGATCTGTTTGTGTATTGCCGCACGCCCCGGGCGCGCCGGATCGCCGATCACCTGGCCCGCCAGGCGATTCTGGTGCGCGGTTTCGATGATCCGCCGGCGCTGCGTTTCGGGTTGCCGGGCGAAGAGAGCGAGTGGCGGCGCCTGGAACGGGCGCTGGCGGATTCGCCAAGCCTTTATTGACCAACCCCTCTCCGCTTGCTACTTTCGCGCCACTTTCAGGTGACCGCGCCCGTCAAGGCGTGGTTTAAACGGGAAGTTGGTGTGAAACCAACGCTGCCCCCGCAACGGTGATTGAGTGAACCGCGATCCGCGAACCGGGATGACACCGGTCGCAGCCACTGTGTCGACGACACGGGAAGGTGGTCGCTGGAGGAAGTGATTTCCGCTCATTAGCCCGGATACCGGCCAGAAAGGAACACCAGGCGTTGCGGCGGGCAACGGCGGGGTGGGCCGGACTCTCTTCTTCGTTCCCGATACCTCCCTGCGTGACCGCCGCGGCTATCACCATTTGCCGTGCGGGTGAGCGCGGCCAAGGGAACGACACTCATGTTATTGAAACCTTTCGCCATGGCCGGCGGCGCTGTGGCCATCGGCTTGCTGTCTCTGGGGGCGCAAGCGCAAACCGAACCATCATCTTCAAGTGCATCGAGCGATGAGCCGCCGCGACTGGCGTTCAATCTCGATCCGGTGGTGGTGACCCCGACTCTCACCAGCCAGACCAGTGAAGCCTCGATGACCTCGGTCACGGTGATCGACGAGCAACAACTGCGCGAACAGCAACCCACCCAATTCACCGATGTGCTGCTCGGCCAGCCGGGCGTCGATGTGGTCGGTAACGGTGGCTTCGGCAAGACCACCAGTGTTTATATGCGCGGCACCGGCAGCAGCTCCACCTTGTTGCTGGTGGACGGCGTGCGGTTACGCTCAGCCACCGCCGGCAGCCCCTCCTGGCAGTTCCTGCCGCCATCGCTGATCGACCGCGTGGAAATCGTGCGCGGCCCGCGCGCCAGCCTGTACGGTGCCGATGCCCTGGGCGGGGTGGTGCAAGTGTTCACCCCCAACGGCGAACGGCCCGGCGGCTGGATCGAACTGGGCGGCGGTTCGTTCGGCTCCCAGGAAGTGGGCGCCGGCTTCGCCACCGAGCAGAACGGCACCCGGCTGTCGGTGGGTGTGGATCGCTTCCGCACCGCCGGCTCCGAAATTCGGGAACACAGTGAGGATCGCGGCTACGACAACACCTCCGGCGTTGCCCGGCTCAGCCACCGTTTCGACAACGGCGGTGAGATTGGCGTGTCTGGCCTGCGCGCTCAAGGCAACACCGAATTCGAAGGCAGTACCCCGGCCCAGGACACCAACACCGATTACGTCATGCAGGTGGCGTCGGTGTATGCCGATATGCCGCTGACCGACGCCTGGGTCAGCCGGTTGCAGATCAGCGAAGCGAAGGATCAGAACGAAAACTACACCGACGGCGTCAACGACAGCGTATTCGACACCCGCACCCGCATCGTCCATTGGCGCAACACGTTCGCGTTCGGCGCCCATCAGTTCGTGGCCGGAGCGGAGTTTCTGCGCGATCAGATCGACAGCAGTACCGCCTATCTGGAAGACCGCCGTGATAACAGCGCGGCCTTCGTTCAGGCACTGCTGAACTTTGGCCCCGCCGATGTGCAGACCAGCGTGCGCTACGACGACAACGAAGCCTTTGGCGGTAAAACCACCGGGGCGTTGGCCCTTGGCTATAAGCTCGACGCCCACCACCGGCTGCGCGCCAGTTATGCGAGCGCATTCCGGGCTCCGACCTTCAACGATCTCTACTACCCGGGGTTTGGCAATGAAGCGCTCGATCCGGAGAGTTCGCGCAGCGGCGAGCTTGGCGCCCGTGGTCAGTACCAGAACTGGTTCTGGGATCTGGCGTTGTTCCAGACCGACGTCGACGACCTGATCGATTACGCCACCCGTGACGGCCGCTACGCACCGTACAACGTCAACGAGGCGCGCATCCGTGGCGCCGAGTTGTCCGCTGGCGTGGAGCTGGATCAATGGCGGCTGGTGGCGGCGGTGACCGCGCTGGACCCCCGCGACAAGGAAACCGACAATGTGCTCCAACGCCGTGCCACGCGCAGCCTGCGCCTGGACCTGGATCGCACGCTCGGCGACGTCACTCTGGGCGGTTCGGCGATTTTTCAGAATCATCGGTATAACGACGCCGCCAACGATCAGCGGCTGCCTGGTTATGGCATGCTCAACCTGCGCGCCGGCTGGCGGTTCGCGCCGGGCTGGTCGACCCGCTTCACGGTCAGGAATCTTTTTGATCGGCAATACACCACCAGCCGTAACTTCAGCGGCTGGGATTATCTGAACCCCGGCCGGGCAATGTTTCTGAGCCTGCGTTACGACACTCGCTAGAGCCTATCCGGCACCCAAGGAGCGTCATTATAAGGAGCGCCATGATTCGGCCTGTTCATTTCCGTTGTTGTGTCGGGCTGGCGCTCACCGTGCTGGCCATGGCGGTATGCGCCGAACCGGCCGCGCCAGCGCGCTGCGTCACCGACGACGCCGCCCGTGAGGTGTGTCTGGCGCAGCCGGCGCAGCGCATCGTGTCGTTGTCACCGGGGGCCACCGAGTTGCTGTTCGACGCCGGCGCCGGCGAGCGGGTGGTAGGCGCCGTGGGCTTCAGCGATTTCCCCGAGGCGGCCAAGAAAATTCCCCGGGTGGGCAGTTACAAGCGGCTCGACCTGGAGCGCATTCTGGCGCTTAAGCCGGATCTGATCATCGCCTGGCGCAGCGGCAATCCGCGCGCCCAGACCGAGCGCTTGGAAAGCCTCGGACAAACCCTGTACTACAGCGAGCCGCGCCGCTTTGATGACGTGGCGAGCACGCTGCAGCGTTTCGCCACGCTGGCCGGCAGCGAAGCGGTGGGCGGCGTCCGGGCGCAGCGGTTTCGCGACGGCATCGACGCGCTCGCCAAACGCTACCGGGACGCCGCGCCGGTATCGGTGTTCTATGAGGTCTGGGAAGAGCCGCTGATGACGGTGAACGGCGAGCACTTGATCAGCCAGGTGATCGAGCTGTGTGGGGGCCGCAATGTGTTCGCCGATCTGCCCGCGCTGACCCCGCGTATCGGTCGGGAAGCGGTGCTGGACGCGGACCCGGAGGCGATTGTCGCCGGCGGCATGGGCGAGGAAAACCCGGCCTGGCTGAAGCCCTGGCGTAAATTCGCGTCGCTCACCGCGGTGCGCCGGGACACTCTGTTCTTCGTGCCGCCGTCCACCTTGCAACGGCCGACACCGCGCCTGTTGGACGGCGCGCAACGGCTGTGCGGGCAACTGGAGAGCGCCCGTGGCCGGCGCTGAGCCGCGCGCGCCGCGCTTTCCCTGGCCGGCGCTGGCGTTGCTGGCGCTGGCCGGGCTGGCCACGCTGGCGGTGTCGGTGGCGGTGGGCAGCGTGGCGATGTCGCCCGGGCAATTGTGGGGCGCGCTCACCGGCGGCGGCAGCGGCCTGCACCACGATCTGATTTTTACCCTGCGCGGCCCGCGCGCGCTCAGCGCCTTCGCCACCGGCGGCCTGCTGGCCCTGGCCGGCGGCCTGATGCAGGTGCTGTTGCGCAATCCCCTGGCCGACCCTTACGTGCTCGGGCTGTCCGGCGGCGCGGCGGTGGGCGCGCTGGGCGCCATGCTGGCCGGCGCCGGCACCGCGCTGGTGTCGGGCTCGGCGTTCGCTGGCGCCCTGGTGTCGACCTTGCTGGTGTTCGGCCTGGCCCATGGCGTCGGCGGTTGGACCCCGACCCGATTACTGCTCACCGGTGTGGTGGTGGCGGCGGGTTGGGGCGCGGTGGTCACCTTTCTGCTTACCCTGGGGCCGGCGGAGCGCCTGCCCGGCATGCTCTACTGGCTGATGGGCGACCTCACCTACGCCGGCAACCCCGGCCTGCCCTGGGCGGTGCTGGTGGTGGTTTGCCTGCTCACCGTGCCGGCCGGCCGCAGCCTCAATGTGCTGGCGCGCGGCCCGTTGCAGGCGGCCGCTCTGGGTGTTTCGGTCAAACCTCTGGAGGCACTGGTGTATGTGCTCGCCAGCCTGCTCACCGCGGTGGCGGTGACCACCGCCGGCAGCGTTGGCTTCGTCGGCCTGGTGGTGCCGCATCTGTTGCGTCTGGTGCTGGGCAACGACCAGCGCGTGATCCTGCCCGCCTGCGTACTGGGCGGCGGCGCGCTGTTGACTCTGGCGGACACCCTGGCGCGCACCCTGATGGCCCCACAGCAGTTGCCGGTGGGGGTGATCACCGCGCTGCTCGGCGTGCCCTGCTTCCTGTATCTGCTGTACCGGAGCCGCTGATGAGCGTGCTGGAGGCCCGTGACCTGATCATCGATGTGCCCGGCCGGGCCAGTGGCGCGGCGCTCAATCTGAGCATCGAGCCGGGCCAGCGCTGGGCCGTGTTGGGCCCCAATGGCGCCGGCAAAACCACCCTGCTGCACACCCTGGCCGGGTTGCGCGCGCCCCGCGCCGGGCAGGTGTTGTTTGAGGGGCGTCGGGTGGATGATTGGCGGCGGCGAGCGTTGGCGCAGCGGCTGGCGGTGGTGTTCCAGGAACGCCAGGATGGCTTCCCGGCCACGGTGCTGGAAACCGCGTTGATCGGGCGCCACCCCTGGCTGGCGCCGTGGCGCACCGAGAGCGCTGAAGATCTGGCGCTGGCCCGCGACGCCCTGGCGCGTCTTGATCTGAGCGCGTTGTCGGCGCGCCTGGTGAGTACGCTTTCCGGTGGTGAACGGCAACGGGTGGCGATCGCCACCGCGCTCACGCAAACACCGTCGGTCTGGCTGGCCGATGAGCCCACCAACCATTTGGATTTGCACCACCAGGTGGCGGTGATGCGGCTGCTGGCGGAGCAGGCCGGCCAGGGCCGCTCGGTCTTGATGTGCCTGCACGATCTGAATCTGGCGGCGCGCTGGTGCGACCAGGTGTTGTTGCTGTATCCGGACGGCCGGCTGTGTCATGGCCCGGCCGCCACCATGCTGGTGCCCGAGGCACTGGAGCGGCTGTACGGGCAACCTCTGGCGGTGGCCGAGGTGGACGGCGCTCCGGTGTTCGTACCGGTGCGGACGAAGCCGGCCGGCGCCGGTTCCACGGATTTTTGCAAAGGTGATGACTAGGGCCTGTTCACACTCATTTTGATGGTCGCGCCGGAGGCCATTTTCGCGCAAGACAAGGCGCGGTGAGCGCGATGTGGCCCGCCACATAAGCGAGCCGCAACGCGGGATTACGCGAAAACGGCCCCGGCTCTTCGGGTTGCGCCCCAAAGCGGGCCAGGCGGTGTTGCTCGTCGTTCATTTAGTATGCTAAACCTCTCTCCTCGCGCCTTGCCTGGCCCGCTTTGGGGCGGCAACGTGACCATCTAAATTAGTGTGAACAGGCCCTAATGCGAGACGACGTCAAGACCCCGCAGCGCCATGCCGAGCGGATGGCCAAGAAGCAAAAAATCATGCAGGAGCGCATCGCCCGCGCCCAGAACGACCAGGGTGTGCTGCTGGTGCTGACCGGGCCGGGCAAGGGCAAGAGCAGCTCCGGTTTTGGCATGGCGGCAAGAGCCCTGGGCCACGGCATGAAAGTGGGCGTGGTGCAATTTATCAAAGGGGCTTTCAGCACCGGCGAGGAAGCGTTTTTCCGTCATCTGCCCAACGTGGATTACCACGTCATGGGCGAGGGCTACACCTGGGACACCCAGGACCGCGAACGGGACGTGGCCGCCGCCGAAGCGGCCTGGGAGATCGCCCGCGCGATGCTGCGCGACCCGGCCTATCAGCTGGTCTTGCTGGATGAACTGAACATCGCGCTGCGCTACGACTATCTGGACCTGGACACCGTGCTCGACGACCTGCAAGCGCGCCCGGACCTGCAACACGCCGTGGTCACCGGCCGCTACGCCCCCAAACCGCTGATCGAACTGGCCGACACCGTCACTGAGATGAAGGTGGTCAAGCATGCGTTCAAGGATCTTGGCGTGCGGGCGCAGAAGGGGGTGGAGTTGTGAGGGGCGAGTTGAAAGTTAAAAGTTAAAAGTTAAAACGCGGTCAGGCCCTGCCGGCTGGAAACGGTAGCAACCGCGCTTCGTGGTGCTGGAGAATTTGTCTGGGTGCTTCGTGCCGACCGGTGACACCACGCGTCTAGTCGCGCCTACCCCACTTTTAGTTCTTCATAGTGCTTCGACCGCGTTTCAACTTTTAACTTTCAACTTGTAACTGATTCTCCATGACTT
Organism: Alloalcanivorax mobilis; assembly: GCF_002864685.1. Lineage (GTDB taxonomy): Bacteria > Pseudomonadota > Gammaproteobacteria > Pseudomonadales > Alcanivoracaceae > Alloalcanivorax > Alloalcanivorax mobilis. Next base: position 18,797 of record NZ_NMQZ01000005.1, read on the forward strand.
CTTTGATGATCCAAGGCACCACCTCCGACGCGGGCAAAAGCACCGTGGTGGCGGCGTTGTGCCGGTGGTTGGCGCGGCGCGGGGTGGCGGTGGCGCCGTTCAAGCCGCAGAACATGGCGTTGAACAGCGCGGTGACGGTGGACGGCGGTGAGATCGGCCGCTCTACCGCGTTGCAGGCGCTGGCCTGCGGGCTGGCGCCGCACAGCGACATGAACCCGGTGCTGCTCAAGCCGCAGAGTGATCGCGGCGCGCAGGTGATCGTGCGCGGCCAGGTGCTGGGTAACATGGAGGCGCTTGCCTATCACGATTACAAGCGCACCGCCCGGGCGGCGGTGATGGACGCCTGGCGGGATCTCTCCAGCCGTTACGACGTGATCATCGCTGAAGGCGCCGGCAGCCCGGCGGAGATCAATCTGCGCGAGAACGACATCGCCAACATGGGCTTCGCGGAAGCCGCCGATTGCCCGGTGTTGCTGGTGGGCGACATCGACCGGGGTGGCGTGTTCGCGCAACTGGTGGGCACTCTGGCGCTGCTTTCGGACAGCGAACAGGCGCGCGTTCAGGGTTTTATCATCAACCGCTTTCGCGGTGATCCTGCGTTGCTGGACAGCGGCCTGCACTGGCTGGAACAGCGCACCGGCAAGCCGGTGTTCGGCGTGTTGCCCTACTTGCAGGGGTTGTTGCTGGACGCCGAGGACGCGGTGGCCGGCGGCGGTGAGCACCGCGCCGGGGCCCTGCGCGTGGCGGTGCCGGTGTTGCCGCGCATCAGCAATCACAACGACTTTGATCCGTTGCGTTTGCACCCCGGCGTGGAGTTGCTGCTGGTCGGGCCGGACCGGCCGATCCCGGCGGCGGACGTGATCGTGCTGCCGGGCAGCAAACACAGCCGCGCCGACCTCGCCTGGCTGCGCCAACAGGGCTGGGACCGGGCGATTGTCCGCCATTTACGCTACGGCGGCCGGGTGCTGGGCATTTGCGGTGGCTTTCAGATGCTGGGGCGCGCGATTCACGATCCCCAGGGCCTGGAAGGCGAGGCCGGCAGCAGCGCCGGGCTGGGCCTGCTGGACATGGAAACCACCCTGGTGCCGGGCAAACAACTGCGCCGGGTGAACGCCCGCCTGCAACCCGGCGGCGAGACCGTGCACGGTTACGAGATCCACAATGGCGTGACCACCGGCGCGGCGCTGGCGCGCCCGCTGTTTCACATCGACGGCCGCGCCGATGGCGCGATCAGTGACGACGGCCAGGTGCTGGGCGGTTACCCGCACGGCCTGTTCGACCAGCCCGACGCCTGCGATGCCCTGCTCGCCCGGCTCGGCGCGCAGTCCGCCGAAGCGCTGGATTACGCGGCCCACCGGGAATCACAACTGGATCGCCTGGCGGACATGATCGACGCGCACCTTGACCGTGCCCTGCTGGACCAGGCGCTCGGCCTGGGCTGAACCGCCGCCGGCGTTACCCGGCGGCTTCGCTGTTCCGGTCGGCCTGGCGGCCGGCCAGACGTGGTGACAGCAGTACGATCACCGCGCCGCTGAGCAGGGACGCACCGCCGAGTTGGAAGATCAGCCCGCTGTTGTCGGCGTGGGCGTACAGCGCCGCCATCAGATAGGCGGAGCCGGCCTGGGCCAGGGCGAACAGGGCGGTGGCGCGCCCCCAGGCGAGGGTCTGGTGATCCGGTGACACCAGTTCGCCAATACGGCCGGCGGTGGTCGCCACCATGCCGGGGATCATGGCGCCAACCACGAACGACGACACGCTGATGGCGGCCAGGCCGGGCACCAGCGCCGGCAGCAGCACGGCGCTGCCTTTCAGTGTCAGAGCGGTGACCAGGGTGCGGTGCCAGCCGACGCGGCGGGCCAGCGCACCGACCAGAAAGGGCCCGGCGATGGCGCCCAGCGCGAACGTGCCCCACTGCAGGGCGGCGGCGAAGGTGGTGAAACCGCGCTGGCGCTCCAGGTAGTCCACCCAGAACACGGTGTGCGGCACGAAGCCCACCGCATCCAGGGAATAACCCAGATACACCAGCGCCAGCAGCAGGCCCGCGCCCTGGGCCGGCGCCGTCGGCTGCTGAGCGGCGCTGGGCGGTGCTGGCCAGCGCACCCAGATCAACCAGATCGCCGGCAGGCACACCAGCGCCAGGCCGGCCCAGGCGAACGCCAGCCCCTGTTGGATCAGCGCGGGCACCAGCGTGGCGGACAGAAACACGCCGATGCCGATGCCAGCGAACACCCAGGTGGTGCCCTTCTTGCGCTTGGATTCGGGCAACTGGCGGGCGATCAGCGACGGCGCCACCACCATCAGAAAGGCGCCGGTGGCGCCGGCCACGAAGCGCCACAGGGTGAACCACCATACCGGGCCAGCCCAGGCATTGGCGGCGAAGCCGATGCCGATCAACAGCGCCGAGCCCTTGATCACCGGCCCGGCGCCCAGCCAGCGGGCGGCGCGGCTGGCGAGCAGCGCACCGAACAAATAGCCGAGCAGGTTGGCGGCGCCCACATAGCCGGCGTCCGCCTGGCTCAGCCAGCCCGCTTCGATCAGCCCCGGCAGCAGGGCCGCGTAGGCGAAACGGCCCAGGCCGACGCCAACCAGGGTGGCGGCGGCGCCCATCACAATCAGACGGCCGGCGGAGAGAGGGCGGGGAGCGGTCATGAGCGGTCCTTGCTGAGGATCAGGGCGGCAGTAAAACAGAGTGCTTTTATCACTGGAAATGATTTTTTAAGATGCCGTCTATCGATATTTGAAATAGGGCCTCGTCATGTTGATTCGCTCTCTGGAAATGTTCACCGCGGTGGTGGAGACCGGCAGCTTCAGCGCCGCCGCCGAGCGCTTGCATACCGTGCAATCCAACGTCACCGCGCACATCAAAAAACTGGAAGCGGAGCTGGAGGTCTCCCTGCTTAGCCGGCGCACGCCGGTGGCACCGACCCCCGCCGGCCATCAATTGCTCGATTATGCGCGCCGTATCGGCGCCCTGCATGCCCAGGCGCGTGCCTGCTTCCGTGCCGATGGCGAGCCCGCCGGCGAACTGCGGCTGGGCAGCATGGAAACCACCGCCGCGGTGCACTTGCCGCGTTTGCTGACCACCTTCGCGCGCCGCTGGCCGTCGATCGCCGTGCACCTGCGCACCGGCACCAGCGCCGAACTGATCGAGGCGCTGCGCGCCGGCCAGCTGGACGCGGCGTTTCTCGCCGTGGAAGGCGAAGAGGGGGACGATTTGCTGATGAAACCGGTGTTCGAGGAGCGCCTGGTGCTGGTCAGCGGCCGCCCTTTACAGGGCGGGCTGCCGGACCGCCAGACCCTTTCGCGCACGCCCTTTCTGGCCTTCCGGCAGGGCTGCGGTTACCGGCAGACGGTGGAAATGCTGCTGGCCGGGCAGCGCGCGCCGGCACCGCGCATTCACGAATTCGGCAGCCTGGATGCGATTGTCGGCTGCGTGGCGGCGGGCATGGGCGTGGCGGTGTTGCCGGAATCCGCCGTTGGCCAGTACCGCCAGCGCTTTCAATTGCACATCGCCGAGTTGCCGGATGATCTGGCGCGGGTGACCACGGTGATCGCCAGCACCCCGAAGGGCACCTGGAGCCGGGCGCTGGCGGTGTTCATGGAAGGGGAGTGGATGCCAGAGGCGCGGAGCGTCGCGTGACCGCCCGGTCGTGTGCGCCGTGACAGCGAAAGTGGCGCTAAAGAATCCAGGCGGCGTCTGAAAAACAGGCTTTTTTTCAAAAAAAAGCGCCACTCAAAAAGTAAAATGATGGCTGAGAACGCGACTTTTTCAGAGGTAAACGCTTCGTTTAAGGCGTGAATTTTTAACTTTTTCAAAGAGTTATGTGTTTTTTTGAAAAAATGCGTAGCTGTCGCGCGACACGGGGCAAATGTTTAGACTGATCCGTACTTCGGAGCGGGGCCGGGCATCAGGCCGAGCGGTGCGGAGGCGGGCGCGGACCAGGCGTTGTCGTGGCCGAATCCGCGACGTCGGCGTGCCTCCGTATTCCGATGCGATGTCTCCACCATGCCGGCACGCTGGCGTGGCCACGGAGCCGCCCATAACGAACAACATCAATAATCTGGGAACGTCATGAATAAATCATTGATTACTCTGGCCATTCTGGCGGCCGCGGGCCTGAGCGCGTGCGGCGGCGGTGGCGACAACGACCCGGTGGCGCCCGCTGCCCGCATCAGCTACGACCCGGCCGGCGGTGTTCTGCCGATTCCCAACGATTTGCTGAAGAGCGGCACCACCGATGGCACGCTGAACATTCCCGGCGCCGACGAGACCAACCCGTTCGATCCCCAGGGCGTGCTCTCCAGCCTGGACGGTTGGTCGGTGAGCACGCCGTTCACCATCGACCTGGACGTGCCGGCCAACACCAGCCTTCCGCAGGGCTCGATCCAACAGGCCAACGGCGTGGTGTTGCTGGAAGTGACCGCCGGCGGCGGCAGCGACTGCCCGGATCTGTCACCGATCGCCGCCTGCCAGCTCAGCGATACCCTCACCTACGGCAGCGACTATGTGGCCAGCTTCTCCGGTGACAGCATCGCGGTGGTTCCGCTCAAGCCGCTGAAGGCGAAGACCTCCTATGTGATCGCCACCACCACCGCGCTGCAGGACACCCAAGGCAATCCGGTGCTCGGCGACAGCACCTACAATCTGCTCAAGCAGAACGCCGCCGGCGGCGAGCCGGGCAGCTCCGAGGCCACCTTGCAGCAGGCGGTGAACAGCTACGAAGGCCTGCTTGAGCAATCCGGCGTGGCCAAGAACACGGTCACTTATTCCGGCCTGTTCACCACCGAGAGCACCATTGATGTGCTGGCCGGCGCCAAGCTGGCGTTGCTGGGCGCGCTCGGCAACCAGGTGCTGAGCCTCAGCACGCCGGTGGACACCGGCCTCACCGCCGCCCAACTGCTGATTGCCCAGGGCGCCATCGAAGCCGGTTCACCGGCGGCGCAACTGGCCTCCGCCGCCAAGGTCTATCAGGCGCAACTGACACTGCCCTATTTCCTCGACTTCCCGACCCCGGCCAAGATCGGCAACGGCGAGTGCGACCCGCAGAATCTGGCCACCGCGTGCCCGGCCATCTCGTCCCGTTGGATCGCGGCGGGCGACAGCCCGGCGGCGGTCTTGCTGGCGTTGCAGGAGGGCCGGCTGAGCCAGTCCAACTATGGCCAGCAGGCGGCGAACCAGGGTATTGATCCCAGTGCCGCGCTCGCCGACCCGAGCTTGCTGATCGGCGCCAGCTTCACCGATGACCAAGGCGACAGCGTTGACCCCAACCGCTTTATGACCCAGTTCAACCCGGTGCCGGCGGTGCAATCGGTGCAGACCGTGGACGTGCTGATCACCGTCCCTGACGCCACCATCGCGAACGCGATTCGCGCGCAAATGGGGCTCGACCCGCTCACCGAGGGGCCGGTTGGCTGGCCGGTGACGGTGTATGGCCACGGCATCACCTCCTACAAGGAAACCGGCCTGGCGATCGCCGGCACCCTGGCGGCGCAAGGCCAGGCGATGGTCGCCATCGACCTGCCCATGCACGGCAGCCGGGGCATCGATGTGGACGGCAACGACGTCATCGACATCTCCGCCACCAGCGGCGGCCCCAACGCACCGGTGGTCGCCAGCGACGTGAGCCTGTACGCCAACCTGGCCAGCCTGGCCACGGTGCGCGATAACCTGCGCGAAAGCGTGATCGACCAGCTCGCCCTGCGCGTGGCGCTGGCTTCCGCCACCGTCCCCGGCGGCGAACTGGATGGCAGCAGCGCCCGTTATCTCGGCGTGTCGCTGGGCTCCATTGTCGGCGTGCAGGCGGTGGCGGTGGGCAACACGCCGACCCTGAACCCGGAAGACGGCAGCGATGTGTCCGGCCTGTTCCAGTTCAATGCCGCCGGTCTGTCGGTGCCCGGCGCCGGTCTCGCAGGGGTGTTCGCGTTCTCGCCGGCGTTCGCCGATACGGTGCGCGCGGGCCTGGTGGAATCCGCCACCTTCCAGGCGGCGCTCGCCGACGCCAACACCAACAACCTGCAGCCCGGCGACGCCGGCTACGACGATCTGGTGGCGGCGGTCTACGAAGCGTTCCTGCCGCAGTTCGTGTTCGCCGCCCAGACCATCGTCGACGCCGCTGATCCGATCGCCTATGGCGCCACTCTGACCGCCAACACGCCGGCGGTGCTGGTGCATGAAGTGGTGGGCGACGGCAGCCCCGATAACCCGGGCGACCAGGTGATCCCCAACAGCAATGCCGAATTCGGCGCGCCGTTGTCCGGCACCGAGCCGTTGATCGCCGCCATGGGCCTGGACCCGATCGTCGCCACCGTGGCCAATGCGCAAGGCGTGAGCGGTGTGGCGCGCTTTAACGCCGGCGCCCACAGCTCCCTGCTGGACCCCAGCGTGGACGCCACCGTGACCACCGAAATGCAAACGCAGATGGGCAGCTTCCTGGGCAGCGACGGTACGCTGATTCAGGTGCAGACTCCGGATGTGCTGATCGGGGCGAATTGAGGGGTTGTTTGATCTCAGCGGTTTAACGCAAAAGACATAAACCGCCGCTGGCACGGCCTGCTCCTACGGAAAAACAGCTACCGGCAACGGAGCCGCGTGGGAGCAGGCCGTGCCAGCGACGTCTTTTGGGTCGAATGGCACCGCGCTTTTGCTCTGAAGCAGCGTGGTTTTGGCTGTCCCCACGCCTGTTTCCTGCTTCTCTTCACCATCAAAAAAGCCACCCGAAGGTGGCTTTTTTGATGGGCCTGAAACGCGCTTAGTGCTCGTGGCCGTCGGGGCCGTGCACGTGGCCGTGTTCCTGCTCTTCGTCGGTGGCGTCACGCACTTCGGTGATCTCCACGTTGAAGTTGAGGGTTTCACCGGCCAGCGGGTGGTTGCCATCCACGGTCACCTGGTCGCCTTCCACCGCGGTGATGGTGAAGATGCGCGGGCCGGCTTCAGTTTGCGCCTGGAATTGCATGCCCGGCTGCAGGTTGTCGTCGGCGCCTTCGAAGGCGGAGGTGGGCACCTGCTGGATCAGGCCTTCGTGGCGTTCGCCATAGCCCTCTTCGGGGGCAACGGTGACCTCAAGCTTGGCGCCGGCTTCCTGGCCGGCAAGCGCGCTCTCCAGGCCGGGCACGATGTTGCCGTGGCCATGCAGATAGGTCAGCGGCTCTTCACGCTGATGGGATGAATCGATGGTCTCGCCGGCTGCGTTGGTCAGGGTGTAGTGGAACGCCACTACCTTGTTGTCAGCAATTTGCATGAGGGCCCTATTCGGGTTGATGAATGGCCGACGCCAGCGGTCCTGCCGACGTCCAGTTGCCCGCTATGGTAACAGCCCGCCGACGGCCTTGACCAACCGGCGCGCCGGGCGCCGCCGCGGGCATCGCGTCGCTGGCGCCTCAGCGCGCGCCTTGCTACCGTCTGTGTATGTTGCAGGATCGTTTTGGACGCACGATTGACTACGTACGGCTGTCGGTGACCGACCGCTGTGATTTTCGCTGTGTCTATTGCATGGCCGAAGAGATGACCTTCGTGCCCCGCGCCAGGGTGTTGAGCCTGGAGGAGCTGGCGCGGCTGGGTCGCGTTCTGGTGTCCCAGGGGGTGCGTCGGATCCGCCTCACCGGCGGCGAGCCGCTGGTGCGCAAGAATCTGCTTTGGCTGGCGCAACAGCTGGGTGGTTTGCCGGGCCTGGATGAGCTCACCCTGACCACCAATGGCGCGCGCCTGGCCGACCAGGCCGGGGCGCTGCGCGCGGCCGGCGTGCGCCGCGTCAATATCAGCCTGGACTCACTGGATGCGGAGCGCTTCCGGGCGCTCACCCGGACCGGCCGGCTCAGCGACGTGCTGACCGGCATCGACGCGGCGTGCCAGGCCGGGTTCGAGCGTATTCGCCTGAACAGCGTGATTCTGCGGGGCCGCAACGACGACGAAGTCGCTGACCTCACCGCCTTCGCCCTGGAGCGCGGCCTGGACATCGCCTTTATCGAGGAAATGCCCCTCGGCGAGATCGGCGAGCACAGCCGCGCGGACGCCTTTGTTTCGTCCGTGGAGCTGCGCGAGCGGCTGGCCGGGCGCTACTCGCTGGTGCCGCTGGCGGCGGAAACCGCCGGGCCGTCACGTTACTGGCGGGCGAGCGGCTATCCGGCCAGCCGCATCGGCTTTATTTCTCCGCACTCACACAACTTCTGCCACCTGTGCAACCGGGTGCGGGTGACCGCCGAGGGCCGCCTGCTGTTGTGTCTGGGCCAGGAGCACAGTGTTGATTTGCGGGCGGTGATGCGCGCGCACCCGGAGCATGACGCTCCCCTGATCGCGGCGTTGCATCAGGGCATGGAGATCAAGCCCGAGCGCCACCACTTCGACCTGGCGGACGGCGAGCAGGTGGTGCGCTTCATGAACATGACCGGCGGTTGACCCTGCCCGCGCAAGGGGCACGCCAGGTCTGTTAATATTTGAGACCAAATTCCACGTGGCAGCGCCCGCCGAGTGCGGCATCATGTGCCCGGATTCCGATACAGCCGATAGCCGATAGCCAATAGTCGACAAGGGAGTGCCCAGTGAAAACCCTTCCCGAACTCTTTGACAACAACGAAGAGTGGCGCCACCGCATTGAACGCGAACACCCGGGTTTCTTCGAGAAACTGGTGGGTCAGCAGCAACCGAAATTATTGTGGATTGGCTGCGCCGATTCACGGGTGCCGGCCAACGAGATCGTCGGGCTGATGCCGGGCGAGTTGTTCGTGCACCGCAATGTGGCCAATCTGGTCAATCACACCGACCTCAACCTGCTGTCGGTGCTCCAGTTCGGCGTCGATGTGCTGCAGGTGGAGCACATCATGGTGGTCGGCCACTACGGTTGCGGCGGTGTGCGCGCCGCCATGGAAGATGAGCCCCATGGCCTGATCGACAATTGGCTGCGCCAGGTGCGCGAGCTGTATCTGCGCAACCGGAAATCGCTGGGCGAACTGCCCGACGAACAGGCGCGCGTGGACCGCATGTGCGAACTGAACGTGGAGCGCCAACTGGTCAACGTGGCCAACACCACCATCGTCCAGGAAGCCTGGCGGCGCGGCCAGAAGCTGAACGTGCACGGCTGGATTTATTCGATCGCCGACGGTCACCTCAGTGACCTGAAGCTGGGCGTGCAGAGCAATCAGGAACTGCGTCAGCTGGAAGCGGACAGTTACAGCGTTTAAAAAGACGGTTTTCAGTGTTCAGTTTTCAGTTTTCAGGGAAAAGCCAGAATTTACTGAACACTGAACACTGAACACTGAACACTGAACACTGAACACTGAACACTTTTATTAGAACCAGATCCTGAACCCGGCCACCAGCGTGGTCTGTTCCACTTCGCCGCCGCGTTCGCGGGTGAAGCCGGCGGTGTCACCGAATTGCCGTTGCCAGTGCAGGCCGATGTAGGGGGCGAATTCGCGCCGTATTTCATAGCGCAGCCGCAGGCCCAGCTCGATGTCCGTCAGGCCGGCACCGACGCCCAGGTCGGTGTCCTCCTTACCGTAGAGATTGGTCTCTATTTCCGGGGCCAGGATCAGCCGTTGGGTCAGCAGCAGATCGTACTCCGCTTCCAGGCGCAGATTGCTGAGCCCCCGTTCCCCGATAAAAAGATCAAGGCTGGTTTCGAACCAATAGGGCGCCAGGCCCTGCAGGCCGACGCTGGCCCAATCCCGGTTGGGATGGTCCGGCTGCCAGTCGCGGCGGGCACCGAGCTTCCAGTCCCAGAAAGGCGAGAAGGCGTGGCTCCAGGCGGCGCGGGTCTCGAAACTTTCGGTTTCCCCTCCGTGCTCCATCAGGCGCTCGCCTTCACTGGCCAGATACAGTTTGTTGATGTCGCCGCCGTACCAGGCGCTGGCGTCCCAGGCGCCGACCATGCCCTGATCCGCGTCACGAACCTCAAGCTGATCAATCAGCACGCGGGTGAACCGGGGTTCGGTTTTGTCCATGGCATGAACGGGTAGGGCGATTAGCGTGGTGACCGCGGTGGCAAGCATGAGTCCGATTTTCATCCGTTTGCCTCCCCGTGCGTGGCCGCTTTGACTACCCGCACTTCGCGGAACATGCCGGCCTCCATGTGATACAGCAAATGGCAGTGGTAAGCCCAGCCGCCCTCGGCGTCGGCGCGTACCAGATAGCTGAGTTTCTCGCCGGGTTTGACGGTGATGGTGTGCTTGCGCAACAGCTTGCCATGGCCGACCTCCAGGTCGCTCCACATGCCGTGCAAGTGGATCGGGTGGGTCATCATGGTGTCGTTGACCAGGGTGATTCTGACGCGCTCGCCGAGATACAGCTCAAGCGGCACCGAATCAGCGAACTTGATGCCGTTAAAGCTCCACATGTAGCGCTCCATGTTGCCGGTCAGGTGCAAGACGATTTCGCGATCGGCGGTGAGGCTGTCCGGCGCGCCGCCGGCGGTTTCCAGGTCGGCGTAGGTGAGCACTTTCCAATCCCGCTCGCGTAAGCCGAAGCCGGGGTCATCAAGCATCGCCTGGGGCTGGTGGGCGCGCATGTCCACCCCGGGGCCATGCTCGGACCGCGCGTGTTGATCGACGCTGCTCCGTGGTGGCAGGTCCGGGTTGTGCGCGTCGGTGGCGAACGGCACCGAGCGTGGCGCCTGGCCAGAATGCATTTCGTGCATGCCGTTGTGATCCATGCTGGCCATGGCGTGATGGTCGCTTTCCATCGTCGTCATCTGGCCGTGGTCCATACCGTCCATACCGTCCATACCGTCCATACCGGCCATGCCCATGTCCCGGGGCGTCAACGGTGTGGGGGCGTCCATGGCGGGCACGGCGGCGCTCAACGCCGGGTTTGGCGTTAACGTGCCGCGCGCAAAACCGGAGCGGTCGATGCTTTGCGCGAACAGGGTGTAGGCCCGGTTTTCGGTGGGCGTGACGATCACATCCAGGGTCTCCGCCACGCCCAGGCGACACTCGTGGAAGCGCACCGGCGCCACCGGCTGGCCGTCCATCGCCACCACGGTCATGTCCAGGCCGGGAATGCGGATGTCGAAGAACGTCATGGCGCTGCTGTTGATAAACCGCAGCTTGATCCGCTCACCGGGCTGGAACAGGGCGGTCCAGTTGCCATTGGGGGTATGGCCGTTGGTCAGGTAGGTGTAGGTGTAGCCGGTGACGTCCGCCAGATCGCGGCTGCTCATGCGCATGCGGTTCCACATGCGCCGGTCCTGCAGGGTTTGCGCTACGCCCTTTTCGCGGAAGTCGCGCAATGTGTCGAACACGGTGCGCTCATTGAAGTTGTAATAATCGCTGAGTTTTTTCAGCGTGGCGTAAAGGTGGTCCGGGTCTTCATCGGTCCAGTCGGACAGCACCACCACATAGTCCCGGTCCACCGGGTCGGGCTGCTCGGGGTCAATCACCAGGGCCCCATAGAGGCCGCGTTGCTCCTGGAAGCCGGAGTGGCTGTGGTACCAGTAGGTGCCGCTTTGCACCACCGGGAACCGGTAGGTGAAGGTTTCACCGGGGGCGATGCCGGCGAAGGAAATGCCGGGCACGCCGTCCATCTGGAACGGCAACAGAATGCCGTGCCAATGGATCGATGTGGTGTGGGCCAGGTGGTTGGTGACCGCCAGGGTAACGGTGTCGCCCTGGCGCCAGCGCAGAGTCGGAGCGGGCAGGGTGCCGTTGACGGTAACGGCGTTGGCGCGCCGGCCGGTGAGGTTCACTCCGGTATTGCCAATCGTGAGGGCGAAATGGCGGCCGCTGAGTTCGGGGGCACCGGTCTGGCTCTGAGTGGCCAGCAGTTGCCGGGGCGAGAGGCCCAGGCCGAGCGCGGCGCCGCCCAGGGCGATGCCCTGCACGAAACGCCGCCGCGCCGTGGAAATCGGAAACGAGTCCATGATCAAACTCCTGATCGGATATCGATGTGCGTCAGTGGATTAGGTCTGTAAAGAAACGCGCGAACGTCAGGAGGTGGGAGGGCGCCAGGGGCTGGTGGAGAAACCGGTGAGAGGGAGACCGGGAAGGCTTATGACCGGGGTGGCGGGTGGAGCCGGGGCGGTGGCCATGGCCGCGTCGCTGAGCAGGGCGCCGGCCTGGCACGCCTGCGGGCAATGGCAGGCGTTGGCGCTGGCATTGGCATGCTGACAAAGATCGACAGCGTGGGACCGGTGCCCGACATCCGCACCGTGGCAGGGCATGGCCGGCCCGCCAGAGTGCATCGCCCGCGCCGGGCCGGGCACCAACAGGCTCCACGCCATGATCAGCACGGTAATGAAAAGAAAATGGCGATGACGCGGGGACGGGGCCATAGGGTAAGCATGGAACCCTGGGGTAGCCCGGGGGTCAAGGGGGGCGTAGGGAGTTTTCAGTGTTCAGTGTTCAGTTTTCAGGGAAAAGCGGAACCTTACTGAACACTGAACACTGAACACTGAACACTGCCCCTATCCCGCCAGTGCTTGGGGGGCGCTGCGTTGGGCCAGCAGCCAGCGCAGGTCGTCGAGCCCCTGGCGCCACTCGCCGACGCCGGCGGCGGTGTTGATGTGGCCCAGGTCGCCGCCGTTTCGGAACGCGGCGCCCCAGCGGCGCGCGAGAGCACGGGTTTCATCGATGTCCATCCACGGATCACTGGTGCTGGCGATGATCCGGGCCGGTACCGGCAGCGGGTCTGGCCGGTCGCCGGGGCGAGTATCCGCGTCGGGCCAGGCCGGCGCCACCAGCAGCAGGCCGGCGACCCGATCCGGGTGGCGCCGCACCCAGGCGGCGGCGGCGATGCAACCGAAGCTGTGGGCGATCAGCACGGCGGGTTCTTCCAGATCATGGTTGGCGTGTTCGATGGCGTCTTGCCAGGCGTCCAGGTCGGCGCACTCCCAGCTCTCCAGTTCAATGCGGCGCAGCCAGGGCATATGGGCTTGCCAGAGGCTCTGCCAGTGCCCTTCATCGCTGCCGTACAGGCCGGGAATCAGAATCCCTTCGAACGGAACGGGTGCCATGGTGGTGCTCTCCTTTGCTGGCCTTTGCTGGCCTTTGCCGGCCTTATTCAACGGCGGGTAGTCAGACGCTGGCGCACTTTACTCACTGGGGCGTGAGAATCGCGCGACAGCATAGCCGTGCATTGCACAGGCGCCGAGCTTACCCGCCGATCTTTATGGCTTTTTTACCAAGCCGGGTCGCGATGATGACAATTCACCCGGGCCCGTCATGCGCAGCCCGCCGATTTGGCCTGCCCCCGGGCTCAGGGGAACGCGCCGCGCCGCCAGGTGGGGCCGCTCAGGTTGGCGGTCGGCGGTGCCACCCGGTCCGCCTGCACATGGGTCAGCGCCAACGCCTGGGCGTCGTCACACGTCACCCCTATGAGCAAACGCTGTGCCACCTTTTGCCGTTGCGCCTGATCGAGCACCCGGTCGCGGTCGTCGGGGCGTTGGCCCAGGGCCGGTGCCAGCTTCACCATGTCCGGTTGGATGGCCCGCCAGATCGCCGGGCGCGCCGGCGCCGCCAGATGGTCCAGAGCGATGCGATAGCCATGCTGGCGGTAACTGGCCACCGCCCGGGCCAGGTCCGCCGGGTCCAGGCTGGCGTCGTGACGGATCTCCAGCATCACTTGCTCGGGCTGCAGGCCGCATTGGCGCAGGATGCGCTCGAACGCGAGGCCATGATCCCCGCGCACGCTGGCCAGATGACGAGGGTGAATGTTGAGCCCGAGCAGGCCGCCGCTGTTGGGCTGCAGCAGGAAGTTCAGCGCGTGCACGGTGCGGCACAGGCGATCCAGATAGACAAACTCTTCGCCGGTGGTGGGCAGCATAAAGGCGGCGGACGGGCTCAAGGCGCCGGCGCGCCCTTCGACGGTCAGCAAGGCTTCGTGGCCGTAGGGCTGATCCGGGTGCAACGGCAGCAGCGGCTGAAACCGGGTGCCCAGGCGTAGCCCGGCGTAGTCGGCACTGACCCGGCCCCGGTCCATGCGCAGTGCCTGCTCGGGGGCGATGTGGGCGCCGTACTGGCGGCGCTGCTCCTGATTGAAGTAGTGCAACAGCTCGGTGAGCGGCATGACGGCCTCCCGGAAAATGAATGCGGGAGGCAGAATAGCGCTGGCTTCATATACTTAAAAAGAATAATTCAATAGAAATATATTACTTTTGGGTCTTTTGGGATCCCTATTAGGATTTGTCATCGCCGGCGTTTTCGGCGGGCCCACCCGGCAGCGGGAGGCCGATCAATAATGCTTACCGCTGTCTGGAGAACAGGAAATGACGAATAGAAACGCGCTTGGCAAGGCGTTGATCTGGGGGCCGTCCCTGGCGTTGATCGGGGCCTGGCCTCTGACCGCCGCCGCGGTGCCAAGTGTCTACGGCAAGATTAATGTGTCGCTGGAAAACATCGACTTCGAGGGGGCCAGCCTGGCCGGCCCGCGCACCGTGGACCAGTGGGAACTGAACTCGAACGCGTCGCGGTTGGGTGTGAAAGGGGACTTCGATCTGGAAGTCGGTGATTTGAAGGCGATTTACCTGCTGGAATACGGCATCGACGTGGACGGCGACGACGACGAAACCTTCACCAAACGGAATCTCTACGCCGGCCTCGAGGGCGGCTTCGGCACCCTGATCGCCGGTAACATCGACAGCCCTCTGAAATCCGCCGAAGGCAAGGTGGATCAGTTCAACGATCTGTACGCCGATATCGACAACTTTCTTGGCGGCCAGACCCGCAACAGCAACAGCGTGCAGTACATCAGCCCCAAGTGGTTCGGTGGCCTGACCGTGCACGGTGCCTTTTCGCCGGGCGAGCAGGACGACGTGGACGACGATGGCGAACCCGACGATGGCCTGGCGGACACCGTGTCCGCGGCGCTCACCTGGGAACGGGACGGCCTATACGCGGCACTGGCCTACGAAAAGGATCAGGCGGCGCGTCGCTCGGTGGATGGCATTGTGCGCGCGGATCTGCTGCGCGCGGTGACCAGCTATCGGTGGGGTGCGCTGGAACTGGGCGCGCTCTACCAGCAGGCCAAGGACGCCGCGTCCGGCAGCGACCTGGAAGACCGGGGCTATCTGCTCAGCGCCGCCTGGCACCTGGATGAGCGCATCACCCTGAAAGTTCAGGGCGGAGAAAACCGCGGCGAAGAGAGCGACGAAACACTCTCGCTGTGGGCGCTGGGGGCGGACTACCGGCTGGCCAGGAACGCCACCGCGTTCGTTTATCTTTCCCAGCTCGAACGGGATCAGGCCGGCAGCGAGGACCATGCCGCCGGCACCGGTCTGATCTATAAATTCTAGGGACAACGTTAAGGAGTGACACGACCATGAGCCAACCCTCTTCTCACCGCCCATCGGCGCCGGAAGAACTTGATCTGGCCGGGCTGGTGACGTCACTGGTGAAGGACCTGCGCTTTGGCGCCGTGGAGATCATCGTCCACGAAGGCCGCGTGGTGCAGGTGGAACGCAAGGAAAAATACCGCTTCGACAAGCAGCGCTAAGCGCTGCTGTTGAGCGTCGCGAAAAAAGGCTGACCGGACCGCCGGAGGTCTCCGAATCATTGGTAACACGATTGGAGGCTATGCCATGAACTGGAAAACATTGATCGCCGCCACCGCCCTGGGGCTGGTGGTCTCCACCCCGGCGCTGGCGGCGCGGGAAATTCTCAACGTTTCCTACGACCCGACCCGGGAACTGTACGAGCAATTCAACAAGGAATTCGTCAAACATTGGAAGGCGGAAACCGGTGAGCCGCTCACCGTGCGGCAGTCCCACGGCGGCGCCGGCAAACAGACCCGGGCGGTGATCGACGGGCTGGAAGCCGACGTGGTCACCCTGGCGCTGGCCTACGACATCGACGCCATCTCGGAAAAGACCGGCAAGCTGCCCAAGGACTGGCAAAAACGCCTGCCGCACAACAGTGCGCCGTACACCTCGACCATCGTGTTCCTGGTGCGCAAGGGCAACCCCAAGGGCCTGCACGACTGGGACGATCTGATCAAACCCGGGGTCGAAGTGATTACCCCCAACCCCAAGACCTCCGGTGGCGCCCGTTGGAACTATCTGGCCGCCTGGGCGTTCGCGCAAGACAAGTACGGCTCCGAAGAAAAAGCCAAGGATTACATCACCAAGCTGTTCAAACAGGTGCCGGTGCTGGATTCCGGCGCCCGTGGTTCGACCACCACCTTCGTGCAACGCGGCATTGGCGATGTACTGCTGGCGTGGGAAAACGAAGCGTTGCTGGCGATCAATGAGCTGGGCAAAGGCGACTTCGAGATTGTCGTGCCGTCGGTGTCGATTCTTGCCGAACCGCCGGTGACGCTGGTGGACAAGAACGCGCAAAAACACGGCACCACCGACGTCGCCAAGGCGTACCTGGAATACTTGTATACCCCGGTGGGGCAGGAGATCGCGGCGAAGAATTATTACCGGCCCACCGATCCCAAGATTGCGAAGAAGTACGCCGACGCCTTTCCGGACGTCAACCTGATCACCGTGGACGACGTTTTTGGTGGCTGGCAAAAAGCCCAGAAGACCCACTTCAACGACGGTGGTGTGTTCGATCAGATCTATAAGCCCAGCGAGTAGAGCCGATGATGTCGAGAAACCGAGTCATACCCGGCTTCGGGTTGTCCTTGGGCTACGCCACGCTGTACACCAGCCTGATCGTGTTCATCCCCCTGGCGGCTCTGGCCGCCGAGGGGATCTCGCTGGGCGGCGAGCGGTTCTGGGCGGTGGTCAGCCATCCCCAGGCGGTGGCCAGTTACACACTGAGCTTTGGCGCCGCCCTGACGGCGGCGCTGATTAACCTGGTGTTCGGGCTGCTGGTGGCCTGGGTGCTGGTGCGTTACTCGTTTCCCGGCAAACGCATCGCCGACGCCCTGGTGGACCTGCCGTTCGCGTTGCCCACCGCGGTGGCGGGCATCGCGCTGACCGCCTTGTACGGGCGCAACGGCTGGTTTGGCGGGCCGCTGGAAGCACTGGGTTTGAAGATCGCCTACGCACCGGCCGGCATCGTGGTGGCGCTCACGTTTATCGGCTTGCCGTTCGTGGTGCGCACCGTGCAACCGGTGCTGGCCGGGTTGGAGCGGGAACTGGAAGAAGCCGCCGCCAGCCTCGGCGCCGACCGCTGGCAAACCTTTCGGCGGGTGCTGCTGCCGGCGCTGGTGCCGGCGTTGCTGACCGGCTTCGCGCTGGCCTTCGCCCGCGCCGTGGGCGAATACGGTTCGGTGGTGTTCATCAGTGGCAACATGCCGTACCGCACCGAAATCACCCCTCTGCTGATCTACAGCAAGCTGGAGCAATACGACTACGCCGGTGCCTCGGCACTGGGCGTCATGATGTTGCTGTTTTCGTTCCTGCTGCTGCTGGCGATCAACGCCCTGCAGTATTGGAGCCTGCGCCGGCAGGGGGGAGGTTGAGATGAGTGATTCGGGGGTTGCCAATGCCGTCGCGCCGGCCTTCACCGCCGCCGCCGTCAGCCGGCGCGCGGTGGGCGAAGGCGCGTGGCTTCGCTGGGCACTGACCGGCCTGGCGCTGTTGTTCCTGGCGGTGTTTCTGGTGGTACCGCTGGTGCTGGTGTTCCGCGAGGCATTTTCCAAAGGCTGGGACGTGTACCTGGCCGCGTTGACCGAGCCGGACGCCTGGCATGCGATCAAGCTGACGCTGATCGCCGCCGCCATCGCGGTGCCGCTGAACGTGATCTTTGGCATCGCCGCCGCCTGGGGCATCAGCAAATTCCGGTTCCGTGGCAAGCAGGTGCTGATCACGCTGATCGATCTGCCGTTCGCGGTGTCGCCGGTGATCGCTGGTCTTATCTATGTGCTGGTGTTCGGCAGCCGGGGCTGGTTGGGGCCGTGGCTGGAGGCGCACGATCTGTCGATCATCTACGCGGTGCCCGGCATCGTGCTGGCCACCATTTTCGTTACCTTCCCGTTCGTTGCCCGCGAACTGATTCCGCTGATGCAGGAGCAGGGCGTGAGCCACGAAGAGGCGGCACTGACGCTGGGCGCCAGCGGTTGGCAAACCTTCCGGCGCGTCACCTTGCCGTCGATCAAATGGGGTTTGTTGTACGGCGTGATTCTTTGCAACGCGCGGGCAATGGGCGAGTTCGGCGCGGTCAGCGTGGTGTCCGGGCACATTCGCGGCAAGACCAACACGCTGCCGTTGCACGTGGAAATTCTCTACAACGAATATCAGTTCGCGGCGGCGTTCGCGGTGGCATCACTGCTGGCGCTGCTGGCGGTGGTCACCCTGGTGGCCAAATCGGCGCTGGAATTCAAACATCAAAGGGACCGGGAGCGCTCCGCACGCGCGGCCACCCGCCAGGAGGAATTATGAGCATTCAGGTGCGCGATCTGAATAAATCGTTCGGACAATTCAAAGCGCTGGATAACGTCTCTTTGCAATTCAACAGCGGCGAGCTGGTGGCGTTGTTGGGCCCTTCCGGCTGCGGCAAGACCACCTTGCTGCGCATCATCGCCGGGCTCGAATTCGCCGACAGCGGCGCGGTGCTGTTCTCCGGCCGTGACGCCACCGCCACCCATGTGCGCGAGCGCAGCGTGGGTTTTGTGTTTCAGCACTATGCGCTGTTCCGGCACATGAGCGTGTACGACAACGTGGCGTTCGGTTTGACGGTGCGCCCGCGCCGCAATCGGCCGGACAAGCAGGAGATCGCCGAGCGGGTGCACAAGCTGCTGGAACTGGTGCAACTGGACTGGCTGGCGGACCGCTATCCGGATCAGCTCTCCGGTGGCCAGCGCCAGCGCATCGCCCTGGCCCGGGCGTTGGCGGTGGAGCCGCGTGTGCTGCTGCTCGATGAGCCTTTTGGCGCGCTCGACGCACGCGTGCGCAAGGACCTGCGAAGCTGGCTGCGCCGGCTCCACGACGAACTGCACGTGACCTCGATCTTCGTCACCCATGACCAGGAAGAGGCCATGGAAGTCGCCGACCGTATTGTCGTCATCAACCGGGGTCGCATTGAACAAGTGGGTACCCCCCGCGAGATTTATAACGCGCCGGCAACGCCGTTCGTGTACGGCTTTATCGGCGACGCCAACCGGCTCTCCGGCCGCGCCGCCGGCGGTTGGGCGGAGCTCGCCGGGCTGCGCGTGCCGGCCCCGGATTTCGCCCAGAGCGAACCGCGCGCGGTGACTGGCTACATTCGCCCCCACGACATCGAACTCAGTGGCGGCGGTGAGGGCGATGGTCTGGCGGCGCGGGTGGAAAGCGTCGCCCAGGTGGGCGCCTCGCTGCGGGTCAGCGTGCGCTCGCCGGAGCAGGCGCAATCCCTGCAGGTGGAGCTTCCGCACAGCGGCGGGCAGTGGCCATTCGAAGTGGGTGACGCGGTGCGCGCGCGCCCGCGCGCGGCGCGCGTGTTCGCCGACGCGCCGGTGTAAGCGGCGTTTATCTGACTATCGGCCCGGGGGGGCGAATGATATGGGGCGGAAAGTAGATTTAATTCCTATTCGCAATCAAGTATCGTTCTCGCCTGAATAAAGCCACCGATCAACGGGCCCCCGCGCCCGGGATACCACGCCATGACCAGCGCCACCGTATTTCGCCGACAGATCGTCTCGCGCACCGCTGCCGCCTTGCTGGGCGGCTATGTGTTCGCCTGGGGGTTCATCGCCCTGGGGGTGGCGGGGATGTTTGCCGTGGGCATGTCGTTTCACGACGCCGAGCATCTGTTTTCGATGCTGGCGTTGCTGCTGTATCTGGGGGTGTTCCTGTGGAGTTTCGCGGCCCGTGAAATGCGGCAGGTATGGCTGGTGCTGGTGGGCGGTGGCGCGCTGATGACGGCGCTGGCGTCACTGATTCAGCACGCACTGGTGTAAACGGCGGCAAGGAGAACAGAGCATGTTTCAGAATTTTCGTCTTGCCATGGCGTGGGTGCACACCTGGTTCGGGCTGGTGCTCGGCTTTGTGTTGATGGTGGTGTTTTTCTTCGGCTCGCTGTCGGTGTTTGATCGGGAGATCGACCGTTGGGCGATCCCCGAATCCCGTTTCGAGCCGCAGCCGATGCCCTCGTTCGACCGCATCCTGAAGCCGGTGTTCGAGAGCATGCAGCCCAGCCCGGAGAGCGTGGCCGCGATGCGCCCGCGCGTGGATGGCCCGATGCCCGAGCACTTCGACACGCCGGTGCGCTGGGGCGCCTACACCACCCACCGGGACCCGGTGCTGGGGGTGTTCGCCGGTTATCAGGTGCCCAACGCCAAGGACCCGGAAGAGCTGGTGTGGGGCAACCGCACCATCGATCCACGCACCGGCGAATCGCTGCCGGACGATCATCTGAAGATCGGCAGCCAGTTTTTCTATCCGCTGCATTACAGCCTCAATTTTCATTGGAAGGATCTGGGTTACTGGATCGTTGGCCTGGCGGCGCTGATCATGCTGGTGGCGCTGGTCAGTGGGGTGGTCATGCACCGCAAGCTGTTTCGTGAGCTGTTCACGTTCCGGCCCGGGAAAAGCAGCCAGCGGCGCATTCTGGACCTGCACAATCTCACCGGCGTGGTGGCGCTGCCGTTTCATTTCATGTTCGCGTTCACCGGGCTGGTGATCTTCGCTGGGATGTATTTTCCGGTGACCCATACGCAGCTTGAGCCGTTGCACGATCTGCACGAAATCATCGAGGCCGAGGAAACCGGGTTACCCCATGAACGCGCCGGCGTGGCCGCGCCAATTGCCTCGGTGGACGCGATGGTGGCCGAAGCGCAGCGCCGCTGGGCATCGAAAGACATGGCCGGCGACGTCGGTTTTCTGGCGGTGCAGCATGTGGGCGACGCCAACAGCTACGTGAGCGGCTATCGCGCTGGCACCGACCGCATCGCGCTTACCGGCGAGGGCATTCACTTCAACGGCTCCACCGGCGAGGTGATTCGCGAAGACCCGGTGCCCTCGGCGGTGGAGAACATCGGCGAGTTCCTGACCGGCCTGCATTTGCAGCATTTTCGCCATTGGTTGCTGCGCTGGTTGTATGTGCTGGGCGGGCTGGCCGGGTGCGTGTGCATCGCCACCGGTTTCCTGTTCTTCGTTAAAAAGCGCAAACGCCAGCATGCCCAGAAGGGTGTCAGTGGCGCGCGCACGGTGGAAGCGCTGGCGGTGACCACCGTCACCGGCATGCTGATCGCCACGCTGGGCATTCTGATCGCCAACCGCCTGCTGCCGGCCAATCTGCCGGCGCGCGGCGATTGGGAACAGTATTGTTTCTGGGCTGTGTGGGCACTGGCGATGGCGCACGCCTTCTGGCGCTCGGGGCCGGTCAGCGCGGTGCGCACGGCGCCGGCTTGGATTGAGCAATGCCGGGCGGTTGCCGTTTTGGCGGTGAGCGCCGTCGCACTCAACTGGATCACCACCGGGGACCATCTGTGGCGCACTTTAAGCGCCGGCTACTGGCCGGTGGCCGGCGTTGATCTGGCGCTGCTGGGCAGCGCCGTGCTGGCGCTGTGGGCGGCTCGCCAACTCAAGCGCCGTGACCGGCGCGCGGCGCGCGCCGCCGACGAGAGCGCCGCCGGTGAGGTGGTTCATGCCTGATAATCTGATGTTACTGATGGCCTTGCTGAGCAACGTGGTGGGCATGGGCTGGTTGGCCCTGGCCATGGAAGTGCACTGGAAACAGGTGCGCGGCAGGACGCCACGGGGCAACAGCACGGTGCTGGGCCTGCGCGCGCTGGGTGCGCTGGCACTGACGGTGTCGCTGGTGCTGTGCCTGAAGGTCGACCACCCCAGCATGGCCGCGCTGGTGTGGGTGATGGCTCTGGCCGGCGCGGCATTGGTGATCGCGTTTACCCTGGCGTGGCGCGCCCAATGGCTGGCGATTCTGCTGGCACGCCGACCGGCCCGCGCCCGCGTCTGAGCGGGGCGGGCGTGAACTCAGCGGCGCACGCCGCTGGCGTTCAGATGGCTGCCGCCGTCCACCAACAAGGCTTCGCCGGTGCTCAGGTCGCCACCGATAATCAAACCCAGCACCGCCATCGCCACGGTTTCCGGTGAGGCGGCGTCGTTGAGCGCGGCGCCGGCTTTGGTTTTCTCCAGCAGGGCGGCGTAGGCCTCCTTGCCCAAGCCGTTTTCCAGCCACTCCCCTTGCACGAAGCCCGGACAAATAGCGTTCACGCGAATCTGCGGCCCCAGCACCCGGGCCAGGGATTTGGTCATGGTCAGCAGCGCGCCCTTGGAGGCAGCGTAGGCAATGGAACTGCCGACCCCGGCGAGGCCGGCGATGGACGCCATGTTGACCAGGTGGGCGGTGCCCGCCTCGCGCATCGGCGCTTCGGCGGCGCGCGCCATCTGATAGGCGCCCACGGTGTTGACGCTGTAAATATCCAGGAAATCCTGTTTGCTCAGGCCGTCCAGATCATGGTGCGCGCAGAAGCGGGTGGTGCCGGCGTTGTTGATCAGAATGTCCAGGCGGCCAAAGGCCTCCATGGTGGCCGCCACCAGGGCGCGGCAGTCGGCGTCTTCAGCGACGTTGGCTTTGACCACCAGGGTCTTCACGCCCAGGGCTTCGCACTCCGTGGCCACCGCGCGGGCGCCTTCTTCATTGCGGCTGTAGTTGATCACCACGTGGCAACCCTGCTCAGCGAACAGGCGCGCGATGGCGGCGCCAATGCCCGACGAGGAGCCGGTGATGATGGCGACGGCGTCTTTTATTTTCATGGGGGTTCCTGAAGGTGGCAAAGGATGAAGGTGGCGAAGGTCGAAACCCCGACGCTACCACAAGCGCTGAAGCAGCGGGCAGCCCGAGACCGGCAAAAGGTGTATCCGAATGTGGCGGGCGAGAAAGCGCGCGACATAAATCCGCGGCCACGCGCATCCCCTTGCTGCACCGTGTTGTTGTTTTTCTCTTAACTTGCAGCTTGCAGCTTGCAGCGCGTCGCGCCTAAGCGCGCGCCGCGAAGCGCTTTACCACCAGTATTTGCCCCAATGCTCCGGGTTGGCCCAGAAGCGCGGGTTGTTCCAACTGCGTTGGAAATTGTAGGTGACCAGGTCGTAGCTGTAGAGATCCAGCGCGCGGTTGTCTTCGGCGAAATGGCCTTCTTCGCGGCAGCCCAGCGCCAGAAAACCATTGTGTGGCCAGCGCAGCTTTTCCGGAGCCAGGCGTGGTTGATAGACCACCACCATGGAGTCGGTGTGCAGGTTGCGCAGCAGGCCAAGCAAGGCCTCGCCGTCCTGACGGCTCATGTATTCAAGCTGATCAGCGACGATCGCCATGTCCACCCGGTCAATGCGGTCCAGTGCCGGGAACGGGTTTTGTTCCTGGATGTGGGTCAGCTGGCACTGATGATCCGCGCACCAGTGCTCCGCCAGTGGCACCGGGTTCAGGCTCAGGGTCAGCAGGGTTTTGGGTTGATGGCTGTCAAGAATCGCCGCCAGTTTTTCCTGGGGCGTACGGATGGCTTCGGGTGTGATGGCTGTATTCATGGCTTCGAGTCTAAGGGCATCCGTGGGCAAGCTCCAGCGCCGGGCGGCGCTCAAGGAGCGGGAAAGGCGTCACGGACGTTAAAAGTTGTTTGACGGGCAGCGATAAGAGGGTTGACGGGGATCAGGAAGCATGTTGATAATGATTCTCAACCACATTTAAGGAGGCGCTCATGTCCCAAGTCATCCATGCTCCAAAAGCCGCGGCCCCCGCTCAACGCCGCATCGCCATCGCCGGTGACAGCAGCGTCGCCAGCCGGGCCTTGCTCAACCGTGACGGTAAGCTGTGGATCGAACACGGCGGTGAACGCTATTTGCTGCGCCGCACCGCCAACGACCGCCTGATCCTGACCAAGTAGCGCCCCGCAATCACCGTTCTCCCTGACCGTGGAAAGCCCGCCGCCGCCAGCTGCCCACACCCTGGATTTCCGTCTTAGTGCAAGGAGGCCTTCCATGACGGTCACCGCCCTCGTTCCCCCCGCTCCCGTTTCATCGTCATCCATGCTGCGCCAATGCCGTGCGTCCCTCGGCGACCGGGTGCTGCGTCTCCAGGACGAACCGCCGGCGATTCTCAAGGGGCTTTATCGCCTGGGAGCGCTGGTGGTGACCACTTTTGCTCCCGGCGCGCGGGTGTCGCAATCGATGCGTTACCCGGCCCTGGTGGACGACGACTGGAGCCTGGAATGTCGGGGCGAACAGTGCCGGCTCAGCCATCATCTGGATATGAGCCAATGGCAATCGGTGATGGCGGTGCTGGCGCCGGTGGCGGACCTGGCCCCTCGCAGCCTGTTGTTTTTCGACCGTTTCGGGCAGCCGCTTCAACAGATGGCGGTGGCTCCGGAGAGCGGTGGCCTGGCGTTCGAGGAACTGGTGTGCGCCATGCTGCACCCGGATCAGCGCCATCTCGGGCAAACGTTCAGCCCGCGCCGGGCGACGCGCGCACCGGGCCTGCTGGTCAGTGAAATGGAGCGGCTCTGGTCGCACGGCGACGACGACAGTTTTCGCGCCCTATTGCGCCAGCTTGATGACCGCCGCGAGGTGCTCTACCAGGCGGTGCGCGACAAATTCGCCTGCCCGGCGCGATTGGAGACGGTGCCCGCCTTGCTGGCCACCGCCAGCCAGCGCGGCGAAGCGCTCACCGTTTGCACCGGCAACGCCGGCGTGCGCCTGTGCCTGACCGCCCCCTGGTCGGCGCCACGCTGGCAGGGCGGCCAGTGCCATCTGGCCCACAACGGCGTGCTGATGTCGCTGGACATGGGCCGCGTCGCCAGCGTCTGGCGCCTGCGCCGGCCCGGCCCGGGCCGCGTGGTCACCGCGCTCGAGGCGCTGGATGTGGAAGGCCGCTGGTTGTGGACCCTGTCCGCCGGCGACGACGAAGAACGCTGGCTGGCGCTGCTCAGCGACAGCCTGATCCGCGAAGGCCGGCCGGGGATGTTGATGGCGTGACGCCGCGGGGCGGCGGGCACGGGAGAATAGGGGGCAGTTTGAAAAGAACAGCTATGCCATGCCGTCGATAAAGCCGCGCTCCGTGGAGAAGGGCAAGCAAGCTGCAAGTGCGACTACGTGCCCTCAGCCTACGGCTTTTTGGCTTGCGGCTTGCGGCTTGTAGCTTGCCTGCCCCTCCTCCACCGACACGCAGAAGCATCTGACCCGGCACGGCCTCTCTGTATCCTCGCAATTCAAAAATGCCCGTCGAATTCGCGGATCAAACCGATCAACTCGTTGGTGGGCTGTTGCAGCCCGCGCAGGGCTTCTTCGGCGAGCGGGGCCACGTCGCATTGCGCGGGCAGCGGGTGGTCCGCTTCCAGCAGGGCGCGGAAGCGGGCGATGAACACCCACTGCAGCCATTGGCTGAAATTCATGGTGTCGGCGAAGAACGGCGTGGCGCTTTCGAACGCTTGCGGTTCCGGGGGCAAGGTTTCCCACAGGTCCAGACGTTGCAGTTCGTCTTGCATGTCGTCGAGCAGGCGGGTGAGGTGCAGGCGGGTATCAGTCATCGAAAAGAGGCAACAAGTCGGTCAGTTCGCGCAGATGGTGGATGTGATGCTCCGGTCTGTCCAGGTCTTGCGGCCAGGACAGGTCGATCAGGTTGGCCCAGACCGAATGGAAACCGTGCCGGCGCGCGGCGTCCACGTCTTCCACCGGGTGATCGCCCACGTGCAGCGCCTGGTGCGGCTTAACGCCGGCGGTGCGCAGGGCGGCGTGGAACATATCCGGTTCGGGTTTGCGTATGCCGATGCTCTCGGCGGAGTGGTGAAACGCAAACAACTCGGCGATACCAATCTGCTTGAGGTCCGCGTTGCCATTGCTGAGCGCCCCGAGGGTGTAGCTGTCGGTGAGCGTTTCCAGCACTTCCAGGGCGCCGGGGAAGAAGGTCACCCGGTTGCGCGCTTCGTGGAACACCAGGAAGGCATCGGCGGCGATGTGGCGTGCCTCGCGCTCTTCGAAGCCGCCGTCGATAAAGGCGAAGGCCATGGCGTCGCGGCGCAGTTCGGTGAGGTTGTTCAGGTAAGCCGGGCGCTCGCGCACCAAGCGGTCACGCACCGCGCGCACCCGCTCGGCGGTGAGGGCGCTGGCGGCGTCGGGGTGGCGTTCGGCGATCCAGTCGCTGCAGGTACGTTCCGCCTGGCGGATCACCTCGTCCACGGGCCACAGGGTATTGTCCAGGTCGAATGTGATGAGTCGAAGTCCGGTCATGCTGGCATCATAGCGGTGATCGGCGGGGCGAGGAATCCTCCGTTGAGCACGATGTGAGGGCTTACTCATCGTCCTCTTTTCGTTGCGCCCGGGGGTGGGCGCCGTCGTAGATCCGGGCCAGGTGCTGAAAATCCAGGTGGGTATACACCTGGGTGGTGCTCAGATTGGCGTGGCCCAGCAGTTCCTGCACGGCGCGCAGGTCGCCGGAGGATTCAAGCAGGTGGGTGGCGAACGAATGGCGCAGCTTGTGCGGGTGCAGGTGATCTTCCAGGCCGCGCGTCAGGGCGCTGCGTTTAAGGCGCTGCTGCACGCTCGATGGTGAAATGCGCCGGCCCCGCTGGCTCACGAACAGGGCCGGCTGGTCCGGATCGGCGACCAGCGCCGGGCGCGCCTTGAGCCACTGGCGCAACGCCGCCTGGGCCGGCTTCCCCATCGGTACCCGGCGGGTCTTGTTGCCCTTGCCGGTGACCGTGACGCGGCCTTCGACCAGGTCGGCGTCGTTCAGATTCAGCCCGATCAACTCCGCCAGACGCAGCCCGCAGGCGTACAGCAATTCCAGCATGGCCTGATCACGCAACGCCAGGGGGCCTTCGCCGGTGGGGCTGTCGAGCAGGTGGGTCACCTGGTCCGCGTCCAGTGCTTTGGGCAGCCGTTTGCCGCTTTTCGGCGCGCGGATATCCAACGCCGGGTTGTCGCGCGCCTGGCCTTCGCGAATCAGAAAACCGTAAAAGGTGCGCAGGGTGGACAGCAGCCGCTGGATGCTGCGCCCGCCCAGGCCCTCGCGGTGCAGGCGCGCGACCAGCGCGCGAACGTCGTGGCCGGTGGTGGCGGACCAGGGGCGGGGCAGATGCGGCGCGGCCCGTTCCAGGTCGCGCCGGTAATGGTTCACGGTGTGGGGGGAGAGCCGCCGCTCGCTGGCCAGGTGGCGCACGAAGGCGGCGATGGCGTCGTCCACGGTCAGGCGCGCTGCGCCTGGCGGCTGCTGCTGGTGCGGCCCACTTCCACCAGGCGGCGGCTGAGCACCTCGCCAATGTGGGTGATGAACAACGTGCCCATGGAGCTGCGGAAGTGCATGGCGTCGCGGCTGCCGATGGCGAGCACGCCGAGGCGGCCGTTGTGGTCCAGCGGCACCATGGCGGCGGAGTGAATCGGCTCCGCCTGGTCCAGAAACAGCGCTTCCAGCTCTTCCTTGCGCAGCACACCGCACAGCGCCTTGCCGGTGCGCAGCAACGGCGCCAGGGCGCTGGGCAGCTCCTCGCCATCGACAAAACGCACCTGCTTGCGCACCTCGCCGAGCAGGGGCATTTCGCGATCGTGCAGCAACAACGCCACCGCGTCGCAACGGAACTCTTCTTCCAGGCTGCGCAGCAACTGGCGGAACAGCTTGTCGCTGGTGCGTGCCTCCAGCAAGGACAGCGTCAGGCGGCGGGTGTGTTCAAACAGTTTGTCGTTCTCGCGGGCCACGTCGATCAGGCCGTTGAGGCGCTCGCGCAGTTCCTGATTGCGCTCGCGCAGGATCGCCGCCTGGCGCTCCAGCAGCGACACCGCTGGCCCGCGCGGATCGGGCAGGCGCATCAGCTCCAGCAGCTCGGGGCGGTGCTGGAAGAATTCCGGGTGATCGCGCAGATAGGCGGCCACCTGATCGGGTCCGGCTTGCTTGTCGTCCGTCATTCAGCGGCTCCTTCGCCCGGGGTCGTCAGTTGCACCTGGATTTCGCCATCATAGACACGGCTGGCCGGGCCTGTCATCCGCACACCGCCTTCGCCGGCGTAATGCACCTGCAGGCTGCCGCCGGGCAGATGCACGGTCACGGTGCTGTCCAGAAAGCCACGCCGCTGGCCGCACAGCACCGCCGCGCAGGCGCCCGACCCGCAGGCCAGTGTCTCGCCGGCGCCCCGTTCGAACACCCGCAGGCGGATTTCGCTGCGCAAAACGATCTGCATAAAGCCCACGTTAACGCGCTCGGGGAACTGCTCGTGGCGCTCCAGCAGCGGCCCGACCGTGGCCACCGGGGCGGAATCCACGTTTTCCACCAGCATCACGCAGTGCGGATTGCCGAGCCCCACCGCCGCCACTTCATAGGCGTTTTGCCCGGCCACCAGCAGGTAGGTGTCGGCCTGTTGTTTGGCGATCATCGGGATGTCCGCCGGCGCCCATTGGGGCGCGCCCATGTCCACGGTCACCAGGCCGTCGTCGGTGACCCGCAGCAGCATGCGCCCGGCGCGCGTCTCCACGGTGATCTCGTGCTTGTCGGTGAGGCCCTGATCGCGCACGAAGCGGGCGAAACAGCGCGCGCCGTTGCCGCACTGGCTTACTTCGGAGCCGTCGGCATTGAAAATCCGGTAACGGAAATCGACGCCGTCATGACGGCTGGGCTGCACCACCAGCATCTGATCAAAACCGACCCCGAAGTGGCGATCACCCAGCCGCCGCAGCTCCGCCTCGGGCAGCGGCGGCCCGTCCTCGGGCAGGGGCTGGCGAATGCCATCCACCACCAGGAAGTCATTGCCGAGGCCGTGCATTTTGGTGAACTGGAGTTTCATCGAACCGGTTCCGGGGAAGGTCTGCGGTGAAGGTATTGTAGGGGGAACCGGGGGCGGGATACAGGATTCAGGATACAGGATTCAGGATTCAGGATTCAGCGCGGGCGAAGTTCTGGCGTACGGGAAGGCCATGCCCGCGCGCCCGGCGCAGACGGAGGCCACGACCCCAGCGCCACCGCGCGGCTGTGAGCGCTTCGGCGGCTCCGGCCTTTCCCGCGCTGAATCCTGTATCCTGCATCCTGTATCGATATCGCCCCATTCCGCAGCTCGTTTACAATGCCTGCTCCCACTCTTTCGGATGCCCCATGCTCTCTTACCGCCATTCCTACCACGCCGGCAATTTCGCCGATGTGCTCAAGCATCTGGTTCAGATCGCGATTCTGGATTACCTGCAGTTCAAGGATAAGCCGCTGGTGGTGCACGACACCCACGGCGGCGCCGGGTTGTATGAAGTGGCCTCGGAGCACATGCAGAAGACCGGTGAATATCAGGATGGGGTGGGCCGTTTATACGGCCGGCAGACCGGTGTGGAGGTGATCGACCGCTATCTGGATCTGATCGCCGGCTTCAACGACGGTGGGCCGTTGCGCCGCTACCCGGGCTCACCGGCGATCAGCGCGGAACTGCTGCGTGAGCAAGACCGGCTGCAGATCACCGAACTGCACAACAGCGATTACCCGGTGCTGGCGGCCCTGTTCGAGGGCGACGAGCGCATCCGGGTGTTCCATGACGACGCCAACCGGGGGCTGAAATCGCTGCTGCCGGCGGCGCACAAGCGCGGCCTGGTGCTGGTGGACCCCTCCTATGAACTGGAGGGTGACGAAGCGCATACCCTGGCCGGTCTGGTCGAGGGCCTGCGCCGCTTCAACACCGGCTGCTTCGCGATCTGGTACCCGGTGATCGGCCGGCGCCGCGCGGACGCCTACGCCGAGCGCCTGGTGGCGCTCGGCACCCGGGCACTGCGCCTGGAACTGAACGTGCGCCAACCGGGCAGCGCCCACGGCATGACCGGCTCGGGCATGGTGGTGATCAACCCGCCCTGGGGGCTGGACAAGAAAATGGAAACCGCCCTGCCGGTGTTGCACAAGGCGCTGGCGCAAGGCGGCGGGGGTTGGATGGTGAAAGGGTATGGGGAGGAGTAACAAGGAGAAAGTTAAAAGTTAAAAGTTGAAGGGGCGTTGCCAATCGGCTTGTACGTATCCGGCGTGCTTCTTTCAACTTTTAACCTTCAACTTTCAACTTTTTTTTGTTGCTAGGGAATCAACGATTCCAGTTTCAGTTGTTCCTCGATGGTTTCGCGGGCGCGCACCAGGAACGCCTGATCGCCGTCCACCATGACTTCGGCGGCGCGGTTGCGGCTGTTGTAGTTGCTGGCCATGGCGAAGCCGTAGGCGCCGGCGGAGCGCACCGCCAGCAGGTCGCCGGGCTCCAGGGCCAGGGCGCGGTCCTTGCCGAGGAAGTCGCCGGTTTCGCACACCGGGCCGACGATGTCCCAATCGCGGCAGTCCGCTTCATGGGGCGTGACCGGCACGATCTCCTGCCAGGCGGCGTACAGGCTGGGCCGCAGCAGATCGTTCATGGCCCCGTCGACGATGGCGAAATTGCGGTGTTCGGTGGGCTTGAGATAGAGCACCTTGGTGAGCAGAACGCCGGCGTTGGCGGCGATCGAACGGCCCGGCTCAATGTGCACCGGCAGGTCGCCGGGAATGTGCTTGAGCAGGGCGGCCACGTAATCCGCCGGCGCCGGCGGTGCTTCGTCGCGGTAAGTCACGCCCAGACCACCGCCCAGGTCCAGGTGCTGGATCTCGATGCCCAGGCCCTGCAGTTCGTCGAGCAGCTTGAGCACCCGCTCCAGGGCATCCTCGAAGGGATCAAGCCGGGTCAGCTGGCTGCCGATGTGGCAGTCGATGCCGATAATGCGGATGTGCGGCAACTCGGCGCCACGCTGGTACAGCGCCGGCGCCTTTTTGATGTCGACGCCGAACTTGTTTTCTTTCAGGCCGGTGGAAATGTACGGGTGGGTCTGGGCGTCCACGTCCGGGTTAACGCGAATCGACACCGGCGCCTGCATCGACAATTCACCGGCCACCAGATTCAGTAATTCCAGCTCGGCGGCGGACTCCACGTTGAAGCAATGAATGCCTGCCTTGAGCGCTTCCGCCATTTCGCCGGCGGTCTTGCCCACTCCGGAGAACACGATTTTGTCCGGTGCGCCGCCAGCGCGCAGCACCCGCTCCAGCTCTCCGCCGGAGACGATATCAAAGCCGGCGCCGGCGCGCGCCAGCACATTCAAAACCGCCAGATTGCTGTTCGCCTTGACCGCGTAGCAGACCCGGTGCGGGTGATCGCCAAAGGCCTCGTCGAACGCACGATAGTGCTGTTCCAGCGCGGCCCGGGAATAGACGTACAACGGCGTGTCGAAACGCTCCGCCAGCAACGCCAGGGGCAGCTCTTCGGCGTGCAGTTCGCCACCGCGGTAGGGGAAGGGGTCCATATCAATCCTGATCCGAGTCGTCGTTATCGTCTTCCCGATCCGCTGCCGGGGTGGCCTGTTGCGTTGGCGGGGCCGCCTTGGCCGGCTCCTTGGGCGCGAAATACAGTGGCCCCTTCTGGCCGCAACCGGCCAGCAGTGCCAGTGTTAGCAAGCAAACTACACGCATTGAACACCCTCCAACGGGAACAGGTCCGAGAGCGGGCAGTATAGCGGTTTCTCCGCCGGCCGACGATGCGCGCGGCTGGCTCTTCGCGGCGCGGCGGACTACTATCCGTGGTACACGCGGGCGTTCCATCGGAGCGCCCTTTTTTTGCCTGCCCGGGTACCGGGCATTGTGGAGAAAATCATGTTGCCGCCGCCGATTACCGTATCGAGCCTGGATGTCAGCCGCCTGGAACCGCTGTTGGAGAAACTTGCCGACGACGCCAGCGCCGACCTTGAGGAGGAACTGCTGCGCGCCACCGTAGTGGCGCCGGCGGCGGTGCCGGCGAACGTGGTGACGATGAACTCCCGGGTCCGCTGCCGGGAGCAATCCAGTGGCCGGGAATGGGCGGTGACGCTGGTCTACCCGCGCGACATCGGGCGGCCCGATTGTGTTTCGGTGCTGGCGCCGGTGGGCGCGGCGCTGCTGGGATTGTCGGTGGGGCAGAGCATCGACTGGCCGGGGCCGAACGGGCGCACCCTGCGCTTGAGCATTCTGGAGATCGAGTACCAGCCTGAAGCGGCTGGCGATTTCGATTTGTGAAACCGCACAGCAGGTAAACACTCACACCGCTCGTTTCGGAGCGGTGTGAGTTGAGTGTCCCGTGTTTGTCACCGTGTTTGTCAGGCTTCCCGGATCGCGGCCAGATCCTTGTTCAAGCGGGTGCGCACCAGCGCGGCGACCAGTTCCGGGAAGCGTCTTTGTGATACCAGTCGGGCCAGATCGTCGGCGCGGCTGGGCAGGTCAAGCTCCCCGGCGGTCTTCAGCGCCGCCTGATCGGCATAGGGATAGAACTCCGGCCAGACGGTTTGCACCTCGCGTAAAAAAATACCCGCTCCGGTGGCGCCGATTCCCTTGAACCGCTGCAAGGCCCGGCGCGCCGCTTGCGGATCGCCATCGGCCTCGGCGCGCAGCTTGCGCAGGTCGCCGGCGTAGCGAGTCATCAGGGCGTCGGTGACTTCCTCCAACTGGCTGGCGGTTTTTTCATCAACGCGCGCATAGCCGGATTCATTGAGTGTCCGGGTGCGTTGCGTCCAGGTGCTTTCACGCATTTTACGCGGACTTTTCCAGCCGGCTTTGGCCAGCGCCCGGGCGCCGCTCATCGCGACGCTGGCCTGAACCGGCGCGCTGGTCAGCAGCGACAGGCACAAAAGCTGAAACAATGGGGAAGGCGTATTGCGTTCCAGCGGGGCGCCCAGCTCCGCGGCGAAGGTGCGGCCGTGGCGATGAAGAAGAGCCTGAACGCGTTGTGATTGCGTGGACATAAGGCCTCCGGATGTTGTCGAGAAACCTGACCAGAATAGAACCGTGGCCAAGCGGATTCCGGCACCAGCGGTGGATTTTTACAGTCGTTGATGGAGCGGACCTCGACCGACGATCAGGGCAGGATCAGCACCGCCCGGAAATCGTTGACGTTGGTGCCGGTGGCGCCGCTGACCAGGTCATCGCCCAGGGTGGCGAAGAATGGGTGGGCATCGTTGTTGTGCAGGGCGCCGCGTGGGTCGAGGCCGGCTTGGTGGGCGCGCTCCAGGGTGGTGGGTGTCCACAGGGCGCCAGCGGTCGATGCGCCGCCATCAATGCCGTCGGTGTCGGCGAACAGGGCATGAATGCCGGCGTGTTCGGTGAGCGCCAGGCCAAAGCCGAGCAGGGCTTCCACGTTGCGCCCGCCGACGCCCTCACCGCGCACGGTGACGGTGGTCTCGCCGCCGCTGAGCAGCACACAGGGGGCCGGCAGCGGCTGGCCGTGGCGGCGTACCTGGGTGGCGATGCCGGCCATCACCCGGCCCAGTTCACGGGCCTCGCCTTCCAGTGCGTCGCCCAGGATCAGCGGCGTGATGCCGGCGGCGCGGGCGGCGTCCGCCGCCGCTTCAAGCGCGTGCTGGGCACTGGCGATGATGCGCGTCTGGCCGCCGGCCAGCCGCGCATCGCCCGGTTTCAAGGTTTCCCCACGGCCGCTTTTCAGATGGGCACGCAATGAAGAGGGCACCTCGATGGCATACCGGTCGATGATGGCCAGGGCCTCGTCGCAGGTGGTGGGATCGCCCACGGTGGGTCCGGAGGCGATCTCCCAGGGGCGGTCGCCAGGCACATCGGAAATCAACAGGGTGGTGACGGCGGCGGGGTGGCACGCCGCCGCCAGGTGGCCGCCCTTGATCGCGGAAAGATGGCGGCGCACCGTGTTGATCTCGCCGATGGTGGCGCCGCTGCGCAACAGCGCCCGGCCCAGGGTTTGTTTGTCGTCCAGGGTCAGTCCCGGTGCCGGCAGCGGCAGCAACGACGAGCCGCCGCCGGAGATCAGCGCGATCACCTGATCATCGGCGGTGAGGCCGGCCACCTTTTCCAGCATGCGCCGCGCCGCTCGTTCACCGGCTTCGTCCGGCACCGGGTGGGCCGCTTCCAGCACCTCGATGAATCGGGTCGGCACCGCCTGACCGTAAGCGGTCACCACCAGGCCGCTCAGTGTCTCCGAGGCGCTGCGCCCGTGTTGCTCCAGCCAGTGTTTTTCCAGCACCGCCGCCATCCGCGCCGCCGCCTTGCCGGCGCCGATCACCACCGTGCGCCCAGCGGCGGGTTCGGGCAGGTGCGCGGGCAGGCAACGCTCCGGCAGCGCCGCCGCCACGGCGGCGTCGAACAGGCTTTTCAGAAAGGCTTTGGGGTTGTCCATGAAGGGCAATTAAGCACAGTGGCGCGGGGTTGCACAGGGGGTTGCTTTCTTTCCCTCCCCCTCCCCCTCCCCCTCTCCCTGTCCCTCTCCCTCGAGGGGAGAGGGGACGCTCCAGGAGGGTGTGTACAAGACCGGGCCGGTTGGGGAATCTCCGGCCTCTCCGGCAGGCCCATTCCGCTTTGAGGGGAGAGGGGACGCGCCAGGAGGGTTTGTACAAGACTGGGTCGGTTGGAAAGTCTCCGCCCTCTCCAGCCGGCCCCTTCCGCGTTGAGGGGAGAAGGGACGCGCCAGGAGGGTTTGTACAAGACTGGGTCGGTTGGAAA
This sequence comes from Alloalcanivorax mobilis, assembly GCF_002864685.1. GTDB lineage: Bacteria > Pseudomonadota > Gammaproteobacteria > Pseudomonadales > Alcanivoracaceae > Alloalcanivorax > Alloalcanivorax mobilis. The sequence continues at coordinate 53,054 of NZ_NMQZ01000005.1, forward strand.
GTCTCCGGCCTCTCCAGCCGGCCCCTTCCGCGTTGAGGGGAGAAGGGACGCGCCAGGAGGGTGTGTACAAGACCGGGCCGGTTGGAGAGTCTCCGGCCTCTCCAGCCGGCCCCTTCCGCCTTGAGGGGAGAGGGGACGCGCCTGGAGGTGTGTACAAGACCGGGCCGGTTGGAGAGTCTCCGGCCTCTCCAGCCGGTCCCTTCCGCCTTGAGGGGAGAGGGGACGCGCCTGGAGGTGTGTACAAGACCGGGCCGGTTGGAGAGTCTCCGGCCTCTCCAGCCGGTCCCTTCCGCCTTGAGGGGAGAGGGGACGCGCCTGGAGGTGTGTACAAGACCGGGCCGGTTGGAGAGTCTCCGGCCTCTCCAGCCGGTCCCTTCCGCCCTCGCGGGGAGAAGGGACGCGCCAGGAGGGTTTGTACAAGACTGGGTCGGTTGGAAAGTCTCCGGCCTCTCCAGCCGGCCCCTTCCGCTTTGAGGGGAGAGGGGTAAAAACAGCCGCTCAGCCGGCCAGCAACTCGCGCCCGCGCTTTACCGCCGCGCGCACCTGATCCGGGGCGGTGCCGCCGATGTGGTTGCGGGCGCTGACCGAGCCTTCCAGGGTCAGCACTTCGAACACGTCGTCGTCGATCTGGTCGCTGAATTGGCGCAACTCGGAAATCGACATGTCGCCGAGGTCCTTTTTCTTTTCCACGCCGTAGGCCACCGCCTTGCCGACGATCTCGTGGGAGTCACGGAAGGCGATGCCCTTGCGCACCAGGTAATCGGCCAGGTCGGTGGCGGTGGCGAAGCCGCGGCGGGCCGCTTCGCGCATGACTTCCCGGTTGGGTTCCAGGGCCGGGATCATGTCGGCGAAGGCGCGCAGGCAGCCGGCCAGGGTATCGACCGCGTCGAACAGCGGTTCCTTGTCTTCCTGGTTGTCCTTGTTGTAGGCGAGCGGTTGGCTTTTCATCAGGGTCAGCAGGCTGATCAGGTGGCCATTCAGCCGCCCGGTCTTGCCGCGCACCAGTTCCGGTACGTCCGGGTTTTTCTTCTGCGGCATGATCGAGCTGCCGGTGCAGAAACGGTCTGGCAGGTCGATAAAGTTGAATTGGGCGCTGGTCCACAGCACCAGTTCTTCACTGATGCGCGACATGTGCGTGCCGCACAACGCCGCCAGGGCGCAGAACTCAATGGCGAAATCCCGATCACCGACCGCGTCCAGGGAGTTTTCGCAGACGCCGTCGAAACCGAGCAGTTCGCAGGTGCGCTGACGGTTGATCGGATAGGTGGTGCCGGCCAGGGCGGCGGCGCCCAGCGGCATGCGGTTGACCCGCTTGCGGCAGTCGGCGAGCCGTTCCCGGTCGCGCTTGAGCATCTCGAACCAGGCCAGCAGATGATGGCCGAAGGTGACCGGCTGGGCGGTCTGCAGATGGGTGAAGCCGGGCATGATGGTGGCCGCTTCGCGCTCGGCCAGATCCAGCAGACCGGTCATCAGGCGCAGCATTTCGGTGCCGATCAGGTCGATCTCGTCGCGCAGCCACAGGCGGATGTCGGTGGCCACCTGATCGTTGCGCGAGCGGCCGGTGTGCAGCTTCTTGCCGGTGATGCCGATTTTGTCGGTAAGCCGAGCCTCGATGTTCATGTGCACGTCTTCCAGGGCCACCGACCACTGGAACTCGCCGGCTTCGATCTCGGCGCGGATTTCGTCCAGCCCCTGAACAATGGCGTCGCGCTCGTCATCGGTGAGCACGCCCACTTCGGCGAGCATGGTGGCGTGGGCCTGGGAGCCCTGGATGTCCTGCCGATACATGCGCTGGTCGAAGGCGACGCTGGCGGTGAACGCCTGCACGAAGGCATCGGTGGACTCACTGAAGCGGCCGCCCCAGAGTTTGTTTTGCTGCTGGTCACTCATCTTGCTGCTCACGTCCGGCACTGAAATAGACAGGGCGCGCAGTATAGCACCGGCGGGCGGTGGTATCGTAGGCAAACCCAGGAGCAAGTTTAAAGTTACAAGTGACAAGCGCGGGCACGGCCGTGCCGGCGGCAGGGCTGGTCGCCGCGTTTTAACTTTTAACTTTAAACTTCCCGTCGGCATGCCGGCTTCGTACCCGACAAATAAGAGCAACCATGACCGAGCCAAGCCAAAACGCTTTCTTGCCCGACCTGTGCGCCACCCGCGCGGTATTGGTGCTGGTGGTGGTGTGCGAGCTGATGGCGATTGTGATGGCGCTGGTGGGCAGTTACTACGCGCCGTTCAGTTTCGAACGGCTGGCGCTGACGTCACTGTTGATTCAGTGGATCGGCCTCACCTCGGCGGCGCTGGTGTGCCAGATGCGCGCGCGTTTCAACCGCTTGCCGGCGGCCTGGGCGGGGTTGGCGGTGGTCGGCGTTGTGGTGCTGGATACGCTGCTGTTCAGCGTGTTCGCGCGCCACCTTTTGGGGTGGATCTCCGGCAGTGGCGCCGGCGGTGCCTGGCACCGGGACGTGGTCGCCAATGTGCTGATCAGTGCCATTGTCGCCGGTCTGGTGATGCGCTACTTCTATGTGCAGGAGCAGCTCAAGCTCAAGGAACAGGCGGCGCTGAAATCACGGATCGAATCGCTGCAATCGCGCATCCGTCCGCATTTCCTGTTCAATTCAATGAATATCATCGCCACCTTGATCGCGGTCGATCCGGACGCCGCCGAACAGGCGGTGGAGGACCTTTCCCGATTGTTCCGCGCCAGCCTGAAGGAAGGCGCGGAACCGGTTTCGCTGGCCGAGGAACTGGCGCTGTGCGAGCGCTATGTGCGCATTGAGCAATTGCGCATGGGTGAGCGTTTGCGCTTGCAGTGGCACATTGAGGTGGACCCGGCGAGCGTGAGCGTGCCGCTTCTGACCTTGCAGCCGTTGCTGGAAAATGCGATTTATCATGGTATCCAGCCGCTTACTGAAGGCGGCCTGGTAACGGTGTCGGTGCGCGAAGCCGACGGGCGTGTCAGTTTGCACGTCAGTAACCCAAAGCCGCCGGGAGGCAACCGGCATGAGGGCAATCGCATGGCGCTGGAAAACATCCGCCACCGCCTGGAGGCGATTCATGGCACCGCGGTGACCTTTCATTGCCGCGCCGAACAACAACAATTCGAAGTGCTGATCACCTGGCCGTTGGGACGGCGGGTGGACAAGGGGAGAAAGCCGGATGCGGATACTGGTATGCGACGATGAAGCCCTGGCGCGGCTGCGGCTGCGGCGCCTGGTGGAACGTTTTCACATGGAGGTGGTGGGCGAGGCCAGCAATGGCCGGGAAGTGATTGAACAGGCCAGCCGTCTGAACCCGGATGTGGTGTTGATGGACATTCGCATGCCGGACATGGACGGCGTCGAGGCCGCCGCCCATCTGGACTTGCTCGACAGCCCGCCGGCGGTGATCTTCTGCACCGCCTACGAGGATCACGCCCTGCAAGCGTTCCGCGTGCACGCGGTGGATTATCTGCTTAAACCGGTGGGCCGCGAGGATCTCAATCGCGCGCTGGAGAAGGCTCGCTCGCTGAACCGCCTGCAACTGGCGGAGATGACCCACAAACTGGCGGCGCACCGGCCGGAACGCCGCCGCCACCTGAGCGCCCGCACTCATCGGGGCTTGGAACTGGTGCCGGTGGAAGACGTGCGTTATTTCCAGGCCGACCAGAAATACGTCGCCGCTCACCATCCCGGCGGGCATGTGTTGCTCGATGAACCGCTCAAGACCCTGGAAGGCGAATTCGGCGACCTGTTCGTGCGCATCCATCGCAGCACCCTGGCTTCGTTGCACTTTATCGAAAGCATGGAAACCTGTCGCCGGGGTGGCTACGAGGTGCATCTGCGCGGAGTGCGCAAGCCGCTCAGCGTCAGCCGCCGGCATATGCCCGGGCTGCGCCGGGCACTGGGACGGCGCGGCTAGGCCGGGGAACAAGCTGCAAGGGCGGCTACGTAGACCCACCTTGCCGCCCACGGCTTTTGGCTTGTAGCTTGAGGCTTGCAGCTTGCTTCTAGCGCAGAAGCATCTGTCACGGCATGGCCTCCCCGTTCCCTGCAACCCGTTCCGTGTTCCCCCATCGGCCCGTCCGCCGCTTTCCGTTAGACTATGCCTCCCCATTCCAGCAAGGAGCTTGCCATGCCCGCCGATATTCTGCGCATCGCCACCCGTTCCAGTCCTTTGGCGATCTGGCAGGCGGAGTACGTTCAACAGCGGCTGGAAGCGTTGCATCAGGGGCTGAGCGTGGAGCTGGTGCGGATCAAGACCCAGGGCGACAAGATTCTCGATACGCCGTTGGCGAAGATCGGCGGCAAGGGCCTGTTCGTTAAGGAACTGGAAGAGGCGATGATGGACGGCCGCGCCGACATCGCGGTGCATTCCATGAAGGATGTGCCCATGGAGCTGCCCGAGGGCATGGCACTGCCGGTGATTTGCGAGCGCGAAGACCCCCGCGACGCCTTCGTGTCCAATCATCACGACGCGCTGATGAGCCTGCCCCAGGGAGCCCGATTGGGCACCTCCAGCCTGCGCCGCCAGGCCCAGGCGCTGGCGCTGCGGCCGGATCTGCAGGTTGCCAGCCTGCGCGGTAACGTGCAGACCCGGCTGGGTAAACTGGACGACGGCCAGTTCGACGCCATTATCCTGGCCGCCGCCGGGCTGAAGCGGCTGCGGATGCAGGCACGAATCCGTTACGAAATGCCGCCGGAAGAACTGCTGCCGGCGGTGGGGCAGGGCGCCGTGGGCATTGAATGTCGGGCCGATGATGAGCGGGTGAGCGCGTTGCTGGCGCCGCTCAGCGACCCGCTCACCTGGGACCGGGTTACCGCCGAGCGGGCCATGAACCGGCGCCTGGAAGGCGGCTGCCAGGTGCCGATCGCCGGGTTCGCGTTGCGCGAAGAGGGCGACACGCTGTGGCTGCGTGGCCTGGTGGCCAGCGAAGACGGCAAGACGGTGCTGCGCGCCGAGGCCCGGGCGCCGCGCGGCGAGGCGGCGGCCCTTGGCGTTGGCGTGGCCGAGGATCTGCTCGGCCAGGGCGCCGACCGCATTCTGCAGGCGCTTTACCAGCGCCCATGAGCCGGGTGCTGATTACCCGCCCGGATGGCCAGACCGAAGGCCTGGCAAGGCGCCTGCGTGAGGCCGGCCACCAGCCGCTGGTGAGTCCGGCGCTGTTGATCTCGCCGCTGCCGCTGGGCGACCCGGACCGCCGCCGGGTGTTGGATCTGGATCTCTACCACGCGGTGTTTTTCGTCAGCGCCAACGCCGCCGCCCACGGCGTGGCGGCGATCGCCGACCTGTGGCCGCAATGGCCGGTGGGCGTGCACTGGCTGGCGGTGGGCGAAGCCACCGCGGCGGTGCTCCGTGACGCCGGCCTGACGCCGGAACTGCCGCAGCGGGGCTTTAACTCCGAGGCGGTGCTGGCGTTGCCTTGCCTGGCCGACGTCAACGAGCGGAACATTCTGATCTGCCGTGGCGAGAGCGGCCGCGACTGGCTGGCCGCGCGCCTGCGTGAGCGCGGCGCCCGGGTGGATGTGCTGCCCTGTTATCGGCGCCGCGCCAATCCGGGGTTTGCCTGGCCGGACGGCACCGGCACGGTGATGGTCACCAGTGTCGAGGGCTGGCTGGCCATGGCGGCCAGCGTGCCCGCCGACGCGCGGGTGATCGCCGCCGGCGAGCGGATCGCCGCGCGGGTGCGTGAAGCGCACCCCGGGCCGGTGGTGGTGGCCGCCAGCGCCCACGACATTGACATGGTCGCCGCCTTGCCGCCGCCATGATGCGTTTAGGTTCATGCCGTGGCGGGTTGGCCATCGGGACCACGGTGCCCGGCGGGTTGTGCGGGCCTGATTGGCCACATCACTGTCGCCAGGTGTGATAACTCAAGTATCCTGTGCCTCACCGATGGGAACGACGGGCGCCTGGCGAGGCGCGGAGAAACAAAAAAGGAGACTCCATGACGCCGCAAAGCCACCTTTCCCGCCAGCGGGGCGTGAGCCTCTGGCCGATCTTGATCGTGATTATCGTGGTTGCTGCCCTGGCCGTGGCCGGCTGGTGGGGCTGGCAGCAGTGGCTGCGCCTGGAGAGCGACCGCGCTGGCTTGAGCCGCGAGGTGTCCAGCCTGCGCGAGACTCTGGAGGATCAACAGCGCCGCCAGGCCTCGGCGATGGCCACGCTACGCGATCAACAGGACCGTTTCGAGGCGAGCCTCGCCGAAGGGCGCGCCGCGATGACCGACATGAAGCAGGGTGGCCAGCGGCTGTGGCTGATCAACGAGGCGGAATCCCTGGCCAGCCTGGCCAGCCAGCGGCTGCTGCTCACCGGTGACGCCGCCGCCGCCCGGCGCCTGCTCAAAGCCGCCGACGATACCCTGGCACGGCTGGACGACCCCCAGGCGCTGCCCGCCCGCCGCGCCCTGGCGGTGGACATGGAAAAACTCAGCGGCGCGCTGCAGGTGGATGTCCAGGCCATGGTGTTGCGCCTTGGTGCCTTGCAGGCGCTGGTGCCGGAGCTGGCGGTGCCAGCGCGCGCCAATCCGCCGCAAAGCGACAGCGGCGCCGAAGGCCAGGGCGCCCCGTCCTGGTGGCACAGAATACTCGGCCATCTGCCGGTCAACGTGCGTCACTACGACGACAAAGTGCCCTTGCCGCTGACCGACACCCAGGCCTCTCTGGTGCGTTTGACCCTGGACGCGAGCCTGCAGCAAGCGCAACTGGCGCTGATGCAGGGGCGCGCCGACGCCTATGAACAGGCCCTGGCCCAGGTGCGCGGCACGCTCACCCAGTGGTTCCCGGCGGATCAGGGCCGGGTGCGGCAGATGCGCAGCGCCATTGATGAACTGAACAGCAGCGACGTGCGCCAGGCGTTGCCGGAAATCGGCGCCGGGCTGGCGGCGGTTCGCGAGCTCAAGCGCAAGGAGGCCGGCCAATGAAAAAGGCCCTGCTGCTGATCGTGGTGGCGCTGCTGGCCGCCACCGCGCTGGGACGCTGGATGGCCGCTGACTCCGGTTATGTGCTGGTGATCCGTGACAGCTGGCGCATGGAGACCACCCTGGGGTTCACTGTACTGCTGGCCCTGGTGCTGGCGGTGGCCCTGGTGGTATTGACCCTGCTCGGCAATCTGGCCTGGAACCTGGCCGAGCCGGTGCGCGCCACCCGCCGTTTCCGCCGCCGCCGCGCGTTGCGCCGGCTCAAGGCGGGCTTTATCCATCTGCTGGATGGTGATCTGGACAAGGCCGAGCGCATGCTGGGCGCCGCCGGTGAGCACGGTGACTGGCCGCTGGCGGCCTGGTTGCTGGCCGCCGAGTGCGCCCACGAGCGCGGTGACCGGGAAGCACTGGAAGGCTACCTGATGGAGGCCGCCGGTGAGCGCCGTGGCGAGCGCGTCAGTGGTTTGATGCGGGCGCGCTTCGCGCTGGAGGATGGCCGCCCGGACGAAGCGCGCGTGGTGCTGAAAAAGCTGGTCGAGCAGGCGCCGCGCAACCGGCGCATTCTGGCGCTGTACGCGGACGTGCTGGAGCGCCAGCGGCATTGGCGCGAGCTGTGCGAATTGCTGCCGGTATTGCGCCGCCACCTGGGTGACGCCGCGGTGGTGCGTCGGGAGCGGCGGGCCTGGCTGGCACGGGTGCAGGAGACCGCGCAGAAGCCGGGGTTCAACGACGCCGGCCAGCGCCTGGGCGAGCTGCAACAACTGTGGAAGAGCGTGCCCACGGCGTTGAAACAGGACCCGGCCATGGTGGCCCGTTACGCCGGCTTTGTGGCCCAGCTTGGCGATGGCCGCACCGCCCTGACCCTGGTGCGCGAGCAGCTGGCCCGCGACTGGGACGACCGCCTGCCGCCGGTATTGGAAGCCATCGATGACCGCTCCGCCGATGAGCTGCTGCAGCGGTTGGAGCAGTGGCTGGTGGAGCGCCCCGGCAATGCCGCGGTGCTGGTCACCGCCGGCCGGGTGGCCCTGAAAGCCCGCCTGTGGGGCAAGGCGCAGAGCTTTTTCGAGGCCGCCGCCAACTCCAGCCAGAGCGCCACCGCCCTGGCGGAATTATCGCGCCTGTATCTGGCGCTGGGCGATCACAGCAAGGCGGCCGCTACCCTGGAACGCCGGGTGCGCGATCTGGATGGCACCCTGCCGGCGCTGCCGCTGCCGGATAACGCCACCGCCAGTCGATGATCGGGGCCGCCGCCCGCCAGGGGGGGTTCAGAGGTTCCTTAGCTTCCTGAGCCGTTGCTGGCGGCCACGCGGCGGGCGATTTGCCGTGCGACGTCAGCCCAGGCCGCGTCCAGTTGTGTGACCAACTCCTGATAGCCATCCTGCTTGAGCGGTCGCTGCACTTGAAACCGCTCACCGCTCTCGTGGCCGGTGCCGTCGCGGTACCACCAGCTTCCCTGCACCTGGGCCTGGCCATCGCCGCTGCCCTGAAAACGCACCACCTCCACCACCAGGCGGCCCGACGCCGGCAGCCCCTGCCCGGCCAGGTGCACCGCCAGGGCGCGCCGCAATTGCTCGGGCAGCGGGTCGGCCCAGCGATGCTGACGGGCGGCGTGCACCTCCACCGGCCCGGTCTGCACCATTACGCCATCCTGGTCCAGGTAGCTGGCCAGCCGCAGCTCGACCCGTGGCAGGCTGCCAGGCGCGGCGGCCTGGCCCGCGCCGGGCAACAGGTATTGATGCTCCGCCGGCACCGGACTGGACAGGCAGCCGCCCAGAGCCAGGCTCAACAGAACGACGAGGGCGGCGGGGTGGTGGACGTTACTCATCGGCTTGGGCCTTCGGCAGGGGGTCGGCGTCGTGATCGCGGTCGAAGATCAGCGCATTGGGTTTGTCGCGCAGGGTGCGCACCAGCGGCTCGGCGTCGCGGATCAGGCGCTCCAACCGCTTCAGCGTGTCGGAGAGCTGCCCGTAGCCCTGGGAGCCGGGCGCCACGCCACCCAGGGTTTGCTGCAAGGCGTTGAGCGTTTGCTCCAGGCGCGCCGGCAATTGCGCGGTGGCCGGGTCGCCGAGCACTGCTTCCAGGCGCTCGGCGGCGTCGCCGAACTGGCGCAGGGTCGTTTCGGAGGCGGCCAGGTTGCGATCCAGTTTATTGGCGATCTGCTCCAGGGGCAGGCTGTTGAGGGTGTTCATCAATTGGGTGATCTGACCTTCCAGTTGCGCCAGACCGCCCTGGGCGGTGGGGAACACCGGCACGTTCTGGAAGCGCCGGGCCACATAGTCATCGGCGTCGTCGTGGAAGTTGAGGTCCACGAACAGCGCACCGGTGAGCAGGTTGGCCGACTGCAGCGTGGCGCGCAGGCCGTGTTTGAACATGCGGTCCAGCCGTTGTTGCCAGTCGTCGAGCAGCGGTTCGGTGGTTTCCGTGACGCGTTGCGGTTCGATGCGGATCAATACCGGAATGGCGAAACGCGTCAAGGTGTCGGGCTGGTCGGCGGTGAAATGCCAGGGCACCTGCTCGACGGTGCCCACGCGCACGCCTCGGTATTCCACCGGCGCGCCGCGACGCAGGCCGCGCACCGTTTCCTCGACCATCATCACGTATTCGATGTATTGATCGAACAAACCACGCCGGGCAGATTCCTGGTCGGCATAGAGGGTGAACCGCGCATCGTTGGCGATCGGATCACCGGGGGCCACGCCGGCGTCCGGCACGCCAAAGGCGACGCCGCCGCCGAGCAGGGTTTCCAGCGATTGCAGATTGACGCGAAAGCCCTGCGCATCCAGTTCGAAGCCGACCCCGGAGACGCTCCAGAAGCGGGTGGTGTCGGTGACCAGCACGTCGTAGGGCTTTTCGATGAAGATGCGGTGTTCGATGTGCTGGCTGGCGGCGTCGAACTCGGTGTTCACCACCCGGCCCACGGTGAGGTTGCGATAGGTGACCGGGTCGCCGGTGCTGACGCTGTTGCCCGGCTCGCTGTCCAGGTTCAGGTACAGGCCGCGCGCGCCGGCCTCGGTGACCGGCGGTTGATCCTCAACGGCGAACTTGCGCTTCTCTTCCTTGCTTTTGCCCGGCTGCAACTCGATGTAGGCGCCGGAGAGCACCGTGCCCAGGCCACTGATGCCCTCGCGGCCGATGCGCGGCTTCACCACCCAGAATTTGGAATCCTGGTTGAGCATGCGATCGCCGCCGGCTTGCAGGCGGGCGGTGACGATGGCGTGGGTCAGATCATCGGAAAGCGTCACCGACTCCACCTGCCCGACCTGCACGCTGCGGGTTTTAATCGCGGTCTTGCCGGCCTGGATGCCCTCCGCGTCCTTGAGGCGCAGGGTCACCGTGGGACCCTGGCCGGACAAGTGATCGAACACCAGCCACAGGCCGATCAGCAACGCGGCGAGCGGAATCAGCCACACCGGTGACAGGCGCGGCAGCCGCTCAGTGAGAGCGCGGGAAGAGGGTTGGGTCATGATTCCGCCGTTGTTGTTGGTCCCAGATCAACCGGGGGTCGAAACTCATTGCCGCCAGCATGGTGAGCACCACCACGCCGGCGAAGGCCAGGCCACCCGGGCCCGGCTGGATGGAAAGCAGATTGCCCAGCCGCACCAGCGCCACCACGATGGCGACCACGAACACGTCGATCATCGACCAGCGCCCGACCCACTCGGTGATCCGATACAGGCGCATTTGCGCGGCCATGTCCAGTTGCCGGTTCTGGCGGCTGGCCAGGCACAGCCAGCCCAACGCCATGATTTTGCCGAAGGGTATCAGAACACTGGCCACGAAGATCACCAGCGCAATGGGCCAATCGCCATGGCCAATAAACTGCAATACCCCGGAGATGATGGTCGAGGGCTGGGTGTTACCGAGGCTGGTGGTGACCATGATCGGCAATAAATGCGCCGGGAAACAGCACAGGATCGCGGCCACCAGCAGGGCGGTGGTGCGTTGCAGACTGTGCGGATGGCGGCGGTGCAAACGCGCCCCGCAGCGCTGGCAGGCGCGGCCGGCCTGGCGGGCCTGCAAATGGCCGCACTGTTCGCAGCCCACCAGCCCCTGGCCGGCGGCGGTCTCGCCGGCGCGGGCGCCTTCCGGTGGCGCCGGCGGGCCGGCTAACCGCGCCCACAACGCCAACGGGTGAAAACGCTGCACGGTGAACAGCAGGGCGAGGGCGAAACCGGAGAACGCCCAGAAGCCGGGTTCAAGGCCAATCTGCGCCATGCCGGCGATCTTGATCAGGCTGATCAGCGCGGCGATGGCGAAGACGTCCGCCATCATCCACGGTTGCCAGCGCGGCAGTGAGCGCACCAGCAGTGCCGTACCGGGCAGCCGGTGGCGGCCACTCAGACTCAGGTGCACCCACAACAAGGCGACCAGAAAGCAGCCCGGCAACACCACGATGGTGGTGAACACAATGATGCCCAGCAGTGGGTCGTGGAACGCGGCCAACTGGGTGGCCGCGTCCAGTAACCCCATGCTGTCGCTGACGCCGCTTTTCTCAAAGCGGATGTAAGGAAACGCCAGCGCCAGCGCCAGCATGATCAGCGCGGTCACCGCCAGCGCCGGGCTGGTCTGGTCGTGGGGGGTATAGCGGGCCAGCGGATGGGCGCAGCGCGGGCAACGTAACCACTGGCCCGGTTCCGGCTCCGGCACCGCCACCACCAGGTCGCATTCCCGGCAGGGCAGCAGAATGTCGGCGGATTGAGCTGGTGAGTTTGACGCGACGTCGTCCATGGGCGGGCCGGTGGCAAGCGAGGGTTTATTGTGCCGATCGGCGGCGCTAGACGCTAGACGCTGGGGGGCTGATGTCGGACGTCGGACGTCTGATGTCGGACGCTAAACCCGTTGCTGAGCCCCTTGGCGTGGTTTCTGCCAGGGCGTTGCGGAAAACACGCCGCGCCTTTTGGCGCCCGGGTTAAAGCGTCCGGCGTCTAGCGTCCGGCGTCCGGCGCCTCTCGCGGCGCGTAGTCGAAAGCGTCGGAGTGGATATTCTCCGCCGGGACGCCCTCGTCGCGCAGGGCATCGAACACCGCCCAGGCCATGGCCGGGGAGCCGCCGATGTAAAACAGGGGGGCGTGTGGTTCGGCGAGCGCTTCCAGGGCGGCTTCGTGGACCAGGCCGTGGGCGTGGCCGGGGCGGCTGATGTCGGAGAGCGCGGTGACGGCGTGGAAGTCCGGCAGTTGGTGTTGCCACTGGCCGGGCAGCTCGGGCAGATAGAGGTCGGCTTCCACGCGGGCGCCCCAGAACAGACGCACCGGGTGTGGGTGGCCCAGTTCGATCAGCCGTTCGATCATGGCTTTCACCGGGGCGAAGCCGGTGGAACCACAGATAAACCAGATCGGTCGCGCGGGCGGCTGGTCGATAAACCGTCCGCCGGCGGGCAGGGTCACGGCCACGGTGCCGCGTTCGCCGAGCTCGGCCATGATGCGCCGGGCGGTGTCGTTTTCTTCGCCGTGGCGCACGTGCAGCTCGATGTCACGGCCACCGGGGGCGTTGGCGATGGAAAACGGATAGCTGCCGTGTTCCAGCTCCAGCGACAGGTACTGACCGGCGTGCCAGCGGATCGCTTTGCCGGCGGGCAGGCGCAGCCAAATCCGGCTGACGTCGTGGTTGAGGGCGTCCTGGCCGATGATCTGGCAGGTGGCGCGGTGCACGGGCAGTTCACCCGGCGCGGTAATCTCTGGCACGTCGATCTCGCAATCGCTGATCGGAATGGCCACGCAATACAGTACCCGGTCCGCCCGGGTCTGGCCGGCGTGGATGACACTGGAGCCGGTCAAGGGATCCGGCCGCAGGTAACGCACGGCGCCCGCCACCAGGGTGCCCTGGCAACGCTCGCAAACCCCATTGCGGCACGCGTGCGGGAAGCCGAAACCGGCCTCCCGGGCGGTCTGAAGAATGGTGGTGTCGGGCGCGCATATCAAGCTGTGCCGCCCATTGATGGTAAGGCGATGGGGCACCGGGGCGGGTCAGCCTACCTTGCGGCCGGTGATGATGCTCTTAACGTGCTCCAGGTCCGCCCAGGCACCTTCGGCGAAGATCTTCTTCACGTCGCCGACCACCGCTTCATAACCGTAGCGGGGGTGAGCATCGTGCACCGCCACGCGGGCGCCGGCGTTCAGGTGGGGTTGGAAATCCTTGAAATCCTGATAGGCCTGCTCGTGGTTGCCGTCGATCCACAGGAAATCGATTTTCACTTCCGGGTTCCAGGCGTGCGCGGCTTCCTGGGAGTAGCCTTCGATCAATTCGAACATGCCCTCGAAACCGTTGCGGCGCAGACGCTCTTCCACCAGTGATTTGGTGGGCTTGTTCTCCAGCGGCACGCAGTCGTCGCTCAGCTCTTCCTGCTTTTCCAGATCGGAGTTGAACGGGTCGATGGCGTAGATCTTGCCGCCCTTGCGTTTCAGGCCGCGCAGCAGATAGCTGGTGGACAGGCCGCCGTAGCAACCGATCTCAACGATCACGCCACCGGCGGGAACCTGACTGGCCCATTGGGTGAGCATGCCCGCCTCGGTGTGACGGATCATGCCGCCGTAGGCGCGCTTGTCATACCGGCGGCCGTTCAGCAGGCCCATCAGGTTGTGATAGATCGGCCTGGAGAAGCCGCTGATCACCTTCGGGCCTTTCTCGTTCCAGGCTTTTTCCAGGAAAGCGTTGGTGGATTCGTTCGCTGACATAACGGTCCTTTAGTTCTTGGTCCGGCGGCGGGTGAGCCGGCGCGACGGTCGGGTCTGGCGCCATTTTACACCAGGGCGCCTGGAATAACGCCTTGCGTGCTTCGCGGGGCGCGTCGCAAGCCGGTTTCATGCCCGCGGGTCAGGCGCCGGTACCGACGAAGAGCGCAATGATACAGCCGATGCCGAAAAACCACACCAGGGAGCGCGCGCTGGCCCAATCGCCGATGTAGCAGATGCCATAGAGAATGCGGCTGCAAACAAACGCCACGGCGATGCCATTGAGGGTGTTCTGGGGCGCGGTGTGGGCGATCTGGGCAATGATCACCGCCGCCGCGAAGGCCGGCGTGACCTCGAAACTGTTTTGCTGGGCCCAGTGCGCCCGCTTGCGCGCGCCGGCCAGGGTATCGAGAAACTCCCGGGGGTTATGGTTTTCGCGGGGGCCGAAGCCGCCCTGGAATTTGGCGAACATGGTAAAGGCGTAGGGCAGCAGAAAGGCCACCAGCACGCACCAGAAGGCAAGAGTCATAAAACCTCGGCGAACCGTTAAGGGTGAACAGTGAATAGTGAACAGCGGGTACTTTCCGGCGTCGGGCGCCAGGTTTCAATGACCGTCCTGTCATTCGGCGGGGCGCTCCGGCAGAGCCGGGTCACTGTTTTGCAGTGCCTGTTCCACCAGTGCCAGCCGGTCCTGACCCCAGAGCGCGGTGTCGCCGATCTGGAAGGTGGGCACGCCCCAACTGCCGGCGGCCATCATCGCGTCACGGTTGGCTTGGGCGAGCTGGCGCCACTGGTCGTCGTCCAGCCAGCGGCGAGCCCGGTTCCAGTCCAGCCCGGCGTTCTCCGCCAGCCGTTTCAGGCCGGCGTCGCTGGCCGCGTCCACGCCCTGGCTCCAGATGCCGGTGGCCGCCGCCAGCAGCCATTCGCGCAGGCGCCCTTCTTTCTCGGCGAACGGCCACAACGCCATGCAGCGTTCCACCCCTCGGCCGACCGGATCGCACACCCGCCCGAAGGGCACGCCGTGCAGGCGGGCCTCGCGGGCGGCGTCGGTGAGAATATAGAAGCGCTTGGCGCGGGGCACCGCCAGGCCACGCATGACCATGGGCAGTACCGGCCGGAATTCGAGCGCCACCCGGTAGTGGTCGGCCAGCGCGCAGGCGCGCTGCAAGGCCAGGTAGGAATAGGGGCTGCGGAACGAAAAATACAGCACCAGCCGGGTGCCCGGCGCCGCCGGTGGCCGGTCGAGGCGCGGCCGCTTGGCGGCACCGTAATCCAGCGGCCAGGCGCCGCCGCCCAGGCCCTGATGCTCCAGTTGCCGTGCCAGGTGGTCGAGCCGTTCCAGGCTCCAGTACCACTCGCCCTGGTAATGCAAGGTGGCGCTCAGGTAGTGGCCGTCCTCGATGAACTGATCCCGGCGTGCTTCCAGGGCCAGGCGGGCTTGATCCTCGGGCTGTTGGCCGTGTTCGGCGATCAGGTTGGCCAGGCGCTCGTGATCGCCCTCCCAAAGGGCGCCGGCGAGGGCGTGGGCCAGGCTCCAGAAACGCTCGTCGCCCTCGTGACGCAGCAGGCAACGGGTCGCCGCCAGGCACGCCCGCGGGTCGGGGCGCTGGGCGTGGCCGGGGAAGCGCAGGCCATGAAAGCGGGCCAGCCGGGCGGCATCCTCGATCGCCAGCTGCTCAAGCATTTCCGGCTCGGGATACATCTGCCGGTCCAGGTAGAGCAATACGCGTGGCCGGATCGCCAGTGCGAAATGATTGGAGAAGGCGGGCAACGCTTGGGCGAGCAGCCAGGAATAGGGATCGTCCAGGCGAAAATAGAAGGTCGCCTGGCGGGGGCGGCCGGCGAGGCGGCGGCGCCAATCGGCGAGCCGATGGCGCCAGCGCTGCCGGGCCGGGCTGGTGATCAGCCCGGCGGCGAACGGCATCAACGCGTGTTTTAAGCTCATCCCTGGGCTCCGGGCGGCGTTCAGCCGCCGATCTGGCTGAGATCGCGCACCGCGCCCCGGTCGGCGCTGGTGGTCAACGCGGCGTAGGCCCTAAGGGCGGTGGACACGTTGCGCGGGCGGATCTCCTTGGGTTTCCAGGCCAGTTTGCCGCGGCCTTCCATTTTTTCGCGGCGCTGGGCCAGCTCTTCGTCGCTGACCACCAGTTGGATGGTGCGGTTGGGAATGTCGATCTCGATGCGATCACCCTCCTGCACCAGCGCGATGGCGCCGCCTTCCGCCGCCTCCGGGGAGGCGTGGCCAATCGACAAACCGGAGGTGCCGCCGGAGAACCGGCCATCGGTGAGCAGCGCGCACTGCTTGCCCAGCCCTTTGGATTTCAGGTAGCTGGTGGGGTACAGCATCTCTTGCATGCCGGGGCCGCCTTTCGGGCCTTCGTAGCGGATCACCACCACATCGCCGGGCTGGATTTCGTCGCCGAGAATGGCGCGCACCGAGGAATCCTGGGATTCGAACACCCGGGCACGGCCGGAGAACTTGAGAATCGACTCGTCGACGCCGGCGGTTTTGACGATGCAGCCGCGCTCGGCGATGTTGCCGTACAGCACCGCCAAGCCGCCGTCACGGCTGTAGGCGTGTTGCAGATCGCGGATGCAGCCCTCGGCGCGGTCGGTATCCAGGCTCTCCCAGCGGGTGTCCTGGCTGAAGGCGGTCTGCGTGGGGATGCCCGCCGGGCCGGCGGTGAACATCTTCTTCACCCCTTCGTCGCGGGTCAGTGTCACGTCATAGTGTTCCAGGGCCTCGGCCACGGTGGCCGAATGCACCATCGGCAGGTCGTTATGCAGCAGGCCGGCGCGATTCAGCTCGCCGAGAATGCCCATCACGCCGCCGGCGCGGTGCACATCCTCCATATGGTACTTCTGGGTGGACGGCGCCACCTTGCACAGGCAGGGCACCTTGCGGCTGAGCCGGTCGATGTGCTCCATGGTGAAGTCCACGCCGCCTTCCTGGGCCGCCGCCAGCAGATGCAGCACGGTGTTGGTGGAGCCGCCCATGGCGATGTCCAGGCTCATGGCGTTTTCGAACGCCTTGAACGAAGCGATGTTGCGTGGCAACACGCTCTCCATGTCCTGCTCGTAATACAGCTTGGCGAGATCGACGATGCGGCGGCCGGCTTCCAGGAACAGCTCGCGGCGATCCGCGTGGGTGGCCAGCAGCGAGCCGTTGCCCGGCAGCGACAGACCCAGCGCTTCGGTCAGGCAGTTCATGGAATTGGCGGTGAACATGCCCGAACAGGAGCCGCAGGTCGGGCAGGCGGAGCGTTCCACCTCGGCCACGGTGGCGTCGTCGACGCTGTCGTCCACCGCCATCACCATGGCGTCGACCAGATCCAGCTTGTGCTCGGAAAGCTTGGTCTTGCCCGCTTCCATCGGCCCACCGGAGACAAAGATCACCGGGATATTCAGGCGCATGGCGGCCATCAGCATGCCAGGGGTGATCTTGTCGCAGTTGGAGATGCACACCAGCGCGTCGGCGCAGTGGGCATTGACCATGTACTCCACGGAATCGGCGATGATGTCCCGGCTGGGCAGGGAATAGAGCATGCCGTCGTGGCCCATGGCGATGCCGTCGTCCACCGCGATGGTATTGAATTCCTTGGCGATGCCGCCCGCGGCTTCCACTTCCCTGGCCACCAGTTGGCCCATGTCCTTCAGATGCACGTGGCCGGGCACGAACTGGGTGAAGGAGTTGGCGATGGCGATGATCGGCTTGCCGAAATCGCCGTCCTTCATGCCGGTGGCGCGCCAAAGCGCCCGGGCGCCGGCCATGTTGCGGCCATGGGTGGTGGTGCGGGAGCGGTACTGGGGCATGTCGACCTCGCTGCTGCCGGGGGTTCGGGGGCGGTTATTGTAGCGCAGCGTGGCCGCGAAGGGGGAATACCGCGACGCGGGCATCGGCAATGTCCTTCACGAGTTGTCTGGAATGTCCTACAGACGACACCAGGCTGAGATGTTTTTCTTGCCATCACGAGGACGGGAACGCAGCGAAGCTTAGGCGGTGCCGGGCGCCAGGTCGGAAAGCGGGCGGCGTGCACCGGGGAATGGGTATTGAGCGGTCATGCCGCCAGGAGGAAAGTGATGTATATCCCTTTGACATATACGCGCGTGGGGTTGAAAATCCGGGAGTCGGCTTACCTTCCCGGAGACTGCCTCATGGAAAAGACCAGCGTATTCAAAAGCAACCGGACTCAGGCGGTGCGTCTGCCCAAGGCCGTGGCGTTCCCGGATGATGTCAAGAACGTGGAGATTGTCGCGGTGGGCCGCGCCCGTGTCATCACGCCGGCCGGTGAGGCCTGGGATTGCTGGTTTGACGGCCCCGCTGTCAGCCCGGATTTCATGGCGGAGCGCTTGCAGCCTGAAGACCAAAACCGCGAGGCGTTTTGATGCTGAGGTATATGCTGGATACCAATATCTGCATCTTCACCATCAAGAATAAGCCCTCGACGGTGCGTGAGACGTTCAGACAGTGTCAGGATCAACTGTGCATCAGCAGCGTCACCTTCATGGAGCTGATGTATGGCACCGAGCGTTCCGCCCGGCCTCGGGAAAACCTGGCCGTGGTGGAAGGGTTCGCCGCCCGGCTGACGGTGCTCGACTACGACCCCGGCGCCGCCATGCACACCGGCCAATTGCGGGCGGAACTGGCGCGGGCGGGCACGCCCATCGGCCCTTACGATCAGATGATCGCCGGCCATGCGCGCAGCCTTGGCCTGATCCTGGTGACCCACAACACGGGGGAGTTCGAGCGGGTGCCCGGCCTGCGTATCGAGGACTGGTTGTCTCAGCCCGGCGCCGGCGAATCCGCCTGATCGGCGCTGCTTCTCACTGTTCCCTGCCCGTTACAACGCTTTCAAGAACACCTTGGAATTGCGCTGCCAGTTATAAAGCTGCTGACGCTGAGCGGGCAGGGCCTTGATGTCGGCGGCCTGGAAGCCGTTCTCCTGGAACCAGTGGGCGGTGTGGGTGGTGAGCACGAACAGGCGGGAGAGCCCCTGTTCGCGGGCGCGTCTCTCCAGATGACGCAGCATTTGCAGGCCGCGTTCGCCGTTGCGATAGCCGGGGTGCACCACCACACAGGCCAGCTCGCCGGTCTTGTCCTCGGCAAACGGATACAGCGCGGCACAGGCGATCACCATGCCGTCGCGTTCGATGATCACGAAGCGCTGGATTTCGTTCTCGAGCAGTTCCCGGGAGCGGCGCACCAGGGTGCCGTTGGCCTCCAGCGGGCTAAGCAGTTCGAGAATGCCGCCGACGTCGTCGATGCGGGCGCCGCGCAGGGTTTCGTAGGTTTCCCGGGTGACCATGGTGCCGCAGCCGTCGCGGGTGAACAGCTCTTTGAGCAGGGCTCCGTCTTCCTCGGCGTTGAGCAGGTGGGCACGGGCCACGCCGTTGCTGGCGGCGTGGCAGGCGGCGGTGAGCTGGCGCTCCAGCGGGCCCTCGCCGAAGCGGTCCTCGGAGAGCAGACGGCCGGCTTCCTGTGGAGAAAGCTCGCGCAGCAGGCGGTTCTCGGCGTCGGTGACGCGGATGCCATCGCCGAGCAGGATCAGCTTATCCGCGCCCAGGGCGATGGCCGCGGTGGACGCCACTTCCTCGGCGTTCAGATTGAACAGCTCGCCGGTGGGCGAGCTGCCCAACGGCGACAGCAGCACCACATTGCCGGCGTCCACCTGACGGCGAATCGGCATCACCTCAATGCGGCGCACTTCACCGGTGTGTTGGTAGTCGAAGCCATTGCGCACGCCCATCGGCTTGGCGATCACGAAGTTGCCGCTGATCAACTGGATCGCGGCGTTGTGCATCGGTGAGTTGGCCAGCCCCATGGAGAACAGCCCTTCCAGCTTCAAACGCAATGCCCCCACCGCGGCGGTGACTGCTTCCAGGGCACGCTCGTCGGTGATCCGGGTGTAATGCTCGAAGCGGGTTTCCACCCCGGCGGCGTCGAGCCGCTGGGTGATCTGAGGCCGGGCGCCATGCACCAGCACCAGCCGCACCCCCAGCGCGTTCAGCAACGCCAGATCGTGCACCAGCGCCGGCAAACGCGGCGTGTCCAACACCTCACCGCCGAGCATCACCACGAAAGTGCGACCGCGATGGGCGTTGATGTACGGCGAGGAATTGCGGAACCAGGCGACCTGATCGTTGCTGTTGGACACGGGTTTCTCGGTGTTGGTGGGCATGGGGGGAGTATAGCCAGCGGGCTGCGCCGGACGCCAGACGCCGGACGCCGGACGCTTAACCCGGACCCGGAAAGGCATGAGTGTTTCCTGCATGGCCGCAGAAAGCACTCCATGGACTTCAGTAACGGGTTAAGCGTCCAGCGTCCGGCGTCTAGCGTCCGGCCTCAAGCTCCAAACAACCCCTTAAAGAAATAGAAGAACAAAATCGAAAGCAGCGCGCCGGCGGGGAGGGTGACGATCCAGGACGTAAAGATGGTGCCGATCACGCGCAGGTTGAGCGAGCCGATGCCGCGGGCCATGCCGACGCCGAGCACCGCGCCCACCAGGGTGTGGGTGGTGGAAATCGGCAGGCCGGTGCCGGAGGCCAGCACCACGGTGGTGGCGGCGCCCAGTTCGGCGGCGAAGCCGCGGCTGGGGGTGAGGGCGGTGATCTTGGTGCCCACCGTGGCCATCACCCGGGCGCCCAGAATCGCCAGGCCGAACACGATGCCCATGGCGCCGAGCAGCAGAATCCAGCCTGGCAGCACCGCTTCCGAGCCGATCACGCCCTGGTTGACGATGATGCTGTTGATCGCCGCCAGCGGGCCGACCGCATTGGCCACGTCGTTGGAACCGTGGGCGAAGGCCATGGCGCAGGCGGTGAAGATCATCAGCACCGCGAACACCCGCTCCACCGAACTGAAGCGGAAGTCCTTGTCGGCTTCCGGGTCGGGTTTAATGCGGCGGAGAATGATCAGGCCAAGCACCGACACCAGCAGCCCGCCGATCACCGCCAGACCGGCGCTTTGCGCGAAGCTCAGATGCAGACCCAGGTGCTTGAGCCCTTTGACCAGTGTCACCATGGAGATCACGAAGCCGACCAGGAACATATAAAACGGCACCACCTTCTTCGCCTGGGCGAACGGGTCGTCCTGGTTGAGCACCAGCCGTTGCACGCTCTTGATCAATGCGAACGAGATAAACCCGGCCAGCAATGGCGAGGTTACCCAACTGGCGACGATCGAGCCCACTTCCCCCCATTGCACCGCGTCCGGGCCAACGCCGACGGCGGCGAAGCCGACAATGGCGCCGACAATGGAGTGGGTGGTGGACACCGGCCAGCCGAACCAGGAGGCCGCCACCAGCCAGATGCCGGCGGACAGCAGCGCGGCCATCATCCCGTACACCAGATAATGGGGCGTGGCGTCGAAGGCGCCGGATTCGATGATGCCCTTGCGGACGGTTTCGGTGACCTCGCCACCGGCAAAGTACGCCCCACAGAATTCAAACACGATGGCGATCAGGATCGCCTTTTTTACCGTCAATGCCCCGGCACCCACCGAGGTGCCCATGGCATTGGCGACGTCGTTGGCGCCCACGCCCCAGGCCATCAGAAAGCCGAACGCGCCGGCAATGATCAGCATCAGGGTGCTGTGTTCGAGCATCCACTCCATAGGGAACCTCGGCTATGGCTGGCAGACAGCTCGCTAGCGCGCGAGCAAGAGTTGAAGACGGCCGCCCACTTTCTGGGCGCGGTCGGCCAGGTCACCGACCCAGTCGATGATTTTGTACAGGAAGATGACGTCCACCGGTGGCAGGCCCGCTTCCAGTTTGAACAGCTGCGCGCGGATCAGAATCTGTTGGTCGTCGTTGGCGCGCTCAAGCTGGTCAAGATCCTCGATCAGGTCTTCCACCAGTTTGATTTCCCGTCCGCTGAAGCCGGTTTCCACCAGTTCGTCGAGTTCGGCGATGGCCTTGCGGGCCTGGGCCGAGGTGTCGATGGCGCCCTGCAGATAATCCGCCATTGACGCCGCCAGCGGCGCGGGAATGGTCATCTGCCGCCCCAACATCAAGCCGGCGATGTCCTTGGCCTTGTTGGCCACTTTGTCCTGCACGCTGACCAGTTCCAGAAGATCGGAACGCGGTACCGGCAGGAACAGGCTCTTGGGCAGGTTGAGCCGGAATTCCTTTTTCAACTCATCAGCCTGGTTTTCCAAGTCGGCGATGCGCCGGCGCGCCTGCTTGGCGGCCTCCCAGTCCTCGGCACTGACCGCGGCGAAAAAATCGCCCAGGCCAAGAGCGCACTCGTGCACGGTGTCGTAGTGCTGCTGCAAAGGCTTGATCGGGGACCGGCCGAATAGGCCGGCTATGGAACTGCCGAAGGACATAGGGCTACCCTGTCACGGACGTATCGCGTATTGGGGCGCGAGTATAGATCACGAGCGCGGTCATGCCTACGCCGGTATTCGTGGTGGGCGCGCGGCGCGCTACCATGACCCGGGAACACAATAACGGTAACGAGGGGAACACCGTGACGGCCACCAATATGCCGCGCCATCTGCAAGGCCAGGACGTCGATGTCCGCTGGGTGATGCGTGAGCTGCTTGAGGAGCAGCGTGTCAGCCGCGAGGACTTCAATGTCATCGCCACCACCCCGAGGGACAAGAAAGAGCTTAACTGGCACCCGATCGAAGTGGTCGCCAAATACCGGCTCGAGGATCGCAGCGAGCCGCAGCGGTTGTTGGATGTGGAGTTCCTGACCCGCTGGCTGGCGGAAAAAGGCGGCTTGCCACTGTTTCACATCGACCCGCTCAAGGTGGATGTGGACGCGGTCACCCGGGTAATGAGTTACGCGTTCGCCGAGCGCCACGGCATTGTCGCCGTGGAAGCCGGCCGCGAGCGGGTGCGGGTGGCCTGCGATCAACCGTTCAAGCTGGAGTGGCGCGAGCATCTGCACCAGGTGCTGGGCGAGCGTGAGCTGCAGGTGGTGTTCGCCAACCCGGAGCAACTGCGCCGCTATCGCATCGAGTTCTATAACCTGAGCCGCTCGATTGCCGGCGCCGCCCGCGCCGGTGGCCAGGAGCTGTCCGGAATCACCAATTTCGAGCAACTGCTGGAGGTGGGCCAGGGCCACCCGGACGCCGACGACCAGCACATCGTTAATATCGTCGACTGGATTCTTCAATACGCCTTTTCCCAGCGCGCCAGCGACATCCATCTGGAACCGCGCCGGGATACCGGGCGCATGCGCTTTCGCATCGATGGCGTGCTGCACGATGTCTACGAACTGCCCGCCACCATTATGGCGGCGGTCACCAGCCGCTTGAAAATTCTTTCGCGGCTGAATGTGGCCGAGAAACGCAAACCCCAGGACGGCCGTCTGAAAACCAAATCGCCGGACGGCGAGGAAGTGGAGCTGCGGCTCTCCACCTTGCCCACCGCCTTCGGCGAAAAGATGGTGATGCGGGTGTTCGATCCAGACGTTCTGGTGCGCAGCTTCTCGCAGCTGGGCTTCAGCCGTGAAGACCGCGACGCCTGGGCGGCGATGACCGGTCACACCCATGGCATTGTGTTCGTCACCGGCCCGACCGGCTCAGGCAAGACCACCACTCTCTATTCCACCCTCAAGCAACTGGCCACCAGCGAGGTCAATGTCTGCACCATCGAAGACCCCATCGAGATGGTGGAGCCGAGCTTTAACCAGATGCAAGTGCAGGCCAACATCGACGTGAGCTTTTCCCAGGGCGTCAAGGCGATGCTGCGCCAGGACCCGGACATCATCATGATCGGTGAGATTCGTGACCTGGCCACCGCCGACATGGCGATCCAGGCGGCGCTCACCGGCCATCTGGTGCTGTCCACCCTGCACACCAATGACGCGCCGTCCTCGATCACCCGGCTGGTGGATCTGGGCGTGCCGCCCTATTTGATCACCGCCACCGTGTTGGGGGTGATGGCGCAGCGGTTGGTGCGCACCCTGTGCCCCCATTGCAAGGAGAGCACCGCCACCGACGCGGCGGCCTGGCAGGAGCTGACCCGGCCTTTCAAAATCGCCGCGCCGGACACCCTGTGCCGCCCGGTGGGCTGCCTGGAGTGTCGCGGCACCGGCTATCTGGGGCGCATGGGGGTGTACGAAACGTTGCCGCTGAACAGTGCGCTGAAAGGTGTGATCAGCCGCAACGCGGACCTGGAAACGCTGACCCGCCAGGCGCTCAAGAACGGCATGAAGCCGTTGCGCATCAGCGGCGCGCAAAAAGTGGCGCGGGGCCTCACCACCATCGAGGAAGTCATGCGCGTCACCCCCAGCCAGGATGTGTTGCTGTGAGGCGGCGGCAAGCTACAAGCCTCAAGCTTCAGGCTACCGAGCTCATGGATACAGCCTTGCGCTTGAGGCTTGAAGCATGAGGCTTGAAGCGTGCCCCTCGCCGGAGCACGGCTTCGCCGACGGCAGGGCCTGTGCTGTCCTCTTCATCCTGTTTCCTGTTCCCGCGGCAACTTCCCAGTGGCCTTTCCCCCTCAGGCCGTGGACAATAGCCGACCATGACTGAACCGGACTATTCCGGCTTGCCCGATGAGCTCTCCGTGCTGGTAACCCGGCATTGGCAGCGCTTCCAGGAGGCGGGCCACACACTCCCCGACGCTTTGTTCGCCGACCTGTCCAGGGTCTGGGCGGGCTCCGATTACGTGGCGGAGCAGTTCATCCGCGACGCCGGGCTCGGTGAGTGGCTGGCGGCAAGCCCACTCAAACAGCGCCTCGACCCGGGCACCCTGGCCGGCGATGTGCGCCGCCAGGTGATCGCCTGCGACGACGAAGACAGCCTCAAATCGGTGCTGCGCCGATTGCGCCACCGCCACATGGTGCGGTTGATCTGGCGTGATCTGGCGCGCCTGGACGATTACCACGCGCTGGTCGCGGATCTGTCCTTGCTGGCCGACACGCTGATTTCCACCGCCTTGGAGCGGCTCCACGAGTGGGCCTGCGAGCGCAACGGCACGCCGGTGGACGAGCACGGTTATCCGGTCAAGCTGGTGGTGCTGGCGATGGGCAAGCTGGGCGCCCGCGAGTTGAATCTGTCTTCCGACATCGACCTGATTTTCGCCTACGAGCACGAAGGCGAAATCGAAGGCGGCCGCCGCAGCCTCACCCACCACCAGTTCTTTCTGCGCCTGGGCCAGCAACTGATCAAAGCACTGGATCAGAACACCGCCGACGGCTTTGTGTTTCGCACCGACATGCGACTGCGCCCCTGGGGCAAGAGCGGCGCCCTGGCGGTGGGCTTCGACGCCATGGAGAGCTACTACGAAACCCAGGGCCGGGAATGGGAACGCTACGCGCTGATCAAGATGCGCCCGGTGGCTGGCGATCTGGAGGCGGGCACGCGCCTGATCGAGCGGCTCAATCCGTTCGTTTACCGCCGCTATATCGATTACGGCGCGTTCGAATCGCTGCGCGAAATGAAAGGGCTGATCGAGCGCGAGGTGAACCGCAAGGGCATCCAGGCGGACGTCAAACTGGGCGCCGGCGGCATTCGCGAGGTCGAGTTTATCGTTCAGGCATTCCAGTTGATCCGTGGCGGCCAGTTGCCCAGCCTGCGTCAGCCCAACCTGATCCAGGTGCTGCCGCTGCTGGGCGAGGAAGGCCTGCTGCCTGACGACGTGATCGATGAGCTGCGCGGCGCTTACGTGTTTCTGCGTGACGTGGAGCACCGCCTGCAGGCCCTTGCCGACAAACAGACCCAGCGGCTGCCCGACGACGAGCTGGGCTGGCAGCGCCTGACCTACGCGATGGGCTTCTCCGCCCGCGCCGCGTTTGAGCGTGCGCTGCGCCGCCACCGCGAGCAGGTGCGTTTTCACTTCAGTCAGGTGATCGCTGATCCGCAACAGGAAGCGGAGGTCAACGAAGCCGACCGCGAGTTGCTTGATCTGTGGCTCGGCGAAGTGGACGACGCCGACGCGCTGGCCCATTTGCAGGCGATTGGCGTGCAGGACGCCGATCAGGTGCTCGCCTTGCTGGTGCAGTTGCGCGAGTCACGGTCGGTGCAGAACATGCAGCGCATCGGTCGCGAACGGCTTGACCGTTTGATGCCGCTGCTGATCGAGGCACTCGGTTACCAGGGCCATGGCGCGGTCACCGCCGCGCGGCTGATCGCCTTTATCGAAGCGGTGGTGCGCCGCAGCGCCTACATTGCCCTGCTGGTGGAGAACCCCGGGGCGCTCGCCCAGCTGGTCAAGCTGTCCGGCGCCAGCCCCTGGATCGCCGAGCGGCTGGCCCGCCACCCGGTGCTGCTCGACGAGCTGCTCGACGTGAGCACCCTGTATTCGCCGCCGGCGCGCACGGAACTGGATGACGAGCTGCGCCAGCAATTGCTGCGCGTGCCGGAAGACGATCTTGAGCAGCAGATGGAAGTGCTGCGCAATTTCAAACAGGCTCACCTGCTGCGCGTGTCCGCCTCCGAGGTCACCGAAGTGCTGCCGCTGATGAAAGTCAGCGATTACCTCACCTGGCTGGCGGAGAGCGTTCTCAACCAGGTGGTGATGCTGGCCTGGGAGCCGCTGGTGGAGCGCCATGGCCGGCCGGTGCGCGACGATGGCCAGCCCTGCAGCCCGGATTTCGTGGTGGTGGGCTACGGCAAGCTGGGCGGCATCGAACTGGGCCACAACTCCGACCTGGATCTGGTGTTCCTGCACGATGCCGCCGCCGGCGGTATGACCGACGGCGAGAAGAGCGTCTCCAACGAACAGTTCTACGCCCGTCTCGGCCAGCGCATTGTGCACATTCTCGCTACCCGCACGATGAGCGGCCAGCTCTACGAGGTGGACACCCGGCTGCGGCCCAGCGGCAGCTCCGGGCTGTTGGTGTCGTCGATGGAGGCGTTCCACAAATACCAGCTCCATGACGCCTGGACCTGGGAACATCAGGCGCTGGTGCGCGCCCGCGTGGTGGCCGGTTGCAACCGGGCGCGCCAGGCGTTCGACGCGATTCGCCATGAGGTACTGTGCAAAAAACGGGACCAGGAGGCGCTGCGGCACGACGTGTTGGCGATGCGCGAGAAGATGGTCGATCACCTGTCTTCCCATAAAGAGGGGCAATTCCACCTCAAGCAGGACCCGGGAGGTATCGTCGATATCGAATTTATGGTGCAATATGGCGTACTCAGATGGGCCTCTTCCCACGGCGAACTGACCCGGTTCACCGATAATGTGCGGCTGCTCGAAACCCTCGCCGCCCTGGAACTGATGCCGGCGCAGGACGCCGGTCTGCTTCGGGAAGCCTACCTGGCCTACCGGTCCGCGGCTCATCGCGCCTCGCTGCGCAAAGTGAAATCCATTGTCGACGACACGGAATTCCGCGATTTGCGTGAAGGCGTGCGAGCGATCTGGAAACAATGGTTTGGTCTGCCGGACGCCTGACGGCGCCGCCGGGTGTGCTCGCCCGCCGGTGCGTCCCGGGCGTGCCGCCTGATTCGGGCCTGATTTTTTTGGGATTTGAGGATTACAGGTTTAGGAGAGTACCGCCATGTCCATGGCTGATCGAGACGGTGTTATCTGGTTGGACGGTGAAATGGTGCCCTGGCGGGAAGCCAAGGTGCATGCGCTGACCCATTCCCTGCATTACGGGATGGGCGTGTTCGAGGGCGTGCGCGCCTACGAAACCGAGCGCGGCCCGGCCATCTTCCGGTTGCAGGAGCACACCAAGCGGCTGTTCAACAGCGCCCACATTCTGAACATGAAGATTCCGTTCACCGCGGACCAGCTTAACCAGGCGCAGATCGCGACCATCCGTGAGAACGAATTGCCGCACGCTTATCTGCGCCCGCTGGTGTTCTACGGCAGTGAAGGCATGGGCCTGCGCGCCCACAACCTGCAGGTGCACGTGGTGGTGGCCGCCTGGGAATGGCCCTCGTACATGTCGCCGGAAGCGCTGGAGCTGGGCATCAAGGTGCGCACCTCCAGTTATACCCGCCACCACGTGAACATCAACATGTGCAAGGCGAAGGCCTCCGGCAGCTACATGAACTCCATGCTGGCGTTGGGCGAGGCGGTCAGCGGCGGCGCCGACGAAGCGCTGCTGCTGGACAACGAAGGCTACGTGGCGGAAGGCTCCGGGGAAAACATCTTCCTGGTGCGCGACGGCGTTATCTATACCCCGGAACTGACCTCCTGCCTGGACGGCATTACCCGCCGCACCATCATGCAGCTGGCCGAGGAGCGCGGTTACAAGGTGCGCGAAAAGCGGCTCACCCGTGACGAGGTCTACATCGCCGACGAAGCGTTCTTCACCGGCACCGCCGCCGAAGTCACGCCGATTCGGGAACTGGACGGCCGGGTGATTGGCGAGGGCAAACGCGGCCCGGTCACCGAGCAACTTCAGGCGGTGTATTTCGATCTGGTGCGCGGCAAGCTGGACGAATACCAGGACTGGCTGACCTTCGTTTCTTGAGGGTTGCCCGCCGGACGCTGAAACGGATTTTGCCGGATGTCTGATCGTCGCACGGCCAGAACAGTGACACGCATTCTGGTGGTCGGCCCTTCCTGGGTCGGCGACATGGTGATGGCGCAGACCCTGTTCGCCGAGCTCAAGCGGCGCCAGGACTGCGTCATCGACGTGCTGGCGCCAGCCTGGTGCCGGCCGTTGCTGTCACGCATGCCGGAAGTGCGCGCGCCGCTGGAACTGCCGTTCGGCCATGGTGAATTGAAGCTGCGTCGCCGCCGTGCCGAAGGCCGTGCCCTGCGCGGCGATTACGACCACGCCTATGTGCTGCCCAACTCCTTGAAATCCGCCCTGATACCCTGGTTCGCCAGGGTGCCGGTGCGCACCGGCTGGCGCGGTGAAATGCGTTACGGCCTGCTCAACGATGTGCGCGTACTGGACAAAACCCGTTACCCGTTGATGGTGCAGCGCTTCGTGGCGCTGGCTCTGCCCGCCGAGGCGGCGGTGCCGGCGCTGGAGGAGATCGCCGCGCCGAGCTTGAAAGTGGACCCGGAGCAGGTCGCCGCGACCCTGGCCACGCACGGCCTGAATCGCCAGCGGCCGGTGCTGGGCCTGTGCCCCGGCGCCGAATTCGGGCCCTCCAAGCGCTGGCCGGAATACCATTACGCGGAGGTCGCCCGGCACTGGATCGCCAATGGCGGCCAGGTGTGGCTGTTCGGCTCCGGCAAGGACCGCCCGGTGGCGGAATCGATCCGTGACGCGCTGCCGGCCGAGCACCAGGACGCGGTTGCGCTGTTGGCCGGTGTCACCAGCCTGGAGCAAGCGGTGGACCTGTTGTCCGCCTGCGACGCGGTGGTCAGCAACGATTCCGGATTGATGCACATCGCCGCCGCCCTGGGGCGGCCGCTGGTGGCGGTGTACGGCTCCACCTCACCGGGGTTCACGCCGCCGTTGGGTGAGGCGGTGGCGGTGGTGCGCCTGGACCTTGATTGCAGCCCCTGTTTCCAGCGTGAGTGCCCGCTCGGCCACCTCAACTGCTTGCGTCAGCTGGAGCCCGCCCGGGTGATCGCGGCGCTCAAGCAATTGCCCGGCGTGGCGTTCTGAATGGCGCGCGCCTATCTCGACCCGGAATGGCGCGCGGTGCTGCGCACGCTCGGCCTGGATACCCTGCGGGCCTGGTGGCAGGGCGACAAAGGCGAGCCGGTGGACGAGCCCAATGTTCGCTACGGCGGGGAACTGGCGGTCTACCGGGTGCAATTGCCGGATGGCGAGGGCCGCACCCACAACCTCTATGTGAAGTGCCAGCGTAATCAACACCACCGCACGCCGCGCCATCCGCTGTGGGGCGAGCCGACACTGCACGCGGAATTCCGCGCCCTGCGCCGCTGTCTGGCGCAGGGCATTCCGGTGGCGCCGCCGGTGTTTTTCGACACCCTGCGCGACGCCGCCGGCGACACCCTGACGGTGATGGTAAGCCTGGGTCTGGATGGTTTCGACAGCCTTGACCGGATCGAGCTCGCCGCCCTGCCGGTGGCGCGTCGTTGGCGCCTGATCGAGGACGTGGCGAGCACCGTGCGTTTTATGCATGAGCGCGGCTACGTTCACCGCAATCTCTATCCGAAGCATGTTTTTGTTGCCTGGCGTGCCGCTCTGGGCTGCTATGATGTACGCTTCATCGATCTGGAAAAGACCCACCGGGTGTTCAGGCGGCAGCACCTGTTCCGCGACCTGGAGAGTCTGGCGAGGCGCGGCGACGGCGTGCGGGAGCGGGATGGGCTGCGGTTCCTGCGCCACTATCTGGGCACGCCTCGCTTGCACGCCAAGGGCCGTGAGCTGGCGCGGCGGCTGGCCGCCAAACGTCCGCAACGATAGGACCCGAATGCGCGTTCTTGTGATCAAGACCTCATCGATGGGGGATGTCATCCACACCCTGCCGGCACTCACCGACGCGGCCCGGGCGCTGCCGGGCCTGCGCGTGGACTGGGTGGTGGAAGAAGCATTCGCGGACCTGGCCGGCCGCCACCCGGCGGTGGAGCGGGTGCTGCCCTGCGCGCTGCGGCGCTGGCGTCGCCATCCGTTGCGCGCGCGGCGCAGCGGCGAGTGGGGCCGGTTCAAAAACGCGCTGCGCGAGCACCACTACGACGCCGTCATCGACGCCCAGGGGCTGATCAAGAGCGCTTTCCTGACCCGCCTGGCGCGCGGCCCCAAGTTCGGATTGGACAAGACCTCCGCCCGCGAGCCGCTCTCCGCCCGGGTGCTGGATCATCCGCTGGCGGTGCCACGTGGCGGCCATGCGGTCAGCCGGGTGCGTCAACTGTTTGCCCAGGCGCTGGGTTACGCCGCCCCGGAAGACGATCCGGATTATGGTCTGGTACGGACCCGGGACCCCCACTCTCTGCTCGACGGCAGCGCCGATCTGGTGTTCTTTCACGGCACCACCTGGCCCACCAAACATTACCCGGAAGCGTTCTGGCGCGCCCTTGCCGAGCAAGCCGAACAGGCCGGCCACCGGGTGCATTTGCCATGGGGCAACGAGCAGGAACGGGTGCGCGCCGAACGCATCGCCCGGGGCTTGCCGGCGGTGACCGTGTTGCCCCGGCTGACGCTCACCGAGCTCACTGATCGCTTGATGCGCTGGGACGCTTTCCTGGCGGTGGACACCGGCCTGGCGCACCTGGCCGCTGCCGCCGGCTTGCCGGGGTTGGCGTTGTACGGGCCCACCGACCCGCGCCTGACCGGTGTGTGGGGCCCGCGCGCGCATTCGTTCGCCGCCGAATTTCCCTGCGCGCCCTGCCTGCAAGAGAAATGCACCTACCGGGGCAGCCTGGGGCGGGGCGTCGAGCCGCCGTGCTTCAGCAGTCTTAAACCGCACCGGGTGTGGCAACGGCTGATCGAGGTGGCGGGCGCATGAAGCTGGCCTTCGCGTTGTTTGAATACTTCCCCTACGGCGGCCTGCAGCGCGACATGCTGGCGATCGCCGGCGCCGCGCTGGCGCGCGGCCATCAGGTCACCGTTTATACCCGCCAATGGCAGGGCGCCACGCCGAAGGGCCCGAAGGTGGTGACGCTGCCGGTGGACGCACGCAGTAACCATGCCCGCGACGCCGGCTTCGCCGCCGCGTTGGCGCCGCGCCTGGCCGGTTTCGACAGCGTGGTGGGTTTCAACAAGATGCCGGGGCTGGATTGGTACTACGCCGCCGACGGCTGCCTGGCGGCGCGCTACCATGGCCCGCGCCGCTGGCTGCCGCGCTACCGCAGCAAGCTGGCGTTCGAGCGGGCGGTGTTCGAGGCGCGCGGCGCGGCGCGAATACTCTCTATCTCGCCGCCGCAGCGGGCGCTCTATCAGCGCCATTACGGCACCGCCGATGCCCGTTTCGTGGACCTGCCGCCGGGCATTCGCCGCGACCGTGCCCAGCCGGAAGACGTGCTGCGTCACCGGGCGATGCTGCGCACCAGCCTGGGCCTGGAAGAGCATTCGCCGATGCTGTTGTTCGTCGGTTCCGGATTCCGCACCAAGGGGCTGGACCGGGCGATCCGCACCCTGGCCGGCCTGCCCGCGCCGGCGCGGCTGTACGTGGTCGGCGAGGATCGCGCCACCCCCTATCGGCGGCTGGCCCGCAAACTGGGTGTGGCCGGGCGGGTGCACTTCATGGGCGGCCAGGATAACGTGCCGGAGTGGCTGTGGAGCGCCGATTTGCTGCTGCACCCCGCCTACGCCGAGAATACCGGCACGGTGCTGCTGGAAGCGGCGATCGCCGGCCTGCCGGTGCTGACCACCGAAGCGTGCGGCTACGCGCCCTACATCGGCGAGGGCGAGCTGGGCCAGGTGCTGGCCGAGCCGTCCGACGAGCAACTGGTGCAGGCCGCCGGTGCGCTGCTGGAGCCTCCCCGCGAGCGCTGGCGTGAGCGCTCGCGGGCGTTCGCCGCCGGCGCCGACATTTACGATCTTGTGGAGCATGCCGTGGATGCCATCGAACAGACCCCTCGCCAGGAGCGCCGATGACGTTGTTTATGCGCGACGACCTGGCCCGTGCCTGGCATGACGAGGACCCTTTCGAACGGGCCGCGCACCAGGATGGCGTGATCTACCGGGCCCGGGAAGGGCGCCGCACCCTGCAATTCGAAATCAACGAACAGCGCTACTTTCTGAAATACCACGGTGGCATCGGCTGGGGCGAGATCGTCAAGAATCTGAGCCAGGGCAAGTGGCCGATTCTGGGCGCCCTGTCGGAGGTGCGCGCGATTCGCAAAGTGGCCGGCGCCGGCATCCATACCCTGGCCATCGCCGGCTATGGCCAGCGTGGCCTGAATCCGGCGCGCCGCGAATCGTTTCTGGTCACCGATGAGCTGGTCAACACGCTCAGCCTGGAAGAGCTGGGCGAGCGCTGGCGGCTGGAACCCGGCGCCCCGAGGTTCAAATGGGCGCTGATCCGGCGCGTCGGAGAGATCGCCAAGGCAATGCACGACGTGGGCGTCAACCACCGCGACTTCTATCTGGGTCACTTCCTGATTTCCCGGGCGGCGGTAGAACGGGAAGACAGCCGCGCGGCGCTGCATCTGATTGACCTGCATCGCTCCCAGGTGCGCGGGCGCGTGCCGCGCCGTTGGCGCGTCAAGGACATCGGTGGGCTGTATTTTTCCACCGCCCGCCTGGACCTGACGCACCGCGATCTGCTGCGCTTCGTGCGCGCCTACACCAACATGCCGCTGCGCCGGGCGCTGGCCGACAAACACCGCCTGCTGCAGGCCAGCCGCGAGGAAGGCGAGAAAATCTATCGCCGCTACTTTGAGAAGGAGCCGGCGTTTCCGCTGCCGTTCAGCGAACATCCGGGCAAGGACATCTGAGATGGCCGTGCCGAGCGCCGGAGCCGACGAGCCCCTCACTTCCCTGCGCGAACTGGCCGCCGCCGGCCGCGAGCCACGGTTGCCGGCCCGCCTCGCCACCGTCTTCGGCGATCTGATTCTGGAGCGCACACTGCGGCTGCTGCCGGGCCGGCGGCTCACCGCGCGCGCGCGGCTGGCCGGCGAGCCGGTGATCGCCAAGCTGTTCTTTGCCGATCGCAAGGCGCGTCGGGAGGCCGCCCGGGAAGCGGCGCGGCTGGCGCGGCTGGAGGCGCTGGCGGTACCGGCGCCGCGCTTGCTCGGTGACAGCGGTGGCACCGAGCAGGGCCGGGTGCTGACGTTGCAATGTCTGCCCGGCGAGAGCGCGTTGGCGGTGTATGCGCATGCCTACCCGCGCGGCCAGGGCGAATCGGTGGTGACGCGGTTGGTCGCCTTCGTCGCCGAATTGCACCGCCAGGGCTGTGTGCAAAGTGACGCCCACCTGGGCAATTTTCTGATCGACGGTTCGTGCCTGTATCTGGTCGACGCCGGCAGCGTGTTGATCCGCAGGCGGCTTTCGGCGGCGGCCAAACGCGACAATCTGGCCGCGCTGCTGGCCCAGTTCTATCCGCTGGATTGCCTTGACCTGAATGCCATTCGCCACGCCTACGGCCCCGACGCGCCCACTCTGGACGCGTTAGCGGCGGCGTTGGCCCGGGCCCGGACGCGGCGCTATCGGCACGCCTTGAAAAAGATCCACCGCGAGTGCAGCGATTACGCGGTGGTGCGCGCGGCCGGGCTGGCCGGCATGGCCAGCCGCTCTCTGGAGGAGGACTTCCAGGCGCTGATGGCCGCCGGCATTGATCGGCAAATGGCCGAAGGTGAAACCCTCAAGCCTGGCAACAGCAGCACCGTCAGCCGGGTGCGGTGGCGTGGCCACGATTGGGTGATCAAACGCTACAACACCAAGAGCCCGGGCCACCGGCTGCGCAAGCAATTCAAGCCCAGCCGCGCGTCGCGCTCGTGGCGCAACGCGCGCTGGCTGGAGCTGATCGGCCTGGCGACGCCAGCGCCGGTGGGCTATGCCGAGCGGCGTCCGTTCGGTGTGCTCGATACCGCCTATTTCGTTTGTCAGTATGTGGCCGGTCCGTCCCTGGCGGAGTTGCCCGCCGGCCCCGACCTGACCGCCGCCCAGCAGCAAATGGAGCGGGTGTTTGATTTGATGAAGGTCCTGAATTTCAATCACGGCGATCTCAAGGCCACCAACTTTTTGTGGGTGGCGCAGCGGCTGTGTGTGCTGGATCTGGACGCCATGCGACTGGAACTGCCCGCCGGCGAGGTGGAAACGCTGGTGGAGCGGGACCGCGCCCGCTGGCGGCGCAATTTCACGAAGGAGGCTTAGGGCCTGTTCACACTCATTATGATGGTCGCGTTGCTGCCCCAAAGCGGGCCAGGCAAGGCGCGAGGAGAGAGGGTTAGTATGCTAAATGACCGACGAGCAACACCGCCTGGCCCGCTTTGGGGCGCAACCCGAAGGGCCGGGGCCGTTTTCGCGCAATCCCGCGTTGCGGTTCGCTTGTGTGGCGGCCCACACCACGCTCACCGCGCCTTGGTTTGCGCGAAAACGACCTCCGGCGCGGCCATCATAATGAGTGTGAACAGGCCCTAGGTCACTCCCGCCTGCGCGCTTCCTGCCTGTACAATGGGGGCCGGCAGGCCCGAAGATGAGCGCCACGGTTGAATCCCGCGCCGCTTTCCGTAACCACGTTCGCGCAAAGGCTCAGCATGGAAAACGCTACCCAAAACGCCAGTTTTAGCATCGCCGGCCGGGCCATCGGCCCGGACCACAAGCCCCTGGTGATCGCCGAGATCGGCATCAATCACGAAGGCAGCCTGGAGACCGCCAAGGCGATGGTCGATGCCGCGCAACGGGCTGGCGTGGAGATGATCAAACATCAGACCCATGTGGTCGCCGATGAGATGTCCGGCGCCGCCAAAAAAGTGATCCCGGGCAACGCTTCGGTGTCGATCTACGAGATCATGGACCGCTGCAGCCTGGACGAAGAGCAGGAAACGGAGCTCAAGAACTACGTTGAGTCCAAGGGCATTATTTTCATCAGTACGCCGTTTTCCCGCGCCGCCGCCGACCGCCTGGAAAGAATGAACGTACCGGCCTACAAGATCGGCTCCGGCGAGTGCAACAACTACCCGTTGTTGAAACACATCGCCGGGTTTGGCAAGCCGGTCATCCTCAGCACCGGCATGAACAACATCGAGAGCATCCGCAAAGCGACGAGGATTTTCGATGAGGCAGGGGTTCCCTATGGGTTGCTGCACACCACCAACCTGTACCCGACGCCGGCGCACCTGGTGCGTCTGGGCGCGATGAGCGAACTGGGCCGTGAATTTCCGGGTGTGGTGATCGGGTTGTCCGATCACACCATCTCCAACCACGCCTGCTTCGCGGCGGTGGCGCTGGGCGCCTCGATTCTGGAGCGTCACTTCACCGACACCATGTCGCGGCCGGGCCCGGACATCGTCAACTCCATGGACGAGACCGCCACCCGCGAACTGCTGGAAGGCTCCGAGCTGATCTGGCGGATGCGCGGCGGTAAGAAAGAAGCCGCCGCCGAAGAGCGGGTCACCAGCGATTTCGCCTTCGCCAGCGTGGTGACCATCAAGGCCATCGCCGCCGGCGAACCCTTCACCAAGGACAACCTCTGGGTGAAGCGCCCCGGCACCGGTGAAATTCTCTCCGAGCATTACGAGGATTTGCTTGGCAAAACCGCCGCCCGCGCGATCCACGCCGACGAGCAGCTTGGCTGGGGCGACGTGTCGGAATGAAAAAGCGGATTCTTTTTCTGACCGGCACGCGCGCCGATTTCGGTAAGCTGAAATCGCTGATCAGCTCGGTCGAGGACGCCGAGCGATTCGAGTACGGCATCTTCGCCACCGGCATGCACATGATGTCCAAGTACGGACTCACCGTGAATGAGATCGGCAAATCCGGCTTCACCAACGTGTTCACCTACATGAACCAGAGTGAGGGCGACGCCATGGAGGTGGTGCTGGCCAACACCATCACCGGGTTGAGCCGTTACCTGCAGGAACACCATTACGATCTGATCGTGGTGCACGGTGACCGGGTTGAGGCGCTGGCCGGGGCCACGGTGGGCGCCCTGCGCAATATCCTGGTGGCCCATGTGGAAGGTGGCGAGGTCTCCGGCACCATCGACGAACTGATGCGCCACGCCATCACCAAGATGTCGCACTTGCATTTCGTTGCCAGCGAAACCGCCCGCCGCCGCTTGATTCAACTCGGTGAAGATGAGAACAACATCTTCCTGATCGGTTCGCCGGACGTGGACGTGATGCTCTCCGACGCGCTGCCGAGCCTGGAACAGGCGCGCCAGCGCTATGAGATTCCGTTCCAGGATTACGCCATTTGCATGCTCCATCCGGTGACCACCGAAGACGAGGTGGAGCGCAAACAAAGCGCTCGCCGTTATGTCGACGCGCTGATCGACAGCGGCCGTCATTACGTGGTGATTTATCCGAATAACGATCAGGGCTGCGAGGCCATCTTCGAAGCCTATGAGAAGATCGCGGAGCACCCGCGTTTCCGTCTGTTCCCGTCGTTGCGGTTTGAATATTTTCTGACCCTGCTCAAGCACGCCGATTTTATCATCGGCAACTCCAGTGCCGGCATTCACGAAGCGCCCATCTACGCGGTCCCCACCATCAACGTGGGCAAGCGCCAGCACAACAGAATGGTCCATGAGGGCATTCGCAACGTCGGCTTCGATCACCAAGACATCATCGCGGCGATCACCGAGACGCTGGCCGCCGAGCGCCATGCGCCACTCTACCATTACGGCGAAGGCGGCAGTGCCGGCAAGTTCATGGACACGCTGCGCGACGATGCCTTCTGGGCGACGCCCAATCAGAAGCATTTCAAGGATCTGGTGTTTCCATGATCGAAGGCAAAAGCGTATTGGCGCTGATCACCGCCCGTGGCGGCTCCAAGGGGATTCCCGGCAAGAACATCAAACCCCTCGCCGGCAAGCCGCTGATCGCCTGGTCCATCGAGGCGGCCCGCGCGTCGCGATACGTGGACCGGTTGGTGGTGTCCAGCGACGCCGGCGACATCCTCGAGGTGGCGCGCCGCTACGGGGCGGAAGTACCGTTCACCCGGCCCGAGGCGCTGGCGGCGGATGACACCGGCAGCATGGAGGTGATTCTGCACGCTCTGCAGGCGCTGGATCAGCCCTACGATTATCTGTTGCTGCTGCAACCGACCTCGCCGTTTCGTACCGCCGCCGACATCGACGACGCCCTGGAACAGACCGTTCGCGAGGGCGCTTCGTTGACCGTCTCGGTGGCCCGTCTCAAGAAACATCCGATGTTCATGTACAAAGTGGAAGGCGGCAAACTGGTGCCGTTTTTCGACAACTCGGGTACCCAATTGCGGCGCCAGGATATGCCCGCCGCGTTCGAGCATAACGGCGCCTTGTACATCGCCCGGGTGCCGTACCTGTTGCAAGCGCGCAGTTTTAACACCCCGGAAGCGACCCCCTATGTGATGGACGGCCCGGTCAACCTGGACATCGACACCCCGGAAGACTGGGAGCAGGCCGAGCGGCTGGCCGCCCGTCTCGGGCTGGCCTGAGGAGCGCCCATGACTCGCACGGTGGCGGTCTACTTCACCAAGACCGAACTTGAGGTGCTCTCCTCGGAGATCATCGCCGGCACCTACGAGCACGGCAGTGACAATCTTCTCGTGCATCAGGGCCGGCGGGCGCCACAGATCATCCGTGAGCGCACTTTCCGCTCGGTGCTGCGTTTCGACGACGCCAAGCAAAGCGGCAAGCGGCGCGAGAAAGCGCGCATCGTCGAGAACCTGGAAGCGCTGGCGCACGCGGTGGGCGATGGCGGCGAAGTGCCCTCGGCCATTAAGCTGCATCTGCCGCGCACTTCAACGTCACGCTCCAATTACGCGATCCGCTTTCTGGAGAGGGCGTTTCCCCACGCCCGCGTGGAAATCTGTTTGATTCCCCACGGTTTGGTGAGCGTGGAAATCACGCCTTTGACTTTGAAGTACCGCTGGCGCTTTTTCCGCCGGCGCTGGCATCCGGTGCACCTGCTGTTCCCGGCGCTGCGCTACTACACCCCGAAAGGTGACCTGATCGGCGGTCTGGACCCGAAGGTGAGCACGGTCTACACCTTTCAGGGTATGCCCACGCCGTACCCGCTGGAGAAGACCCGTGAACTGAGCGGCGCGCGGGAATATCTGCAAGCGGCCTCCGAGGGCGCGCCCAGGCAACGCTGCGCTCTGATCATCGGGCAGCCGCTGGTGATGCATAACCGGCTCAGCGCCGGGCAAGAGAAGGCCGCCTCGGACCAGGTGGCGCAATGGCTCAGCGAGCACGGCTATCAACAGGTCTACTACAGCAAGCACCCGCGCAGCGGCGAGCACCTGGATTTCTACCAGGACCAGTACTCGATATTGCAACAACAGGGCGCGGTGGAGGTGGTGCTTTGTGAGCTGCGACCGGAGGTGGTGATCTCCTGCTACAGCACCGCGCTGGTAACCACCAAGGTGCTGTTTGGCGAGGACATCCGCGCGCTCTCGTTTGCTTTGGATAAAGTCGACCTGCCCAGCCGGGCGAGCCTGGGCGCCTATATGAACGGCGTCGGCGTGGAGTTGCTGTAAACCGCGACATTGGTCAAGCGATGCGCGCGAAGAACTCTTGATAAAATTCGGTGGTGCGGTTTTTCTGTTGGGCGATTTCGTTCTCGTTGATACGAAGGTTGCCCCTTTCGTAATCGCTGGCCTTGCCGATCACGCGGTCGGCGAAGCCCGGGGTGGGTTGCACCACGCTGTCGGCCATGTCCAGGGATTGATACAGGTGCGAGACGCGGTCAAGCACCGCCATGCCGATGGTGTTGGCGTTCAGGGCGAGGCTGCAAACGTTGGCGTGAAAGCGGCTGCCGATCACCAGTTCGCTGTGCTGATACACGGAAAACACCAGATTGGCGCCGGCCACATCCTGAATGCAAGGCGCCACCGAGATTTTCTTGCGTTTCAGAAAATCGTTCTGCCCTTCGAGCAGCGAGAAAATGGCCTTCAGGTCGCCGTGGATGTGCGGCACCAGCACCACATGCTTATTCTGGTGGTGCGAGAAATGCTCGATCAGGAGGGAAAGCTCCTGATAGTAGGCGTGTTTGTCGATGGGGCCATGCTGCTGGCTGAGCATGTCGAGTTGGTCGTCGGAAACATTGATGGCCACGTAGCTGGGCACCGGCATCATCGGGGCCTGGATCTCCGGCTCAAAGAAAAAGCCGCTGTCCAGCACCTCGCCAAAGGCGCCCTGGTACTTGCCGCGGAACTCGCGGTGCAGGTTGGCGACCGAGCCGTCGTTGCGGAACGCGATGCGCGTATTGTCACGCTCACGAACCTGGTCGAGGAACGCTTCCAGGCGTTGCAGATTGCCCGCTGGCACCTCTTTGTGCGGAAAGCAGCCGATGCTGGTGATCAGCATGGGCACGGTCAGGGCATCCAGGGCGCGCTGGTCGATGTCGATGGTGGTGCCGGTGGCGCTGTCGGGCACCCAGTAATCGAGAAAACCGCCGCCGCCGATAATCAGCAGGTCGAAACGGTTGGCGTGGTCGACGAAGTCCAGATCGAACGCGAGCTTGTCCGCATCGTGGTAATTTTTGTAGAACTTTCTGATTTCCTGTTGCTCTATGCTGGCGTTGTCACCGAGAACGCTGTGCAGAATCGAATAGAGGCCGCAGTGGCTGGCGTTGTCGCCAATATTGCCGATAAAGGACGCTACATGCAGAATTTTAAACTTGCTGCCGCTCAACATAGGGCGTTCCCCCGGGTAAAAAGTCGTTTCTCCTCCGTGTTTTTTTTGAACTCCGCCCCGGCGGTCCTGCCTGGCCGTTTACAGTGTGATGAAATTCGAGGCTTCACCAGGGCCGGCCGGTGAGCGGGCGACGTGGTTTGGTTATCGAATGTTGCTATATTCTAATGGATGACCAGCGGGTAAATCTATGACACAAGGGCCGCTCCGGCGGGATCAAG
Source organism: Alloalcanivorax mobilis (assembly GCF_002864685.1). GTDB lineage: Bacteria > Pseudomonadota > Gammaproteobacteria > Pseudomonadales > Alcanivoracaceae > Alloalcanivorax > Alloalcanivorax mobilis. The sequence goes on from NZ_NMQZ01000005.1 coordinate 92,894, forward strand.
GCGTCACGGCCTGGGACTATCGGCTCCCCCTGGTGCTGACCATGGCCGCCAGCGTGGTTCTTTCGCTGGTGTCGATGCACTATTCGCCGATTCTCAACCGCGACGGCATGATGTACATCCATCTGGCGCGACTGATTGGCGACGGCCGGCTGGACAGTGCCCTGGCGCTGTTCGACTGGCCGTTCTTCCCGGCACTGCTGGCCGCCTTGAAGGCGCTGTTGCCGCTGCCGCTGATTCACATCGCCTATGGCACCAGCCTGCTGTTCGCGGCGCTCACCACCTGGATGCTGGTAGTGCTGATGCACCGGGCGGTGCCCACCGGCAATATCTGGTGGGCGGTGTTGCTGGCGCTGAGCCTGCCGGCCACCGATCAATATCGCCCGGATGTGCTGCGCGACTGGCCGGCCTGGTTCTTCATGTTGCTGTCGGTGTGGGTCTACCTGCGCTATTCCGCTGGCCACGCCTGGCGCTGGGCGCTGGCGTTCTCCGTGACGGTGCTGGTGGGCGCGCTGTTTCGCCTGGAAGTGGCGGTGATCGCCGCGCCGCTGTTTCTGCTTTCGCTGTTCGAGCGTGGCTACGGCTGGCGCGAGCGCATTCGCCTGTTCGCGTTGCCGCTGGTCGCCGGCGTGCTGCTGCTGGGGCTGTTGGTGATCGAGGGCGGGCGCTTCAGCCACCGGCTCTGGGATTATTGGAACACGGTCAACCCGCTGGTGATCTACGACGGCTTTCGCCAATCCGGTGACGCCCTGGCCGATGCGGTTCTGAACCGGTTTTCCCGGGACTACGGCGCCGCCATCCTGGCGGTCGGGTTGCTGGTGCTGATCCCGACGAAACTGATTCACTTTTTGTTCGGCCTGCTGCTGCCTTATGCGCTGGAGCGCCGTCACGGCGCCATTGATGGCGGGCCGGCGTTGCGCGTATACCGCTGGCTGGCATGGACCTGGTTGCTGCTGGTGACGGTGTTTCTGTTGCGCAACTACTACGCGTCATCACGCTACCTGGTGCCGCTGATGCTGTTCCTGATGCCGTTTTTGTATCTCGGGCTGGTGCGGTTGCGCGAGCGTACCGCTCATCGCGGGCTGTGGGCGCTGCTGGTGTTTCTGATCGTGCTGCACGGCTTGTCGGCGGCGATCGCCACCCGCGGGCCGGAGAAACTGGCGATCCGCGAGGCCGGCACCTGGGCCGGCGAGCATCTGCCCGCCGACGATCGGGTCTACATTAACAATGGCCAAGTGAACTTCTACTCCGGCCGGCCCTATTTCCGGGGCTCCTCGAACAAGATCCTGGCGCCGCAAGAGGTCCACAGCGACTGGCAGGTGCTGGCGGTGCGCCGCGCCGACGAAGCGAAAACCCGGCAACGGCTGGACAATGAGTACCAGCTTCTGGAGCGCTTCGACAGTGAAGGCTCGGAGGTGGTGCTGGTGTTCGAAAAACTGGCCGTCAATAGCCAGCCAGCGGCTCAGTAGGGCGAGCGCCGCCCCTCGGGCTGGTGTTTGAAGCGCTTGTGCACCCACAAGTACTGGTCCGGGTGCTTGCGCACATAGCGTTCGATGGTTTGGTTGATGGCGAGGGTGTCGGTTTCGTCGTCGCCGCAGGGAAAGTCCTCCAGCGCCGGGCCGAACTCGATTTCGTAGCGGCCGCCGGGCAGCCGGTAATGGGCGCAAGGGATCACCGCCGCTTTGCCCATTTTGGCGATCCGGCTGGTCGAGGTGATGGTGGCGGCGGGCACGCCGAAAAACGGCACGAACACGGCGTGCTCGGTGCCGTAGTCCTGATCCGGGGCGTACCAGACCACCTCGCCTTTGCGCAGAAGACGCACGGTCTGGCGCAGGTCGCGGCGATCCACCGAGTGCTTGACCCAACTGCCGCGGCCCTCGGTGATCAGGCGATCCAGCAAGGGGTTATCGTTGGGCCGGTAGACCACGCTGAACTCGAAGATCTTGCCAAGCAGGCGGCTGCCCACATCGATGCTGTTGAAGTGCATGCCCAGCAGCAGCACACCCTGGCCCCGGGCGCGGGCTGCTTCGAGGTGTTCCATGCCTTTTACGTGCAGGCGTTTGTCCAGATCCACGCGGCGGTTGTGGAAGCTGCCGGCCATCTCCAGGATTGCTTCGCCGGTGCTCAGAAATACCCGCCGGGCCATCGCCTCGCGCTCGCTCTCGCTGAGCTCCGGGAAGCACAGGCGCAGATTGGTCAGCGTGACGCGCCGCCGCGACCCGCCCAGGCGCCAGGCGATTCGCCCCACGCAGCGGCCGATACCCAGTAGCAGGTCCCACGGCAACTGGCCGATCAGCCAGAACAGCGCCAGCCCCAGGCGGGTCGGCCACAGGCGCGGATCGCGAGGGTCGGTGGGGCGTTTTTTGCGTTGACCCACGGCGTCAGTGCACCACGGCCCGGGGGCGCACCGTTTCACGGGTGCTCAGGCAGGCGAGCATCAACGCCAGCGGCAGCCACAGGCTCATCCAACTGGGGTGGAACGGCACCAGAAGGTAGGCGCCATCGCTGAGCATGGCGAGCAAGCCGGGCAGCAGGCTGACCAGAAACACGGCGCCCTCGCGGTGGTTCTGATCGCTGTCGGGGAGCTTCCAGGCGGGCACCGCCCAGCTCGCCACGAACAGAACCAGGCCGATCAAGCCAGTGCTGTGCACCACCGCCAGCAGCACGTTGTCCGGGTGGGGGATCACCCGCAGGCCGTTTTGCAACTGCACCATCAGGGAATCACCGGTTTCCTGGCTCAGCCCGTTGCCGATGATCGGGTGGCTGAAATACATGGATGCCTGGCGCAATACGTCGAAGTCCAGCGCCATGTACAGCGCCACCGCGCCGGCCAGGGCGGCCAGCAAACGCTGGCGGTAGCGCAGCAGCACCCAGCCCAGGGCCATGATCAGCAGCATGGCGCCGGTTTGCCAGTGCACCAGCAGCAGGAACGTGAAGCCGACCAGGGCGCCAGTGCCGCGGCGCGCGCCCTTGGGGCTGAAGCCTTCATCCAGGGCCTGGGCCAGCAGAATGAACGACGGCGCCACCAGCGCCATGGTGGAGAGCAGCGGCCCGGGCTGGGGCAAATTGAAAATCAGGCTGGCGGGCTCACTGAACAGTGGGCTGGAGAGCGGCTGAATGGTGTAATAGCTGACCATGATCACCGCCAGCATCACCATCGAGGTCATGGCGCCATTGGCGAGCGCTTGCTTAAGGGTGTGCCGGTAATACACATGCACCCAGCGCAGGGTGCCGACCAGAATAATGATCTGCACCACCGCGCGCACCGTGCGCGAGCTGTTGGCGTCCGCCGCCCAGGCCATGGTCAGCAGGGTCCAGCCGAGAAAGGCATAGAGTGGAATCAGCCAGGGGTCCAGCAAAAGCCGCTTGTCGCCGCTCACCAGAGCGCGGGTGAGCAGGGTCAGGGCGGGCAGAAAAAACAGCACATCCACCACATTGAGCATGGCAACGCGGGAGTGAAACAGAAAGGCGCTGGTGAACATGACCGCGAACGAAACCGTCAGCCACAGTCTTAGCCACCTCCCCTGTAGCACGTTGTGGCGCAATGCCGTCATATCAGCCGATTCCTGTAGTTGCACATGATTTGCACTTGGTAATTGCACTTGATTGTCGCGGGCGATGGCGCCGCCCGGCGATGCCGGTGGCGAGCGGCAAAGTGTACTCAGCCCGGCGGCTCGCATCCACTGCCGCGCCGCCTTGCCGGCTCGTTCGCTATGCTACACTGCGCGCCATTATCTACCTTTTGAAAGCCGACCGTTTGAAAGCCGACCCTTTGGAAGCCGGGCCTTTGGACACCCTGATTCGCCGTCGCGGTCACAGGAGCTTACGATGCAACACACCCCCATCCCCCCGTTTGGTCAGGCCCACGTGCTGGTGGCCGGCGATGTCATGCTGGACCGCTACTGGCATGGCCCCACCGGCCGCATTTCGCCGGAGGCGCCGGTGCCGGTGGTGCGTGTCACCGAGCTTGAAGACCGCCCCGGTGGTGCCGCCAACGTGGCGCTTAACATGGCCGCGCTCGGTGCCCGTGCCGAACTGGTCGGGGTGACCGGCGACGACGAAGCCGCCGGGCTGCTCGAGGAGCGCCTGGCGGCCGCCGATGTCACCTGCCACTTTCAGAAAGTACAGGGTCTGCCGACGATTACCAAGCTGCGTGTGATCAGCCGTCAGCAGCAACTGCTGCGGTTGGATTTCGAGGAATCGTTCCAGGATCAGGACCCGGTCCCCTTCACGGACAAGGTCAAAGCCGGTCTGGCGGGCTGCGGTGCCCTGGTGCTTTCGGACTACGCGAAAGGCGCGCTGCGCGATTGCCCCACGCTGATCAGCCTGGCGCGCCAGGCCGGTGTGCCGGTGCTGGTCGATCCCAAGGGCGCCGATTTCAGCCGCTACCGGGGGGCTACGCTTTTGACTCCCAATCTGGCCGAGTTCGAGGCGGTGGTGGGGCCGGTGCCGGACGAAAAGACCTTGCTGGAGAAAGGCCAGGCGTTGATGTCGGAACTGCAGCTGGACGCGCTGTTGATCACGCGCAGCGAAAAAGGCATGACGCTGCTGCGAGCGGGTAAACCGGAGCTGCACTTGCCGGCCCACGCCCGCGAGGTGTTTGATGTCACCGGCGCCGGCGACACGGTGATTTCGACGCTGGCGGTGGCGCTCGCCGCCGGCGGCACCCTGGAGAACGCCGTGGCGCTGGCCAATATCGCCGCCGGCATCGTGGTCGGCAAGCTGGGCACCGCGGTGGTGTCGGCCCCGGAGCTGCGCCGCGCGGTGCATCGCACCGGCGGCATCGGGCGCGGCGTGATGAGCGAGGAACAGCTGCTCACCGCCATCGAGGACGCCCGCGCCCAGGGCGAGAAAATTGTGTTCACCAACGGCTGCTTCGACATCATCCACGCCGGCCATGTCGGCTATCTGGACTCGGCCCGTCGTCTTGGCGACCGGTTGGTGCTGGCGGTCAACGGCGACGATTCGATTCGCCGGTTGAAGGGCGCGGGCCGGCCGATCAACTCCCTGGACCGCCGCATGGCGGTGCTCGCCGCGCTGGAAGCGGTAGACTACGTGGTGGCCTTCGACACCGACACTCCGGAACCGCTGCTTGAGAAGATCAAACCAGAGGTGCTGGTGAAAGGCGGCGACTACAGCGTCGATCAGGTGGTGGGCGCGGACATCGTCAAGGCCTATGGGGGCGAGGTGAGAGTGCTCGACTTTGTCGAGGACATTTCCACCACCCACATCGTGCAGAAGATCCGCGGGGAATAAGCGCACGGGCCCGCGTCAGCGGGGTCCTGTCCGACAGGCGGCCGCGATCCATCAACGCAGAGCATACACGCCATGACCACGCTCCCCGATTACCAGGCCCTGTTACGGGTGGCCCTCGAAGAAGCCCGCCTGGGGCTCGCCGAGGGCGGCATCCCGATTGGCGCCGCCCTGTTCGCGCACGATGGCACCTTGCTGGGTCGGGGGCACAACCGGCGTGTGCAGGAGAACGACCCGTCGGTGCACGCCGAGACCGACGCCTTCCGCAAAGCCGGCCGCCAGCGCGATTACCGCTCCACCATCATGGTCACCACGCTGGCCCCCTGCTGGTACTGCTGTGGGCTGGTGCGGCAATTCGGCATCGGCACGGTGGTGGTGGGCGAGTCGCAAAATTTCGCCGGCGGCCTGCATTGGCTGCGCGAAAACGGCGTGCGGGTGATCGAACTGAATTCGCGGGAATGCGTCGCCCTGCTGGCGGATTACATTCGCGATCATCCCGAGGTCTGGCACGAAGACATTGGCGAAGCGCCGTCGTGCTGATCCGTTTCAACCGGTCAAGCGAGCAAGCGCGCCCCGGGGCGCGCTTAATGTCATTGGCTGGTGGCGTCTGTTGTCAGAGCGCCGTTCAGTTCTTGTTATAAATGCGGTTGAGCTTGCGCATGCCGCCGATCCAGCGATCGTAGTTTTCGGTTTTGTTGCGCATGTACTGCAACACTTCCGGGTGTGGCAACACCAGGAACGTTTCTTTCTCGATGGCCTCCAGGCAGGCCTGGGCCACCGGCTCCGGCTCCATCATGCCGTTGACGCTGGCGACGCCGTCTTCCTTGCCCTTGGTCATGTTGGTGCGCACTGCCTGCGGGCACAGCACCGACACCTTAATGCCATCGTCGCCGTAGGTGAGCGCGATCCATTCCGCCAAACCGACCGCGGCGTGCTTGGTGACCGCGTAAGGGGCGGAACCGACTTGCGAGAGCAGGCCGGCGGCCGAGGCGGTGTTGAGAAAATAGCCGCCGCCACGGGCGATCATCTTCGGCGCCAGGTGACGGGCGGCGTAAATGTGCGCCATCACGTTGATGTCCCAGATGCGCTGCCAGGCGTCGTTGGCCACTTCCGGCCCGCCGGGAATGGAAATGCCGGCGTTGGAGCAGAACAGATCAATGGGGCCGAGGTCTTTTTCGGTGTCGTCGATCAGCGCTTTGATGTCGTTTTCGTCGGCGACGTTGACCTGTCGGGCAACGCCGTCCACCAATTTGGCGGTGGCCTCGGCGCCGTCACCGTCGAGATCGGCGCAGACGATTTTTTTCGCGCCCGCCTTGGCGAAAGTCTGCGCCAGGGCGCGGCCAATGCCACCGGCGGCGCCGGTGACGACCACGATGCGGTCTTTGATATCCATAAGTTCTCCTTTGAGCGCTTGCACGCATCACGCTTCACGCAAAAGCAGGCGCGTGCAAGCGTGTTGCATGAAGCGTGCTCGCGTCTTAACTCCACATAAAGGAGCCGCCACACACGGTCAATGCTTGCCCGGTCATGTAGCGGCTGGCGTCGGAACCCAGGAACACGGCGAGCCCCTGGAAGTCGTCCGCTTCGCCGAGGCGCCGCAGGGGGATCTGCGAGTTGGCACGTTTCACCGCCTCGGGGTTGTCCCACAGCGCCTTGGCGAAATCGGTGCGCACCAGCCCCGGACAGATCGCGTTGGCGCGAACGCCTTGCGGGCCGTATTCCAGTGCCAGGTTGCGCACCAGGCCGATCAGCGCCAGCTTGGAGGTGCCGTACAAACCCAGTGTCTCGGAGGGTTTGAAGGCACCGACGCTGGCGGTGAACATCATCGAGCCATTGCCTTTTTCGATCATGTCCGGCGCCACCAAACGGGCCAGCCACAGGTTGGCCTGCACGTTCACCTGCATGGTTTTTTCGTAGGCGTCGTCGGGGATTTCGGAAATCGGCCCGTAATGCACGTTGACGCCGGCGTTGCCGACCAGAATGTCCACCGGGCCGGCGAGCTGGTGGGTTTTCTCCACCAGCGCTTGCAGGTCCTCTTTGCGGCCGGCGTTGGCGGCCACCGCGTGCACACGGTCCGCGCCCACCGCTTTATTGATCTCGGCGGCGGTTTCGTCGAGGGTGTCCTGCTTGCGCGCGGAGATCACCACGGTGGCGCCGTGGGCGGCCAGCGCGTGCGCCATCGCCTTGCCCATGCCCTTGGAGGCGCCGGTCATCAGCGCCACCTTGCCGGTCAGATCGAACAGTGTGGTATCGACCATGGCTCAGGCCCCGGTTTGGCGGTAACGGTTCACTTCGTTGCGGGCGACCACATTGTGGTGCACTTCGTCCGGACCGTCGGCGAGGCGCAGGGTGCGCTGCTGCATGTACATCTCGGACAGCGGTGACCAATGGCTGACACCGGTGGCGCCGTGAATCTGAATCGCCTGATCGATGATCTGGCAGCACTTCTCCGGCACCATCGCTTTCGCCATGGACACCCAGATGCGGGCTTCTTTGTTGCCCATCACGTCCATGGCCTTGGCGGCCTTGAGCACGATCATGCGCATCGCCTCGATTTCGATGCGAGCGCGGGACACGATTTCCATGTTCTTGCCCAGATCGATGATTTTCTTGCCGAACGCTTCCCGGTTCATGCCGCGCTCAAGGATCAGATCAAGGGCTTTTTCCGCCGCGCCGATGGAGCGCATGCAGTGGTGAATGCGGCCCGGGCCGAGGCGCAGCTGGGAAATTTCAAAGCCGCGGCCTTCGCCCCAGAGAATGTTTTCCTTGGGTACGCGCACGTTATCCAGCTTGATGTGCATGTGGCCATGGGGAGCGTGGTCGTGACCGAACACGCGCATCGGGCCCACGACCTCAACGCCGGGGGTGTCCATGGGCACAAGGATCTGCGACTGCTGACGGAACGGCTGCGCGTCCGGGCTGGTCTTCACCATGCAGATCATGATCTTGCAACGCGGATCGCCGGCGCCGGAGATGTAGTATTTCTCGCCGTTGATGACCCAGTCGTCGCCGTCCAGCACGGCGCTGGTTTCGATGTTGCGCGCGTCGGAAGAGGCAACGTGCGGCTCGGTCATGCCGAAGCAGGAGCGGATCTCACCGGCCAGCAGCGGCTTGAGCCATTTTTCTTTTTGTTCCGGGGTGCCGACACGCTCAAGCACTTCCATGTTGCCGGTGTCCGGCGCGGAACAGTTCAGCGTTTGTGACGCCAGCGGGTTTTTGCCCAGTTGGAAGGCGATGTAGGCGTAATCCAGGTTGGAGAGACCTTCACCGGTTTCCGCGTTGGGCAGGAAGAAGTTCCACAGGCCGCTAGCCTTGTCTTTGTCCTTGGCGGTTTGCAGCAGCTCCAGTTGGCCTGGGGCGTAGCTGAAGCGCTCGGCGCGGCCTTCGCCGAGGCGATGGAATTCCTCGGTGATCGGGTCGACGTTGTCGCGCATGTGCTTGGCCAGGGCGTCCAGCAGCGGGCGCGCGTCTTCGGACATCGCCAGGTTGTTCAGATCGGTATCGTTGCCCATGTGTGTCTACTCCTCAGGGTGGTGGGTCTCGCCGCGCCGGTCAGGGGCGGCGGGCGAGGCTGAATTCGATTCCGCCGGGGCGGATCGGGGGTCGGTAAAGCTGAAGGCCGTGTGCCTGGCAATCACCAGCATGGCGGCGCGGTTCAGCGGTTTTTCCATTGCGGTTGGCGTTTTTCAACGAAGGCGTTGACGCCTTCGCTGAAGTCTTCGGTGTGGCGCAGTTCCGACATCACTTCGCGGCTGTGCGCCAGGCTCGCTTTGAGCTGTTCCAGGTCGTCCATGCCATTGAGAACGCGCTTGGTGGCTTTCACCGACGACGGCGACACCGCGCAGATCTCGCGGGCTTTTTCCATGGCCGCCTCGAGCAGATGGCCGGCGGGCAGCACCGCGTTGACGAAGCCCAGTGAGAGCCCTTCGGCGGCGCTTACGTGGCGACCGGTGAGCATGATCTCCACGGCGGGCTTGCGGCCAATCTGCCGGCTCAGCCGTTGCACGCCACCGGCGGCGGCGAACAGGCCCACTTTGACTTCCGGCAGCGCGAACGTGGCGGTGTCGGCGGCGAGCACGATGTCGCAGGACAGCGCGATCTCAAAGCCGCCGCCCATGGCGAAGCCGTTGACCGCCGCGATGATCGGCTTTTCCAGATCAAAGCGCGACGACAAGCCAGCGAAGCCGGTGTCCGGCATGCTGCCCTTGCCGCCCTGGGCGGTGTATTTGAGGTCGTTGCCGGCGGAGAACGCCTTGGCGCCGGCGCCGGTGAGCACCGCCACCCACAGATCCGGGTCGGCGGCGAAGTCGTCCCAGATGGCGGACATTTCCTGGTGCATCGGCGCGTGCACGGCGTTGTAGACGTCCGGCCGGTTCATGGTCACCAGCAGAATCGGACCATGGCGTTCGGTGGTGACGAATTGATCACTCATGTCAGGCTCCTTTGCCGGCGGTTTTCAGCCCGCCTAAATCCAGTTCAGTGAAGGCGCCGCCTTCGTTGGCGAGCCGCTTGAGCGTTTCCGCCGGGGCGAATTCCGGGTCCTCGGCGCCCAGGGTTTGCATGCGCTCGAGCACGGCGCGGGCGCCTACCTGATCGCCATAAAACATCGGCCCGCCCTTGTCGGCGGGCCAGCCGTAGCCGTTCAGCCATACCACATCGATGTCCGAGGGGCGTTGCGCTTTGTTGTCCTCAAGGATTTTCACGGCTTCGTTGATCATCGGAAAAATACAGATCTCGATGATTTCGTCCTGGCTCAGGGTACGCGGTTGCGCGCCGGTGATGTCGCGGATCACCTGCTCGGTGATCGGCGAGGGGCTGGCGACCCGGGCGTCGTCGTAATCGTAAAAGCCGGCGTTGGTTTTCTGGCCACGGCGGTCCATTTCGCACAGCGCGTCGCGAATCGGGTTCTGGGTGGTGGCGCCCTTGGACCAGCCGATGTCCAGGCCGGCGAGGTCGGCCATTTGATAGGGGCCCATGCGAAAACCGAAGGCGTTGATGGCGGCGTCGATCTGCCAGGGCATGACCCCGGTGTAAAGCAGCTTGTTGGCCTGCACCTGGCGGGCGCGCAAAATGCGATTGCCGACGAAGCCCGGGCATACGCCCACCAGCACCGCGATCTTGCCGATTTCCTTGGCCAGCGCCATGGCGCTGGCGACGACGTCATCGCTGGTGTGATCCGCGCGCACCACCTCGAGCAGTTTCATCACGTTGGCCGGCGAGAAAAAATGCAGGCCGATGACGTCGCCGGGCCGGGTGGTGGCCGAGGCGATTTCGTCGATGTCCAGCGCCGAGGTGTTGGTGGCGAGAATGGCGCCGGGTTTCATTACCCGGTCCAGATCGGCGAAGATTTTTTTCTTCAGTTCCATGTTCTCGAACACCGCCTCGATCACCAGATCGCAGTCCGCCAGATCGGCGAATTCCAGGGTGCCAGAGAGACGCGCCATGCGCGCGTCCACTTCGTCCTGGGGGAAGCGGCCACGGTCGGCGCTGCGCTGGTAGTTGGCGCGCACCACCTTCAGGCCCCGGTCGAGGGCGTCTTGCCGGGTTTCCAGAATCGTTACCGGATAGCCGGCGCTGGCGAAATTCATGGCGATGCCGCCGCCCATGGTGCCGGCGCCAATAATGCCCACGGTGCGCACCGGGCGAGGCTGGGTGTGCTCGGCGAGACCGGGCAGGTCCCACGCGTTGCGGCTGGCGCGGGCGATGTAATCGGTGGCATCGGAGTGCAGGTCGGGATGGGTCACGTTAAGGCTTCCATGGTCGGGTTCAGACAGTAGACGGCAGCGGCAGGCCCGGGTGGCCGGCGGCGAGGCATTCGTCGCGCAGGGCGCGCCGGTCGATTTTGTCGGTGCCGCCGCGTGGCAGGGTGTGCGCGCGCATCCAGATGCGCTCCGGTGCTTTGAAACGGGCAATGTGTTCGGCCACGAAGGCGATCAATTGCGCTTCACTGACTCGCGCCCCGGCTTTGAGCTGCACGCCGGCGCCAACGGTTTCGCCCAGGCGCGGGTCGGGCACCGGGAACACGCCGGCCTCGACGACGTCCGCATGGCGATGCAGAACGCCTTCCACTTCCAGGCAGGAGATGTTTTCGCCGCCGCGAATGATGATGCTTTTTTTGCGGTCAACGATGTAGAACAGACCGTTGTCGTCCTGGTAGGCCAGATCGCCGGTCAACAACCAGCCCGCGCGCAGGGTTTGCGCGGTGGCCTCGGGCAGATTCAGATAGCCGCGCATATTGGCGGCGCTTTTCACGGTCAGTTCGCCGACCTCGCCCACCGGCAGTGGCCGGCCTTCGCCGTCGACGATACGAAATTCCTGAAGCGGTGGCGTCGGCCGGCCGGCCGCTTCCGGATGGCTGACGTAATCCGGCCCGGCCAGGGTGATGCCCAGGGCGTTGGTTTCGGTCATTCCCCAGCCGGAGGCAATCGCCGCGCCGGGGAAAGCCTCGGCCAGTTGCCCGACCTGCACCGCCGGCCGTTTGGCGCCGCCACCACCGATGGCTTCCAGGCTTTCCAGCTTTTCGCCCATGCGCCGCGCGGCGTCCATCAACTCGGCGGATTGGGTCGGCACGCCAACAAAGCGGGTGACCCGCTCACGTTTGATAATGCGCACCGCCTCTTCCGCGTCCCACTTGTACATCAGGCTCATGGTGGTGCCGGTGGCCAGACCCTGCAGGAAATTCGACTGCAAGGCGGTGACGTGAAACAGCGGTGTCACCACCAGGGAGGCCGGTGGGTTGGCCGGCGCGGGGGGCGGCTCATCGAGCAGCAGCGGCGCCATCAAACGGGCCATGACCCAGGAGTAGACCGCCGAAATGGCGCCCCGGTGGGTCAGCCTGACGCCCTTCGGGTGGCCGGTGGAGCCAGAGGAATAGAGCACCGCGAAGTCGTCGTCGGTGGCGATGGCGGTGTCCGGCCAGTGGGTTTCGGAGCGGGCGGCCAACAGGTCCGCGTAGCGCCGCTCGCCGTCGGCGTCGCGCACCGCCACCAGATCCAGGCCGAGCCGCGCGGCGCCGGGGCGGATCTGCTGGTACCGGGGGCCGTCGGCGAACACCACCCGGGCGCCGCAATCCTCAAGCGCGTAGGCCAGTTCCTGCTCGGTCCACCAGGCGTTCATGGGCACCGCCACCGCGCCCATGGCGGTGATCGCGAGAATCAGAATCGGCAGTTCGGGGTAGTTGCGCATCGCCAGGGCAACCCGGTCGCCGGCCGCCACGTTGAGATCCTGGCCCAGCGCGTGGGCCAGGCGCGTCACCTCATCGCACAGGCGCGGGTAGGACCAGCGCTCATCCTGGTAGACCAGCACGTCGCGCTCGCCATAGGCCGGCGCGGCCGCCTCCAGCAATTCACGCAGGTGCGCGGGGGCATTGCGAAACACTCGGTAACGCACGCCGTCGATGTCGGCATCGGTGAGCTCGAAACGGGGGTCGGTGTCGGCGAGGTGCGCGGCCGCTTGCTCCGGGGTCATCGCTTAGCGGGACCCGAAAAGGCGGCCTGGAACGGGGGCAGAGAGCAGCTTATTCAAGGGTTTCTTCTCCTTATTAGGGGCCGGCTTTCACGGCGCCTGGCGGCTTGTGGCGGGCCGCGATCACCGATTCCGGCGCGCTCCGGGCGGCGTGCCGCCGAACCGGAGGCTGACGTTTGTCAGGTTCACGCTACGACCAACAGCGGCGTCAAGTCAAGTCCGCGCGACCAGTGAGTCGCACCGACGCCGCGTTGATGCACCGGGCGCATTGACGGCATCGCGGAGGGTCCCTAGTATTTTCAATCCTGACAATCGTCAGTTTTGGCTCGCGGCCGCCCTTGCCGGCGGTTTTGCCCGGCTGATGGTCCACTTTACGCCGCGCCCCGGTGTACGCAATCCCCGGGGACAGGACGGAATCACGCTATGAACACTCAGGCCAATCCCTCAGCTCCGGTGATCGTCGAGCCCCTCGAAGTACATCGGATCGACGCCGCGGCACTGGCCGCCTGGCTCACCCCTTCTTTGCCGGAGGCCGCCGAGGGCCTGCGCGTTCAGCAGTTCCAGGGTGGCATGTCCAACCCCACCTATCTGCTGACCACCGCCGCCGGCAAACGCTACGTATTGCGTAAGAAGCCGCCGGGCAAGATTTTGCCCAAGGCGCACGCCGTGGACCGCGAGTTCCGCATCATGCAGGCGCTCACTGACACGCCGGTGCCGACGCCACGCATGGTGGCCTACTGCGATGACACGACGGTGATCGGCGCCGAATTCTTTGTCATGGAGTTTGTCGACGGGCGCATTATTCCACCGCCATCGATGACCCCGGTGCCCCGCGAAGAGCGGCCGGCGCTGGCCCATTCCCTGGTCGACACCCTGGCGCAGTTGCACGCGGTGGACTGGCGCGCGGTGGGGCTGGAGGGCTTCGGCCGCCCGGAAAATTACCTGGCGCGGCAGACGTCGCGCTGGGCCGGGCAATACGAAGCCTCCAAGGAGGCGCTGCCGGCGGATTTCGATTATTCGCAGATGGACTGGCTGCGTGACTGGTTGATGGACCATTCCCAGGTGCAGGACGAGAGCGCCATCGTCCACGGTGACTACCGTCTGGGAAACACCATCATTCACCCGGATCGCCCGGAAGTGATCGCCATTCTGGATTGGGAACTGTGCACCATCGGCCATCCGATCGCCGATCTTGCCTACCTGTGTTTGCATTACCGCCTGCCCGCGGATTTGCCCGGGGTGGTGAACCTGGAGGAAGCGGGGCTGCCCAGTGAGCAGGCCATGCTGGAGCGCTATTGCCAGCGCACCGGCCGCGCCGGCATTCCGGAGTGGCCGGTGTTCCTGGCGTTCGCCTGCTTCCGCAGCGCGGCGATCATCCAGGGTGTGGCTGCCCGGGCCGCCCAGGGCAATGTCAGCAGCGCCAGCGTCGACCCGGTGGGCGAGGGAGCCCGTGCTCGCCGCGTCGCCGAAACCGGCGCCGCCATCGCGCGCGCGTACCAATAGAAAACAATAGAAAACGCACCTCGCCGGGCGCGGTCGCGCCCGGCACCCGGGTCTTCGGGGTTTTATCGCTTTCCGCCTTTTCCTTTTATCTCCTCCCCTTCACGTTCCTTGTCTCGCTTTGCCGTATCTGTTTACGGCAACCGTGTTGATGTCTTTTTTAAATAATTAATTTTTTCTCTCGATTTGTCAGTTCGCACTTTTCCGGCCGTGTGGATTACGCAACGGCTTGAAGAGGGCGGCGTTATTTTTTCGCTATTTGGTATTTTGATCTTGAAGGCGGGTACTTTTGCGGTTTAGCCTGACAACTGTCAGCCTGGGTTTCAGCCGTATTAATTAGGTCTATAGAGTTAGCCTAATTGTGTTGCCGAGGAGAGCGAAGCAGTAAAAAGGCAGCGCGGCGCGTGTGGCTATTCAGGGTTTTTTTCGATTAAACCATACCGCGATGACAAGGCTCGATATCCACAAAGTGAAAGACGACGATTCGAAAATAAAAACGGAGCGATCACGATGAAAAAATTTACTCTTCGTCATGCCACCGGCATGGCTCTTTCCATCGCCGCGGCGCTGACGCTGAGCGTGCCGGGTGTCGCCACCAGTGCGGAGTACGACTGGCCGCGTCTGGTGGTGGTCGGCACGCCAGGCACCTCGTCCGCCAGTTTCGCTTCCACCAACGGCTGGGCTCCGATCTTGAAGAAAAGCGGCGGCTCCACCGTGCGCGTGGTGCCGGAAGACAGCGAGACAATGCGTTATCGCCGGTTGACGCAAAGAAAGGACATCGCCATCAGTTCAGTGTCGGCCTCCGAAATGCGCTTTCAGGTGGAGGGGATTGGCGGCTATTCCGCGATGCAGGCGGTGCCGCAACGCATCCTCTGGCACCACAACGACACCCCCTGGGGCTACGTGGTGGCCGGCAATTCGAAGCTGAAATCCATTGATGACATCGCTCAAGGCGACGTGCGCATCGCGAAGGGGGTGTACTCTCCGCCGATGGTCACCGCGGTGAGTGAAGCACTGCCGGCCTTCGTGGGCCTGACGCCGGAGCAGGCGGCGGAAAAACTGCAATACGTTCCCGCCGGCAGCTACGCGGAGAATTGCCGTTCCGTGGTCGATGGTAAGGCCGATGTTGCATACTGTTCGCCGATCAGTTCGGTACTCTCGGAAATGGAAGGCGCGCCGGGCGGCATTCGCTGGCTGGCTCTGGATCGTGGTAACACCGAGGGATGGAGTAACTACCTGAAGTCCCGGCCAATGTTGATTCCCACCGAGATCAGCCTGGGCGTGCCCACGGCGCGTGGTGTCGACGGTGCCACCTCCAATTTCCTGTATGCCGTGCCCGCGGAGGCGGACACCGACTTCGCATACAACATGGCGAAGTGGTTCCACCAATCCTACAGCGCCTATCAGGGTACCCATCCGATGGCGGCGCGCATGTCCCTGGAATTGTTCCGCGGTTACCTGGACCGTACTCCGCTGCCGGTGCACGAAGGCACGGTGAAATATCTGCGCGAAATCGGCGCCTGGACTGATGAAGACGACGTCTGGAACAAACAGGCGATCGCGAAGATGGATCGCTGGACCAAGGCCCGCAACGCGGCCATCGCGGAAGCGCGGGAGAAGGACGTTAAGGTGCAGTTCGAGAACCAGGCTTTCCTGGATATTCTCGACCAGCACACCGAGGGCCTTGAAGGCTTCCGGTCCCGTTTGTGATCGCCCGGGTGTGACGCGCCGCGCCGGTAACGGCGCGGCGCTTTGTAGTCGGGTTCTTCTCCCCATTCCTTTGAGTGCATCGTCATGACTGATACCGCACCCTTGCCTGAAGAGTCGATGCCGCAGTCGGAAGTGACCCGGCTGGGCGGAATGTTTTCCTGGCAAAGTATTGTCTTCGTGATTCTCAGCGTCGCCGGCCTGGCGGTCGGCCTGACCTATATCTTCGGTTTTACCTGGAACGGTCAGCGCCTGCTGGAAGGGCAGTATTACTGGCTGTTCATCGGGCTGTTCACCGCCGCCGCCTTTATCGCGCTGCCGGCGTATTCCGGCCAGAAAAAAGTACCGGTCTATGATCTGGTCGCCGCCGTGGTGGCATTGGTGATCAGCGTGTATTTTTCCACCCATGCCTGGGACATGGTGCAGGCCGGTTGGACGCAGATCCCGATGGGCGCGGTGATCTGGCTGCTGATGCTGGAGGTGGCGCGGCGCAGTGGTGGTCTGCCGTTTCTGCTGGTGGTGTTGCTGCTCGGGCTGTACCCGCTGATCGCGGACTTCATGCCCGGCTTGTTGATGGGCATTCCCTACGATTTCGACCGCATGATCGAGGCGCACGTATTTCGCGCCGAGGGCATGATGGGCATCACCACCAAGATTGTCGCCGAGATCATTCTTGGCTTTCTGGTGTTCGCCGGCATTCTGATCGCCACCGGCGCCGGCACCTTCTTTATTGATCTGGCCAACGCCGGCTTTGGCCGTTATCGGGGCGGGCCGGCGAAGGTGTCGGTGGTGGCCAGCGCGTTTTTTGGCAGCCTGTCCGGCTCCATTTTTTCCAATATCGCTGGTACCGGCTCGATCACCATTCCGACCATGAAGAAAGTGGGTTACCCGCCCCATTACGCCGGCGCCATCGAAGCCTGCGCCTCCACTGGTGGGGTGGTGATGCCGCCGGTGATGGGCGCCATCGCCTTTGTCATGGCGATCACCATCGGCGTGGGCTATTCCACGGTGATGGTGGCGGCGATCATTCCTTCGCTGCTGTTTTACTTCGGCCTGCTGCTGCAAGTCGACGCCTACGCCGCGCGCACCGGCCTGAAGGGGCTGGCCAAGAGTGATATTCCGTCGGCGCGCAAGGTGCTGATCAAGGGCTGGCCCTTCCTGCTGGTGCTGATCTTCCTGGTGTGGGGCTTGCTGTACATGCGTTGGGAATATTACGCGCCCTGGTACGCCTGCGTGTTGATGATCGCCTTATCGTTCCTGCGTCGCGAAACCCGCATGACGCCCCGCAGGATGTACGAGACCGTGCGTCAGATCGGCCTGCTGGTAACGCAAACGGCGGCGATTATTCTGCCCATCGCGTTCGTGGTCAGCGCGCTCACCATCACCGGCGTGACCGGCTCGGTGACGTCGGGGCTGGTCAGCCTGGGCGGCGGCAACATCTATATGATTCTGTTCTTCGGCGTGCTGGCCTGCTTCATCATGGGCATGGCCGGGCTGGCGATCGTTGCCTATATCTTCCTGGCGGTAACGCTGGCGCCGGCGATCATTGAAGTGGGCGGCCTCAACACCGTGGCGGTGCATTTCTTTATCGTCTACTACGCCATGTTGTCGGTGATTACCCCACCGGTGGGCGCCGCCGCCTTCCTGGCGGCCACCATCGCCGGGGCGAAGCCGATGAAGACCTCGTTCACCGCCATGCGCCTTGGCGTGGTGATCTATTTCGTGCCGCTGTTCTTCCTGTTCCAGCCGGCGTTGGTGTTGCAGGGCGATCTGATGCCGCTGATCTATGTGCTGCCGTCGATCATCATCGGCATCATGCTGATCTCCGGCGGCCTGGAAGGGTACCTTCTGGGTGTGGGTCTGGTCAGGCCCTGGTTGCGTCTGCCGTTGGCGGCCGCGGGCTTCGCCTTCAGCTTTCCGGGGTTGACCACCACGGTAATCGGCGGGCTGGTGTCGCTGGTGCTGGCGGCGCTGGTCTGGAAGGACAACCGGCGGCGGCCGGCGCTGGCCGGCGAGGCCTGAGCCCGGGTTCCAAGCTCAGGCCAGGCCCTTTTGACGATCATCAAAGGGGCCTGGCCGGGTTTCGTTTTGGTCAGTCCGCTGAGGGGCCGGTTTCCGCGAGCTGATTGAGCATGGCGGCGACGCCGGCGGTCACGGTGTTGAGGATCAGCTCGTCGTCGATGTCCTGATGCAGCCAATCCCGCATCGGCGCGAACGCCCCGAGAAACACGATCATATTGGCAAGCACTTCGGCCCGCCGGTCCTGTTCGTGGAGGCGGGCTTTTTTGCGAAGTTGCGCCGCCAGCGCTTGAATCACCGCCTGATCGCGGGCGCGCATGGCTCGACGATCCTCTTCCTGAAGGTAGGGCACGGAGCGATAGATCAGCAGTGTGCCTTTGCGTTTCTTGCTCCAGGTATCGCGAAAATAACCGGCGACGTTGTCTTTAAACGAGGTATCGGTGTGCTGCTCCAGACGCTCCGCCAGGGTGGGAACATCGGGACGGAACCAGAGCTTGTTGAGCAGTCGCCGCAGAATGTCGTTCTTGTTGGCGATGTAATCGTAGATGCTGGCCTGGTTGACGCCGGAGCTGGCGCAGATGTCGCGAATGGTGGTGGAATCGAACCCTTTTTGCAGGAACAGCTCAAGAGCGGCATCGCAGATCTGGTTGCGGCGTGTTTCGGTAAGGGCCGTGTCCTGAACACCATCGACGGTGGCTTCCACCAGTTGCTCGCCATCAAAGGCTTTTTTGTCGCCCGGTTTGCGGTCTGCTGGCAAGCGCGCTCTCCATAATGTTCGTAATGATCAGAATGAATTTTTCTTGACGGTAGCACACTTGTGCACCGTGCGGAAGAAAGGTGAGAGCGCCGAAAGCCTCTAAAATAAGGGGTTGACGGCGGTTGCGCGTCGCGGTGGAAAGGTTGGGGTTTTTTTGTAGGAAAGGCTGGGCGGCATTCCGCCTAGCCAGCGACCAGTCTCGATTTTGATATTGGCGTCTGGCGCCAAAACCATCAGGTTCAGGGCAAAGGCGCCGTGCCATTCGGCCAGCGACGGTTTTGACTTTGATCTTAGCGTCCAGCGTCCAGCGTCCAGCGTCCAGCGTCCAGCGTCCAGCGTCTAGCGTCCAGCGCCAAAACCACCCGATTCGCCGCAGGCACGGCGGGCTTTGGCGACGTTCTCTTGCAGGTGATCCGGGTTGACGGTGCCGGCAATCACCGCACCGACGCC
This sequence comes from Alloalcanivorax mobilis, assembly GCF_002864685.1. Lineage (GTDB taxonomy): Bacteria > Pseudomonadota > Gammaproteobacteria > Pseudomonadales > Alcanivoracaceae > Alloalcanivorax > Alloalcanivorax mobilis. The sequence goes on from NZ_NMQZ01000005.1 coordinate 112,041, forward strand.
GGCGGTGCCAAGAATTAGATCCAGGCTGGCTTGCACCGGGTCCGGATGGCCTGGGTCCAGATGGCCGCTGGCGAAGGCTTTCTTGATCAGTATGCCCTTGCCGTGCGCGGCGGCGTAGTCGATCACCGGCCGTTCGTCGCGTTGCTCAAGGTTATAGGTGACCATGGCCAGGTCGGTGCGCGCCAGGGTTGCCAGCCCGCCTTCCACGGTTTTGGTGGACATGCCGGTGGCGCGTATCTTGCCTTCTTTTTTCATCTCTTCGAGCACCTCCAGGGTGCCCTGGCGGAGCACGTCCAGATCGTTGCCGTCGGAGTGCACCAGCACGCAATCCAGGTAATCGGTGCGCAACCGGCTGAGGCTGCGTTCCACCGAGGCGCGTGCGTGTTCCGGCGTGAAGTTGAAATGGCTTTCGCCGTGATCGAATTCTTCGCCCACTTTGGAAACGATCACCCAGGCGCGGCGGTCGCTGAGCAATTGGCCGAGCCGTTCTTCGCTGCGCCCATAGGCCGGCGCGGTGTCGATCAGGTTGATGCCCAGATCGCGGGCCCGCGCCAGCAGAGCGATGACCGCCTGATCATCGGGAATGGTGAACGCGCTGGGATACTTAACGCCCCGGTCGCGGCCGATTTTCACCGTGCCCAGGCCCAGTGCGCTGACGGTCAGCCCGGTGTCGCCGAGCGGGCGCATGAACGCCATCAGTGCGTGCCCTCGAACAGACTGAACCAGCGTGGCGTGCCGAGCGGCGCCAGCGGCAGATTTTCCGGCACCGTCAGCGCCGGTCCGGGGGTCAGATCAGTCTCGTCGATCAGCGCTTCCACCCGGTCGCCGAGATCCGGCGCCAGGGTCAGCTTGGTCGGCCAGGTGACGATCAGATTGCGCTCGCGGCGGGCGTAGGCGTTGTCCGGTTTGCTGAGGCCATGTTGGCGGGGCTCGGCGCGGGCCACGTCCAGCACCGCGAAGCCAGCGGCGCTGAAATCCAGCCACGGGAACAGCGTGGCGAGTTCGTCGCGGGCGGCCTGGAGCTGTTGTGCGTCGCTGCGTTGCACGCCGCGCTCGGCGAGATCACCGCCCAGGTACCAGACCAGGTCGCCGTCGGGCATTTCGTGGCTGGTGACGGTCAGGCGGGGTTTGTTGCTGGTGCCCACGCAATGGGCATAGAGCCGATGGCCGAGGCTGTGTTTTACCAGCATCATTTTCAGCGGCCGGCTCTGGCTGGATTCGGCTTTGAACAGGTGCGCCTTGTGGGCGCGCTCCAGCAGGTCGGCATTGCCGGCGCCGGCGGCCAGGACCGTGACACGCGGCTCAATGCGCTGGCCGGCGAGTTCCACGGCTTGCAGGCCGTTCTCACCCCAAACCAGCGTGTCGCGGCTCAGGTCCAGGTGCAGCAGGCGCGGGCGCACCGGCGCGGCCAGCACGTCCAGCAAACTTTCGGTGTTCACCACCAGGTCATCCAGCCGGTAAACCTGGCCTTTGAAACGCGGGTCGGCGAGCGCTGACGGGAAGCCGGGCCGCTTCAGTTTTTCGATGCGTCCGCGCAGCATGCGGCTGGCGAAGAAGGTGGTCATGCGGCTGGCGACCGAGCCCGCGGACCACAGGTGCTGGGTTTCCGAGAGCACCTGCACGCCGCTCAGATCCACCGGCCCGTGGCCGGCGATGGCCTGGCGCCAGCGATCCGGCATGCCGGCGATGGATTCCGACTCGCTGGACAGGGTGCCGCCCAGCGCATACTTCAAGCCGCCGTGGATAATGCCCTGGCTGGCCAGGGTCTGGGCGCCGCCCAGGGTATCGGTTTCCAGCAGCAAACATTGATAACCCCGGCTTTGCAGTTGGTTGATCAACCACAGGCCGGCGATGCCGCCGCCGAGGATCAGGATGTCCGGTTTCAGCGTTGCAGAGCTCATGGGCCACCATCGGTTCAATGGAGCGCTATGCTAACATAGCCGCGCCGGCACGCGGCACGGGGCGCGACAAGGCCGCGTCGGAAGCGGCCGTGTGCGCGCCCGCCAGCTTGCGTTGAAAAGGACTGCCATGCGTCTTCTCTACACCTTCCTGTGGTACCTGTTGTTGCCGTTGCTGTTCGCGCGGTTGTGGTGGCGTGGCCGGCGCGCGCCGGCGTATCGCGCGCGCTGGCGCGAGCGGTTGGCGCTGGGCTATCGGCCGGGCACCCTGCGTGACAGCGTGTGGATTCACGCGGTGTCGGTGGGCGAGACCCTGGCCGCCGCGCCGTTGATCGAGGCGTTGATGGCGGCGCATCCGCGCACCCCCCTGGTGATCACCACCACCACCCCAACCGGCTCGGAGCGGGTGCGCGCGCTGTTTGGTGATCGGGTTACCCACGTTTATTGCCCCTGGGAATTGCCCGGCGCCTATCGCCGCTTTCTGCGCGCTTTCGATCCCAAGCTGGTGGCGGTGATGGAGACCGAACTGTGGCCGAATCTGTGCGCCGCCGTTGACGCCCATGGCGCCGCTCTGGTGCTGATGAACGGCCGGCTTTCGGAGAAAAGTTATCGCGGTTACGCGCGCCTGCCGGCGCTGGTGCGGCCGATGCTGGCGCGCTTTCGAGTGCTGGCGGTGCAAACCGCGGTGGAAGCGGAGCGCTTCGCCGCGCTGGGTGCTCCCCGCGATCGCCTGCGGGTAAACGGCAGCATCAAATTCGATCTGGCCCTGGATGCGCCGCTGCGCGAGCGGGCGGCCGCCCTGCGCGGTGAGTTCGGTGAGCGGCCGGTGTGGATCGCGGCCAGCACTCACCCGGGCGAGGACGAGATCGTGCTGGCCGCGCACCGGCGTCTCCTTAACCACCGGCCGGGTGTGCTGCTGGTGCTGGTGCCACGCCACCCGGAGCGCTTCGGCGAGGTAGCGGCGCTGGCGCGGGGCATGGGTTTCACGGTGGCGCGACGCAGTGAGGAACAGGCCGTCACCGATGAGTGCGAGGTGTATCTGGCCGACACCATGGGGGAATTAATGATGCTCTACGGCGCCTGTGATGTGGCGCTGGTGGGCGGCTCGTTAGTGCCGGTGGGCGGCCACAATCTGCTGGAGCCGGCGGCCTGGGGCGTGCCGGTGCTCAGTGGGTCGCAATTGCATAATTTCACCGCCATCGCCGCGTTACTGAACGACGCCGGTGCGTTGGCGGTGGTCAACGATGAAGGGGAACTGGCCGAGCGCCTTGAGCGCCTGCTGGCCGACGCCGGCGAGCGCCGGCGTTTGGGCGAGGCGGCGGCGGCCGTGGTGGCCGCCAACCGGGGCGCGCTTCAGCGCGGGGTAACGATCTTCTCTTCGCTCTGGCCTTCGAGATCCGGGTTGTAGAGATCCAGGGTCTGCTCGGATGAGAGCCACTCGTTCACGGAGACCAGGTTCTGCACGTCCAGATCGCCGGCGGCGGATTGCAGCGTCAGGCTGTTGAGGATGTAGTCATACCGGGCGTTGGCGTAGTCCCGCTGCGCGGCGTACAGCGCCTGTTGGGCATTGAGCACGTCGACCACGTTGCGAGTGCCCACTTCATAACCGGACTGAGTGGCTTCCAGCGCGGAGCTGGCGGAGCGGATCGCCTGGTTGCGTGCCTGCACCCGCAGGGAGTCGGCTTGCACGGTGCGGAAGGCACTGCGCGCCTGCTGGGTGACGTCGCGCACCGTTTGCAGATAGGTCTGGTCGGCGGCGTCGGCGCGCAACACCGCCTGTTTACGCTGGCTGTTCAGCGCACCGCCGCGGAACAACGGCATGGTCACTTCAATGCCGATCTCGGTGCCATGGTTGTCCGGCGTGATGCCACTGCCGAAACCGGTGGCGCCGCCGGTGTCGTCATCCGGAGCGGTGTGCAGATGGGTGTAGCTGCCAACCAGTTGCACCTGCGGCATCATCGCGCCGAACTGGCGGTCGGCGGTGCAGCCGGCCGCCTTGGCGGTAAACCGTGAGGCGAGAATCTGCGGGTTCTGGTAAGCGGCTTTGTCCAGCCAGGCGTCCATGTTTTCCGGCGCCGGGCCACTCATCGGCAGCTCCTCGCGCAGTTCCGCCAGGTTGTCCCAGCGCTGGCCGGTGAGCGTTTCCAGCTGGTCGCGGGCGATGGCGAAATCCTGCTCGGCGACAATCAGGCTCACCCGGGTCAGGTCATAAGCGGCCTGGGCTTCTTCCACATCGGTGCGCGGCACCAGGCCGACGTCGAAGCGCTCGCTGGTCTGGTCGAGCTGGCGGCTGATCGCCTTTTCTTCCGCCTGGGCGGAGACCAGGTTGTCCCACGCGCGCAGCACGCCGAAGTAACCCTGGGCGACGCGCAATACGAAGTCCTGGCGGGCCTGGTAGAAGTTGGCCTGGGACACCGACACGGTGGCCTTGGCTTCTTTATAGCCGTAGAAGGCGTCGAGGCGGAACAGTGGCTGGGTCAGGTTGACACTGCTGGCTTCCCGGTCGTAGTCCAGATCCACGCCGCCGTCCTCGATGCGCTGGTTGGTCCGATAGCGGCCGTAGCTGGCGTCAATGGTCGGCAGCAGGGCGGCGCGGCCTTGAACCAGAGTCTCCTGGTCCGCTTCCCAGTTCTGGCGCTCCGCGCGCCAGGTGCCGTCGTAACTCCAGGCGGCATTCGCCACATCGGTGAGGTCGGCGGCCTGGACGCTCGCCGACAGCGTCGTCATCAGGATCACCAGGGGCTTCACGGGGCTCCGCATCATGGTGTATTCACTCTTGTGTCATTCGGTTTGGGGTGCTCGTCCGCTCCACCGAATCCTTGTACTTTTCCGGGGCGGGCGCCAGGCAGGCGCGGCCAACCGGCGAGCGGAACAGGGACAGCCTGCTATGGTAATGGCAAGCTCCGGGAATTGACACACCCACCGGTTCAGTTTTGCCACCGGGCGGGGCGGGGTACTTGGTTGTTCGCTGTCGAGGCGCTGGCGTATAGTGGGCGCCTTTCCCTTTCCCAAGAAAGCCTGGAGGCCGCCCGTGCCCGACGAGCAACGTCACGCCGTATCCAACGCCATCGACGAGGCCTGCCAGCCGATCGCCGGTTCCGCCAAAATTTATGTCACCGGCAGCCGGGCGGACATCCGCGTGCCGATGCGAGAAATCACCCAGCAGCCGACGCCGCTGGCTGACGGCACCTTCGAACAGAATCCGCCGCTGGCGGTGTACGACACCTCTGGGCCGTATACCGACGCCGCCGCCCGCATCGACATCCGCGAGGGGCTGACGCCGCTGCGCGCCGCCTGGATCGAAGAGCGCGACGACAGTGAGCAACTCGATGGCCTGAGCAGCCAGTATGGCCGGCGCCGCGCCGCCGACGTCGCCACCGCCGGCCTGCGTTTTCCGCACATCCGCGCGCCGCGCCGCGCCGCCGAAGGGCGCAATGTGTCGCAGATGCACTATGCCCGGCAGGGCATCGTTACCCCGGAAATGGAGTTCATCGCGATCCGCGAGAACCAGCGTCTGCGCGAGCACCGCGAGGCCGGGCTGCCGGTGAATCAGCACCCGGGCCAGAGTTTCGGCGCGGCGATCCCCGCCGAGATCACCCCGGAATTCGTCCGTGACGAAGTGGCCCGTGGCCGCGCGGTGATCCCGGCCAACATCAATCACCCGGAAATCGAGCCGATGATCATCGGCCGCAACTTCCTGACCAAGATCAACGCCAATATCGGCAATTCCGCGGTGACTTCCTCCATTGAGGAAGAGGTGGCGAAAATGACCTGGGCGACCCGCTGGGGTGGCGACACGGTGATGGATCTGTCCACCGGACAGAACATTCACGAAACCCGTGAATGGATTCTGCGCAACTCGCCGGTGCCGATTGGCACGGTGCCGATCTACCAGGCGCTGGAAAAGGTCAACGGCGTCGCCGAGGACCTCACCTGGGAGATTTTCCGCGACACCCTGATTGAACAGGCCGAACAGGGCGTGGATTACTTCACCATCCATGCCGGTGTGCTGCTGCGCTACGTGCCGATGACCGCCCGCCGCGTCACCGGCATCGTCTCCCGGGGCGGCTCGATCATGGCCAAATGGTGCCTCGCGCACCACGAAGAAAGCTTCCTGTACACCCATTTCGAAGACATCTGCGAGATCATGAAGGCCTACGACGTGACCTTCAGCCTGGGCGATGGTCTGCGCCCCGGCTCCATCGCCGACGCCAACGACGAAGCTCAGTTCTCCGAGCTGCGCACTCTGGGCGAGCTCACCAAGATCGCCTGGAAACACGATGTGCAGGTGATGATCGAAGGCCCCGGCCACGTGCCGATGCACATGATCAAACAGAACATGGACGAGCAGCTCAAGCATTGTGGCGAAGCGCCTTTTTATACGCTGGGGCCGCTGACCATTGATATTTCGCCCGGCTATGACCACATCAGCAGTGCCATCGGCGCGGCGATGATCGGCTGGTACGGCACCGCCATGCTGTGCTATGTGACGCCCAAGGAGCACCTGGGCCTGCCTAACCGGGACGATGTGAAAGAAGGCATCATCACCTACAAGATCGCCGCCCACGCGTCCGATCTGGCCAAGGGCCACCCGGGCGCCCAGCTGCGCGATAACGCTTTGTCCAAGGCGCGCTTCGAGTTCCGTTGGGAAGACCAGTTCAACCTGGGGCTGGATCCGGACCGGGCGCGCGCCTTTCACGATGAAACCCTGCCCAAGCAGGCGCACAAGGTGGCGCATTTCTGTTCCATGTGCGGGCCCAAGTTCTGCTCCATGAAGATCAGTCAGGAAGTGCGTGATATTTATGGCGACGGCCGCGAGCAAGTGGCGCAGGCCGAGGCCGGCATGAAAGAAAAATCCCGGGAATTTCTTGAACAAGGCGCGGAGATTTATCACAAAGCCAATGAATGATCCGACCCCCGTATTCACCGCCAACGACGTGGAAATCCTGGAGCGGGAAACGCCGTTCCAGGGCTTTTTCCGGGTCGAGCGGCTAACCCTGCGCCACCGCCTGTTCGAAGGTGGCTGGGGCGCGCCGGTCAAGCGCGAGTTGTTCGTGCGCCCGCCGGCCGCCGCGGTGCTGCCCTACGACCCGGTGCGCGGCGAAATTCTGCTGGTTGAGCAGTTTCGCGTGGGCGCGCTGGAATGGCGCGATACTCCCTGGTGCCTGGAGTTGATCGCCGGCATCGCCGATAAAAAAGGCGAGGCGGTGGCCGACCTGGTGCGCCGGGAAGCGCGCGAAGAGGCCGGCCTGGCGGTGGGTGAAATGAAACGGGTGGCGCATTACATGCCCAGCCCCGGCGGCTCCAATGAACGCCTTCAGGTGTTCGTGGGCCGCGCCGATCTGGCCGGCGCCGGTGGCGTGCACGGCTGCGTCGACGAAGGCGAGGACATCCGCGTGGTGGTGCGGCCGGTGAGCGAGATCAATGAACTGTTGCAAAGTGGCCGGGTCGACAACGCCGCCTCGCTGATTGCCCTGCAATGGCTGTTGCTGCACCGCGACGCCCTTGATCGTGAGTGGCTGGCGTCGTGAAAACCCGTTCCCGATACCGCCTCGACTTCCGCGCTCTGATGGCTCAGTGCGAGTCCAATTACGCGCGCCTGCTGCCGTTGATCCGCGCCCTGGGCGACCAGGACACTCTCGATCTGGCGTTCGGTGACGAGCGGCCCCACACCCTCAACATCCGCGTGCTGGAGCGGGCCCCCTACACCACCACCCTGCGCTTGCAGGACCAGGCGTTGCACGACGCCATGCCCGCGCCCCGCCTCACGGTGCGTCTTTACCACGACGCGCGCGTGGCGGAGGTCACCGAGGCGAGCCCGTTCCAGCGCGTGCAGGCGCGCTATCCCTACCCCAACGACAAAATGCACCAGCGTGATGAAAAAGCGCAGTGGAACCGCTTTCTGGGCGAGTGGCTGAGCCACGTTCAGGAGCACGGCCGCGACGCGGCGCTGCACTGGCCGCGTGCCACTTCCTGACCCTCGCGCCGGCGAGCGAAGAAACGGAACCGGGTTCCTGGCAAAGCGCCATTATCTTCGCTATAACCTAACCGCGCGCACCTTTTCCTGAACATTTTGTGCGTGCCGGCTTCACGCTGGCGGGCCCTTTTGACGCTATACTCGGGGGCGCGTAAAACCGGCAACGCCGGTTGTCCGTTCAACTTCCCTGGGGAGGGGAGGTCGCGGCCGGGGTGTCAGCCCGGCTGAGCGACAGCAATGGGGTGAGCGTGAAACACGCTCGGGAATGGGATCACGACAACAACGGGAGCGGTGATTTTGACGCAACCGGTTCAACCCCTGCGGGTGGTGCAGCTTTCCGATTTTCACCTGTTCGCGGACACGCAAGGCAAGCTGCTCGGGCTCAATACCCAGGCCAGCCTTGAAACCGTGCTGGAGCGGGTGCGGGTCGAGCAACCCGACATGGATCTGATCATCGCCACCGGGGATCTCTCCCAGGATGGCTCCCTGGATTCGTACCATCGCCTGATCACGCTGCTCGATGGTTTCCGCGTGCCGGTGTACTGGCTGGAAGGCAACCACGATAAGCCGGCGCCGATGATCCACGCCCTGCGCCAGCAGAAACACCGGGTCAGCCCGTGCGTGGCGGAGCTCGGTGCCTGGACGCTGATCATGCTCGATTCAACCATTCCCGGCGATGTGCCCGGTGAACTGTTCGAAGACGACTACCGTTTTCTGGAGCAGGCGTTGGCCGACGCCCGCGGCGAGCATGTCATGGTGGCGTTGCATCACCATCCGGTGGCCATGGGCAGCCGCTGGCTGGATACACAGCTGGTGGGCAGCGCCGAGCGCTTTTTCCAGGTCATTGATGCGCACCGCAAAGTGCGCGCGGTGGCCTGGGGCCATGTGCACCAGGAATTCCACGGCGAGCGCAACGGTGTGCGGCTGTTCTCGGTGCCCAGCACCTGCGTGCAATTCAAACCGGGCAGCGACGACTTCGCCGTGGACGACGCCAACCCCGGTTACCGCTGGTTCGACTTGCACAACGATGGCCGCATCGACTCCGCCGTGAGCCGGGTCGAGGGCCTGGATTTCAAAGTGGATATGTCCGCCGGCGGCTACTGACGGTGGGCGCTGGCATGCCGACAAGGTCGGCGTCGGCGCCCCCAATCAGCGTGCCGCTCAGCGCATCTGCGCGGGCAGCCAGGTAACGATGATTGGAAAAAAGAAGATCAGCAGCGTGGTCACCGCTTCCATCACCAGAAACCAACTGGCGCCGCGAAACACGTCCACCAGCGGTGTGTCCTTGTCGATGCCCGCGGTGACATAGACGTTCAGCCCCACCGGTGGTGTGATCAGACCGATCTCGCACATCTTCACGGCCAGGATGCCGAACCACAACGGGTCGAAACCCAGTGAATGCACCGTGGGGAACAGGATCGGCATGGTGATCACCAGCATCGAGAAGGCATCCAGAAACATGCCCAGCGGCAGGTAGATCAGCAGGAGCACGCCAATCACCAACAGGGGAGGCAAGTCCAGGGCGGTGACGGTTTCCACGATCGCCTGAGGGGTCCCCACCAGGGTCAGGAAGTAGCTGAAGATGCCCGCGCCCAGCATGGTCATCAGGATCATCACGGTGGTGTTGATCGATGAGCGGAAGCTCTCTTTCAGCCGGGCGCCCAGTTTCGGGCGCGCCTGGCGCGAAAACAACAGCATCACGAAGGCAACGAAGGCGCCAACGGCGCCGGCTTCGGTGGGGGTCACCAGGCCCAGGTAGATACCGCCCAGCACCACGATGAACAGGATCAGCACCTGCCAGGCATCGGCCAATGAGCGCAAGCGTTCGCCCCAACCATAGGACGGCGCCCGCTGCGCGCCGGCGGGCATGATCCGGCGGCTGACCACCATGATGCCAAGCACGAACACCAGCGTGGAGAGCAGGCCTGGCAACACCCCGGCCACCAGCATGGCGCCGGCGGACACTTCGGTCAGGGAAGCGTAGAAGATCAGCAGCACGCTGGGCGGAATCAGCACACCCAGCACGCCGCCGGCGGCGACGACGCCGGTGCTCAGGCGGCGGTCGTAGCCCGCTGCTTTCATTTCCGGAATCGCCACCGAGCCGACGGTGGCGGCGGTCGCCACGCTGGACCCCGAAGTGGCGGCGAAGCCGGCGCTGGTCAATACGCTGGCGATCGCCAGCCCGCCGGGCAGGCGCCCCACCCATTTGCGGGCCACGCCAAACAGCCGTTGGCCGACTCCCGCCTTCTGGGCGAAATTGCCCATCAGAATGAACAGAGGAATCACCGCCAGCATGTAGACCGCGGTCTGAGTGTAGGAAAACGATTTGAGCCGAAGCAGGGCGAAGTTCAGATCCTCGACCATGGCGATGCCGGCAACGCCAGCCAGCGCCAGGGAGGCGAACACCGGAACGCCTACCGCCAGCAATACGAACACCAGGCCGACGGCCAGCAGGGTGGCGGTTATCTCATCCATGGCGCTTCTCCTGCACGGTCACGGCACCGTCGGCACGGGTGGGGACGCGGCCGATCAGAGCCAGCAGGCCATACAGCACCATCTGCACGGTGGCGAACCAGAGGCCCGCCGCCAGGATGATCTTCGCCCACCAGATCGGGAACTGAATACTGCCCCAGCGAAACTCGCGGATCTCGAAGGAATGAGCCGCGTCGATGGTGGAGGGCCAGGCCAGCAGACCCAAGGCCAGGGCGGCGGCGAACCAGGAAAAGGCGTTCATGGCTCTGGCCAGGGCCGCGGGCGCAAGGTTGACCAGGGCGTCCACCCGGATGTGAGCGTTGTCCCGTTGCGTCCAGCCCAGGCCGAGAAACACGATCAGCACCAGGGCGATTTCCGAAAGCTCGAAAATGCCGGATATCGGTTGGCCGGTAATCGCGCGGACACTCACGTCCACGGTGATGGCGAACATCAGGAACGCCAGGGCGATCAACGCGGCCGCTCCGAGCGCATCGGTAAGACCGCGAAACAATTTTTCGATCACAAGCATGCTAGCCTCGCTGTTGTTATTCTCCGCGATTCATCTGCCTCGAAACCTCAGCGTGACAGTTCAGCCGCCAGTTCGATGGGACGTTTGAGGCTGCCGTTGGGGTCGTGCCGGGCGATGGCTTTGTCGATCAGCGACTGCATGCGCTCCCCGTCGATGCCCGCTGGCCTGGCCACGGTCTCGACCCATTTGTTGACCTGCGCGGGCTGGATCAGCGCTTTGGCCTTGGCCATTTCCGCGTCGCCGAGGGCATTGAAATGGGCGCCTTCCTTGAGGGCCGTTTTCAAGTACTGACGAGAGGTAGCGCTGTAAATTTCACGGTATTTGCCGGCGTAGATTTCCTCTACCAGCTCGTTGCAGATACTTTGCACCGCGGATGGCATTTCTTCCCAGGTCCGCATGCTCATGACGGTGGCCGCCGGGCCATGGGGGCCATCGCCGATGTCCGTGAAGTAAGGAGCAATCTCATGAAGCTTATAGGCAATGGAGGTCATGAAATCGAAGCCGTACACGCCATCCAGAACGCCCCGCTCGAGCGCGGTGTAGACCTCCGGCGCCGCCATCGGGACGGCGGTGCCGCCGAGTCGCTCAATGACGTCGGTGGCCACGCCATAGCCACGAATCCGCTTGCCCTTGATGTCGGCCAGGGACTTGATCGGCTCGCGGGTCACCAGCGGCGCGTAGTACCAGTTGGTCCAGTACATCACTTTGGCGCCATGCCGTTGCTCCCATTCCTCACGCAGCGGCGGGAATTCCTGATACAGGTCTCGGCAAACCAGTTGCAGTGCATCGGCGCGGTGCATGCGGAAATACCATTCCAAGCCACGGGTAACCGGTAGCTGTGCCTGATAATAGCCAGGAGAAATCAGTGCCATTTCCGAGGTGGTATCGTGAATCGCGGAAAGGTGCTCGCCCACTTTGTTGAGCGATTGTGCCCAGAAGCGGCGGATGTTGACCGCTTTGCCAGCGCGTTTCTCCAGCTCATCCAGGAACCAGCCGTCCAGCCGTGACGGGCCGGCGGTCTCGGAAACGTAGCTGTCGAATTTGATGCGTAACGCGGACGAAGACCAGGCCGGCATGGAAAGCCCGCTCAGCATGCCGGCACCCGCCAGGGCCGCGCCGCCTTTCAGAAAGTCCCTTCTTTTTATTGTCATGATCTCTCTCCAGTTGTTGTTAACGGAACATTGCTTCGAGCGGTGGCAAACTCAGGCGAGAGCTTCCAGTCGATTGCGCAGTTCGGTTTTGAGAATTTTCCCGTAATTGTTTTTGGGCAGCTCGTCGCAGAAATAGTACTTTTTTGGCTTCTTGAATGACGCCATGTGATCGGTGAACCATCGGGTCAGGGTCTCCGCGTCGACATCGTCGGCGACCACGAAAGCGACCACGATTTCACCCCATTCCGGATCGCGTTGGCCAACCACGGACACCTCACGCACGGCGGGGTGCAGCGACAGCACCTCTTCGATTTCTCGCGGATAGATGTTGCTGCCACCGGAAATGATCACGTCTTTGGAGCGGTCGGTCAGGGTGAGAAAGCCCTCTTCATCGATGAAACCGATATCGCCAGTGCGCAGCCAGCCATCGATCAGCGTCTTCTCGGTGGCTTCCGGATTGCGCCAGTAGCCGGCCATTACCGCTTGGCCGCGCACCGCGACCTCGCCGGGTTCGCCGGCGGGCAAGGGATGCATGTGATCGTCCACCACCCGCACGTCCACGCAAGACTGGGCGCGCCCCACGGAGGCAAGCTGGCGCGCCCAGCCGGGGGCGTCGTGGTCGGAGATACGCCCGCGCTCCAGCGCGGTGATGGTCATCGGGCTCTCTCCCTGGCCGTAGACCTGTATAAAGCGCGGGCCGAGTATGTCCAGGGCCTCGCGAATGTCGGCGTTGTACATCGGCGCGCCGCCATAGATGATGCTTTTCAGGCCCTCGCCGTGTTCGCCCCGATGGCGGGCCTCGGCGACCAGACGCTTGACCATGGTGGGCGCCGCGAACATCGATACCCGGCCCAGATGCTTCGCCAGATCAAGCACCTCGGCGGCGTCGAAGCCCCGTGAACCGGGCAGCACATGCCGGGCTCCGCAACGCACGTGAATGAAATTATAAAGGCCGGCGCCGTGGGACATGGGCGCGGCGTACAGGGCGGCATCGTCGCTGCTGACCGTGTCCACGTCGACGGCGTAACACAGGGACATGGCCACCAGGTTGCCGTGGGTGAGCATTACCCCTTTGGAGCGGCCAGTGGTGCCCGAGGTGTAGAACAACCAGGCCAGATCATCCTGGTGCCGTGAGCACGGTGGAACGATGGCGTTATCGCCCGCTGCCGGCAGATCGGCAACGGCGATCTCCGCGCCTTGCTTGTGTTCGTGGTCGGCCAGGGTGCGGCCGTCCTCCGTCACCACCAGTCGGCTCTCGGCGTTATTGACGATCCAGGCCGCTTCGGCGGCGTGTAGCTTGGCATTCACCGGCACGGCCACCGCGCCGGCCCACCAGATGCCGTAAAGCACGGGCAGGTAATCAATGCTGTTCTTCATGAACACGGCGACCCGGTCGCCGGGTGCAATACCGTGCCGCTCGCCCAGCCAGGTGGCAATGGCAACGGCACGAGCGGCAAAGCCGTGGTAGTCCGCCACCGGCGTGGCGCCCTGGAACAGAGCCGGGCGGCGCGGATGGCACAAGGCCTGGTCGTGGAGCCAGTTGGCGATGTTCATGATCGGTTACGCCTCCCGCGCTTCGAGTACCGAAGCGAAGTTGGCGACGGCGGCGCCGCCCATATTGAAGACCAGGCCAAGCCCGGCGCCGCCACGGGCCTCGCCCACTGGCCGGCCGGTAAGTTGACGGAAAGCGAGAGCGTGCATGGAGACGCCGGTGGCGCCCACCGGGTGCCCCTTCGCCTTGAGACCGCCGGACAGATTCACCGGCAAGGCGCCGTCGGCGTACACCGTGCCGTCGTGCAAAGCGCGCTGACCCTGGCCGGCGGGGGCCAGGCCCATGGCCTCGTAGATCAACAATTCGGCGATCGTGAAGCAGTCGTGGACTTCGGCGAAATGCAGATCGCCGAGGGTGATGCCGGCGCGCTCGTAAGCGCCGGCGATGGCGCGCCGGGGGCCCTCGAAAGCCAGGAAGTCGCGGCTCTTCATCGGCAGCAGGTCGCTGACCTGCACGGCCGCGCGAATCGCCACCCGGCGGCGGAATTCCGCCGCCCGGCGGGGCGAGGCAAGGATGATGGCGGCGGCGCCGTCGGTGATCAGCGAGCAATCAGTGAGGCGCAACGGGTCGGCGATCAGCGGGTTGCGGTCGGAGACCGTGTTGCAGTCCTCGAAACTCATCGCCCGGTGCATCTGCGCCAGCGGGTTGGCGAGGGCGTTGCGGTGGTTTTTTTCGGCGATGCGTGCCATCGCTGGCAGCGGGTCACCGTGACGCTTTTGATAGGCGCGGGCGGCCTGGGCGAACACCTGGGGGAAACTCAGGGCGGCTTCGTCGGCGTCGTTCTGGTAACCGGCGCCGGCCAGCGCCCGAGTCACTTCGGGGGTGCTGTTGGCGGTCATCTTCTCCGCGCCCACCACCAGCACCAGGTCCGCCTCGCCAGAGCGAATCGCGTTGATGCCGGCGAACACGGCGCTGGCGCCGGAGGCGCAGGCGTTCTCGCAACGCGTGGCCGGAGTGAAGCGGAAATCCGGGTCGGCCTGATGAACCAGAGAGGAAGGAAAGCCGTCCGGCACCAGGCCGGAATTGAAGTGGCCGAGAAAAATCTGATCGATATCGCGCGCGCCGACGCCGGCGTCGTCCAGCGCCTGGCGCGTGGCGTCGACGATCAGGTCTTCCAGATTGCTGTCGGCCAGCCGGCCGAAACGGGTATGACCACTGGCGATAATAGAGACGGAGGTGTCCTGTTGAGGCATGATCGTGTCCGGCTGTTATTGTTTGGTGGCACCGCGTGCGCCTGGCCGGCCGCGCCTGGCCGTCCGCGCCGGGCAGGCTCGCTGCACGCGGGTGAGGGTTGCCTTACAATGTGGTCCAATCCGCTCCCCTACCGCTAGTTCGTACAACTACGTACCTGAGTAAGGGGTTCGTTGGCTTCGAGGTGCTGTGATGGACGACCCCGCCACCCCCGAGGATATGGAACGCCTGGCTTTCCGGGTGTCCCCCGCGCCCCAGGTGATCACCCGTGACCGGGTAATGATGGACTTCAATGAGGCGTTCAATGCCTTGTTCGGCTACCGCCGTGATGACCTGCTCGGACAATCGATTTTGCGCTTATACCCGTCGATGGCTGATTTCGAGGCGATTGGTAATCGCTGCCTGGGCTGGTTGCAGCGTTATCGTTCCTATTCCGACGAACGTTTCATGCAATACCGGGATGGGGAAGTTTTTTGGGCGCGGGCCAACGGCTACACGCTGACGCCGGAGGCGCCGTTCGGGCTGATGGTCTGGCATTTCGAGCGGATCGATAATCCGATTCAGGCGACGGTCAGATTGACCCCTCGGGAAAGGCAGATTTCGGCCTATATCGTTAACGGCCTCACCTGTAAGGAGATCGGCCGGAAGCTGGGCATTTCCCACCGGACCGTGGAGGTGCATCGAGCGCGTTTGATGAAAAAACTGGAGGCGAAAAACACCGCCGAGCTGGTTTCGAAAATCATCGTTCTGCGTTGAATCCGCCGGTGTTGGCGATCAGGATTCGCCACGCTTGAGTGGCGATGTGGCGTCGTCCGTACCGTCGTTGCTTTCGAACTCCAGGGCCGAGAACGCCACCGCGCAGAACAGTGAATTAAGCCGCTTCATATCGCCGATCAACTCCAGGTGCAGGGAGCTGGTTTCCAGACTCTGCACCACCCGCCGATGCAAGCGGTCCAGATGGGCGTGAGCCAGGTGGCGTTGCTGGTCGCGGAAGCGGCGCTTCTCCATCAGCAATTGCTGGGCACTTTCTTCATCGCCGCTAAGAAACACCGACAGCCCCAGCCGCAGATTGGCTTTGAGCAGGCCGTGCAGCGCGGTCAGTTCTTCCAGGCCGCTGTCCGAGAAGGAGTGGCGCTGGGCGGTTTTGCGTTCCTGTATTTTTTCCAGCATGTGCTCGATCAGGTCGCCGGCCTGTTCCAGATTGATGCTCATTTCCACCACCTGGGTCCAACGGCGCCGCTCGCCGGGGGCGAGATCTTCCCGGGAGACCCGGGCCAGATACAGCTTCACGCCGGTATAGAGGGCGTCGACATCGTCGTCGAGGCGCGCCACCCGCTTGCCGGTGTCGCCGCGCGCCCCGTCCAGCACATGGAGAATCATGTCCAGCATGGTTTCCACCAGGTCGCCCATGCGCAGGACCTCGCGGGTGGCGTTGGCCAGCGCCAGGCGGGGTGTCTCCAGGGCGTCGGTGTCCAGGTGGCGCGGGCGCGCCTCTTCGTTGCCGCTGTCCGGCTGGTCCGGCAGCAGGCGCTGGCACAGCCGCGCCATCGGGCCGGTCAGTGGCAGCAGCAACAGGCAGCGTGCGATGTTGTAGGCCAGGTGGAAGCCGATCACCAGATCCTGGGGCTCGAACCTGAGCCCCTGCATCCAGGCGGCGATTACATTGACGAACGGCAGCACCAGCGCCAGGCCAATCAATTTGAACAGCAGATTGCCCAAGGCCACGCGCCGGCCGGCGGCGTTGTAGAGGCTGGTATTGAGCATCGCCAGCACTCCGGAGCCGGCGTTGGCGCCGATCACCAGGCACAGCGCCACGGGCAGCCCGATCACGTCGGCGGCGGCCAGAGTGGCGGTGAGCAGCACCGCCGCCAGGCTGGAGTAGGTGACCAGGGCGAACAGGGCGCCGACCAGGGCATCCAGCATCAGGTCGCCGGTCAACGAACCGAACAGCACCTGCACGCCCTGTGCTTCGGTGATCGGCGTCATCGCGTCGACGATCAGTTCCAGGGCCATCAGGATCAGCCCCAGGCCCACCGCCACCCGGCCGAGCTGGCCGGCGCGGCTTTGTTTGCGCGACAGAAACACCGGCACGCCGAAGAAAATCAGCAGCGGCGAGAGCCAGGAAAGATCCAGCGTCAGCACCCGGGCCATCAGCGCGGTGCCGACGTCGGCGCCGAGCAGAATCGCCAGTGCCGTGGCCAGCACCATCAAGCCATCGGCCACGAAGCCGCCGGCCAGCAGCGCGGTGGCGTTGCTGCTCTGCACCAGGGCGGTGACACCGGTGCCGGCCAGGAAGGCGGCGACGCGATTATTGAGATTGTGCCCCAGCACCCGTCGCAGGCGAGCGCCATACACGCGCAGAATGCCGGTGCGTACGATGTGCGTTCCCCATACCAGCAAGGCCACCGCGGAAATCAGGTGGAGCAGTGTCAGCATCAGGGTCCTCCTTGTTGGCGGTCCTTGACGATCGCGCCGCGCGGGCGTCTTGTCATGAAACCGTTATACCATGCGCGCCGGGTACGGCGCTCCCGACCAAGGTCCAAGGCCCGCCGGGCGAGCCCCGCGCCCGGCGTGGCGCTTGACGCTACCGGGCAAACCCGGGAGCCTTTAGCGGGTTGTTCAGCAGCCTTTACGCCCATTCACGAACGCCACGGCCTGATATCATGACCCAGCCCGAGACCGCTTTGATTTATATCCACGGCTTCAACAGTTCGCCGGCGTCGTACAAGGCTGGCGTATTGCGCCAGGTGTTCGAGCGTGCCGGCGCCGCCGACCGCTTGCACATCCCGGCGCTTGACCCCCAGCCCCGGCGCGCCATGGCGGCGCTGGAAGCCTGCATCGCCGGCGCCGGGCCGGTGGCGCTGCTGGGCTCCTCGCTGGGCGGTTTTTTCGCCACCTGGCTGGCGCAGCACCATGATCTGCGCGCGGCGGTGATCAACCCGGCGGTCCGCCCCTGGCAACTACTGGACAAATACACAGGTATCAATCATAACTACCACACAGGCGAAGCCTACCGATTCGAGCCCGCCTGGGTGGATGAGTTGCGCCATTACGAAGTGCCCGAGATCGACAAGCCCGAGCAAACGCTGCTGCTCACCCAGACCGGCGATGAAAGCCTGGATTGGCGGGCGGGTTGGGAATATTACGGTGAATGCCACCGCTATTGCGGCCTCGGCGGCAGCCACGGCTTTGATGACTTCGATGCCTTTATTCCGCTAGTGTTGCGCTTTTGCGGAATAGAGCTGTCAACCGCCTGACGCTGGACGCCCGACGCCGGACGCTGAAGACCCGGCGTCGAGCGTCCGGCGTCGGGCGTCCAGCGTATTTAGGGATTCTATGAGCAACACCTATACCTCCGAAAACATTGAGGTCCTTTCGGGCCTGGAACCGGTGCGCAAGCGACCGGGCATGTACACCGACACCACCCGCCCCAACCACCTGATCCAGGAGGTGGTGGACAACTCGGTGGATGAGGCCCTGGCCGGCCACGCCAAATCAATCCGCGTCACGCTGCTGAAAGACGGCGGCGTGGAGGTCGAAGACGATGGCCGTGGCATGCCGGTGGACCTGCACCCGGTGCAGAACAAGCCCGGCGTCGAGGTGATCCTCTCGACCTTGCACGCCGGTGGCAAATTCTCCAACAACAACTACCAGTTTTCCGGCGGCCTGCATGGCGTCGGCGTGTCGGTGGTCAACGCGCTGTCCAAGAAGCTGGAGGTGCTGGTCAAACGCGATGGCCAGTTGCACCGCATCGAGTTCGGCGGTGGCGAGAAAGTCAGCGACCTGGAAGTGGTGGACACGGTCGGCAAGCGCAACACCGGCACCCTGCTGCGCTTCTGGCCGGATGAAAAGTATTTCGATTCGGCGAAGATTTCGGTGTCGCGGCTGCGCCACCTGCTGCGCGCCAAGGCGGTGCTGTGCCCGGGGCTGAGCGTCACGCTTGAGAACCGGCAAAGTGACGAAACCGAGACCTGGCAGTTTGAAGACGGCCTGATCGAGTACCTGCAAGAGAGCACCCGGGGTTGGGAGAAAATCCCCAGCGAGCCGTTTAACGGCGCCATGAGCGGCAACACCGAGGCGGTCGACTGGGCGGTGCTGTGGTTGCCCGAAGGCGGGGAACTGGTGGCCGAAGCCTACGTGAACCTGATTCCCACCCCACAGGGTGGCACCCACGTGAACGGCTTGCGCTCCGGTTTATTGGAAGCGATGCGCGAATTCTGCGAGTTCCGCAATCTGCTGCCGCGCGGTGTCAAGCTGACCCCGGAGGACATCTGGGACCGCGCCTGTTACGTGCTCAGCGTGAAAATGCAGGACCCGCAATTCGCCGGCCAGACCAAAGAGCGGCTCAGTTCCCGGCAGACCGCGCCGTTCGTGTCCGGCGTGGTCAAGGATGCCTTCTCCCTGTGGCTTAACCAGCACACCGACGAGGCCGAGCGGCTCGCCGAGCTGTGCATCAACAACGCCCAGAAACGCCTGCGCGCCGCCAAGAAAGTGACCCGCAAGAAAATCACCAGCGGCCCGGCGCTGCCCGGCAAACTGGCCGATTGCACCAGCGACGACCCGGCGCAGAGCGAGCTGTTTCTGGTCGAGGGTGATTCCGCTGGCGGTTCCGCCAAGCAGGCCCGCGACCGGGTTTATCAGGCGATCATGCCGCTGCGTGGCAAGATTCTGAACACCTGGGAAGTGGACCCCGGCGAAGTGCTGGGCAGCCAGGAAATCCACGACATCGCCGTGGCCCTGGGCATCGAGCCCGGCGTCGACGACATCAGCGGGCTGCGTTACGGCAAGGTCTGCATTCTCGCCGACGCCGACTCCGACGGCCTGCACATCGCCACCCTGCTGTGCGCCTTGTTCCTGCGACATTTCCCGGCGCTGGTGCGCGAAGGGCATGTGTTCGTGGCGATGCCGCCGCTGTATCGCATCGACGTGGGCAAGGAGGTGTTCTATGCCCTGGACAAGGAAGAACGCGAAGGGGTTCTGGATCGCATCAAAGCCGAGAAAAAACGCGGCAAGGTCAGCGTTACCCGCTTCAAGGGCCTGGGCGAAATGAACCCCCTGCAATTGCGCGAAACCACCATGGCCCGCGACACCCGCCGGCTGGTGCGCCTGTCGGTGAGCAGTGGTGACGACACCCACCAGATCATGGACATGCTGCTCAGCAAAAAACGCGCCGGCGACCGCAAAATCTGGCTGGAAGACAAGGGTAATCTGGCTGAAGTATAACGCTGGACGCTAGACGCCGGACGCCGGACGCTTACCCCCAAAAAAGCGTCTGGCGTCAAGCGTCCAGCGTTCAGCCAATGAGCGAAGCGAATTATAATGGCTGACGATTTCGAAGACATTTCCCTGCGCGACTACACCGAGAAAGCGTACCTGGATTATTCCATGTACGTGATTCTGGATCGGGCGTTGCCGAACATCGGTGATGGCTTGAAGCCGGTGCAGCGGCGCATCGTGTACGCGATGAGCGAGCTGGGGTTGAAGAACACCGCCAAGTACAAGAAGTCCGCGCGGACCGTGGGCGATGTGCTGGGCAAGTTCCATCCGCACGGCGATTCCGCCTGTTACGAAGCGATGGTGCTGATGGCGCAGCCGTTCAGTTATCGTTACCCGCTGGTGGACGGGCAGGGCAACTGGGGCAGCCCGGACGACCCCAAATCGTTCGCCGCCATGCGCTACACCGAATCGAAGCTGGCGCCCTACGCCGAAGTGCTGCTTGCCGAGCTGGGCCAGGGCACCGTGCAGTGGGTGCCCAATTTCGACGGCACCCTGGACGAGCCCAAGCAACTGCCGGCGCGGCTGCCCAACGTGCTGCTCAACGGCACCACCGGCATCGCCGTGGGCATGAGCACGGATATTCCGCCGCACAACCTGCGCGAAGTGGCGCAGGCCTGCATCCACCTGCTCAAGGACCCGGGCGCCTCGCTGGATGATCTGGTGGAATTTATCCAGGGTCCGGATTTCCCCACCGAAGCGGAGATCATCACCCCGCGCAACGACATCATCCGCATGTACGCGGAAGGCAAGGGCTCGCTGAAGATGCGCGCCGTCTACGAGCAGGAAGACGGCGACATCGTGGTCACCGCGCTGCCGTATCAGGTGTCCGGGGCCAAGGTATTGGAGCAGATCGCCGACCAGATGCAGAAAAAAAAGCTGCCCATGGTCAGCGATCTGCGCGACGAATCCGACCACGAAAACCCGACCCGCCTGATCATTACGCCGCGCTCCAACCGGGTCGACGTGGCACAGCTGATGGGCCACCTGTTCGCCAGCACCGACCTGGAAAAGAATTACCGGGTCAATCTGAATATGATCGGCATCGACGGCCGGCCCCAGGTGAAGAGCCTGGACGTGATCCTCAACGAATGGCTGCAGTTCCGCATGGTCACCGTGCGCCGCCGTCTGCAGCACCGTCTGGATAAAGTGCTGGACCGTCTGCACCTTCTGGAAGGGTTGCTGGTCGCCTATCTGAATATCGACGAAGTGATCGAGATCATTCGCCGCGAAGACGCTCCCAAGCCGGTTCTGATGGAGCGCTTTGGCCTCAGCGACCGGCAGGCGGAAGCGATTCTTGAGTTGAAGCTGCGCCATCTGGCCAAGCTGGAAGAAATGAAGATCCGTGGCGAGCAGGACGAACTGGCCGAAGAACGAATCTGGCTGGAAGAAACGCTCGGCTCCACCGCCAAGATGAAAAAGCTGATCGCCAAGGAACTCAAGGAAGACGCCGAATTGTACGGCGACGAGCGCCGCTCGCCGCTGGTGGAGCGCGGCGAAGCCAAGGCACTGGACGAAGCCGACCTGGTGGGCGCCGACCCGATCACCGTGGTGCTCTCGGAAAAGGGCTGGGTGCGCGCCGCCAAAGGGCACGACGTGGACGCCACGGCGCTGAGCTACAAAGCCGGCGACCAATACCTGGCCTCGGCGCCGGGTAAGTCCAACCAGCAGGTGTGCTTTCTGGACTCCACCGGGCGCAGCTACTCGCTGGCGGCACACGCCCTGCCCAGTGCGCGCGGCCAGGGCGAGCCGCTCTCCGGGCGGGTCAGCCCGCCCTCCGGCGCCAGCTTCGTGGCCGCGTTGATGGGCAAAGACAAAGACACCTACCTGATGAGCACCGACGCCGGTTACGGCTTCGTGGTGCGCTACCAGGATCTGATCGCCAACAAAAAAGCCGGCAAGACCGTGCTGTCGGTGCCCCGTGGCGCCCGTGTGCACGCGCCCCGGGCGATCCGCTCGGTCGAACAGGACCTGATCGCGCTGGTCTCCAACGAAGGGCGCCTGTTGGTGTTCCCGGCCGCGGACCTGCCGGAAATGAGCCGAGGCAAGGGCAACAAAATGATGGCGATTCCCTCCGCCCGGGTCGCCGACCGGGTTGAATTCGTTCAGGACCTTCAGGTGCTGGGCCCCCGCGACACCCTGGTGATCCACGCCGGCAGGCGGCATCTGAGCCTGAAACCCGCCGATCTGGAGCATTACTTCGGCGAGCGCGGCCGGCGCGGCGCGAAACTGCCGCGCGGTTTCCAGAACGTGGAAATCATGGCGGTGGAACGCAAGGACGACGGCGCCTGAGCGCGCATGACGGGCGGCGGGAGAGAACGGCGATGAGCGAAGGCCAACCACAAGCCGGTGCGCGGCGCACGGTGCGTTTCTGGGCCGGGCTCGACCTGCTGCTGACCCTGCCCCTGGTGCTGCCGCCCACGGCGCGGCTGCTGCTGGACACCCTGGTCTGGCTCAACCACGGGCTCGGCTTGCCCGGCGTGATGGGCCCGCGGCCGGCGCTGGCGATGTTGTTCGCCTGCCTGGCCGGGGCCCTGGCGGTCACCTGGGCGCTGGCCCGCTGGACACAGCCACTGGCCGCGCTGGGCCGGTTGGACGCCTGGGCGCGCATCTGGGTGGGCGCCTTGATCCTGGGCGCGGTGCTGGATGGCCTGCCGGCGGTGCTGGTGCTGTTCGTGATCACCGAATGGGCCGGCGCACTGCATCAATTCTGGTGTTTGCGTAAGCAAAGCTGTTAGTGCCGGACGCCGAGATCAACATCGATACCATTGCGGGTCCGACGGAGCGCCGCCCAACGGGACGCCGCCCGACCTTTCCTGCAAAAAAGACAAACCTCTCTACAACGCCGCGTGGGAGCGATCCTCGATCGCGAAATGGTTTGCTCGAATGGCACGGCGTTTTTTGCCCGGCACCCTGTTCCCGCGCAGAGCGAAACACGCTCTTAAGGTAGGCTCGCCGCATCAGCTTGGGTATCATCCTTGGGGTTTTGCAAAAGGAGATGCCTGCCCATGCCGGCCATGATTACCGGTACCTTCGCCTTCGTGCTGCTGTTGCTCAACACTCTGGTCCTGATCGGGCCAATGATGTTGATCGCGTTGTTCAAGCTGATCGTGCCCGGCCAGGCCGGCAAGGATCGCCTTTCCGCCGTGGTGATGTGGATCGCCGAAACCTGGGCGGAAATCTGCAAGAAGATCTTCGCGCTGACGACCCCCACGGTGTGGGACATTCGCGGCGCTGACGCGCTGCGCCGCGACACTTCCTATCTGGTGGTCAGCAACCACCAGAGCTGGGTGGACATCGCCGCGCTGGTGCAGACCTTCAACCGGCGCACGCCCTATTTCAAATTTTTTCTGAAAAAAGAACTGGTCTGGGTGCCGTTCCTGGGGCTGGCGTTCTGGGCGCTGGATTACCCCTTTATGAAGCGCTACCCGAAATCCGTGCTCGACAAGCACCCGGAGCTCAAAGGCAAGGATCTGGAAATCACCCGCGCCGCCTGTGAAAAATTCAAGAACATGCCGGTCACGGTGGTGAATTTTCTCGAAGGCACCCGCTGCACGCCAGCCAAACAGGCCCGCCAGCAATCGCCCTACCGGCATTTGCTGCGCCCCAAGGCCGGGGGCGTGGCGTTCGTGCTGGCGGCGCTGGGCGAAGACCTGGACGCCGTGCTGGACGTGACGGTGGTCTACCCACAGGGGCGCGCGCCGGGCTTCTGGGCGCTGCTCAGCGGGCAGCTTGATCGGGTGGTGGTGGACATCCGCATCCACCGCCTCGACCCACGGCTCTGGCAAGGCGATTATCAGAACGATCGCCAGTTCCGCAGCGTGGTGCACGGCTGGGTCAGCGATTTGTGGGCGCAGAAAGACGCCCGCATCGAGCGGATTCAGGAGGAGTGGGCGGAGCGCCGGCCGGACACTGATAACTAGTTTTCAGTTTTCAGTTTTCAGTTTTCAGTTTTCAGTTTTCAGTCTTCAGTTTTCAGTGTCCGGTGGCGGGGGTATTGAGGGGTTTAGAATCTCAGGGTGGCGGCCAGGTAGGGACCGCCGATTTCCAGGTCGGTGTCCAGGTCGCTGACGTCGTCCAGTTCCACTTCCAGGCGGCTGTAGCCCAGCTCCACGCCGAGCAGGAAGTCCGAGCGCCAACCAATGTGGGCGTTGTAATCGCGCATGCCGCTGCCATCGTATTCAATGGCGTTCACTTCGCCACCCACGTACACCCCGGTCAGCGGCAGGTTCACCCGCGCCGCCAGAAAGCCCATGGGGAAAGTTTCGCTGGCGCTTTGCGAGGCTTCCTGACCGGCGCCACGGATTTTAAAGTCGGCGTCCATCTGCCGAACGGTCAGGCCCACGTCCAGTTTCACCACGTTGTCCAGCGGGCTCCAATAGAAGGTGCCGTCGAGCATTTCCAGATCGTAGCTGGCGGACACGCGGCCGGTGAAGGTCTGGCCATCGAAGGTGATCGGGTTGACCAGGGTGTTGCTGCCATCGTCGTCCAGATCCATATAGCGCAGGCGCACGTTGGGCAGAATCGGCACCGCATGCTCCACGCCCAGATACAGGACGCTCTGGTCGGCGTCGTCGAAGCCGAGGTCGTCTTCCATGTCGATGTCGCCGCTGCCGGAGGCAATGTTGCCGCTGGTGTCCGGGTTCCACAGGTAGCCGCCGGCGTACACATCCACCAGTGGCGCGGCCTGGGCGGCGGGGGCGCAGGCCAGAGCGGCGGCGATCAGGGTCAGTCGCTTCATGATTCTGTGTCCTATAAACGGAATGTTTCCTTGTCGGGGGAATTAAGACACAAATCGGGCTGCCATTTCCAATCCCTGGTCGAGGAAACGCGAAACCTTCAGGGCATTATTCAGACGTTCCTTGATTGCGAACCTTGCGATCAGGCCGCGCAGAGCATGCGAGGGATTGTTCAGCAGCGTGCTAAGCTGCCGGGCCCCGACAGGAGCCCGCCATGTTTCTTGAAGAAATGCCCGACGGCTTCCGCTATCCACAGCCGGAAGACGACCAGGACAAACGCCTGCTGGCCCGCGTGCAGAGTAAGGGGTGGCACAACCTCAGCGTGCCCGGAGGCGAGGGCGAGCCGGCCTTTACCTTCACGCTCGGCCATTTCCTGCACCTGAATCATCCGGAACTGATCGTGGTGGGGCTCAAGGAGAAACTGGCCAGCCGCCTGTTGGACAGCGCCGCGGTGGGCATCACCGGCTTAAAGCGGCGGCTGCGTCCCTATCAGCGCTACGCGGACATCGCCGATGGCCTGGAGATCATGTTCCTGCCAGTGGATTTCAGCCATTACAAGAACTGGCTCGGCTACGCCAACTGGTTCTACGCGGAGTTGCCGGCGCCTTACCCGGCCTTGCAGATGGTATGGCCGGACCCGAACGGTGTTTTTCCCTGGCAGCCCGGCTACGACACCCGCTTCCAGCGCGCCCAGCCGCTGCTGGGCCGGCCGCCAAAGGCGTCCACGTTGCAGTAAGCGCCGCCCGGTCCTGGCCGCGCCGTACCGCTCTCCGTTATCCTGGGTTCCCTAAACCCTGTCACGTTCGACCCACGGAATCAGCATGGCCAATTCACTGCAGGAACAGCTCTTGAAAGCCGGCCTGGCGGACAAGAAGAAAGCCAATCGCGCCAAACAGGCCAAGCGCGAGGACGCCAACCGTGCCAAGCGCGGGGAAATCGATCTGGAGGACCCGGCCGAGCGGGCCCGCCGGCAGCGCGCCGAGAAGGTCGAGAAAGATCGGCAGCTGGAAGCGGCCCGCCAGGCCGAGCGCCAGGACAAGGAGATCGCCGCCCAGGTGCGTCAATTGATCGAAAGCCACCGGCTGGCGCGGGGCAACGGCGAAGAGCCGTTCCAGTTCGTGCAGGAGCGTAAGATCAAGAAGCTGTATGTGACCCCGGCGCAGCGCGACCAACTGACCCGCGGGCAGATCGCCGTTGTCGCCCTGGGTGACAGCCAGGAACTGGTGCCCACCGCCATCGCCGAGAAAATCCGCCAGCGCGACGCGGCGGCGGTGCTGTTGCTCAACGAACGCGGCGCCAGCCAGGAAGGCGATGAAGACGATCCCTACGCGGATTACCCGATTCCCGACGACTTGATGTGGTAATGGAGCCCATGAGCGACTCCCCCGGTTCTTTTATTGGCACGGTTCAGGAGCTGCCGGTGCTGCGCCGGATTCAGGCTGGCCTGTTGCTGGACGGCGCTGAACTCGGTGAGATTCTGTTGCCGGCACGGGAACTGGCCGGCGCCGAGCCGCCGGCTGAGCGGTTGTCCGTGTTCGTGTTCGAAGACGGCGAAGGGCGCCCCCGGGCTACCCTGCGCCGCCCCAAGGCGATGCCCGGCGAGGTGGCGCGGCTGCAGGTGGCGGCGGTGAACCGGATCGGCGCGTTCCTGGATTGGGGGCTGCCCAAGGACCTGCTGCTGCCGTTCGCGGAGCAGCGCCCCGGCGCCGGCCAGCGCCTGCAGGAAGGGCACTGGCAGCTGGTCAAGGTGGTGCGCGACCGGGACGGCCGTCTGTTCGCCAGCGCCCGCCTGGACCGCTTTCTGGAAGACACTTGCGAGGCCTATCAACAGGGCGAGGCGGTCACCGTGACGGTGGTGCAGGCCACCGATCTGGGCTACAAAGTGGCGGTGGCGGATCGCTACTGGGGCTTGCTCGACGCGGCTGGCACCGCGCCCCGGCCGGGCCGCAAGCTGACGGCTTACGTCCAGCGCCTGCGCGCCGACCGGCGCTTGAGCTTGACCCTGGACGCCCCCGGCGCCGCCAAGAGCGAGGGGCTGGCGGAGCGCATCCTGGCCCGCCTGGAGAGCGAGCAGGGCAGCCTGCCGCTCAGCGATCGCAGCGACCCCGCCGCGATTCGCGCCGCCTTCGGCTGCAGCAAGAACGCCTTCAAACAGGCGATCGGCAAGCTTTACCGGGAACGCCGCATCGTCATCGCCGACCACGGCATCCGCCTGCCCTGAGTGATTCGGCCAGGGCCAATCTAACAATAATCAGCCGAAAGGCGCGGCCATGGGCCATCAAAATCATCTTTATGTGTGGGAAGACCGCTTTCTCTATCTGACACCGGCGATTGCTTCCGGGCTGACCCAGCGGCACACCACCACGCTGTTGGTGGCGCTGGGTGAGGAAGGCTTTGAGCTTGGCGATGAATCCGGCCAGCGCCAGCGTTATCAGGCGGCGCTGGTGGGGCAGAACGTGGCGCGCACCCTGGATGCGACCCGGGCGCCGTTATTGTCGCTGAATTTCGATCCGCAAAGTTATGAACACCATGCCCTCAGCGCATTGATGGGCGGGCATCCGGTGCGCGCGGTGATCCTCAAGCCGGCGCGCCGAGACCGGGACAGCCTCGCCGAAGCGGCGCGTGGCAGCCTGGATTTCGCCCGGCTGTTTCGCCTGACCACCGATCTGCCGATGGCGATCAGCGGTTATCACCCGGTTCGTGTGCCCATGGACATGCGCGTGATCCACGTGGCCCAGAAGATCAAACGGGAACTGCCGCTGACCAGCACGGTGGCGGAGCTGGCCGCCCAGGTGGGCCTGTGCGTGCGCCGCTGGGCACGGTGAAGAGTTGGATACGGCGGGGCGTGGACTATTTGAAACGGTGCCTGGAACGATGAAGCCGGATCATTATGAACGCAATCGGGCGCTGGCCGCCGAGTACGTGTTGGGGACGCTGAGTGGCGCCGCGCGGCGCCGCTTCCAGACCTGGATGATGGCTTCCGTGCGGGTGCGCCAGCAGGTCTGGTACTGGGAGCGCCGTTTCCAGACGTTCAATACGGCGCTGCCGGACACGCCGCCGCCGGCGGCGGTGTGGCGACGCATCGAGACGCGCCTGCGGGCTCAGCCGTGGTCCGCCACCACCACGCCCTGGTGGCGCATCGCCTGGCCCTGGCAGTTGGGCACGCTGGTGGCCGCCACCGTGATGGTGATGATGGTCGCCAGCCGCATGCCGGTGTCGGCGCCGAGCGCGCCGGACGCCTACCTGGGCGTGGTGCAGAACCAGCAGGCCGAGCCCTTATGGCTGATCAAGAGCGGCGCGCGGGGGTTGCGCGTGCGTGCCCTGCAGGCCGGGCCGGCGGGGCCCGGCAAGGATTACCAGCTGTGGTTGTTGCCGCGCTCCGGGGCGCCGGTGTCCCTGGGCGTGATCCCGGCCGCTGGCGGTGATCGATTGATCGCGCTCAGCGAGCCTCAGCAACGTGAGCTGCTGCGTTCGCGCACCCTGGCGATCAGCCTGGAGCCGGCCGGCGGCTCGCCCACTGGCCAGCCCACCGGGCCGGTGCTGTATCAGGTGAAAGTGGTTTCCACCTGAAGCCGGCCGCCCGCTGGTCGTTGCCGAGCGGGCCAAAAGGCGGGCCGCGCTTGCCCGCTGGCGCGGTCTTTCCTATGTTGGCGCTCCGGTAATCGGCAATCAGCGATGGGGAAGGCATGGCCACAGGCACGGTTCACACTAATGGCATTGAGCTGTTTTATGAAACGCGGGGGCCGGAGCAGGGCGAGCCGGTGGTGTTTATCATGGGGTTGTCCGCGCAACTGGTGTTCTGGCCGGAGGCGTTGCTGGATGCCCTCGCCAACCGGGGTTACCGGGTCATCGCCTTCGACAACCGCGACGCCGGCAAATCGACGCTGATCCGTAAGCCGTTCCGATACGGTCCGTTAATGGCGATGTTGCGTTATATGGCGGGCATGAAGGTCGATGCGCCGTACACGCTGGATGATCTGGTCGCCGACACGGTCGGTTTAATGGATGCCCTGGGCATCGATAAAGCCCATCTGGTGGGCGCGTCCATGGGCGGGATGATTGCCCAACTGACCGCCGCCACCCATCCGCAACGGGTGCTCAGCCTGACCTCGATCATGTCCAGCAACAACAGCCCGTTCCTGCCGCCGCCGCGGCCGGCGGCACTGAAAACCCTGGTGGCGCCGCGGGTGAAAATCGAAACCGTGGAGCAATACGTGGCGTTTGGCCTGACGATGATGACCACCATCGGTGGCACCCTGGACCCGGGGCGCGAAGAGTTGGAACAGATGTTCCGGCGCAGTTGGGAGCGCGGCCTGAACCCGCGTGGCATTCGCAACCAGTTCATGGCGATTCTGGCCACCGGCAACCTCAGCAAGCGCCTCAAGCGGGTGCACTGCCCCACCCAGATCATCCACGGTGGCAGCGACCCGTTGATCCGGCCCGCCGGTGGGCGGGCCTCCGCCAAGGCGATCCGAGGCGCCCGGCTGGCGATCATCGACGGCATGGGCCACGACCTGCCACCTTCCATCGTGCCCCGGGTGGCGGACCTGATCGCCGCCAACGCGGAGCGTGCCTGAATCAGACGGGTTCGGAGGGCTTTTTCGGGTTCATCGCGGATTGACGGGAAAGTGTTTTGTTTTATCGGGTTCGCTGGGCGGTGGCGGTGGCGGTGGCGGTGTGCTGAGGGCGAATCGAGGCCAAGGCGGGCCCGCCCGGGACACGCTACGAGCACGTCCCTGTGCGCTCGGGTTTGGCCGGCCATGGCCAAACACGGTCCCGGGCGGGCCCGCCTTGACCTCGATTCGGTGCCACTGGAGACGTTGCTCGCCGTCCTGGAGAGAGGCTTTGCAAAGAAACCGTCGTAAACGCCGGTGAACGGGCAGCGTCTGATCGAACGTAAGAATAAACCCGCGGGGCGGTGGTTTAGAGACGCCACCAGCAAGCCACCCTGGACGGACCCGATTTCAGCCAGCCCACGGCGACACCCCGGGCGGGTCCTGCTACCCAAGGCGGGCAATCGGGCCGGGCTGGCCAGGACCGTGTCCGGCCATGGACGGCCGGACTCGAGCCCGCATGGAGGCGTCTTTTTGCGTGTCCTGGCCAGCCCGACCCGGTTGCCCGACCCCCGATGCGGAGACCAACCCCACCCTAAAAAAACCGACCGCAAAGCCTCTGGTCAGAAACGAATTCTCGCTAAGTCGCCGACCCGGCCATCCATTTCCCGAGGCTCCGTCCTTGGAGAATAGAGAGATGGAGAATGAAGGGGACCCGAGGGGCGACACAACGGGGTGTCCTTGATGGGGGGTGGATCGGAATGAGTCAATTCCCGCTATTCCGCGAAGAACCTTTTGCCGAGGGCGGCTGGCGCGACGCGTAGCGCTGGGCGAGCACCGCGCCCACGATCAGCTGCATCTGATGAAACAGCATGATCGGCAGCAAAATGGCGCCCACGGTGGCGTCCGGGAACAGCACCTTGGCCATCGGCACGCCGCTGGCCAGGCTTTTCTTGGAACCGCAGAACACCACCGTGATTTCGTCTTCCTTGCTGAACCCCAGGCGCCGGCTGAGCTGCATGGTGGTGGTCAGGGACAGCGTCAGCAGCACCGCGCAAATCACCAGCAGGCCGGCCAGCGCCGTCCACGGGGTGTGCTGCCAAAGCCCTTCGTTCACCGAATCGCTGAACGCGGTGTACACCACCAGCAGGATCGAGCCCTGATCGACCACCTTAAGCAGTTTCGGGTGGCGTGCCAGGCGCTGGGCGATCAGCGGCCGGCACAGTTGCCCGAGCACGAACGGCAGCATCAGTTGCAACAGGATTGCGACAATGGAATCCAACACCGAGCCGCCGCCGCCAGTGGCGCCCAGCATCCCCTCCACCAGGACCGGGGTAATGAAAATGCCCAGTAGCGTGGACGCCGAGGCGCTGCAAATCGCCGCCGGAATATTGCCGCGTGCCACCGAGGTCAGCGCGATCGCCGATTGCACCGTGGCCGGCAGTGCGCACAGATACAGCACGCCCAGGTAGAGATTGTCGGTGACCAGCGGCGAGAGCAGCGGTTTCAGCGCCAGGCCGAACAGCGGGAAGGCGGCGAAGGTCACCGCGAACACCAGCAGATGCAACCGCCAGTGCAAAGCGCCGGCGATGATCGCCTCCCGGGACAGCTTGGCGCCGTGCAGGAAAAACAGCAGCGCGATGGCGGCGTGGGTGAGCCATTCGAAGCCCACCTCCGCGCGGCCCTGCACCGGCAATACACTGGCCAGCAGCACCGCGCCCAGCAGCATCAGGGTGAAATTGTCAGGTCGGAGGCGGGAGATCATCATTTCAGTTTTCAGTTTTCAGAGTTTGGAGTTCGGAGCGCGGCTTTCGGTGACGGGCTGAAAACTGAACACTGAAAACCGAACACTGCTCTTAAGCTCTTTGTATCGGGAAGGGCAGCACCTGCTCAATGCGAGTGGCGCCGGTGAGGACCATTTGCAGCCGTTCGATGCCCAGCGCCACGCCACTGCACGGCGCCAAGCCCGCCTGTAGGGCGGCCAGCAGATAGCGGTCCGCGGGCATGGCCGGCTTGCCGGCGGCGCGGCGGCGCGCGTTGTCGGCATCGAAACGGCGTTGCTGCTCGTCGGCGTCGGTGAGTTCCTGATAGCCGTTGGCCAGTTCCAGATGGCGGTGATAGATCTCGAAACGCCGTGCCACCAGAGCACCGTCATCGTCTTCGCGGGTTTGCGCCAACGCCGCCGCCCAGCCGGGGAAATCGGTGACCACGGTGAGCGCGTCCCGATCCAGGGACGGCTCCACCACCGTGGCCATCAGAAAATCCACCGCCTGGCGGTAATCCAGCCCGGCCGGCGCGCCGGCCGCTTCGGCCCGGGCGACCAGGGTGTCGGCGCGGGCGCTCAGCGGGTCTTCGCCGGTGGCGTCGGCGAACAGGGCGCGAAACGTCACGCTGCGCGGTGCCGCGCCCAGTATGGGTGCGAGCAGTTCGACGCACTCCTGAACCAGTGCCGCCAGGTCGAAGCCCGGGCGATACCACTCCAGCAGCGTGAACTCCGGATTATGACGCCCCCCCGCTTCGCCGTGGCGGAACGCGGGCGCGATCTGGTAGATCGGTCCGCTGCCGGCGGCCAGCAGCCGTTTCATATGGTATTCCGGTGAGCTTTGCAGCCAGCCATAGCCGGGCACTTCGATGCCATCGATGTGCTCATCGGTGACGCCGTGGGCGGCCAAATGCGGGGTGCGCACTTCCATCACCGCGCGCTCATCGAAAAAAGCGCGTACCGTCCTGAGCAGGTCGGCGCGCGCCTTCACCGCTTCCAGGGTGGCGCTGGGCGACCAGTCGTTCACCGCTCAGCCCTTGATGCGGCCCACGTACTCGCCGGTGCGGGTGTCCACCTTGACCACTTCGCCGGTCTGCACGAACAGGGGCACACGCACCACCGCGCCGGTGCTCAGCGTGGCCGGCTTGCCGCCGGTGCCGGCGGTGTCGCCCTTGAGGCCCGGGTCGGTCTCGACGATCTCCAGCTCCACGAAGTTGGGCGGCGACACCGACAGCGGTTCACCGTTGTAGAGCGTCACCTCGCACAGGTCCTCTTCCTTGAGCCACTGCTTGGAGTCGCCGAGGGCGGCGCTGTCGGCGGCCTTCTGCTCGAACGAGGTGGGGTCCATGAAGTGCCAGAACTCGCCATCGCTGTACAGATACTGCATGGTCACGTCCATGACGTCGGCGCCTTCCAGGCTTTCGCCGGATTTGAAGGTGCGCTCCCAGACCTTGCCGCTCTTCAGGTTGCGCATGCGCACCCGGTTGAAGGCCTGGCCCTTGCCGGGTTTGACGAACTCGTTCTCGAGGATGGAGCAGGGGTCACCCTCGAACATAACCTTCAAGCCGGACTTGAATTCGTTGGTAGAATAGCTGGCCATATAAATTGATCCGTTGATTCAGGAAATTGCCGATGGCTTCTCAAAGGCTGGCCATGATAACGCAGGAGGCCGACGGTTGGCAGATGCCGGACTGGCGCCGCCAACAGGCGGATCTGGTCACCGATCTGGACGAGCTGTGCGCCCTGCTGCGGCTGCGGCCTCAGGACCTGCCCGGCGGCGCCGACGGCGCCAGTGATTTTCCGCTGCGGGTGCCGCGCCGCTACCTGGCGTTGATCGAGCCCGGCAACCCCGCCGATCCGCTGTTGCGCCAGGTGATCGCCACCGGCGCCGAGCGGCAAACGGTGCCCGGCTACGGGCCGGACCCGCTGGAAGAGGGCGAGCACACGCCGGTGCCCGGGCTGCTGCACAAATACCACGGCCGTGCCCTGCTGGTGGTGACCGGCGCCTGCGCGGTGCATTGCCGCTACTGTTTCCGGCGTCACTTTCCTTACCAGAGCCATTTGTCGGGCGGTCGCTGGAAGCGGGCGCTGCAGTGGCTGGCGGGCCGCGAGGACATCCACGAAGTGATCCTCAGCGGCGGCGACCCGCTGACCCTCGGCAATGAACGGTTGGCGCAACTGGTCGATGAACTGGCGGCGTTGCCCCATCTGACCCGCTTGCGCATTCACAGCCGCACGCCGGTGGTGATTCCCGAGCGCCTTGACGAGGGGCTGCTGGCGCTGCTGGCCGCGCCGCGCTGGCGAACCACCCTGGTGCTGCACGCCAACCACCCCCGGGAAATTGGCGCCGAGCTGGCGGCTCGCCTGCGCCCGCTGCGGGCCGCCGGTGTCACTCTGCTGAACCAGGCGGTGCTGCTGGCCGGCGTCAATGATAACGAAACCGCCCTGGCGGGGCTGTCCGATGCCCTGTTCGACGCCGGCGTGCTGCCGTATTACCTGCATCAACTGGATGCGGTGGCTGGCGCCGCGCATTTCGCCGTCAGCGATGAGCGCGCTTTGGCGCTGCACGCCGCCCTGCGCGCTCGCCTGCCCGGTTTTCTGGTGCCCAGGCTGGCCCGGGAGGAGCCCGGAAAAGCCGCCAAGACGGTGCTCGCCGGCTGATCGCGTCGCCGCGCTGGTGGGCGCGGCGGCGAATGTACAATCACGGGTTCTTCACGTAGTGTTCTGTGATGTTGGTCACATTTTATCCGCCCTGTGACGGCACACCACTCTAAGCACACCACTCTAAATAGGCGGGAGAACACCGCCACGGTGAGGGACCCCCCATGGAGAAGGCCTGGACGCTGCCTCCGCCGAGCCCGACGAACGGCCTGACCCGATTGTCCGTGGCCAGCGCGCGCCCGCGACGGCTGCAAAGCTGGCTGCCGCTGCTGCGGCCGCGCCCGCTGCCGGAGAGCGCCGAGGTGTTGGCGCGATTGCTCGACGAACTGGCGCGCTTGCGCATTGATCATCGCCGCCGTTATCAGCTTCTGGAGCTGTGCCGCCCGCACGCGGGCGTGTTGATCGAGCGGCTGCAAAGCCAATGCCTCAACCTGCCGCTGGCGTCTCCGGAGAGTGGCTTGCAGGCGGCCGCCCTGGCACACCGGCTGGGCGAGCATCTGGCCCGTGGCTATCAGCAAGTGGCGGGCTCGCTGCTGCGCCGCCAGCAGACCGCCGGCACCGCCCTGGCAAGTGCCCTGCAACGCGCATGCGACGCGCTCGCGCAACGGCTGTATCTGCATTTTCTGCTGGCCACCGCGCCGGAGCCGGAGCTTTGGGCACGCCTGCATCGTCTGTACGCGGTGGCCGAGCAGGCCGCGGTGGAAAAGGTGGTGGTCGGTGATGACAGCACCCCCGACGGCACCGCCTCCACTCATCGGGTCTACGCCCGCTTGCTGCTGCTGGCCAGCGCCCAGCCCAATCAATTGAGCCCGCCCTCGTTGCTGGCGCTGCGCCGGGCCAGCGCCCACTGGGTGACCTGGCCGGAGCTCTCCACGCAGCCCGGGGACGCGCTGTTTCTGATCGATCTGGATCGCGACGCCCCGCCCCGTCCGGTGTCCGCCGGGCCCGCTGGGTGCCGGCGCTACTTCGATACCCGACCGCTGGCCACGGCCCTGGGCGAAGACCGGGCCGGCCAGGGCGGGTTGCTGTCGGAGCCGTTGCTGCAACACCTGCGCTGGGCCTGGTTCGGGCCGCGCCAGCGTCAGTTCGCTCGCCGCCCTGACACGGGCGAGCTGCTGCTGTGCCTGGGGTTGTCGTCGGTGCACGATCAACTGGGTCGGCACACCGATGAAGACGGTCCGCATCGCGCCCGCTGCATCGACAGCGGCGCGGGCGGCCACTGTTTGCAGTGGTTGGGGCGTGTTCCGGAGACACTGCGCACCGGCGGATTGCTGGCGCTGCGCGACCCCCGGGGCGGCGGTTGGCGGGCGGCGCAGATCCGCTGGGTGCGCCGCGCGCCGCCGCGAGTGCGTTTCGGCGTGGAACTGCTGCCGGAATCGACGCGCGCGGTGCGCGTCAGCCACCACGGTGAGGCCGCGCCGGAGCCGGCGTTGTTGTTGCCCGCGCCCACCGCCATCGATTCCGCCACCCTGTTGGTGGATGGGGCACGTTATCGCAGCGGCGCCTGTGTGACGCTGTGGGATCAGACCCCCCGGCATGCCTGCCTGGGGCTGCGCCTGGCCGGCTCCTCGGAGGTGGGGCATTACACCCTGCGCGAGACGGCGGGCTGATTGTTCGCGCGCCCGCGCAACCGGGCGCACTGCTGCTTTGGCGAATGCCCGGTCACTCAGGCACAATAGGCGCTCTACGAATAATGGATGAGCGCTATCGCCGATGAATTACGCTCTCGATACCCTCCGATTATTGATCGCCCATGACTCCCAGGATGACGCGGAACAGCTGATGAACGCGCTGCGCAACGCCGGCCGCGCCACCCGGGCGGAGCTGGCGCTGGGCGAGGACGATCTGGTGCAGGCCCTGAAGGGCGGTGCCTGGGAGCTGATGCTGTGTCGCCCGAAGTTCGGCGACGGCAGTTTCGAGAGTGCCATGGCGCACATCAACCGGCTCGGCAAGGCTCTGCCGGTGATTCTGCTCAGCGATGACTACAACGCCACCGTGGTGCGCGACGCCTACGCCGCCGGTGCCCGCGCGGTGGCGCCCAAGGACGACCGCGACATGCTGATGCTGTGCGTGGATCGGCTGATGGAGTTTCTGCGCTTGCGTAAAGAGCTGCAGCACTCCGAGATCGCGCGTCACGAGGCGGAAAAACGCCTCGCCCAGTTGATGGACCAAAGCCGCGACGCGATTGCCTACGTGCTCGATGGCATGCACATTCACGCCAACGATAACTACGTGCGCCGGTTTGGCTACCAGCGCGCCGAGGATCTGGCCGGCGTGCCGATCATGGACATGGTCTCCGCCAGTGATCACGGCGGGCTTAAACAGCTGCTGCGCAACCGTGCGCAAGACGAGAGCCAGACCCACGAGCTGCAATGCCGTGGCGTGGACACCGCCGGCAACGAGTTCGCCGCCACCTTCGTGTTCGCGCCCAGCACCTACGACGGCGAAGCTTGTACCCAGATCGTGATCCGCACCGCCGACGTGGATGAAAGCGCGCTCCAGGAGCGCCTGCACGAGATCAGCCAGACCGATCACGTTACCGGCCTGTACAACCGCCCCTGGTTCATGGAGCAACTGGATCAGGCGGTCGGCGAGGCGGTGCGCAATGGCCTGCTCACCGCGGTGCTGTATCTGCGTCTGGATCATTACGATCAGCACCAGTCGGCGCTGGGCGTGGATGGCGCCGACCAGGTGCTCAAACGGGTCGCGGACTGGCTGCGTAGCGAAATCGGCGATGGCCGTTTGGCGCGTGCTGATGGCGTCGATTTCGCGGTGCTCAAACGGATCAATGACATCGACGAAGCCACGCAACTGGCGGAGCGGTTGCGTACCGGTATTGAAACCCTGATGCCTGAAGTGGGTGGGCGCACCGCCCACGTCACCGCCAGCATCGGTGTTGCCTTTGTGCGTGAAGACGCGCGCAGCAGTCAGGATATTCTGACCAAAGCCTTGAAATGCTGTAACCAGGCCCAGCGGGAAAACAACGAACAGGGCAATGTGGCGAAAATCCACGACCCCATGGACGACGTGGCCGCCGGTTCGTCCGAGGCGATTGCCCTGAGCATTCGCCAGGCACTGGAGAAAGGCGCGTTCCGGCTTCGCTACCAGCCGCTGATGAGCCTGGAAGATCAGGATGAGCAGGTGTTCGAGGTGTTCGTGCACATGCCGCAAAAGCAAGGCGACGATCTGGCCGCCGCCAGCTTTATGCCGGTGGCCGCCGACCAGGGGCTGGCCGGCAAGGTGGATCGCTGGGTGGTGTTGAACGCGATGCGCGCCGCCGCCGCCCACGGGGGGCGGATCACCCTGCTGGTCAATCTGAGCGGCTATTCGCTGAGCGAACCGGGCCTCACCGACTGGCTCACCAAAGCGATGCGCGCGGCGCGTCTCGAAGGGCGGCAGATCATCTTCCAACTCTCCGAAGGCGACGCCGTCAATCACCTCAAGCAGGCCGCCGGCTTCGCCGCCACCATGGCCGAGCAGGGCTGCGGGCTATCCATCAGCCGCTTTGGCGGCGCCCTGGACCCGTTCAAGCTGTTCGAGCATATCCCGGTGACCATGGTCAAGTTCGAAGGCTCGTTCACCCAGGAACTGGGTAAACCCGAAAGCCGCGAACGCTTCGCCCGGATGATCCAGCAGGTCAAGGACAGCGGCCGCCGCACCGT
Organism: Alloalcanivorax mobilis; assembly: GCF_002864685.1. Lineage (GTDB taxonomy): Bacteria > Pseudomonadota > Gammaproteobacteria > Pseudomonadales > Alcanivoracaceae > Alloalcanivorax > Alloalcanivorax mobilis. Next base: position 149,462 of record NZ_NMQZ01000005.1, read on the forward strand.
GGTCGGCTTCGTTGAATCCGCCGCCCAGATGCAAACCCTCTGGACCCTCGGCGGCGTCGATTACCTGCAGGGCTATTACCTGCAAGCGCCGATGGATCGGTTGGAGGTGACGGAAGCCACGGAAGGATAGGGGTGGCCGCTGTAGTCTGGAGTGTTGGAGGGTCAGCCGTGCGGAGAATGGGAAGTAAGTTAAAAGTTAAAAGTTAAAAGGTGGCGTTGGACTGGCCCC
>NZ_NMQZ01000050.1 GCF_002864685.1 Alloalcanivorax mobilis
CGGCATCGACGGCGGTCAGTACCGGTTCTGATCGGTACGTTGGCATTTTGCGTCGGACGTCGGACGTCGGGCGTCTGACGCAAAAGATCAAAACCGTCGCTGGGCGGCAAGCTTCAGGCTGCAAGCTACAAGCTGCAACACGGGCAAGGCCGGGGTGGGGCGGAGGCCGTGCCCGCGCCCCACTGAACACTGAAAACTGAAAACTGAACACTCTTCCCTATTCCCTGCCCGCCCCCTCCCCCTGTACAAAAAAACATCAACAATCGTCGCTTCGGACGAGGCCATCGCGCTTAACCGGTGAGCACACTGTCGGGCAGGACCACGATCATCATCCTGGTTAGACCGCTCAAAACCATTCCAATAACTCATTCCAATAACTCATTCCAACAACAAGGAGAGAGCCATGTCCCCGATCTTCCCCACCGCTACCCTGCCCCGCGCGTCGCGCCCTCGGTGGTTGCCGCTGATGGCGGTGTCCGCCGTGCTGATCGCCACCGCAGCCCTGGCCGGCCCGGCCCAGGCGCGCGAGCTGCGCTATGCCACCGGCGCCACCCCGAACTCGATTGGCGGCAGCAGCGCCGAGGTTTACGCCAACACGCTGAAAGAGGCTTCCGACGGTGAGCTGTCCGCCAAGGTCTATTTGATGTCCTTGCTCAACTTCGCGGAGATGCCCGGAGGGCTGAACAATGGCATCACCGATGTGGGCAGCGTCATCTATCCGTATTTCCCATCGGAATTCCCTTACACCAATCTGATCGCCGAGCTTTCCATGCTCACCGACCTGCTCGACGCGCCCGCCGGCACCGCATCGCTGGCCTACGCCGGGGCGATGTCCGAGTACGTGTTCCTGCATTGCCCGAAATGTCAGGCCGAATGGCAGCAGCAGAATCAGCTTTACGGTGGTGGCGCGGCGGCTTCGCCTTATTACCTGCTGTGCAACACGCCGGTGGCCACGCTCAAACAACTGGCCGGCAAGCGCACCCGCACCGGCGGCGCCCAGTGGGCGCGCGCGGCCGACGCGCTGGGCGCCACTGGCGTGTCCATGTCGGTCAATGAAGTCTACGAAGGGCTTGGCCAGGGCGCCGTGGACTGCACCATGCAGGCGGCACCGGAACTGACCAGCTTTAACCTCAAGGAAGTGGTCACCGATATCACCCGGGGCATACCGCTGGGCATCTACGGCGGTTTGGCCGGCGCCAACATCAATCTGGATGTGTGGCGCTCATTGACCGAGGCACAGCGGCGCGCCCATTTGCGCGCCGCCGCCGCCGCCAACGCGGACACCAGTTGGCTGTATGCGCAGCAGGACCAGAGCAACCTGAAAATGGCCGCCGACCGTGGTATTCGTATTCATCAGGCGGATGCCGATCTGGTCGGTAAGGCCCGACGGTTTATCGAAAACGACATGAAGACAATCGCCGCCAACTACCAGAAGAAATACGGCATTGAAGACGCCAGCCAGCGCATTCAGACGTTCCGGCCGTTGCTGGAAAAATGGATCGGCCTGGTCAAGGACGTGGACAGCAGCGAGGCGTTGGAGGAACTCTACTGGGAAGAGGCGTATTCGAAGGTGGATGTCACTCGCTACGGCCAGTAAATCGGCGCTGGCTCGCGGTTATACACAAAATCTGTGGATAACCTTGGGGATAAGCCCTGGAAGACTGATCCAGGGCCAGCCTCTTTCCCGGTAGTGGCAAAGTGCCGTGATTTTGAACAACGAGGCGGCGCGAAAAAGGGGTAAGGAAAGCACGCCGGAACCGTTCTCCAGGGTTGTCCACAAATTCTGTGGATAACCCTGTTGAAAAAGTGCGGAAAAATCGGGCCAGCGGCACAGCCAAGCCCCTCCCAGCAATTTGACGTTTTTTTGACCATTATAATAATTGTCTTTAATTTCAACCACTTAACCAATCTTCACACACGGGTAAACAAAGTTGTTTCTACCCTGTTACTTTCTTTCCCAGGGCCAATCCCACTGTGCACAGTTTCGAAGCCCGACCGGGCTGTCAATAGTGAAAAGGCGTCATCGGAGTGCAAAGCTCTGAAAACTTTCCGCCCCTGGGCCATCCCCCGATCAAGCGCGCCACCGTGGTGCACCTCTTCACCGAAACCCGCCTGCGAGCACCAGCCTGTGGATAGAATTGTGCATAACCGGCGCATAACACGCCCATAACCGGTTGAAAACGCTCAGTGGGCTGATAGGGCCTGTTCACACTACTTGCATTACGCCTGTTGTGGCTAAAAACCCACCCATCAAGGCACGAGGAGAGAAGTTTGGTGGCGCCAAATGAACGACGAGTAACGTGGAGGGGTGGGTTTTTAGCCACAACCCGAAGGGCTGGCGCCCTTTTGGCCTCCAGCGTCGTTGTCGGTCGCTTATTTGGAATGACCAAACCGCACTCCCTCCGC
>NZ_NMQZ01000051.1 GCF_002864685.1 Alloalcanivorax mobilis
GGCGCCGGCGTGCCTCGAAACGGGGTGCCTGGCCGTGGCCATTCGGGGGCAAAGAGGGCGGCGCCGCCAGGGCAAGAGGCCGGCCCGGCGCCGGCGGCGGGCGTGCTTCACGGCGGAGCGCGCTGGGGGCTGGGGGGTCAGGCGCGCGGCTCGCCGTCGTCGGGGCCGGCGGCCGGCGGGTCGGATTCTTCGTCCCGTTCCATGTGGTCCAGAGCGTCGGTGAGTTCCTGGACACGCAAACGCAGGGATTCCACCTCCCGCTTATTGGGAATGCCCAGCCGTGACAGCGCCTTGGTAAGGCGGTCGTCAAAGGCCTTTTCCATGCGCTCCATGGTTTCGCCGGTGTGGTGGCGCACCCGCTCTTTGATGTCCTCGACGCGGGGGGTCTTCTCCTTGGCGCGCCGTTCCACCTCGCGGCCCACGTCCACCAGGGCGTCGAAGAAACCACTGCCCTCTTCCTCCGCCCGGGCGAAGGCGCCCAGGCCGGCGAGCCAGATCTGGTGGGTGTACTTGCGGAAATCCCGGGAAGCGCCGGTGAGCGCCTTCAACGGGTGGCCGCGTTCGTCTTTTGGATGCTCGTCCGACATGGTCCTTACTCTCCCGGCGACATTGTCCAGATGATGGCAGCGGGACAACACAAACGATGGTGATCAGCGCCGGGCAGTATAGGCCAGGATGGCGCACGGTTCATGGGGAATTGTCGAACAACGCCCGTGAGACGGGCGAGGACGCTGGACGCTGGACGCCGGACGCCGGACGCCGGACGCCAGACGCTTAACCCTGACTCTGGAAGGTGCGGTGTGTTTGCTGCCAGGCGCAGCAGAAAACACGCCAGCCATCTCAGCACCGGGTTTAGCGTCCGGCGTCCGGCGTCCGGCGTCCGGCGTCCGGCGTCCGGCGTCTGGCGTCTGGCGTCCAGCGCCCTTCAGCGCGGGTCGTCGTCCTCGCGGCGCCGGCCACCCACCAGACGCGCCAGATCCCGGGCACGTTCGCGAATCACATCGCGGGACTTACCGGTGAGCATCGCCACGAAACGCTGGGTGAGCTGGTCGGCGCCTTCGTCGAGGCGGCGGTCGATGTGCCGCTCAAGCCGCGGGCCATAGCGGAATTTCACCGCCAGCGCGATCACCACCACGGTGACCAGCGACGACAACAACGCGCAACCGACCATCAGCAGAATAAGGTGGAACGGGGAAAGGACCATCAGCTGAGCCCGAACATAAAGATCAGTTGGGCGGTGCCGGCCATGGCACCGAGAAAGCCGCCCACCAGGATCAGGATCCATTCGTCCTCTTGGAAGGCGGGGCGCAGCAGATCCTGAAAATCCTCGGAACTGAGCGCCTGCATGCGCTCGCGCATCAATCGCTCGATGATTGAGCTGCGCTCGCGGTTGAAACGGTCGTCGTCGAACGGTTCCACCGCCAGATCAACGGCTTTGTCTTCCACCGCCTTCTTCAAGTCGGCATACCCGCCCGGGCCCACGGTAAGCTGGGCGGCGGTGCGGATAAAGCCGCCGTTGAGCAACGGCTTAAGTTGCCGCTTGATCAGCGCCTTGGTGCGATCACCACGCGGACCGTTGACCACCTGATACATGATATTGCGCAGTGTCACCAGCTCTTCGGTGGTGAGCCGGGCGAATGACTCCGCCACGTCTTTCTGGCGGCGCAGAAACAATCCCTGAATCCGGAACGGCCCCACCCGCACCGGATTCAACGGCCGGAAAATCACATTCAGCGCCAGCCAGTTGGTGGCGATGCCGACGATAAACCCGAACAGCGGCAACACCCAGTTGCCGGGCACCAGAATAAACACCGGAATCTGGATCAACCCGAACAGAAAGCCGAAGTAGAAGCCCGAGTTGGTGACAAACCGGAACTCCGGCTCGCCCACGTCCTTGAACATCTGCACCATCAGCGCCTTATCACCGCGCATGCGCTCGACGATCATGTGCTTCATGTCCACCAGGTTCTCCAGGTTGCGGCTGATGTCGTCCACCAGACTGTCCATCACCGCGGGAATCGCCCGCCGGGCGCGGGCGTAGACCCGCCGTCTTACCGCCAGGGGCAGGTTCTCCCAGAGCACCGCGTTGCGCTCGGTCATGACCTCATCGACGTACTCTTCGATGCGCGCCTGAATGCTTTTGGTCAGGTGCGCGGCGATCTTCTCCGGCTCCATCTCGCGAAAGAACTCATCCAGGCTGCCCAGCTTCTGCAGCGTTTTGTCCACCACGATGGCGGCCATCTTTTCCACTTTCGAGGGAATGATGCCCTGCCAGCCGAACACTGGCCGTATGCCAACGAACTCGAGGGGATAGAAGGTCATCTGCACCGCCGCCCAGTTGGTCACCCAACCGACCATGCCGGCGATAAACGGGATACTGACGATCTTCCAGAAATCCGGATAAGACAGAAGCGAATCCAGCATGTGGACAATGACTCCCCTTGGGGCCGGTTGGGGCGTGTTCCTGCCCTTGGTTACCTTGGTGGTCGCGGCGACAGGCGGCGAGCGAATCAGGAACGCGACAAATGCCCGTGTCACCATGGCCGGGGCTGTCACGCCGGCGTTGGTGATCAACCGCGCCGGCCCTTGCGATGATCGCATCGAAGCCACAGGCCCTGGAGAAGCGCACTCTAATACCTCAGCGCCACCGCGAACAGTTCCCGCAAACGCCGTCCCGAGTCAAATGAGCCAATGTTATGTAATTATGAAGGTGGCTAGTATAGCGCCCGGCATAACCACAATAATGTATTTTTTGGCAACGCGGTCCCATTTCCACCATACTTACCGGTATGCCCAAGGCGTTGATCAACAAGGACCTTTTCCGATTATGACCCTGCCCGCGCCCCGCCCATGACGCCCCCCTCGGCCCTTTCCGGACTGCTCATGCACGGCGCCCTGGAGACCCTGCTCAACCAGGTGCTCACCGGCCACCCGCGCGGCCGCGAACAGCTGGCCGCGTTGCACGGCACGGTGGTCCGCCTGCGCGGCGAAAGCCCGCTGTGGGCGCTCTATGTGCTGATCTATGAAGACGGCCTGGAGCTGCTCGGCGACTACGAGGGCCCGGTGGATGTGCGCGTGCGCGGTTCGCTCGGCGCCATGCTGCACTGGCTGTTGGTGCCCAACAGCGCCGACGACGACCAGCAACTGCGCATCACCGGCCCCGCCGACACCCTGCAGCGGCTGCAACGGATGGTCAGCGAATTCAGCCTCTGGCCGCTGGTGCGCAACTGGCTCGATGATCACGTGCGGCTACGCGAACTGATGACCCTGCTGCGCCGCGAAGACCCGGCCTGGCTGGAACGGCTCGCCGACCTGCCCGACCGGGTCGGCGCCATCGCCGCCGAGGTGGCCCGCCAGCAACTGCTTCAAGAGGACATCCTTGAAGAGCTGCGCGGCCTGCGCCAGGAACTGCGCCGGGCCCGCCGCCTCGACCTGGGATTTACCCTGGGCGGGGTGCTGCTGGTGATGCTGGCGTTGTTGCGCGCGCTGGGGCAATGGCAGCACACCTGGCATTCCCTCGCCAGTGACACCCTGTCGCTGGCCATGATCGGCCTCGGCCTGCTGCTGATTCTGGCCCGCTTGCTGTACCGGCCGCGCTAGCGTCGGCCGGTCACCACTGCTTGTTATTTGAACGCTCTCGGATAGTTGTTTAGCCGGCCGTTCAGAACTTCAATTGCGCGCCCAGCGATACCGACCAGGGGTCCCGACCGGCAAGCGTCGCCAGTTTGTCACCATGGGAATAGTCGACGCCTTTATAGGCAGCGTTATCGCCGTTGCGCGTGATGGTGTACATGGCGTGCAGCAATACCTGATCGCTGAGTGCGTGGAATACGCCGAGGCTGTACTGGTCGGAGTCATCATCGCCAACCGCGGTCTGTTGCGCATGATTCCATTGCCCGGCGACTGTCCATCGGGGGACAACATCGTAGGTGGCTTGCAATCCATAGGCTTCACGGTTCAAAGCCTGGTAGCCATCGGGGTCGATGTCTTCATAAATCGCCCCCAGGCCAAAAGCGCCGAAGTCGTACTTACCGAACAGGCGGTAGGCATCGAGCGCACCGGTACCAAAGGCATCGGAATAATGAATATAGGCCGAACTCAACTGCAGCCGGTCCGGTTTCCAGTCCACCCAGGCGCTGTAACTGGCGCGATCATTGTCATCCACGCTCTTCACTGAACCGGCCTGATCGGCGGCGTACTGCAATGCCACCGACACGGTGCCCAACCTGAACTTCCAGTTAAGACTGTTTGACCCCATCAGATCCAGGCGGCCGCCGGAACCGGTCGCGGGCGCGCCAAGGATGGCGTGAGAATCCGCCACGGTGGTATTGAAATAGCCCAGGTAAGAAACTCCCATGTTCTTGAACGGCGTGTTGACCCGCCCGACCAAAAAAGTGCCGACCGGAGAGCGCAAACCAAGAAAACTGTCCCGGGTCGTCAATACATCCCCCGCGTCGGTATCGTCCACATCCACCTGCTGTTCGTACTGCCATAGAAAGGTGTAGCCGTCGCGGTAACCAACTTCGCCACGAAAGCCGAGGGTGCTGGTGTTGCTGGAGACGCTGACATCGCCATCCGAAAGCAGCGGATCGGCGTCTGCTTCGCGGTCGGAAACATCGGAGTCGGAATACTCCGTGGACAGCCTCACGGTGCCATACAGTTCGACTTTTTTGTTAATCGCCTGCTCCGGATGAATCACCTGCTCAAGCACCTGGATCGCCGCCGCCGATGCGCATAGCGGCGCGAGAGACGATAACGTCAGCAGACAGGCCAGTGAGCGCTTTGCTATTTTTATCATTGTCGCTCTCCTCTTTTTTCATTTTTTTGCTGGCCATCACGGCCATGGAATAGAACCCATGCCGGCCTCTCATGCCGGCCTTACGAAGCCGCTCGGGCACGGCAACGCCTTACCGCGCACGCACACGGCGCCGCGGCTCAACGCAACCGGCAATCAGGCATTGGAATCGGGGCTTGCCCGGTACGCTTCGCGAAGTTTGTTTTTGAACACCTTCCCCATCGCCTCGCGAGGCAGGTCGGCATGAAAGCGGATGTGCCTGGGCACCTTGTAGCGAGCAATGCGCGTGGACAAATAGGCTCTGATGGCGTCCGTATCCAATCGCCAATCCGGCATCGCGACCACCGCCGCCGCTACCGCTTCACCGTATTGGGGGTCGGCGATACCAAACACCGCGCAATCGTGCACGCCGGGGCACTGCTGTAATACCGCTTCGATCTCGGCCGGATAAATATTAACGCCACCTGAAATGATCATGTCGCGCTTGCGGTCGGTGATATAGAGGTAACCCTGGTCGTCGAGATACCCCACATCGCCGTTGGTGATGTGGCCTTCACGGGTCACCGCTTGCGTCGCGTCGGGGGCATTCAGATAGGAAAAACCACCCGCATTGCCATTGTGAATAAACAGCTCGCCCTGTTGTCCGGGCGGCAGCCAGTCGCCATCGTCGCCCATCACCCGCACCGAAACGCCGGCCACCGGGCGCCCGACGGTGCCCGGTCTCTGCAGCCATTCCTCGGAGGTGCAACGAGTGACCAAACCGACTTCGGTGGAGCCATAGGTTTCCGTGACAATCGGGCCGAACCAGTCAATGATGCGGCGCTTGGTTTCCGGCGGGCACGGCCCTGCGCCGTGAACCACCTGCTCAAGGGAAGACAGGTCATAGCGCTGCTTTACTGCGTCCGGCAGCGCCAGCAATCGGACCAGCATGGTGGGCACCACGCTGAGATTGGTGATGCGCTCACGTTCGATGATCCGCAGCATCTCCTCGCCATCGAAACGCGGCATGATGTTCAGGTACGAGGCCAGCGCTACCGCCGTTCTCGCCGTGGCGTTGGGCCCCGCGTGGTACAACGGGCTGGCCATCAACGCACGCATTCCTTCGCTGGAACCCTGAATATGCGCCCGTGATCGGCGTGATCGCTCGGCGGTGGCCGCGTCCAACGGTTCACGTTTCACGCCCTTGGGCCGCCCGGTGGTGCCGGAGGTATAGATCACGCTGCCCGGCGACGCGCTCACCGGCCTGGGCCATGGCTCATGGTCGCCGACCATGCTTTGCCAGGTACGCTGCCCTTCCACTGGGAGCCCCTGCTCCAGCGGGAGACCATAGGCTTCAAGCAAGGTCTGGTGCGGCGGAACAACGATGATTCTGATCGATTCAGGGATCGCCTCGCGCACCGGTGGCAGCAGGTCGGCATGAATCACCATGACCTTGGCGGCACTGTCGCTGAGAATGTAGGCGATCTCTTCCTTCTGGAAATGCCAGTTCACCGCCACGCTGCATGCGCCGAGTTGGTCGCAGGCGAAAATGGCCTCCAGAAAAACCAGGTCATTGCGCATCATCACCGCCACCGTATCGCCCCACCCCACGCCCAAGGCGTCCAGTGCCGATGCCGCGCGGGCCGCGTTATCCAGGATCACCTCCCTCGTGGCCCTCTGGCCGCCGCTTTGAACCGTGCACTGAGTCACCTTGTTCATCCACCCTCCTTTTATTGGTATGACCGGGCGCTTCGCAGCGCTTAGAGCCAGATCGAAATTATTTTTCAACTCTAAAGTCAAATTCCAGCCTTGTCACCTCTCTCCGGAAATTTCTTGCCAGAAAAAATATTAATTTCATATTTTTCAGTAACTTATATACATTTTTCTGTACGTAAACCTGTTGTTCTCATCATTGCCATCCTTCAGACCGAACAACTCCTTGCCCAAAAAAGCAGTTGTCAGGAATATTATTTAACTTTAGAGTCAAAACACATACTGAAAAGTTCAAAGCTCTCGATTGACCATCAGATCCCCGATTAGAACGACATTAACGAGGAGGACTTATGACACGCCTACCCGCTCTGCTGGCCCTGTTGACCGCCTGTACCCTTGCCAGCCTGCCTGCTCACACCTTCGCCACCACTCTTTCCTACGGCAGCCCGCTACCGTCCACGCATGTGCTGAATAAGAACGCCATCCAACCTTTCCTGAAACGGTTGGAAGAAAAGAGCGACGGCGACCTGAGCTGGCGCTTCTACCCCGGTGGCACAACCGCGAAGTTGCCCGCGGTGATGGGCTCGATCCGCAGCGGGATCGTGGATTCAGGCTACATGATCGATTCTCTGACCCTCGCCGAGCAGTCGTACAACGTGATGGTGAGCCGCATGGGCACCTTCGGCAAAGATCCGATGGTGATGGCCGGGGTGGCCAACGAACTGCTGCTTCTGGAATGTCCCCAATGCACCCAACAATTGACCGACCAGGACATCGTGCCGCTGGCCTATGTCACCACCACGCCCTTTCTGCTGATCTGCCGTGACCGCTATAACAACGTGGAAGAACTGAAAGGTAAGCGGTTCCGGTCACCGGGTTCCTATGGAGAGATTGCCTCCATGCTGGGAGCCGTCCCCGTGAACGTGCCGCCTACCGACACCTTTGAAGCGCTGCAACGCGGCCAGGCCGATTGCACCTTCGGCCCGGAAGGTCACCTGACCAATTACAGCCTCTACGAGGTCACCCACTACGTTATTGATTATTCATTCGGCATGTACATCAGCGGCAGCCTGTTCAACATGAACAAGAGGACCTGGACGTCGCTGACCGATGACGAGCGCGGGTTGATTCTGGATCAACTGCCCCACCTGGTGACAAGCGGCGTGCGCGCCTATCAGCAGGAAGCGGATGAAGCCCGGGCGATCGCCAAGGAAAGCGGCGTGACTTATATGGCCGCGCCGCCCGGCGTCGAGGCCGTCACTGAGCGTTATCGTGCCAATCTGATCGATTCAATCGACAAAGACGCGCGCGCTCGTGGCATCGACGACATTCGCCCCATCCTCGAGAAATTTCAGCCACTGGTCAGCAAATGGAAAGCGCTGGTGGAGCAAATAGACCATGACCCGCACAAGTTTGAAGAGCTGCTGGCAAGGGAAATTTACGACCACTACCGCCGCTAACCAACGCGCCGGGCCAGGCGGCCCGGTCAAGGAGTCCTCATGGCTGCTCTCTATCGCCTGGCGAGCTGGGCATCACGTCTGCTGTTTGTTCTCGCCAGCATCGCGGTTGTTGCAATGATGCTGCACGTCACCGCCGATATCGCTGGGCGTCTGCTGTTCAATCACCCCCTCACCGGCACCCTGGAAATCGTCGCCAGCTATTACATGGTCGCCTGCGCCTATCTGCCCTTGAGTTACGTCCAGCTACAGCGCAATCACATGGTGATCGAGCTGTTCACTCAGAATCTGGGCGCGCGAGCACGGCTTGGGCTCGATCTGTTCGCCGGCGCACTTGGCACACTGTTTCTGGGGCTGATGGCCTGGCAAACCGGCCTGGTGGCCCTGGAAAAGACCGCCATTGGCGAAGCCGTACAGGCCACCTTTTTCGAAATCCCGGTTTGGCCATCACGCTGGATGATCGTGGTCGCCGCCGGGGTCACCACCGCTGTATTGATGCTTCAACTGCTGACCGACGGCCGGCGGCTTATTTCCCCTGCCAGCGATGAACAGTCCATTTCCCCCCATGGCCTGCTTTAACACGACGATAAAATAACAGGAGCTCTCCATGTCACCGGAAATCATTGGCCTTGCCGGCATAGCCCTGCTGCTTGTGCTGCTCGCGGTAAGGGTGCCCATCGCCTATGCGCTGGCGGCGGTTTCTCTGATCGGTATCGCCATGCTGCGCGACATTCATGTCGCTCTCAGCCAGTTGGGGACCGTGCCCTACGAGTTCGCCGCCAATTGGAGTTTGTCAGCGATTCCAATGTTCGTGTTGATGGGCGCCATCGCCCACCACTCCGGCATGACCGCCGGGCTGTTCAATGCCGCACGGCTCTGGCTGGGCCGCCTGCCAGGCGGGCTTGCCGTCTCGACCAGCGTCGCCAGCGCGGGTTTCGCCGCGGCGTCGGGCTCCAGCGTCGCCATGGCCGCGGCGATGGGACGCATCGCCGTGCCCGAGATGCTCAAGTACGGCTATCAGCCCGGGCTCTCCGCCGCCGTCGTGGCCGCCGCCGGCACCATCGGTTCGCTGATTCCGCCCAGCATCATTCTGATCATCTATGGCTGGTATACGCACACCCCGATTGGCTTGCTGTTCGTGGCCGGTATTTTGCCCGGGTTGCTTACCGCCTTCGCCTACGTGGGCTGCATTGTGCTGCGCTGCTATTTGAATCCGGCTTTGGCGCCGCCCATTGATGAGCGCCCCGGCTGGGATCTTAAACTCGCCGCGCTTCGCCAGATCTGGCCGATGCCGGTGCTGGCTCTGGTGGTGATCGGCGGCATCTACAGCGGTGCGACCAGCGCCACCGAGGCCGGCGCGTTCGGTGCGTTCGCCGCCGTCGTCATCGCGTTGCTGCAACGGCGCCTGGGTTGGACGGAAATACGCGGCGCGCTGGCCGATACCCTGCAGAGTGTTGGCACCGTGCTGCTGATCGCCGTGGGGGCGGTCCTGCTCACCCGCTTTATGGCGATGTCCGGCCTGCCCGCCATGCTCGCCTCGCTGGCCATCGACATGGATCTGAGCGTTACCGGCATCATCGTTCTAATGGCGGTGCTGTACATCGTGCTGGGCATGTTTCTGGACCCGCTGGGCATCATCCTGATCACGCTTCCAGTGCTCTTACCGCTGTTTTCTTCGTTCAACATGGATCTGATCTGGATGGGCATCCTGGTGGTCAAGCTGATCGAAATCGGTCTGGTGACGCCACCGGTTGGTCTCAATGCCTTCGTGGTCAAAAGCGTGGTCGGTGATCGTATCCCCATGGTCACCATCTTTCGCGGCCTGTTGTGGTTCGTCGCCATCGACGTCGTTCTGTTTATCGTGCTGGCGTTATTTCCGGCAATCAGCCTGTGGCTACCCACGCTCGTCAGCCGGTAGCCCGGTGTCATTCGTGCGTACCGCCACGCGGGCGGTCGTACATGCCTTACCTAAAGGAGTCGTTCATGGAACTTCAGCTTAAGCATCAAGTGGTCCTGGTCACCGGTGGCGGCCAGGGCGTGGGGCGCGGATTGTGCCTGGATTTCGCCGCCGAAGGCGCGCGCGTGGTGGTCAACGATCTGTTCGCCGAACGCTGCCAGGCAGTCGCCGAACAGATCAACGACGCCGGCGGCGAGGCACTGGCCGTGGCCGCCGACATCACCGACACCGATGCGGTCAATGCCATGATCGAGCGGATCGAGGCGCATTTTGGGCCGGTGGATATCCTCGTCAACAACGCCGGCGTGATCGCCGAGCGCCGTGAGAAAGGCGGTATCCCTCCCCTGTTTCAGGACACCAGCCCGGATGACTGGCGCAAGATTATCGACCTCAACGTCTACGGCATGCTCAATTGTTGCCACCGTGTGATCCCCGGGATGCGCGCCAAAAAAAGCGGAAAAATCATCAGCATCATGTCCGAGGCGGGGCGCCTCGGCGAAGCCAGGCTGGCCGTCTACGGCGGCGCCAAAGCCGCGATTCTGGGCTTTTCCAAATCGATCGCACGGGAGCTGGCCCGCGACTGCATCAACGTGAACGTGGTGGCCCTGGGGGCCGTCAGCCATGAAGGCATCAAAGCCGGCGCCCTGTCTCCCGGCGCGACCCCGGCGAACGATGAACGGCTCGCCAAAATGCTCAAGGCTTATCCGATCTCGCGGGGCTTGCAGCGACTCGCCACGCCCCAGGATGTTTCCGGCATGGTGATGCTTCTGGCCTCGCCTCGTGGCGCCTTTATCACCGGTCAAAGCGTCGGCGTCAGTGGCGGCTTTGCCATGCTGTAACGCGCGCGATTCTTTCCTACCGCCAACGAGGACCCCTTGTGCAACTGAAAAACCCCACCTTATACGGCTTGTCCGAGGATCAGCGCACGCTGCGTTTCGCGGTCGCCGTCTGTCCGACCTGTGATCAGTTGAACTTCCCCGCCGATCTGTATGGCTGCCTGAACTGTGGCGCCTCCGGTGACCTGCTGCAGCGCCGCTGGTTGGCCGGCGACGGCGTACTGCGCAATTTCGTTACCGTCCATAAGGCGCTGCGTCCCAACCAGGGCGCGCCCGCGGTGGTGGCTGAAATTGAACTGACCGGCGGCCTGATGGTTGACGCCATCGTCGATGCCATCGAAACACCGCTGCGCACCGGCATGCGCATGCAAGCCGTCCCCGTCCAGGAAAAGCATGGCGACACCACACTCCTGGCGTGCCATTTCATCGTTCAGGAGACGCACCCGTGAGCGAATCGAGACCCCATGGCCAACGCCCGGTCTATGTGATCGGCATTGGCATGCATCGCTACCAGTTTCCATCGTCCACCCCGTATCCAACGCTCGGCCTGACCGCGGTGCGCGAGGCATTGACCGACTCCGGCCTGGCCTGGCCGGCGGTGCAAGCAGCGTATCTCGGCAGCACCGGCATCGGTATGGCCGCGGGCCGGGTGATGCTGCGCTATCTGGGCTCAACCGGATTGTCGGTGACTCAGGTGGAAAACGCGTCCGCGTCCGGATCGTCCGCGTTTCGTCTTGCTTGCCTGGATGTCGCCAGTGGTGAGTCCGACGTGGCCCTGGCGATCGGCGTCGACAAATTCGGCGACGGCCAGCGGGCCGCCAATAAGACCGGGCTCGACAGCCTCTGCGAACTGAGCAACCTGCCGCCAGTGAAGTTTGCTCTGATGACACAGTGGTACTGTGACCATTACGGCGTGTCCAGCGACGACCTGGCCAGAGTGGCACTCAAAAACCACAACAATGCGGCGCGTAATCCGTACGCACAGTTCCAGAAACGCCGAACCCTGGACGACATTCTTGGGGCGCCGCCGATCGCCGGCGCCCTCACCGCGTTGCAATGCTGCCCCCGTGGCGAGGGCGCCGCGGCAGCCATCGTGGTCAGCGAAGGCGCGATGCGGCGCCTGGGCCTGGACCGTAAACGCGCGGTGCGCGTGGCCAGCTCCACCTCCTGCAGCGAAACCCACGGCGGCGAAAACGATCCGGCACTGGCGCGCATGGTTCGTGCCTCCGCCGAGCAGGCCTACCAACAAGCCGGGATCGGCCCGGACCAGCTTGACCTGGTCGAATTGCACGATGCCTTTCCGGTCGAGGAAATCGTCTACGGCGAAGCTCTCGGCCTGGCGCCGGCCGGCGAAGGTCTTCGCCTGCTCCTCGATGGCGACTCCGCCATCGGCGGCCGCTGCGCGATCAATGCTTCCGGAGGCTTACTGGGCATGGGCCATCCTCTGGGCCCCACCGGCATCGGTCAGGTGGCGGAGATCGTGCGCCAGTTACGCGGCGAGGCGAGCGGGCGGCAACAACCCGATGCGCGTATCGGCCTGGCCCACATGATCGGGCTCGGCTCCGTCGCCGTTGCCCACGTGCTGATCAAAGACACCTTGAGGTAATGTGATGAAAAAGGAATTTGAAACCCTGGTCTATTCGGTCGAAGACGGCGTTGCTTTGATCCGGCTTAACCGTCCCGACCGGATGAACGCCATCGGCGGCTCGATGAAGGATGATCTGGAAAGTGCCTTCTTCGACCTTGCCCGTAATGACTCCAGCGTTCGATGCGTGGTGATCACCGGCAGCGGTGACCGGGCATTTTGCGCCGGCGCGGACATCAAGGAGCGGGCCGGGGGTGTGACCAAGGGCACCCGCTTCTACATCCGCCAACAGGCCACCCACGATCTGTTCCGACGCATTGAGGAGTTCGAACACCCGGTGATCGCCGCGTTGAACGGCGTGGCCGCCGGCGGTGGGCTTGAGATAGCCCTGGTGTGCGACATCCGCCTGGCCGCCTCCAACGCCCGCCTTGGCCTGCCGGAGGTGAAACTTGGCGTGCTGCCCGCGGCCGGAGGCACGCAAAGATTGCCGCGCTTGATCGGCGAAGGAAAAGCCAAGGAGTTGATGTTCACCGGCGAGCTGATCACTGCCCAGGAAGCGCTGACGATTGGTCTGGTGAATCGCGTGGTGGAGCCGGCGGAACTGATGACGTCGGCCATGAACATGGCGCGCCACATCGCGGCTCAGCCACCGCTGGCGGTACGGTTCATCAAAAGAGCCGTTAATACCGGCACCCAGGTGGGTCTGGATTCGGGCATGCAATTCGAGCGTTTCGCCGCCGCCATGATCATCGACAGCGAGGATCGTCAGGAAGGAATGCGCGCTTTCGTGGAAAAGCGAGCGCCGCGATTCAAAGGCGAATAACCACTCAAGATCCCGTCGTCGTGGCGGTGAAACCTCAGGGTAAACAGGGTAAACTTGAAGTCGAATCTAACCACCGCGACGCTCGGGAGATGGACTCATGGCGGATTGGAAAGGGGCCGTACCCACCAAGCAGGAGCAGCGCGAATACAAGCAACGCGCGATGCTGCGAACAGCAGCCCGGATTTTCAACCGCAAGGGTTTCCACAATACCTCGTTGGAAGAAATCGCCAAAGAGCTGGGCGTCACCAAGGCGGCTCTCTATTACTACGTTCGCAGTAAGGATGAGTTGCTCTATGAATGCCTTAAGCTGACGTACGACTGCGGACGCCGTGCCCGCTATCTCGCCGAAGAACAAGGCGGCAGCGCGCTCGAGCGTTTTCGCACCCTCTATCGCCAGTTCATGATCAATCTGATGAGCGAACACGGTGCTTACACCACCGCCAGCGACCTTCAAGCTTTGCCCGAGGACCAGCAACAGGAATTCATCTCAGCGCGCCGCCTGTTCGACCACTACAGCCGTAATCTGCTCGAAGAAGCCGTTAAGGAAGGGGCCCTGCGCCAAGTGGACATCCGCATTGCTTCCAATTTCTTTATCGGTGCCATCAACTGGATTCTTCGCTGGCACAGCGACCACGAAGACCACTCCCCGGAAGAAATCGCCGATCTGTACCTGGATTTGTTTCTGAACGGGCTGCTGCCGTCTTCCTCCAGATCGGGCCCAAGCGCGACTTAGCGGTCTTTCTTACCGAAAAAACGCCCCAGCCGGTCACCCACGATTTCGCCGCTGCTGCGCGCCAGGCTGCGGCTGGTCTGCTCCAGCATCTCGCGGGTTGGCAACGCCCGCACGCCGTCCACCAACCCGCGCTTGACCGCTTCCTCGACGCTGTCGGCGATCACCCGGGCGGCGCGCTGGCTCTGCTCGTCCAGTTCTTGCTGAAGTGCCCGCTTCAAACGCGGCTGAAAATAAAAATGCGCCCAGGCCGCCACCACCAACAAGGTGAGCAGAGCGCTGAGCACGGCGGTGATCAGTATTTCCATCATCGGTATGTCCTGAAAAAAACGGGTCCACGGTTGTGGTCAGCGGCCGCGAAAACAGGGCAAAACGCTTTACGTAACAAACGCCTGCATTCGTGTAAGCATTGGTAGCAAGTCGACGTATTGCTCAGCAAAAGGATTACTATCCTGTTTAGAAACCGCTGAACACCATCCCTGATGGTTTCTGGCTTTTCGGACGATGCCTGATCAAGGCGCGTCTTTGAAGGCATAGCGGGCTACGTCGAGAAAGCGCGGCAGCACGCGGAACCATCAGGGAGTGATTCAGGGGTTCCTGAGTGTGCCCCGGACGGCCCGTATTAACGCAAGGAGCGAAATCATAACTCTCGAACGGGATAACTGAATGACTTCCGGGACTGACTCGCCCCGCACCCAGAGCCATAGTCTCACCCCCGTTGCCCGGCTGCTGTCATTGTGCCGGCGTCACGATCTTTCTCTTGCGTTGCTCGCCGTTCAGATCAAGAACCTCTCCGCCCTGGGCCGGGAACTGGGCAGCGAACGGTTGCGCAAACTGCAGCAACAGCTGGCCCAGGCTCTGCACCAGCACACCCGCATGGAAGACGCGGTGGTGAGCTGGCAGAGAGGCTACCTGCTGCTGTGCCTGCCCGGCACGCGCGCCGACGGAGCGGCCGCCCTGGCGCGACGGTTGACCGATTGGTTCGCCACGACCCGCTTTTCCCTGGACAGCCGCGCGCTGACGTTGCAAACCGCCATGGCGGTGCACGTCGCCGACCACCAGGGCGGCGAATATGAGGGTCAGGTGCGGGAATTATTGATGGAAACGCTCTGCCTGCTGGCCACCAGCGACGACGAAACCAGCGAGCCGGTGCTCTCACGCCGCGCGTTGCGGCAGGGCAGCGATGGCGACAGCGACCCGCAAACCAGCGCCGGCGGTGATCGTCGCCGACCACCAGCCGGTACCGGCAGCCAGCGCCTTCAAGCGCTGATCAACGAACTGGGCGACGACGGCGCCATTCTGATCCGCGCGCTGTCCCCCGCCTTGCAGCGCCTCGACGAGTCCACCCGCCTGACCCTGGTGGATCATCTTCTGGAGGCATCGCTGAGGCCCTAGCGCCTTATAAGTCGGGTGGGCGGCGCCGCGCCGTCCGGCTGCGCCGGTTCGCGGTCGGGGACCGCTCCCACAGAGGCTTCGTTGCCTGACAGGTGGCAACCCTGAAAGGCCGCTTATTTTTCCGCTTTGTTGGCGATCATCACCGCCCGGCGTGGGGCCGGGTAGCCTTCGCGGGTGCGGGTGAGATCGTTCGGATCAAGGAAATCCGGCAGGGATTGGAAGCGCATCCAGTCGGTGGCGCGTTGCTCGTCGGTGCCGGTCACCGATTCATCCACGCAGCGCACGTTGTCGAAACCACAACGACTCAGCCAGATCGCCAGGTGCGCGGTGCTGGGCAGAAAAAAGACGTTGCGCATTGCCGCGTAACGCTCGCCGGGCATCAGCACGGTGTGGGCGTCGCCTTCCACCACCAGCGTCTCCAGCACCAGCTCGCCACCGGGGCGCAGCGCGTCGCGCAGTTCCAACAGGTGATCCAGCGGCGAGCGGCGGTGGTACAACACGCCCATGGAAAACACCGTATCAAACGCTGCGGTGCCGGCGGGCAGCTCCTCCATGCGGACCGGCGCGAACCAGAACGGCGTGTGCGGGGTGTAGCGTTTTACCGCCAGAAACTGCATCAGAAACAACAGCGTGGGATCAATGCCAAGCACAAAGGCGGCGCCCGCGCCGGCCATTCGCCAGCCGTGGTAGCCACTGCCGCAGCCCACATCGAGCACGCGCCGGCCGCGCAGGTCGGCCAAGTGCGGCGCCACCCGGTGCCATTTCCAATCCGAGTGCCATTCGGTATCGATGTGCTGGCCGAAGAACTCGAACGGCCCCTTGCGCCAGGGAATCAAGCCCTCAAGGGCGGCGCGCAGCGCACCCTGATCCACCCCACCGGCGCCCTCGCCCACCACCAGGGTGTCCCGATCCAACGCGCAGGGCGCCGGGCCGGCGGGCAACGCCTGCACCGCGGCCTGCCAGCGGGGCAGATCGCCGTGGGGCTTATCGATCAGTCGCTCCCGGCTGAGTCTCGATACCGGCTTGGCGGCCTCCGCCAGCACTGGCGCCAGGGCCTGGTCCAGATCGCGCAAATACCGTTGCAGCATCAGCGCACCGCCACCAGCGAGACAAAATTGAAACACCGGAACCACAGCTGAACATCGCGATAGCCGGCGTCGCGCAGGCGCCGCTCATGCTCCGCCAGTGTCTCGGGGATCAACACATCCTCAATGGCGTTACGCTTCTGGCTGATCTCCAGATCGGAGTAGCCATTGTTGCGTTTAAAGGCGTGGTGCCAGTCCCTTTGCAGGGCGTCCTGATCCGGATCTTCAAAGCGGATCTTTTCCGAGAGCACCAGAATGCCGCCCTCCACCGTGGCCTGCGCCAGCCGTTTGATCAGAGCGTCGCGCTGCGCCAGGGGAATAACCTGCAGGGTGAAGTTCAGCACCGCCACCGAGGTCGCCGCGAAATCCATCGCCGCCACGTCGCCCAGGCGCAGCGCTACGCGATCCGCCAGCCCTTGCTCACGCAGTAACTCACCGCAGCGTTCGATCATCGCCGGGGAATTGTCCACGCCCACCAGGGTGCCGCTGTCCGCTGGCGTCAGTGCCGCCATCGCCACCGTGGCGGCGCCCAAGGAACAACCCAGGTCATACAGGTGCGTGCCCGGTCGGGCGTAACGGGCCGCCAATACGCCAATCATATCGATGGTGGTCGTGTAGCCCGGCACCGACCGCTTGATCATGTCCGGAAACACGCCCACCACCCGTTCATCGAAAGAGAACCGGGCCACCCGATCCTGCTCGCGGGCATAAAGGTCGTCTTTTGCGGACATAACGGCGTCTCGATGAGCTCAGGGACGCGCATTGTAGCAAAGCCCGCCACGGGGGGCAGGTGGGACAGGCTGTAGGAAACACCGGCACCGTGCTCCGTAGCGGAGGGCGACAAGCTTCAAGCGGCAAGCTGCAAAAAGAAACTGCGTAGCCCTGCTTGTAGCTTGCGGCTTGAAGCTTGAAGCTTGAAGCGGCGCGCCTTCGGCGCGCTTAGCGCGCTTGGCCCGTTCTGACTGGCCATTGTCCTTGCCGGCCACTGCATTCACGGGGCGATGGGGCATCATGGAGCGCTTGACCTTCTACTCGGAATTGACCATGGCCGACACCACTCTGGATCAACCTCTGACCCTGCCCTGTGGCACCACGCTGAAGAACCGTCTTGGCAAGTCGGCGATGAGCGAAACCCTGGGCACCCCGGACAACCGGGTCACCGGCCGCCTGGCGAATCTGTATCGCGCCTGGGCCCAGGGCGGTGCCGGGTTGTCGATTACCGGCAATGTGATGATCGACAGCCGCGCCCTGGGCGAACCGTGCAACGTGGTGGTCGAGGATCGCCGTGACATGGCCCGCCTGAAAGCCTGGGCACGGGCCGGCTCGGAGAACGGCACGGCGCTGTGGATGCAGATCAACCACCCTGGCAAACAGGCGCCGGCGGCGCTCAATCGCGCCACCGTTGCGCCCTCGGCGGTGCCGTTTTCCGATCCCAATCTGAAACGCTTTTTTCATCTGCCCCGGGCGCTGAGCCAGGCCGAAATCACCGATCTGGTGCGCCGCTTTGGCGAAACCGCCGCCGTGGCCCGCGAGGCCGGGTTTGGCGGCGTGCAGATTCACGGCGCTCACGGCTATCTGATCAGCCAGTTTTTGTCGCCGCGCCACAACGTGCGCGAAGACCAGTACGGTGGTAATCCGCAAAACCGCATGCGCTTTGTGTTGGAAGTGTTCGATGAAATCCGCGCCCGGGTGGGCCGGGATTTTCCGGTGTCGATCAAGCTCAATTCGGCGGATTTCCAGAAAGGCGGCTTCAGCGAAGAAGAATCACTGGGCGTGGTGCAAGCGCTGGCGGAACGGGGCATGGACCTGATCGAGATCTCCGGCGGCACCTACGAGGCGCCGCGCATGGCCGGCCAGGGCGTGGCTGAATCCACCCGCCTGCGGGAAGCCTATTTTCTGGCCTACGCGGAGCAGGTGCGCCAGCGGGTATCCGTGCCGTTGATGGTCACCGGCGGCTTCCGCAGCCGCGAGGGCATGGACGCCGCGCTGGCCAGCGGCGCCACCGATCTGGTGGGCCTGGCCAGGCCTCTGGTGGTGGAACCGGACTTCGGCAACCGTCTGCTGGCCGGCGGCCCGGTGCACAGCGCGGTGGCGCCGATTCGCACCGGCATCCGCGCGGTGGACAACGCCGCCATGATGGAAGTCTCCTGGTACACCCTTCAATTGGCCCGCATCGCCCGCGGCAAAGCGCCCCACGCCGACGCCAGCGGCCTCGCCTCGCTGCTCAAAATCGCCGGCCTGATCGGCTGGCGCCGTTTGCGCATGGGGCGGTTGAGGGCTTGAAGATGGAGAAGTTGAAAGTTAAAAGTTGAAAGTTAAAAGCGCGCGCAAACGCCGTGCCGATGCTTATACTATCGCCGCGCCCGCGCGAAGGAGCGTAGCGACCCTCGCAGACTCTGCAAGGAGCGGATTTTTAACTTTTAACTTTTAACCTTTCCCTACCCCGTCAAATACTCATGCAATGCCGCTTGCAAGGCACTGAGAGTAAGCGGTTTCATCAGTTGGCCGTCCATGCCGGCATCGCGGATCTGGCCGGCGTATTCGGGCATGACGTGGGCGCTGAGGGCGAGAATCACCGCCGGGGGCCAGTTATTTTCCCGTTCCAGTTCACGCATGCGGCGGGCGCTGGCGAAACCGTCCATGACCGGCATGTCCAGGTCCATCAGCACCAGACGGTAGGCGCCCTGGCCTTCGGCGAAGGCGTCCAACGCCTGCTGGCCATCGTCGCTGAGCACCGGTGACGCCACCCCGAGCCGCTCCAGGTACCCCCGCGATACCATCTGGTTGACCGGGTTGTCTTCCGCCACCAATACACGCAGGCCGGTCTGGTGGTCGCCGATGTCACGCTGCGCCAACAGCGGCACCTGGCCGGGGCCGCCGTCGCTGAGCAATTGCTGCACTTCACTGACGGTGAGCACCGCCCGGCGCACCAGGGTGAGGTCGTCGCGCATGATCATTTCACCGCGCTCGCGCATGCCGCACAGCAGCACCGGCCGAGGGCTCAGCCCACGCTGACGGGCGCCGCCCAGGGCCTGGTCGAGCATCACGCCGTCGTCAACGCCGTTGACCAGAAGATGGGCGACGCCATGGCTCAGGCGTTCCTGTAAGGCGTCCACGTCGGTGACCACGGTGACCGCGTCAAAGCGCGGGTCGCCTTCCAGCAGGTCGCGCAGATTGCCGATGCGGTCCCAGACCAGGGCCGGTTCACAGGCCCGCCCGGGCATCGGTACCGCCGCCGCCAGCACCGGCAGCGACACGCTGAAACGAAAATCCGCGCCCTGCCCCGGCGCGCTGCGCAATTGAATTTCGCCGCCCATCAGACGCACCAGTTCCTGGCTGATCGACAGCCCCAGGCCAGTGCCACCGAAGCGTTGCGCCACCGCGGCGGACGCCTGGGAAAAATGCTGAAACAGGCGCCGCTGCTCCTCGCGGGTCATGCCGATGCCGCTGTCCTGAATGCGAAACTCCAGGGTAGCGCGTTGCTGATCCTGCTCCAGGCAGCAGGCGCTGACCCGGATCCAGCCATGGCGGGTGAATTTCACCGCGTTGGAAAGCAGGTTGGTCAGCACCTGTCGCAGCCGTGGGCCATCGCCCAGCACCTCGGCGGGCAGGCCCGGGTCCACGTCCACCAGCACCAGGTCACCGTTATCGCTGGCCGGCAGGCTGAACATGTGCGCGCAGTCGATCAGCATCGCCGAAGGGTCGAAGGCGCCCGGCTCCAATTCCAGTTTGCCGGCCTCGAGCTTGGCGTAATCGAGCACGTCGTTCACCAGCGTGTTGAGCGTGCGGCCGGCGTTTTCAATCAGGCCGATGTATTCCTGCTGCCGGGGGGACGGGTTGGTTTCACGCAACAGCTCCGCCAACCCCAGAACGCCATTGAGCGGGGTGCGGATTTCGTGGCTCATGCGCGCCAGAAACTGGCTTTTCGCACGCACTTCCGCATGGCCCTTGATGGCGCGGATGGTGAATTGGAAAAACAACAGGCTCAAACCCAGCACCACCAGGTAGAGCACGGAAATGCCCGCCATGATCCAACCGGTGTCCCAGACATTCTGGCGCCGGCCCCGGTCCACCAGGTTGATCGCCAGCCCCACGATGCCGTTGGCGAAGGCATACACCCCCTGCAGGCTGCTCTCGCCTTTCGCGAACGCCTGCTGCCAGGTCAGCTCTATTCGCGGCACGCCGATCACCGCCTGGTCCACCCAGCTCAGGTAACCATTGAGTTCGCCGCGCAGCGCTCGCCAGCGCTGGCGCAGGGCAAAACCACCGGTGCGCGACGCCAACGCCTGAATCTGGCCATCCACCAGGTCCAGGTTTTCCGCTAGGCGGGCCCGTGAAGCACGCAACTGCTGGTCGTTGGAGGAACCGATAAAGCCGCCGCGCAACACCGTGAACACGGTGATCGCGCGCATCAGCCCCACTTCCAACTCCAATTGGCGCAGGCCATTGAGCGGCAGCGACAATACCTCATTGGGCCGCGGGCTGACGTCGGTGGAGATGTCGCCCATATAAAGCACCGCCGCCAGGGTGTTGTAGAGCCGGCCGTTAAGCTTCTCCACGCTTTCGAACGGCCCCACCGCGTCCTCGTTATTGACGCCGTTATCGACGGCGAGCCGTTGCCAGTCACGATTCAAGGCGCCGGTCTGGTCCAACAGGCTGGGGATGCCGCTCGCCGACACCGCCTGGCGAAGATCGTCCAGCCGCGCGCCGGCGTCGGCGCGGGCCTGCTGGAAGCGTTCGCCCAGCTCACGGGGGTGCAGGCGCATCACCGCCGGCGCCAGGTCGCGGGCTCGTTGCAAAGGCGGCGCCACCGACAAGCCGGTGCGGAACACCTGGATGTCCGTCAGCATGCGTTGAAAATCAGACTGCGCCTCAAGACGGTTCTGGAACACCAATGCCGCCACCAACAAAAACGGCACCGTGACCAACCCCAGCAGTAAAGCGATGGCCGGATATTTTTTTCGTTCTGCCACCTTGGCCTCCCTGACCGGTCGCCGCCAGACCGGCCCGCGCTTCACGGCTCGCGCCGGCGCCGGACGACCCGGTACCCCAAACGCCATTGTGCCACCCGTGCCGGAGGCTGACGAACACTGAAACGGCACTTGCGACCGGGGTCTCCGTTAACAACTTCACCGATAACGCGTTACCCGGCATTGTGATAGTTTGATGGCCCGCCCCGCCCTCGACCCCACGCCCCAGCGGGCACCGGAAGGGAACTGTTAATGAACACCACCTCGCGATGGCTGGCGATGTCGCTATGGCTGCCGCTCGCCGCCTGCCAGAACGCGCCCCTGGGCACCATTCCCACCCTGCAAGGCAGCGACGGCAATGGCCTGCGCTACAGCCTGCCGCCCGACGCCGTGGACTTGCAGCGCTTCGCCGGCCCCGCGCAACTGGCCGGCTTGAAGGCCGCGGGCCAACTCAGCCGCCCCGGCGACCACGGCTGGCGGCAATGGCGGTACCGGGATGCGCAGGTGGCACTGAGAGTCACGGTCTATGGCCTGCCCGGCGGCTGGCAGGATCTTTCCCCCCAGCGCATCGTCAGCGGCCACTACGGGCAACTCCGCCAGGAGCGCGTCGACCGCGTCTACCACAGCGCCGACCAGTCGATCCGTTTTCAAGAAGAACGCCGCTTCGATCTGCAAGGCCAACAGAGCGTCAGCGCCCGCTTCATCATCAATGAAGCCGACCGCGACCCGCTCTACGAAACTCTGCTGCTGACCCTGCGAAACGGTCTCTTTATCCGCGTGGAAACCGCCTCCCGCCACCGCCACAGCCGTGCCCTGCACAACCTCGCCAAACGAGCGCTGGCGGAGTTCGAGAAAGCGAACAGGGATTAGCGCCAACACGCATACACGCAGCACGCTTACACGCTGAAACCGGTGCCACCGGCCACAGACTCGCCTCGCCTTTCAGGCTCGGTTCGCTGACAGGGATCGCTCCCACAGCGGTTGCGTAGTGGGGCCGAAACAGGTAACAGGTTGAAGGAACAGCCAGGCTAGCGCCGGGGTTGGATTCCTGTGTGGGAGATTCTATGGTGTTCTGCACGAGCAATGACCGTGAGAAGATACCTTTTACCGCTACTGACGCCCTGTTGGGCGTTTTACTTTCTTGCTTGTCCAAGAAAGTAACCAAAGAAGGACACCCCGTTGTGTCGCCCTTCGGGTACCCGAGTCGTGGAAAATTGATGGCCGGGTCGGCGACGAGACGACATCCTGTCGTCCGCCGCCTCAGTTGGCCGTCCCTGGCCAACTGACCCTATCAATTTTCCACGACTCGGCGACACAACAAGGGGGAGGCCCTCCAGATAGGTCTCAGGAACTCCGTCACGCTGATTTGTCCATCCGTAGTGACGGTTTTGACCTAGCATGCTGCGTGTTGCGTGCCAGCGTCTTTAACAGTGCCGCTGTGGGAGCGGCCCTTGACCGCGAATCGGCTTTGCCAGGCCCGCCGTAATCTTCTTTTGCGCCCCGCCCACACCCCACACGCGGGCACAGCCTCTCACAGGCCCCGGCCTCTCCCGTGTTGCAGCCTGAAGCTTGCAGCTTGTAGCACGCAGCGCGCTGCGTCTCCCCTTAAGGCATCGTCACCATCAACAGCAACGGCAGGGTGAGGAACGAGAGGACGGTGGAGATCACCACCATGGCGGCGACCTGGTCGGCGCCTTGGCGGTAGGTCTGGGCGAGCAGGTAGTTGAACACCGCCACCGGCATGCTGGATTGGATCACGATGACACCGCGCAGCAGGCCATCGATGCCGGCCAGGGCGCACACGCTCCAGGCGATGGCGAAGCCGAGCAGCAGGCGCAGTAGCGCGAATCCGGCGCCGGGCCCCAGGTGGCGCACCCGCAGGGTGGACAGGGACACCCCGAGCGTCACCAGCATCATCGGAATGGTCAACTGGCCGATCAGATCGACGCTGTTGAACAGCCAGGCCGGCAGGCGGATCTGGAACACCACCATCAACACCGCGATCACCACGGAAATCAGAATCGGATGAGCAAGCAGGCGCGGCGAGAGCCCCTCGCCGCTGACCACCGCCAGGCCGAACGAGAACTGCACCACCGAGGTCAGCATCATCCAGGCCAGCGCCAGCGCCAGGCCGTGGTCACCGAACGCCAGCAGACACAGGGACAGGCCCATGTTGCCGGTATTGGGAAACAACAGGGACGGCAGGAACACCCGGGGTGACAGCCCGGCAAGGCGAATCGCGGCCAGCGCGAGCAGGCCGGTAAGCAGCATGATGGCGACGAACAGGCCGGCCACCTGGGACAACGCCGCCAGCGACAGACCGGTCTTGCCGAGCGTGGCGACAATCAGGCAGGGCGTGGCCACGGTGGTCACCAGGGCGGAGACCATGCGCATGTCGAAGGGGCGGCCAGTGCGGCCCCAGAAATAGCCCACCCCGGCGCAGGCGAGCACCGGCGCCATTACCGCCCAAATCTGTGCGAACATACGCGCTCCCGGTTGCAAGGCCGCTATTCTGAGGAGCCCACCCCCGCCATGTCCAACGGCGATTTCGCCCCGATCGTTGCCGCCCGCGTTGAGTGGCAGGCACGGGTTCCGGTGGCGCCGGAATTCGACGACCCTTACTTTTCCCGGGACGATGGCGCCGCCGAGAGCGAATACGTGTTTCTTGACGGCAACGATCTGGCACCGCGTTTCGCGGCACTCGGCGAGACCGATCACTTCACCATCGGGGAAACCGGGTTCGGCACCGGCTTGAACCTGCTGCTCGCCGCCCGCCTGTTCCAGCAACGGGCGCCGGCGGGCGCGCGGCTGCAATTGATCTCGGCGGAGAAACACCCACTCACCCGCGCCGACCTGGCCCGCGCGCTGCAAAGCTGGCCGGCACTGGCGGCACTGAGCGAGGCGCTGCTGCGCGAGTACCCGGCGGCCAGCCCCGGCGTTCATCGTGTGCGGTTGGCGCCCACCATCACGCTGACATTGATGCTCGGCGACGCCGCCGGCCAATGGCGGCTCAGCGATGCCCGGGTGGACGCCTGGTTCCTGGATGGCTTCGCCCCGGCGCGCAACCCGGACATGTGGTGCCCGGAGCTGTTCCAGACACTGGCCCGGCACAGCCGTCCCGGCGCCACGCTCGCCACCTTCACCGCCGCCGGCTTTGTGCGCCGTGGTTTGCTAAACGCCGGTTTCGGCATGGCCCGGCGCCAGGGCTTTGGCCATAAAAGGCACATGCTGGCCGGCCACTTCGCGGGCTTCTGGCAGGCGCACCGCCCACGTGTCGGCACCGCGCTGGTGGTCGGCGCCGGGCTGGCCGGCGCCAGCAGCGCCCGTGCGCTGGCCGAACGCGGCTGGCGGGTGACCGTGCTGGACCCGGCCGGTATCGCCGCCGGCGCCTCCGGCAATCGCGCCGGCGTGGTCTACAGCACCCCCAGCGCCCACCTCACCGCGCAGAACCGCTTCTATCAGCTCAGCTATGGCCACGCCCTGCGCTGGCTCGCCCGGTACCGCTTCCCCGGCCCCGGCGAGGGCGCGCTCAATGGCGTGGTTCAGCATTACGTCAATGATAAGCAACGGGACAAAATCCGCGACGCCGCGCTCAGCGGCGTCTGGCCATCCGAGCTGCTCGACGCCGGCGAGCACAGCGCCACCCTGGCCGGCGGCGGCTATCTGGACCCGCGCGCCTGGTGCACCACGCTGCTCGATCACCCGGCCATCCGACTACAGCCACAGGCGGTCACCGCCGTGACCCCGGGCGCGCCCGCCTCGGTGACCCTGGCCGACGGCACGGTGCTGCACGGCGATGCGGTGGTGATCGCCAACGCCGGCGCCGCCGCTGATCTGGCCATTGCCGGCCAGCGCCCGGATTGGCTGCCCCTGAAGCGGATTCGCGGCCAGGTCAGCTATTGCCAGGCCACCGCCGCCAGCGAATCCTGGCGGCAGGCGCGTTGCCACGGCGGCTATCTCACTCCGGCCCTGGACGGCTTGCACTGCGTGGGCGCCACCTTCGACCTGCACGATCACGACCCGGCGCCGCGCGAGTGCGACGACGCCGCCAACCTGGCGCAACTGCGCCACCATCTACCGGAGCTCTGGCGGGAATTGGGCGGCGAGGCGATCCGGGTGGTGGAGCGGCGCGTGGCCTTCCGCTGCCAAAGCACCGATTTCCTGCCCCTCACCGGCGCCCTGCCCGACCCAGCCGGCGCCTCGCCCGAGCCGCTGCCCGGGCTGTGGCTGAACATCGCCCATGGCAGCCGGGGCATCACCGGCACCCCACTGTGCGCGGACATTCTCGCTGACCTGATCAGTGGCGCCGCGCCTGGCGCGGATCGGGAACTGCTTGACGCCCTGGAGCCGGCGCGTTTTATTCGCAGGCGAATAAGAAAAAATCCAGGGCCGGTTAATCGGCCCTGATAGCCTGCTTGACCTCACCGGAGTTGCCCTATGTTTCTGATTACCGCTCTCTACGCGGCGCTGTGCGCCCTGCTTGTGCTGGCCCTGGCGATCAATGTGGTGCGTTTGCGCCTTGGCGAGGGCGTGTCACTCGGCGACGGCGGCAACGAAAAAGTGAACCGGGCGGTGCGCGCCCACGGCAACGCGGTGGAATATCTGCCGCTGATTCTGATCCTGATCGCCCTGTTGGAAGGCAACAACGCCAATAACTGGGCGTTGTATCTGTACGGCACCGTGCTGTTCCTGAGCCGACTGGCCCATGCCTGGGGCCTGCTCGCGATGCCCACCACCACCAATAATTTCCGCAAACTGGGTATCATCGGCACCTGGCTGGTCCTGCTCACCGCCAGCGCGCACCTGATCGTCATTTACCTCTAACACTGAAAACTGAAAACTGAACACCGCGCCCTTTTTCTTGACTGTCTAGGTCATCTGGATAAAGTGATTGGATAAACCAGTCAATCCTTTTCCAGGAGAGCGGCGTATGTGGAGCTTCGAAACCGACCCGGACTTTCAACAACAGCTGGACTGGATCGACCGGTTCGTGCGCGAGCAGGTCGAGCCGCTGGACGAACTCCTGGGCAGCCAATGGAACATCCATGATCCGCAATTCGAACGCCTGGTTCGTCCGTTGCAAGCGCTCGTTAAAGAGCGCGGCCTGTGGGCCTGCCATCTTGGCCCGGAGCTGGGCGGCAAGGGTTACGGCCAGCTGAAACTGGCGCTGATGAACGAGAAGTTCGGGCAGTCCCGATTCGGCCCGGTGGTGTTCGGCTGTCAGGCGCCGGATTCGGGCAACGCGGAAATCCTCGCCCACTACGGCACCCCCGCCCAGAAAAAACGCTTCCTGGAACCGTTGCTGGAAAATCGCATTGTCTCGTGCTTCTCGATGACCGAACCCCAAGGCGGGGCCGACCCGCTGGTGATGACTTCCACCGCCGAGCAAGACGGCGATCACTGGGTTCTGAACGGCGAAAAGTGGTTTGCCTCCAACGCGCGCTACGCGGCGTTTCACATTTTTATGATGGTCACCGACCCGGACGCCGCGCCCCACCGGCGCATGTCCATGTTCATCGTGCCGGCGGACACCCCCGGCGTGGACATCGTTCGCAACTACGGCTTCTACGGCGAAAAGGAAGACAGCCACGGGCACATTCGCCTGCGCGATGTGCGGGTGCCGGCGGACAGCATGCTCGGCGGCCGTGGCGACGCCTTCGTGGTCGCCCAGGTACGCCTCGGCGGTGGCCGCATGCATCACGCCATGCGCACCCTGGCCCAGGCCAGCCGGGCGTTTGACATGATGTGCCAGCGGGTGGTCTCGCGCGTTACCAAGGGTGAACGACTGGCCGAAAAGCAAATGGTGCAGGAGACCATCGCCGATTCCTGGATCGAGCTGCGTCAGTTCCGGCTGCTGGTGCTGGAAACCGCCTGGCTGCTCGACCAGGGGCATGACTACAAAGCCACCCGCCACCATATCGCCGCGGTCAAAGTGAAAATGCCGCAGCTGCTGCACACCATGGCGGCGCGCGCCCTGCATCTGCACGGCTCCCTGGGGATCACCCACGACATGCCGTTCGCCGAATGGCTGATCAATTCCCACCACGTGGCGCTCGCCGACGGCCCCACCGAAGTGCATAAGGTCACCGTGGCGCGGCAGGTGCTGGCTGGGGTGGAGCCTTGCGAAAGCCTGTTTCCCGATTATATGGCCGACGCACGCCAGGAGCGGGCGCGGGCGCTTTATGGGGATTAGTGTTTTCAGTGTTCAGTGTTCAGTGTTCAGTCCGACTTCCTGAAGTTGGTCGCGGGTCATTATCGCGATGCTTTCGGTGACGTCGTCAAAGACCACCGCGGCTTCACCTTTGTGCAGTTGCCGGCGCACCTGTTCCACCTTGGTGGCGGTCGCGATTTCCTGTTCGCCGTAGTCAGTGCCGTCGCGGGTGACGAACTCCTCGATCAGGTTATTCAGGGTCTCGGCATCAATATCGCGCCAGGGAACAATCAATGGCATGAGGCTTCTCTGTTACAGGGCCGGGCCTTCAGAGCCCGGCGGAGTGTTAGCGCTGGACGCTAGGCTAGACGCCGGACGCTGGACGCCGGACGCTAAAACCCGCGCCTGACGGCATTGGTGTGTTCACTGGTGCGCCCAACCTTCCAGGAAACATGCCTATCACTTCTGGTACGGGTTTGGCGTCCAGCGTCCAGCGTCCGGCGTCTGGCGTCTGGCGTAAATCAACCCCCACCCTCCCGCGCCCATTCGCAGCGCACGCGCAGCGGCTCGTCGGAAGGTTCGTGATAGTCGTCGGCGCTGTCCCAGAGGAAGGTGTGGAAGCCGGCGAAGTCGGTTTCCAGGTGCACCACGGCGCTGACCCAGTACATCTGTTTGAGCAGACGTTCGAACTGGCTGACCCATTGCTGCCATTCGTATTCCACCGCGCGGTAGGACATACCGAAGTGGATTACCTGGGTCTGGTAGCCGGCGCCGGTGGCGTGATCGCCAGTGAGGGCGAACATGTCCTGGCACAGAAAAGGCCGCTCCTGGGCGTCCGGTAACCCGCGAATCGCGCGCCGGTTGTGAAAACAACTCGCCTTGCGTTCCGCCTCGTTGCCGAAAGGCAGATGCTTGATGCACCCGTAAACAATCGATTCGTTATTCAAAAGCGCCTCGGCGAACCGGAATCAGCGACCACAACCACGCATCTGCGCGGCATAACGGTCCGCCATGGCGGAAGCTCTGCGCGCCGAGCGTTGAACATTAACGTTGTTTTTCCATACCCCGCGAGCATAACCGCCCTGCCCCACGTAATAGGCCAGATACAAGTGGTAGGCGTCGTTGAGGGCAATGCCGTTACGCGCATGGCTTTGGTAATGGTACCAGCCGACAAAGTGCACCGCGTCGCCAAAATCGTCCCGATCAGCGCCACCGTGACCAGTTTCACGCTGATACCAGGCCCAGGTGCCATCCAGCGCCTGAGCATAGCCGTAGGCACTGGACGGACGTTTCCACGGAATGATCCACAATAATTTGGTGCGCGGCGGTTTGGCGTGCGCCTGGAACCCGGATTCCTTATAAATGGTGGCCATCAGAATCGGCACCGGCACGCCGAATTCCTTCTCGCTGCGCTTGGCGGCCTTGTACCAGTTATTGAACCAGCCGCCTTTCTGATCGAACACCGAACAAACATTGTCGATGTGCTCGGGGGTGGTGGCGCAGCCTCCAAGAGCCAAAAGCAGAGCCAGAATCGCGACGCGCATAGGCGACCTCGTGTTCTCGGTTTGAGCCATGGTAGCGGCCCCCAGCGTCGGGGGCGAGGGTAAACGCCGGCATGGGCTTTTGATGCTGATGTCGAAGCGGGCCTTGACCGCGAATCGGCTTTGCCAGGCCGGCCTCGCCTTTCGGCTCGG
>NZ_NMQZ01000052.1 GCF_002864685.1 Alloalcanivorax mobilis
CGAGCGCACAGGGACGTGCTCGTAGCGTGTCCCGGGCGGGCCCACCTTGTCCTCGATTCACCCTCAGCACAGCGCCACCGCCCAGCGGACCCGATAACGCAGAACACTTTCCCGTCAATCCGTGATGAACCCTTAATAAGCCCGCCCACGCGGCAGCACCGGGTTTTGACTTAGCGTGTTGCGTGTTGCGTGCAAGCGTGCCGCCCCACCACAACAAAAGGTTGCGGCTTTAAGGGCACGCTGTGACCATAGCTGCACTCCAAAGACAAGGATCGCCATGGAACTCTCCGTCGCCTATCAGCTCGCCATCATCACCGTTGTTGCTTTCGCCTGTCAGTGGGCGGCCTGGCGGATCAAACTGCCGGCGATTCTGCCGTTGTTGTTGTCTGGCCTGGCGCTGGGGTCCGTGGCCGGCTGGATCACGCCCAAGGAGGTGTTCGGCGATCTGTTGCTGCCCGGTGTGTCGCTGGCGGTGTCGATCATTCTGTTCGAGGGCGCGCTAACCC
Source organism: Alloalcanivorax mobilis (assembly GCF_002864685.1). Taxonomy (GTDB): domain Bacteria; phylum Pseudomonadota; class Gammaproteobacteria; order Pseudomonadales; family Alcanivoracaceae; genus Alloalcanivorax; species Alloalcanivorax mobilis. The sequence continues at coordinate 507 of NZ_NMQZ01000052.1, forward strand.
TCAAATTCGACGAAATACGCGGCCTGGAAAAAACCGTGCGCCGGCTGGTCACCTGGGGCGCGCTGGTCACCTGGGGGGTGGTCACGGTGTCCGCCTGGACGCTGTTGGAGATGCCCGGCAGCCTGGCGCTGCTGTTCGGCGCCTTGGTGGTGGTCACCGGCCCCACGGTGATCGTGCCACTGCTGCGCAGCGTGCGGCCGGTGGCCAGCGTGTCGCGGCTGTTGCGCTGGGAGGGCATCGTCATCGACCCGCTCGGCGCGATCCTGGCGGTTCTCGCCTATGAGCTGGTGGTCGCCACCGGCCAGCAGGGCGCATTGCTGCACGGGCTCTGGTTGTTCGTGCAGGCGATCGCGGTGGGCACCGCCATTGGTACGCTGGTGGCACTGGCGCTGGCCGGTCTGCTGCGTCGGCACCTGGTGCCAGAATATTTGCGCAGCTTTCTGGTGCTCTCGTCGGTGATTGGCGAGTTCGTGCTGTCCAACGGCATCAGCGAGGAATCCGGCCTGGTGGCGGTGACCGTGACCGGTATCGTGCTGGCCAACCGCAAGGGTGTGCGCACCGACGACATTCTCCACTTCAAGGAGAATCTCTCGGTGATGTTGATTTCGGTGCTGTTCATCGTGCTCGCCGCACGGCTGGAAATGGAGCAACTCACCAGCCTGGGCGCCACCGCCCTGCTGGTGTTGGTGATCATTCAACTGGTGGCGCGGCCGCTTTCCGTATGGGTATCGACCCTGGGCAGCAGCCTGAACTGGCGCGAAAAAGCGCTGCTCTCCTGGATCGCGCCACGCGGCATCGTCGCCGCCGCGGTGTCGGCCCTGTTCGCCGAGCGTCTCGAGCAAAGCGGCGTGGCCGGCGCCGAGCTGCTGGTGCCGCTGACCTTCATGGTGATCATCGGCACGGTGGCGTTGCAAAGCCTCACCGCCCGCCCGCTGGCCAGATTATTGAAAGTGGCGGAACCCTCGCCCCGTGGCTTCTTGATCATCGGCGCCAACCCGGTGTCCCGAGCCATCGGCAAGGCGCTCAACCAAAACGATTTCCCGGTGTTGCTGATCGATTCCAACTGGGAAAGCGTGCGCGCGGCGCGCATGGACGGCATGGCCACCTATTACGGCAACCCGGTCTCCAGCCACGCCGACCAGTATCTGGATCTGGTCGGCTACGGCAAGCTCCTGGGCCTGAGCCCGCGCCGCGAGTTGAACACCATGGCGACCATGCGTTACCGGTTGGAATTCGGCGAGCAGAACGTCTACAGCCTGCCCGGTCAGACTGAAAAAGAGGACAAGCACGGCGTCGCGCCGGAGCACCGCGGCGCCACCCTGTTCGGGCCGGAGATGAGCTACGCGCGGCTCGCCAGCCTGCTCAGCCAGGGCGCCGACATTCGCAAAACCCGGCTCAGCGAGGAATTCGACTTCAACGCTTATCGCAACGCGGAAGACCGCCTGGTGTGGCCGCTGTTCGCCGTCGACACCCGCGAGCGCATTCACGTGTTCACCGCCGAGAACCAACCCGACCCCAAAGCCGGCTGGTCGGTGTTCGGCCTGGTCAAAGAAGAAAAAGAAAAAGAGAACAACAAAGACGGCAAGGACAAAGAGAAAGACAAGGAAAAAAGCAAAGCCCGCGACAACGGCGCCTAGGCATTTGAAGACCGATACAGGATTCAGGATTCAGGATTCAGGCCAGGGCACACCGTGCCCGCCTGAACACTGAACACTGAACTCAAACCCCACCAGTCACTGACGCCTGGCGTCCTGCTCCTGGTCGGCGAACGAATCGATCAACCCGCATACCCGGCCGTCGTCCAGGTGGCAGTCCGGGGTGTTTGACCAGCTCGTCATCGCCGAGCGCATCCGGTCGCTGAGCTGGCGCAGCTCGGCGATGCGCCGTTCCACCTCGGCCAGCCGCTGTTCGATCAGGTCGCGCACCCGCCGGCACGGCCCCTCGCCACGCTCTGATTCCTGGATCAACTCGGCCACATCGCCCAGCGTGAAGCCCAGGCTGCGCGCTTTCAGGGCAAAGTGCAGGCGGCGCAGATCGACGGCGTTGTAAATGCGATAGCCGTTGTCGGGGTGGCGCTGCGGCGTCAGTAACCCTAATTCGGTGTAATGACGTACCGTTTCCGCGGTGGTGTCCGCCCGTCGGGCGAGGTCGGAAACACGCATGGGTCGCTCCAGATCGGATAGAAAACACAGGCCCATAATAACATCCCGCGTGCGCCCTTCGTGATGCCGGCGCGGGGTTACGCCGGATAGCCGGTAATATCGCGGATCGCCCGATACAGCGGCGACAGGCGCCGGTACAGGCGGCGATAAACCCGCCGATAGAGCCGCTGGTACAGCTCGCTGTTGGCCTGGTCCGGTTCAAACCGCTGCCCCGGGCGGGTCATGGCGGCCACGGCGCTGGCGTGGTCCGGGTACAGGCCGGCGCCCACGGCGGCGTTGATGGCCGCCCCCAGGCCGGAGGTTTCAAAGGTGTGCGGGCGCATCGCCGGCAAACCAAACAGGTCGGCGGTGATCTGCATGATCCGGTCGCTCTGCGAGCCGCCGCCGGACACCATCAGCGTGGTGATCGCTTGGCGGTTGCGTTTCTCCAGCCGTTCTTTGCCTTCGCGCAGCGCATAACCAATGCCCTCGATGATGGCCCGGTAGAGGTGGGCGCGGGTGTGCACGTCGCCAAAACCGACAATCGCCCCTTTCGCTTCCGGCCCGGGGATGCGCACCCCGGGATTCCAGAACGGTTGCAGGGTCAGGCCCATGGCACCGGGCGGCGAATCCTGAAGCAAGGCATCAAAAAGCTGCTCCGGCGTCACGCCAAGGCGCTGCGCCTCACGCACTTCCTCGGCGGCGAACTCCCGTTTAAACCAGTTCACCATCCAGTAGCCGCGCTGCACGATCACCTCGGAGTTGAACCGCCCCGGGGCGGCCGCCCCGTAGGCGGGCACCCATGGAATCGGCTCGACGTAACGGTGATTGCCGGTGTTGAAGGTGGCGGTGGTGCCGTAGCTGAGATGGCCCACGTCCGGTGTGAACGCGCCGGACCCGAGTACCTCGCAGGCTTTGTCGGCGCCGCAGGCGATCAGTGGCAGGCCGGCGGGAATGCCGGTGTCGCGCTGTGCCGCCTCGGTGATGCGGCCCATCGGCTGGCCGGGGGCGACCAGCTCCGGCAGCTGCTCGCGGCGCACCCGCAGCGCCTTCCACTTCATATCCGTGCGTCCCGCCCAGCGCTGATGCTTGAAGTCGAACGGCAGGTATCCCACCTGGGAGGCGCTGCAATCGCGCAACTCACCGCACAGCCAATGGCTCAGATAGCCCGACAGCAACACGAAATAACGGGTTCGCGCCCAGATGCGCGGCTCCCGGGCGGCCAGCCAGTTGCACTCCGCCTTGGTCTGGAACTGGCGCAGGGTTTCGCCCTGCCCGATCAGCGCCACCGGCCAGCGCCAGTACCAGGGCAGGCGCGGGACATCGTCGCCGCGGCGTTGATCCAGCCAGATCACCGCCGGCCGCAGCGGCCGGCGCTGTTGATCCAGGCACACCACCGAGGCGCGCTGGGTGGTCAACGCCACCGCCACGACCCGTTCACGCAGTGTCGGCTGTTGCGCCCACAGGGTCTGGCAGGCGGCGCTCAATTGCTGGCAAAAATAGTCCGCGTGCTGCTCGGCCTGCCCCGGCTGGTCGGAAAAGTACGCCTCGATCGGTTGTTGCACCCGCGCCACCAGCTCGCCACGGGCATCGAACAGCATGGCGCGGGCGCTTTGCGTGCCCTGGTCCAGCGCCAGCAGCAACGGCGATGTCATGCGGCGGCCACGTCCGATGGCGACGGCGGGACGCCGTAGGCGTGCTCACGCAGGGCCAGATAACGCTGCCACTCCTGCTCCCAGAGCGCCGACGGCCAGCCCAGATGAGCGGCGGTGAGTTCGCGCAGGCGCGGCACCAATGAGGCACCGCCGTCGCGGCGCAGCAGGCCCAACCGGGTGCGCCGCAGCAACAGATCGTCCAGGTGCACCACCGCTTCGTTGCGCACAATCCAGCTGAGCAGGGCCTCATCGTCCTGGGCGGCGTGCAGGAAGTGATCGACCGCCTCCGGCGCCTCGCTGAACGGCTGGAACAGCGGCGCGTTGCTGCGCCGCGCGCGGCGTGCGTCGCGGGCGTCGAGCAGGCCGGCGGCGGCCAGGGCGTGCAACGCGATCAGCCGGAAGGTGGTCAGTTTGCCGCCGCTCACCGTGACCACGCCGTCGCGGCTCCACACCGCGTGGTCGCGGCGCTCTTTGGACGGGTCCTTGCCGTGCCCCGAGGCGATCACCGGCCGCACCCCGGCCATCGTCGAGAGCACGTCGGCGCGGCTCAGGCTTACCGACGGAAACTGGCTGTTGATCAGTTCCAGCAGATAGTCCACCTCGGCGCCACTGGCGCGGGCTTCGCTGTCCAGGTGATCGCCGTGGTCCAGGTCGGTGGTGCCGATGCAGGTGACCCCTTCCCAGGGGAACACGAACACCGGGCGGTCGTCGCGCGGGTGCATCACCGTCAGGCAGTCGCTCACCGGCAGCCGCTCGGGGTCCACGAACAGGTGGCTGCCGCGCAGCGGGCGCACCCGCTTGTCGCCGCCGGCCAGCACATCCGCCCAGGCGCCGGTGGCATTGATCACCACCGGGGCACTCAGGGTAACGCTGTCACCGGCGACTTCATCGGCCACCTGCACCTGGGTGATCCCGCCCTCGCGGTGCAACTGCCCGACCTTGGCGTAATTCAGCGCCTGGCCACCCAGCCGGCTGCCTTCCAGCAGCGCGCGGATCACCAGCCGGCAATCGTCGGTGAGGGCGTCGGTGTAGCTCATTGCGCCGGTGAGCCCCTGATCATTGAGCGCCGGCACCCGGCGCAGCAGTTCGGCGCGCCCGACAAAGCGATGATCGCGGATGCCGGCGAGAAAGTCGTACACACCCAGCACCAGGGTCATCGGCCAGCGCCCCGGGAATACCCCCTTGCGCAGCGGAAACAGATAGGTGGTGCGCTCCACCAGGCCGGGCACGTCACGCAGCAAACGCTCGCGCTCGCGCAACGAGTCGCGGGTCAGGCGAACGTCGCCCTGGGCGATGTAGCGCAATCCGCCGTGCACCATTTTCGACGACCGGCTGGAGGTGCCCCAGGCGAAGTCACGCTGCTCCAGCAGCAACACCCGGTGCCCTTGCCGGGCCGCTTCCAACATCACGCCGGCGCCGGTGATGCCGCCACCGACCACGATCAAATCCCATTCCTGCTCGGCCAGTTGCGCCAGCCTTGGACGTTCGCCCAGCATGCTCACTCCTTGTCGGTGGTGTCGGCGATCAGGCAGCCCGGATTAAGGCGCTGCTCGGGATCAAAGTGTGCCAGCAACGCCCCCAGGGCTGCCATGCCCCGGGGGCCCTTTTCGGCGCCCAGCCAGGGGGCATGGTCGCGCCCGACGCCATGCTGGTGGCTGATGGTGCCACCGTGGGCGACGATGGCGTCGCTGGCGGCGCTTTTCATCGCCCACCAGCGCGCGCGGGTGGTGGCGTAGTCCGGCGAGCAGCGGAACACGTAGGTGGTATAGATGCTGGAGCCCTGCGCGTACAAATGGGAAAGATGGGTGAACACGTGCGCCTGCTCGCCGTCGCCGGCGTGTTCGCGGATCGCCGCCTCGATGGCGGCCACGGTGTCCTCCACGCGGGACCAGTCGACGCAGGTTTCCAGGGTATCCACCGCGTAGCCTTCGCTCCACAGGCCGTGGCGCAGATAGGGTGAGCGGAAACGGGCCTGTTCCCATTTGCGTCCCAGGGTTTGCCCGGTGAGCACGCCGCCGGCGGCGCGGATGTGCCGGCGCGCCCGGGCCAGCGCATGGCGGCAGTCCTGCGCCTCGCCGGTGACCCCGAAGGTGATCATGCACTTCTCGTCAGGGCGGTTGCCGCGCAGCGCCAGGTAGCGGTTAAGCGCGCCCACCGCCAGCCCGTGCCCGGCCAGGGTCAGTTGCGTGACCGTCTCTTGCGGGTTGGAAAGCCGCAGCATCGATACCGGCACCCGCTCCTGCACCATGCGCCGCACCAGGGCCACGGCCGCCGGCCAATGCGGCGCGAACGCCACATGGAACTGTTCCACCGCCGGCAGCCGGCTGATGCGCACGTCCACTTCCGTGATCACGCCCAGGCGCCCCTCCGAGCCCATCACCATCTCACGCAGGTCTGGCCCCGCCGAGGACGCCGGCACCGTGGGCAAGCGCAGCGGCCCGTCCGGGGTTTCCAGCAGACCGCCGGCGAACAGCTGCTCGATGCGCCCATAGCGCATCGACTGCTGCCCGCTGGAACGGCTCGCCACCCAGCCACCGACGGTGGAAAGCTCCCAGGATTGCGGGTAGTGCCCCAGGCGATAGCCGTGCTCGCCAAGCTGTCGCTCCAGCGCCGGCCCCGGCGTGCCGGCGCCGAAGGTGGCCAGTTGGCTTTCCTGGTTGAGGTTCAGCAGCCGGTCCATGCGCGCCAGGCTGAGCGTCAGCACCGGCCGCTCACCAGCGGGTGGATTAATGTGCCCGGCCACCGAGGTGCCACCGCCGTAGGGAATCACCAGGCAATTCTGCTGCCGCGCCCAGTCCAGCAGTTGCCGCACCTGCTCGCTGTTTTCCGGCAACGCCACCGCATCCGGAAACACCTCCGGTTCACCGGCGCGCAGCGCCAGCCAGTCGCCCAGGCTCTGGCCACGGGCGTGGCGCAGCCGCTGCTCCGGGTCGCGGCTGATCAGCGCGTGTTCGGGCAGGCGGCTGGGCGGCACCCGCGCCAGCGCGCTTTCCAGGGTGGCGTCCGGCAGCGGCCGGCCCGGCCCCAGCCGCTGCGTCAGGAAACGGCGTCCCGCCGCTTTAAGAGGGTAATCGTTGGCGCTGTCGCCCCAGCCATTCCAGCGTCGCATGCGTGTCTCCTTGAACAGGCGTTGCCATGGTAGCCGCCCGCGCGGCCCACGATATTGACGCACCACGCCAACCTTGAGGGTCGGCTCACTTCCCCAATGCTTTCACATTTCATCGCGCCCGCGCCGCTACGATGACCCTTGACCCGACCGGCCGGCGGCCCTTCCCCGGTGCGCGGGAGCACTGCGTCGCAGACGCGACTCACGCACCTTTACCGATTTTTACCCGCTGGCTATGGTGTCTTGCAGCCGATCACTTATGGTGATTTGGACTCGAAAAACAGAATCTCCAAGGAGCGACAATGAAGCGTACAGCCGGATCTGTGTTACTGGCCTCAGCGGTGGCTTTGTCCGCCTGCAGCACCATTAACCCTTACACGGGCGAGAAGCAAACCTCCAAGGTAACCAGCGGCGCGGCGATCGGCGCGGTGAGTGGCGCGCTGATCGGCATCGCCACCTCCGACAGCGCCAAACAGCGTAAAGAGCGCGCGCTGGCCGGCGCCGGCATCGGTGCCGTCGCCGGTGGCGGCGTGGGCTATTACATGGATGTGCAGGAAGCCAAACTGCGCGAGAAGCTGAAGTCCTCCGGGGTGTCGGTCACCCGCGACGGTGACCGTATCGTTCTGAACATGCCCGGCAACGTCACCTTCGACAGCGACAGCACCCAGGTGAAGTCCTCTTTTAATTCGGTTCTGGAATCGGTGGCCCAGGTGCTCAAAGAGTACAAATCCACCATGATCCAGGTGGCCGGTCACACCGACAGCACCGGCGGTGATCGCTACAATATGCTGCTCTCCCAACAGCGTGCCCAAGCGGTGGCGAATTCGCTGGGCGGTTTCGGCGTGCAAGCGGTGCGCATGGACGTGGTCGGCTTCGGCGAAACCCAGCCGATCGCCAGCAACGGCAGCGCCGATGGGCGCCAGCAGAACCGCCGCGTTGAGCTGACGTTGATTCCTTACGAGGAATAAGAAGCGCCTGGAGCCGCCTCCCAGTGAGGCGGCTTCGCAACAGGCAAGTTGAAAGTTGAAAGTTGAAAGTTGAAAGTTGAAAGGCGCTTTCGATACGAGTACGGGCGATTCGTGACTTTCCTTTCAACTTTTAACTTTCAACCTTTAACCAGTGCCCCCCTCCGGTTTCGCCCGCAGCCGCCACACCAACACCGCCAACGGCAGCATCATTACCATCACCAGCAAGTAAGGCAGATGATGGTTAACGCTGTAGAGCCCGGTGCCCACCAACGGCCCCAGTACAAACCCCAGTGACGGACAGGCACTGGCCAGCCCGGCCACCCGGCCCTGCTCGGCGCTGTCCACGCGCAGGCTCGCCAGCGCCATGATCGCCGGCATGGCAAAGCCGATGCCCAGCCCCACCAGCATCACCGCGCCGGTCATGCCCAGGCGCGTTTCCGTGAGCCACAGCACCGTGGCGCCGGCGCCGATCGCCGGCACCGCCAGGCCCAGTAACACCAGCGCCGGCGCGCGCAACCATTGCACCACCAGGATCTGACCGGTCAGGGAAGTAAAGGCGGCGCACATCATCGCGGTGCCGAGTGCGCCGGCGGCCTCCTGGGGCGACATGTTCAATGCGTCCTGGAACAGAAAGCCCAGCGTTTGCTGGATCAGGGCGAAGCTCATGAACAACACCACGCCGGTGATCAGAAGGTCGCGGAAGCGCGGGTCGGAGTAGGCGCGCAGGCCGGTGGCGAGCACCCGGCGGGGGCGCACATTGGGCGCCTGGCTGCGGTACGGCGAGGGCGGCAGAAACAGGATGATGCACACCGCCATCAGCCCGACGATCGCCGCCACCAGATACAACGGCAGCACCAGCGCCACCGCCGCCAGCATGCCGCCAACGCCAGGGCCCAGCACGGTGCCCAGATTATTGGCCGCGCCGATGCGGCCCATGCCACGGGTGCGCGCCTCCGGCGCGGTGATGTCGGCGGTGTAGGCGGCCGCCGCCGGCGGCGTGGCGGCCATGATCACCGCCTGGGACATGCGCGCCAATACCAGCATGGTAAGCAGGGCGCCGCCGGTCAGCCAACCGTTCAGCCCCATGTGGAAAATGGCGCCGAACGCCAGCGTGCCCAGGGCGTAGCCGCTCAGACCGATGGCCAGCACCGGCCGGCGCCCGTACAGCTCACTGAGGTAGCCCCACACCGGGCTGGCCAGGGCAAACGCCAGCGATGAGCAACTGATGATCAGCCCCACCTGAATTTCCGCCAGGCCGGTGGCCCGCGCCAGCGACGGCAGCAGCGTGAAAACCAAGGTCTGGCCCAGCGCGGTGACCCCCACGGCGAGCAGCAGCAGCGTCTGGGTGAGGGTTCGGGACGATGAAGGCGTGGACGGTGAAACGGGTGACGACGGCAAAACGCTCTCTCCCAAAAAATCGCCGGGCGCGATTTTTCACGTCGCCTTAGCGACGGTCCTAAGGATGGCCGCCAAGGATGGCAGGCCACAAAAAAGCGCTTCTACTCTACCATCAAAACCGGCCACGGGATCGGGTCGCGTTGTAAGAGTCTGTGCACGATGGCGGCGCCGGTGAACCCGTCGCCGCTTTCAGACAGCGCTCAGACGGGCTGCTCGTAGAGTGGCCGGGACAGTTCCGCCCAGTCCACCTGGCCATCGTCACCGAGATGTTCGAACTGCAGGATGCCAAGGCTTTCGAAACGGGGCCGCACCGCCTCGGTGAGCAGGCCGATGCGCTTCAGGTTGGGCACGATGCGGGTGAACAGCAGATTGCGGAACTGCGCCATGATGTGCGATTCCAGCGCCTTTTCCCGCGCCGCGTCGGCGTCCCAGCCGAACGCTTCGAACACTTCCATGCTGATCAGCCGTTCGCGCATTACCACGCACGCCTCGAACGCGAACTGCGCGCGCTCTTCGCGTTCCGCGTCGCTGAGCGTCTGTACGAAGTCTTCCAGGTAATTGACCCCGAAGGTGACATGGCGGGCTTCATCCCGGATCACCAGAGTAATGATCTGCTTAAGCAGTGGGTCGTGACAGGTCATTTTCAGGGTATTGAACGCGGCCAGCGCCAGCCCTTCGATGATGATCTGCATGCCGATGAATTTCAGGTCCCAGCGGGGGTCGGAAAGAATCTTGTCGAGCAGCGCTTTCAGATGCACGTTGACCGGGTAAAAGATACCGATCTTGTCCTGAAGATAACGGGTGAACACCTCCACATGCCGGGCTTCGTCGAAGGTCTGGCTGGCGGCGTACAGCTTGGCGTCGTAACTGGGCGCGCAACTGGCCAGTTGTGAGGCCACCAGCAACGCCCCCTGCTCGCCGTGCACGAACTGGGCCAGCATCCAGGCCAGGTTGTGCCAGCCGAAACGCAGCTTGTCCTGGTCGGACATCGATTCAAACGGCTCCCAGCCATTGAACGGATTGAAGGCCTGATCCAACGGCACCTCGGACTTGGGGAACTGCTGGCTCCAGTCCACGTCCAGGTCGGCGTTCCAGTTGAGCTCCTTGCCCAGCCGGTAGAGCTTGCGGATGCGGCCATCGGCGCTGCTGTAATCCCAGTTGTAGTGGCCGGTGAGCGGGGTCTGAAAAATCTCCACCACGTCTTCGACGTGTCGCGGCGTCAACCGCTGTTCCAGATCGTCGTGGCCGGGGCCGTCCCAGCTCTGGTAATAGCGGATTTCCTGAGGCGGTTGCTGCAGGTGTTTGATGCGCATGGCTGACTCCATCCCGGGCTGCGAAGGCAATGCCTTGACGCTAGACCCGGCGGCCAGCGTGAGCAATGTCACGCGCCGACAAGCGATGGGCTTATTGGCGCGACATCACAATTTCCCGGTCCGCAGCAAACGGATGAAATCGTTATTCATCAACCTGTTAAAGGCGAAACCTCAATTGTTTTCTTCGGACAGCAGGAAGTGGGCACGGGCGATGGTGATGGGTTCGTCGCGGCGTTTCTGCCAGGCGCTGATGTGCACATTGGCGATGCGCCGGCCCAGCCGGGTGATGCGGCATTCGGCGAAGGTATCGCGGAACAGGCCCGCGCGCAGGTAGTCGATGGTGAAATCGATGGTCTTGGGCACCCGCGGCTCGCCCATCTCCAGCAGAATAAAGATGATCGCCGCCTGCTCCATGAAGCCGGCCACGGCGCCACCGTGCAGGGCCGGCAACGTGGGGTTGCCGATGTTCTCCGGATTGCGCGGCAAGATAAAGGTCAGTTCCTCGCCTTGCACCCGCAATTCAATACCCAGAAAACGCGCGTAAGGCACCCGGTCGATCAGATCCTGGTAGTCGGCTTCGCCGGCGCGGCAGGCTTCAATAAGGGCTTTCAGACTGTTGTTCATCAGGAGGTCACCCGCCCGTTCTTGTCCAGTTTCATGCGTGTGTAGGTGGCCAGGCCGGTGGCCACCGGCTCGCCGTCTTCCATGCCCTCCTCCCAGGTGGTGAGCCTGACAAAGGTCACGTGGGTGGTGAGCCGGTAGCAGCTGGCCTGGCAGATCACCGCCTTGCCGGGGGTGGGCGCGTGCAGGTGATCGACGCGGAAATCGATGGTCGGGGTGATCTCGAAATTGGGGTACAGGCGGCAGCTGTTGGCCATGCCGCCGGCCTGATCCATCATCGCGAAAATGGCGCCACCGTGCAGCACGCCGGTGTCCGGGTTGCCCACCAGGTCTTCGCGCCAGGGCATGCGCACGCGCACCCCGCTCTCTTCGGCGCTGAGTACTTCCATGCCCAGATTGCGGGAATGGCGAACCGTCTCCAGGGAGCGGTTGCAAACATCGATTCGTGTGTAAGGTACGGAATTGTCTGTCACGGCGGCCAATGTCCTTATGATGCGGGCGGGGCAAGATTAACGCTTAGGGCCGGTTCACACCAGGCGTGAACCAGCCCCACTTAGTGAACCTCCGGGTCAGGATCCGGAGGCGGCTGATTTCCGGTTCAACGAGGACGCATGGCGCCACGCCCATCTGTGAAGAATTCGATCCGCGCGCTTGGCCACGCCATTGAGCGCCGCCGCCACCCGCACCGCTTTATTCAGACCGATAAAACGCCGTGGGACGAAATCCACCGCGACGGCATCATGGCGGTGCGTCACTACAGCCTGCCCCCCATGGAAAGCATTCCGGTGGGCGACGAACGGGTTGCGGTGCGGCGCGAAAAGCACCGTGTTCCGCTGCTGCTGGTGCCGGCACTGGGCATTCACTGCTGGACCTACGACATCATGCCAAACCGCTCGATGGTGCGCTATCTGATGGCGCGCGGCTACGATGTCTACTTGATCGACTGGGGGCAGCCCTCCCAGGCGAACCGCAACCTGGATCTGGACACCTACGTGAACCGCTGGTTGCCCGATGCGGTGCAGGCGGTGCGCAAGCGTTCGGAATGCGACCGCGTCAATCTGGTCGGTTACTGCATGGGCGGGCTGTTGTGTCTGATGTATCTGGGCGCGCACCCGCGGGCCCCGGTGACCGCGTTGTCCACCATCGCCAGCCCGGTGAATTTCCACAAGAGCGGCCCGTTCGGCGCGTTGTTCAGCCTCGCCGCGATTCCCGCCATGCAGGTACACGACTGGTTCCAGCTGCGCCTCAAACCCCTGGACAGCAAGTTGTTCCACATTCCCGCCAACCTGCTTTCGTTCGGTTTCAAGATGACCAACCCACCTGGGGTGGTGCAATCCTACGTCGAATTGCTGCGCAACCTCGGTGACCGCGATTACCTCACCGAATACATGACCATGGGCCAGTGGTTCAACGACATGGTCGATTACCCCGGCGCGGTGGTCCGCGAGGTGATCGAGAAAATGATTCTCGCCAACAGCCTCGCCAACGGGCGCATTAATATCGGTGGTCGGGCGGTGGAGTTCGCCGCCATTCGCCAGGATCTGCTCGCCTTCGCCGGGCGCACCGACCGCATTGTCAGCATCCGCGCCGCCCGCGAGGTGTTGAGTGTGGTGGGCAGCCGTGAAAAGCATTTCGAGGTGGCGCCTGGCGGCCACGCCGGTGTGTTCGCCGGCAGCAAAGCGCCGGAGCACTGCTGGCGGCTGATCGCCGACTGGATGGCCGAACGCTCCGCCTGATCAGCGGGCGGCGGTGGCGGTGTCCAGGTTGGTCAGGGTGTCACTGATCTGTCCGGCGTAACGGTAGACCAGAAACGGTACTGGCTGTGTTTGTTCGTCAAGCAGCGAGCCGCGAATGAACTTCCATTTCAGTGCCACCTGCTCAAGCGCCGCGCGCACCGCCGGGTCGCCGTGGTGCGCCTGGCGCGCCCGCGCCAGGGCGCTCTGAAACGCCTTTACCGACGCTTGCGGATCGCTGCTCGTCCGTGTCCGCGCGCCGGCGGCCGCCCTCGCAACATAGTCACCGGCGAGCCGCTGGATGTCGCTGGCCAGAGCTTGCACGTCATCCAGGGCGGCGGCCTCGGCGCTGCTCACCGCGTCCAGGCGGGCGGCGATCGCGACGCTGCCACGATCCACCGCGGCACCGTCGGCGCCGGTGGCCTGGCGCAGCTCATCAAGGCGCTGGGCGAGTTCGGCGGCCAGGCGCTGCTGGTCGTCATCGGCGGCGGCCTCTTTGATCAAGGCCAGGCGCGCCTCGGCGGCCGCCAGCGAGTGGCTCAGCGCCGTCTGATATTGCGGGTCGGCGTCCATGACGGTGTACATATGGAAATCGGCCCGCGCCCGCCAGACCTCCTGCTCCAGATGATCGAGCTGCGCCCGCGACACCGCCGCCTGCCCCAGGGTCGGCAGCATCAACAACGCCACCAGGGCACCCCCTGCTGTTCGCATCACTCACTCCCTTATTCAATCGCCGAGGCCGCCGCGCGTGGCCACCACCCAGCCCCATGCGCGGGGCGCGCACAACATAGTACAGGGGCGACCGGCTGTCATCCGCGCGTGGGCGGGTCCTGCACGTCCGGATGCTCGCCACGCCATCGCCGGTAAGCGTCCAGATCACCGCCGATCCAGCGCCGCGAGCGATGCAACAGGGCCAGGTCGTCGATCAAGCCAAGGCCGATAATGGCGTCCGGGATCGCGTCCAGCGGCATCAGAAAATAGACCAGCACCCCGGCCAGGGTGACCAGGGTGGCCCAGGGTACTTCCGGGTAGCGACGCAACGCCCAGTCGCGCAGCATCGCTGCCATCAGGCGCAGCTCCGCGGCTTCCTCGCCGAGCCGGTCGCGCTGGCGCCAGGCCTTGGCGGCGGCGGCCATCGCCAAACGGCGGCTCGCCCCCGGTGAGCGCAACAATCTGGCGGCGCGCTGTCGGGCCTGCCGCCAGGGGCTATCCACGGCCATGCAGTTCCCGGTACAGCGCCTGGTATTCCTCGCTGAGCTTGTGTTTGGGGTTCCAATTGACCAACGGCATCGCCCGTTGATGGGATTCACGCATCGCCACCGAGGCCGATAGCCGGCTATCCAGAATGGGCAGCCCTTCCTGAGTCAGCGCCGCCACCAGCTCCTGGGGCAGCCTGGCACGGGGCTGGAACTGGTTGACGACAATGCCCTCCACGCTGAGATCCTCGTTGTGATCCGCTCGCGCTTCCTGGATGTTTTCCAGCAGCGAATACAGCGCCTTACGCGAAAACGCGTCGCAATCGAAAGGAATCAGAACCCGCTGCGCGGCGATCAATGCCGAAAGCGTATAGAAATTAAAGGCCGGCGGGGTGTCCACATAGATTTCATCGAATTCCCGCGACAGGCTTTTCAACAAGCCGCGCAGTTTGTAGATCTTGTGCTTGGATTCCAGCAGGTGCTCCAACTCACCGAGTTCGCCGTCGGCGGGCAGCACATGGAGATTCTCGAAACGGGTGGCGTGAATGTAATCTCTTGGCGCTTTTTCCTTGAGTTTGAACGACAACGTCTGGGAGAAAAAAGTGCCGATATTGGGGGTCGGGCCCTGCTCGTTCTGATACGCGCCCATGCCCAGCAGGTACTGGCTGGCGTTGCATTGAGGGTCCAGATCCACCACCAGGGTCTTGCGACCTTGGAAAGCGGCGATCGCCGCCAGATTGACGGTGATGCTCGACTTGCCCACCCCCCCTTTCTGATTGAACACCACTCTGCGCATGCAGATCTCCTTCGTGGCCCACGGCTGTCAGTCATGGGCATGATACACAGCGCGGCAAACCGCTCCCAGGCCGCAGCGCCGTTGCCTCACGTCTGTCCACAGAAACTGTGGATAACCCCGTGAACAACAGGTTAGCGACGTTCGCCAGCGGCGCCCGTGCGCCACTTAACGCCGGTTGGTCGTTTCCTGCCCAGCGCGGCCTTCGCGGCGCGGCCCGACCTGCGCGGCCCGGCCCTAAGTAAATGCGCGCACGAAAGACATTTACTACCACTTGCCAATGGCAAGGTTACCCGGCCACCATGGGATATACATGACGTTTACCCAGGAGATCGGCCGCATGACAGCAACCACCCCACTGGCCCAGGTGCCACCGGGCAGCCCTTTGAACCCGGTGCCCGGCGACGCCGGCTGGCCATTGATCGGCTACACGCTGGCGAGCATGCGCGATCCGATCGGCACCTTTCGCCAGCGCTACGACCATTACGGCCCGGTCTCCTGGAGCAGTCTGTTCGGCCTGCGCATGGTGCAGATGCTCGGCCCGGATGCCAATCAGTTCGTTATGCTCAACCGCGGCGATCTGTTCTCCAACCATGACGGCTGGGATTTCTTCATCGGCCGTTTTTTTCATCGCGGCATCATGCTGCTCGATTTCGAAGAGCATCGCTGGCACCGGCGCATCATGCAGCAGGCATTCTCCCGCGATGCCCTGCAAGGCTACCTGCAACGCATGGGGCCGCGCATCGCCGAGGGCATCGTCTACTGGCCTACCGGCACCCTGAAAGTCCTTCCGGCGCTCAAACAGCTGACCCTGGATCTGGCCACCGACGTGTTCATGGGCGAGAAGCTGGGCGCGCAATCCCAACGCATCAACCATGCCTTTGTCGACACCGTGCGCGCCGGCACCGCCCTGCTGCGCTTTCCGGTGCCGGGACTGCGCTGGTCGCGGGGGTTGCAGGGCCGCCGCACCCTGGAAACCTTGTTCCGGGAGCGGATCGCCGCGAAAAGAGCCAGCCAGGACAGCGATTTGTTCAGCGCGCTCTGCCACGCCAGCACCGAAGAGGGCGACCGCTTTTCCGATGACGACGTGGTCAATCATATGATTTTCCTGATGATGGCGGCTCACGACACCACCACCATCACTCTTTCCACGCTGTTCTACCAGCTGGCCAAACATCCGCACTGGCAGCAGCGGCTGCGCGAGGAAAGCCTGGCGCTAGGCAAAACCTGTTTGCAACACGAAGACCTTGAGCGCCTGCCCGGCATAGGCCTGGCGATGAAAGAAGCCCTGCGCCTATGCGCACCGGTACCCTCGCTGCCGCGTCGCACGGTGCGAGATGTGGAGTATCAGGGCTTCTACATTCCGGCGGGCACTTTTATCAACGTGGCGCCCTACTTCACCCATTACATGCAGGAGTACTGGCCCGAGCCGGAGCGCTTCGACCCGGAAAGGTTCAGCGAGCAGCGCCGCGAAGATAAAGTACACCCCTACGCCTGGGTGCCCTTCGGCGGCGGCGCGCACAAATGCATCGGCCTGCATTTCGCCGAGATGCAGGTCAAAGCGATTCTTCACCAGGTGCTGCTCAAATACCGCTGGAGCGTGCCAGCGGACTATGAGATGCCAGTGGACACCACCAGCCTGCCGGTGCCCGGCGACGGGCTTCCCGTGACGTTAGAGCGGGTGAAAACGTCGGACGTCTGACGTCGGACGTCCGACGCGAAAAAACGCGCCAGGCCCTACCGCGAAACGGTCTGGCCACCGCGCATGGTGACCAGCTCCTCGGCGGAGGTCGGATGGATGCCGATAGTGGCATCGAAATCGGCCTTAGTGGCCCCCATGCGCATCGCCACGGCGAAACCCTGGGTGATCTCGGCGGCTTCTTCACCGGCGATGTGCAGGCCAACCACCCGGTCGCTGGCGTCATCCACCAGCAGCTTTATCAAGGATTTTTCCTGTATATCGCTGAGCGAGTACCGCAATGGCCGGAACTGGCTTCTGTAGACACGCACGGTATCGTATTTTTCCAGCGCTTCCTCTTCGGTCAGTCCCACCGTGCCGATATTGGGATGGCTGAAAACAGCGGTGGGCACGTCCCGGTAATCCAGCGGTTTTTCCGGTTTGTGTTCGCCGTACAGGTGCGCCGCCAGCCACATGCCTTCGGCCAGCGCCACCGGGGTCAGTTGCAGCCGGTCAGTGACATCACCCAACGCGTAAATACCCGCCTCACTGGTCTGGTAGTGCTCGTCCACCCGCACCGCGCCGTTGTCACCGGTGTCAACGCCGACACCGTCAGCGAACAGGCCATCCAGTTTCGGCACCCGGCCGGTGGCGTAGAACACTTCGTCGACCGGCAGTTCCTCGCCACCGCTCAGGGTCAGGCATTTCTTGCCATCGCGCTCTTCGATGGCGGTCACATCGGTGTTGAATCGCAGACTTACGCCCGCCTCGCCCATCTGATCGGCGACGAACTGCCGCACATCGTGGTCAAACCCGCGCAGAAACAGATCGCGACGATAGATCTGGTGCACCTGCACGCCCAGCCCGTTAAGGATCGAGGCAAACTCGGTGGCGATGTAGCCCCCTCCCACCACCGCCACGGTGTGCGGTAGCGTGTCCAGATAGAACAGGTCATCGGAGATGCGGACATGCTCCCGGCCCGGCAGGTCGGGCACGAACGGCTTGCCCCCGGTGGCGATCACAATCTGGCGGGCATTGAGCGTGCGCTGGCCGTCGACACTGACCCGCCCGACGCTCTCGATGCG
Source organism: Alloalcanivorax mobilis (assembly GCF_002864685.1). Taxonomy (GTDB): domain Bacteria; phylum Pseudomonadota; class Gammaproteobacteria; order Pseudomonadales; family Alcanivoracaceae; genus Alloalcanivorax; species Alloalcanivorax mobilis. The sequence goes on from NZ_NMQZ01000052.1 coordinate 18,194, forward strand.
GCCGTGGCCCTCGAAAATGGTGACGCCCGCCTTCTCAAGTATGTTCCGATAGATGCCATTAAGGCGCTCGATCTCGCGGCTCTTGTTGTCGCGCAGGGTCGCCCAGTCGAAGCGCCAGTTGTCCACGGTAAAACCGAAACTGGCGGCCAGTTCGAACTCCCCGGCGAACCCGGCACCATAGGCGAACAATTTCTTCGGCACACACCCCACATTAACGCAGGTGCCGCCGAGAAAACGCTCTTCGATGATCGCCACCCGGGCGCCATGGCCTGAGGCCATCCGCGCGGCCCGCACCCCGCCGGAACCGGCGCCAATCACCACCAGATCGAAATCGTCAGACACGTGTTTCTCCTTAATTATCGTGAGCGCCATTCAATGGGGCTCTATTGTGGCGCCACCGCCGTGAAGGACAAGGCCCAGCGGCTCGATAAACCCAATAGTGATCGGCAATCAACTGCCCACCCGGAAGCGGGCGAACGGTGCGTGCAGGCTGGGCCGGCCCTGGCGCAGATACAGCCCCCGCTCAATCGGCGGCCACAGCTCTTCCAGGGGGATCGAATCGCCGTTGGCATTGACCATGCGAGCGTGGTGGCGGCGCAACTGGCGCGGCTCACCGACGCCGCAGGAATGGGCGATGGTCTCCACTTCCTTAACCAGATTGGCATGAAAAAACGCCACCCTGCGCGCCTTATCGCTGGGCACCAGCCCACGCTGCAAACGCGGATTGTGGGTGGTGACGCCGGTGGGGCAGGTATTGCGGTTGCACTGCATCGCCTGAATGCAGCCCAGCGCGAACATGTAACCGCGTGCCGACACACAGAAATCCGCGCCCATGGCGATCGCCCAGGCCACCATGGTCGGGTTGATCAGCTTGCCGGAACACACCACGCGAATGCGGTCGTGCAACGCGAAGCCCTCGATCAGATCCACCACCAGCGGCAGCGATTCGGCCAGATTCAGACCGACGTCGTCCATCAACGACATGGGCGCCGCGCCGGTGCCGCCATCACCACTGTCGATGGTGATGAAATCCGGCGCGCTTTCCAGGCCCCGTTCGTGAATCTCGATGAACAGATCCTCCAGCCATTGCCAGGAGCCGATCACCGTCTTGATGCCGGTGGGCTTGCCGGTCACCGAGCGCACCCGCTCGATCAGATCAAGCAGGTCCCCCGCACTGCGCACGCCGGGTTGTCCGTTCGGGCTGACCGAGGCCAAACCCACCGGGATGCCGCGAATGCCCGCGATTTCCGGGGTCACCTTGGCAGCGGGCAGAATGCCCCCTTTGCCCGGTTTGGCGCCCTGGCTCAATTTGATCTCGAACATCTTCACCTGCTGCACCGCCGCCACTTTCTCAAGCGCGGCGTCGCTGAGGTCGCCGTTTTCATCGCGCACCCCGTAAAAAGCCGTGCCGATTTGAAATACCAGATCACAGTGGCCTTCCAGGTGCCACTCGGTGAGCCCGCCCTCCCCGGTATTAAGCCAGCAGCCGGCCAATGCCGAGCCCCGCGACAGCGCCTGCACCGCCGGCTTGGAAATGGCCCCGAAACTCATTCCGGACACGTTATGGAAGCTGCGTGCCACATAGGGCTGGCGCGCGTGCGGGCCAATCATTAACGGCAAGGTCTCCGCCGCGTCTTTCTCCAGCGTGGGATAGGGCGTATTGAGGAACACCACGCGCCCGGCGCTGTTTTGCTTGGTGGTTCCAAAAGCAACGGTGTTGCCGAGGTTCTTCGCGGCCCGATAGACCCAGCTGCGCTGGGCGCGGTTGAACGGCAATTCTTCCCGGTCCATGGCAAAAAAGTATTGGCGGAAAAACTCGCCCAGATGCTCGAAAAAATAGCGGAACCGGCCAATCAGCGGGTAATTACGGCGAATCGCATGGGTTTTCTGAAAATAACGGTCCTGCACCCACAGCAGCGCGGCGGTTACGGTGATCAGGAAAAGCATCAGCAGCAGGCCAAACCCCAGCCAGGCGATCAGGAGGTTGATCCAGGTATGCAGCTGTTCGGGCAGCATGGCGTCTCCTTGGTTGAGCGGGCGAATCGTTGTCACTATAACGGATCGGCGGGCACCCGCGGGGCCGGGTCGCGTGGCTGAGTGCCTTTCTGCTGCGAAAAGCTGAGACCTGCCGCATGAAACCGACTCTGGCACTAGGCCCTGCTGTCATACTGTGGTATCAAGAGGCGATAAAGAATTCACGTGACCGGAATCCGGCGACACCGGGAAGGCTCGCCCTGGCACCAACCATAACGTTCAATCGATCCACCACCTCGCCGGGCAGGGAACCCGGCCACCGGAGGGCGGATCGCGGGGAATACGGCGAATAATGAAACGCATGGGGGCATGGGGGCTGCCGGTGCTGGTGGCGCTGCTGGGGAGCACGGCGTTGTCCGCCACCGCCGGCACCATCTACAAATACCGGGGCGCCAACGGCGAAATTCTTTACACTGACCAGCCCCAAGAGCGCGTCGGTGTCCGTTACACCCTGTTGTCGGTGCGCAAAGGCTGGAGCTACACGCCCCATGCCCTGGCGGCGGACGAACGCGACCGTTACGACGCCCTGATCGTTGGCGCCGCCCACCACTTCCAGGTGGAACCGGCTCTGGTCAAGGCGGTGATCCATGCGGAATCGCTGTTCAACCGCTACGCGGTCAGCCGGGTGGGCGCCCAGGGCCTGATGCAGTTGATGCCGGAAACCGCCCGCCATCTGAGCGTGGACAATCCCTTCGACGCCGCCGCCAACATCCATGGGGGCACCCGCTTTCTCGCCTACCTGCAGAACAAGTTCAATAACCTGGACGAAGTGCTGGCCGCCTACAACGCTGGGGAAGGCAATGTGCGCCGTTACGGCGGCATTCCGCCGTTTCCGGAAACCCGGGCTTACGTTAAGAAGGTCAAGGAATTAAGACTCAGGTATCAGCTTCTGATGACCGATGAGACGCTGGCTAGCCGCTAGGATCAACTTTAACTATAAGACACACCTTATTGTTTTATATGCCATTTCTAATGACCGGCAGTGGCATTCAGTGACACCCCAAGCCAGGGGCCATCGAACTCCAGCGGATAACGGCGAAGGCAGTAGCTGCGATTTTCCTGGCAGCGACCGCTGCTCAGAGCGAACTCCAGGCCATGCCCCGGGCACCGCAGCACACCACGGTGCACACTGCCACGGTCGAGGGCGAAATCGCCATGCGGACAGCGCCGCTGCACCAGCCAGGTGTCGCCTTCCTCGTGAATCAGCAGCAGTTCCTCACGGCCAATACGCACCGGCAGGCGCAGGCCATCGTAGAGGTCCAGCGTGCGGATCAAACGGTGAAACATGGCGGGCATCCGAGAAGGCGATGGTTCAAACCTTAGCGCGGAGCGACTTCAAGCTTCAAGCTGCAAGCCCCAAAGGGCGCTGCGCAGGCTTTTTGTAGCTTGTAGCTTGAAGCCTGCCCCTCCATCGACAACGCTGGCGCCCCGCCCCTGCACGGCCTCTCCCTGTTCCACAAAAAAAGCCCGGCGGGTGCCGGGCTTTTTGCTGGTGCGGGCCGGGATCAGTGGCCGTGTTTTTCCGCCAGATAGAACCAGGTATCGAGTACCGAATCCGGGTTCAGGGACACGGAATCGATGCCCTGCTCCATCAGCCATTTGGCCAGATCCGGGTGATCGGACGGCCCCTGGCCGCAAATACCGATGTATTTGCTTTGGTTGTTGCAGGCGTCGATCGCCATCTTCAGCAGCTTCTTCACCGCCGGATCGCGCTCATCGAACAGATGGCTGACGATGCCGGAATCCCGATCCAGGCCCAGGGTAAGCTGAGTCAAATCGTTGGAGCCGATTGAGAAGCCGTCGAAGTACTGCAGGAACTCATCGGCCAGCAGCGCGTTGGTGGGCAGTTCGCACATCATGATCACGCGCAGACCGTTGTCGCCACGCTTGAGGCCGTTCTTGCTGAGCAGATCAACCACCTGCTCCGCTTCGCCCGGGGTGCGCACGAACGGCACCATCACTTCCACGTTGGTGAAGCCCATTACCTCGCGCACCTTCTTGAGGGCGCGGCATTCGAGCTCGAAACAGTCGCGGAAGTTTTCACTGATGTAGCGGCTGGCACCACGGAAGCCCAGCATCGGGTTCTCTTCGTCGGGCTCGTAGAGTTTGCCACCGATCAGGTTGGCGTATTCGTTGGATTTGAAGTCGGAGAGGCGCACGATCACCTTCTCCGGGTGGAAGGCGGCGGCCAGGGTGGAAATCCCCTCGACCAGCTTTTCCACGTAAAACTCCACCGGGTCGCCGTAGCCGGCGATGCGTTTGTCGGCGGCCTGCTGCACATCGCGGGGCAGGCTGTCGTAGTTGAGCAGCGCTTTCGGGTGCACGCCGATCATGCGGTTGATGATGAATTCCAGACGCGCCAGGCCCACGCCCTGATTGGGCAGGCTGGCGAAGTCGAAAGCACGGTCCGGGTTGCCCACGTTCATCATGATCTTGAACGACAATTTCGGCATCGACTCGATGGAGTTGCGCTGAACGTCGAACTCCAGCTGGCCTTCGTAGATCTTGCCGGTGTCGCCCTCGGCGCAGGAGGCGGTGACTTGCTGGCCATCCTTGAGCAGCTCGGTGGCGTCGCCACAACCGACGATCGCGGGCACACCCAGTTCGCGGGCGATGATCGCCGCGTGACAAGTACGGCCACCGCGGTTGGTGATGATCGCGGACGCGCGCTTCATAACCGGTTCCCAGTCCGGGTCGGTCATGTCGGTGACCAGAACATCACCGGGCTGCACCCGCTCCATTTCCTTGATGTTGGACACCACGCGCACCGGCCCGGCGCCAATGCGTTGACCAATGGCACGGCCTTCCACCAGCACTTTGCCGGTCTGCTTGAGCAGGTAGCGTTCCATCACCGACGCGTCGGAACGGCTTTTCACCGTTTCCGGGCGCGCCTGCACGATGTACAGCTTGCCGTCGTCGCCGTCCAGCGCCCACTCGATGTCCATCGGCATGCCGTAGTGCTTTTCGATCTCGATGGCCTGGCGGGACAGGTCCGCCACTTGCTCGTCGCTCAGGCAGAAGCGCAGCCGGTCGGCGGCGCTCACGTCCACGGTTTGCACTGATTTGCCGGCGGTTGCTTCGCTGCCGTAGATCATCTTGTGCATCTTGCTGCCGAGATTGCGGCGCAGAATCGCCGGCCGCTTGTTCAGCAGGGTCTTTTTGTGGACATAGAACTCATCCGGGTTGACCGCGCCCTGCACCACCATTTCACCGAGGCCGTAGGAGGCGGTGATGAACACCACATCGCGGAAACCGGATTCGGTGTCCAGGGTGAACATAACGCCGGCGGCGCCGGTTTCCGAGCGCACCATGCGCTGCACGCCAGCGGACAGCGCCACCAGTTTGTGGTCGAAGCCCTGATGCACGCGATAGCTGATGGCGCGGTCGTTGAAGAGGGACGCGAACACCTCTTTCACCGCGATCATGACGCTGTCCACGCCGCGAATGTTCAGGAAGGTTTCCTGCTGGCCGGCGAACGAGGCGTCGGGCAGGTCTTCCGCGGTGGCGGAGGAACGCACCGCCACCGGCAATTCCGCGTTGCCTTCGCTCATTTTATCGTAGGCATCACGGATCGCGTCTTCCAGCCCGGGCTGGAACGGGGCTTCCACCACCCAGTTGCGAATCTTTTCACCGGTCTCCGCCAGGGCCACGACGTCATCCACGTCGAGGGCGCTGAGCGCGTCGTTGATCTTGGTGGTCAGATCGTTGTGCTCGAGGAAAGCACGGAACGCTTCCGCGGTGGTCGCGAACCCGCCCGGGACGGACACGCCGGCCGCCGCCAGGTTGCTGATCATCTCGCCGAGGGAGGCGTTCTTGCCACCGACGTGCTCGACGTCGCCCTTGCCCAGATCCTGAAACCAGACTACGTATTCCGCCAAGGTCGTCTCCTTAAGTCTTGCCCTAAACTTTACCGGAATGGATGGAGGCGCCATTCTACCCAAAACATCGGTGCTTTGCCCGCCCGGATTCGTCATTCCTCTACGACTTTTGGACAAACCACCGGGCACCGCTGTCACCGGAGCGGCACACAGGCCACAATGGCCCATTGACACGCCCAGGAGCCCGCCACACATGAAAAGGACCGCTTTTTATATTTCGGACGGCACCGGCATTACCGCCGAAACCATCGGTCACAGCCTGCTCAGCCAGTTCGGCAGTATAGAATTTAACCAGACCACCATTCCCTACGTGCAATCCGACCAACTCGCCCGCGACGCGGTCAATCGCATTAATACCGCGGCGCGCGCCGACGGCGCCAAACCGGTGGTGTTTTCCACCCTGGTCAGCGACCCGCAACGGCAGATTCTGCACACCTGCGAAGGGCTGGTTCTTGACCTGTTCACCGCCTACCAGCGCCCGTTGGAAGACGAACTCGGAGTCAGCTCCAACCACAAGGTCGGCCAGAGCCACGCGATCCGCGATCAGCAGGCGTATCGCATCCGCATCAACGCGGTGCATTTCGCCCTGGACAACGACGACGGCGCCCGCACCCGTCATTACGATCAGGCGGACGTCATCCTGATCGGCGTGTCGCGCTCGGGGAAAACGCCCACCTGCCTGTATCTGGCGCTGCAATTCGGCCTGTTCACCGCCAACTACCCGCTCACCGAAGACGACTTCGATGACCTGCGCCTGCCCGACGCGCTGGCGCCGCACAAGGACAAGCTGTTCGGTCTGACCATCAACGCTGAGCGCCTCAGCGCCATCCGCAGCGAACGCAAAGCCGGCAGCCGCTACGCCTCGCCCCGTCAATGCGACATGGAAGTGCGCGCCCTGCAGGCGTTGTACAACAAGTTCAACATTCCCCACCTGGACGCCACCGAACTGTCCATCGAGGAAATCAGCACGCGGATTCTGTCCATGACCGGCCTGCAACGGCGGTTGCAGTAGCGCCGCCGAGCGGCGCGCTACAAAAAAGCGGATACAGGATGCATCCGTTTCCACATTAAAAAAGCCCGGCTTGTGGCCGGGCCCGGGTGCGACGCCTCGGCGCCACGGGGGTGACGGGGGTTGCCCGCCGAAATCGGATTGTCCGCTTGCGGTGTGCCGTTCAGATCACCCACAGATCCATGAACGCATTGACCGGCGTGGTTTCCAGTTCGTTCTGGTTGTTGCAGAGCGCGAAGATCTCGCCGGCGCGGCCGGCGGCGAACCGGGTACTCAGGTTGCGCTTGAACTTCTGCTCCAGAACCGGAATGCCTTCTTGCCGACGCCGCCGGTGGCCGATCGGATATTCCACCGCGACCTGGTCGGTGCTGGAGCCGTCCTTGAAGAACACCTGGATGGCGTTGGCGATTGAGCGTTTGCCGGGGTCATGATAATCCCTTGAGTAGCTCTCGTCTTCCACGATCTCCATTTTCTCGCGCAACTCATCGATGATCGGATGGCTGGCGTGAAAATCATCTTCGTAATTTTCCGCCACCAGATCACCGAAAATCAGCGGCACCGCCGTCATGTATTGCAGGCAGTGATCCCGGTCCGCCGGGTTCGCCAGCGGCCCCTGCTTGGAAATAATACGGATCGCCGAATCGTGAGTGGTGATCACGATTCGGTCGATCCGGTCCAGTCGATCCTTGACTTGCGGGTGCAGGATCACCGCCGCTTCACAGGCGGTCTGGCTGTGGAACTCCGCCGGAAAACTGATCTTGAACAAAATGTTTTCCATCACGTAGGAGCCATAATCGCGCTGGAATTTGAACTTGCGCTCCGATTCCGGCTTGATCACCTGGTCTTTGTTGGTTTTGGAAAACAGCACGTCATAAAACCCCCACTGCGGCGCGGTCAGCGCACCGGGGACACCCATTTCGCCGCGCAGGGCGATGTCCGCCAGGCGCACGGCGCGGCTGGTGGCATCACCGGCCGCCCAGGACTTGCGCGAGCCGGCGTTGGGCGCGTGGCGATAGGTGCGCAACGATTGCCCGTCCACCCAGGCGTGCGACACCGCGGACAGCAACTGCTCCCGGTCGGCCCCCATCATCTTGGCGACCACCGCCGTGGAGGCCACTTTGACCAGCACCACGTGATCCAGGCCAACCCGGTTGAACGAATTTTCCAGCGCCAGCACACCCTGGATTTCATGGGCCATGATCATGCCTTCCAGCACCGCTTTCATGGTCAGCGGCGCCTTGCCCACGGCCAGATTTTTCTGCGACAGATAATCCGCCACCGCCAGAATGCCACCCAGATTGTCCGAAGGGTGCCCCCACTCCGCCGCCAGCCAGGTGTCGTTGTAATCCAGCCAGCGCACCATGCAGCCGATGTCCCAGGCCGCCTTGACCGGATCGAGGCGGTACGGCGTGCCCGGCACCCGCGCGCCGTGGGGCACCACCGTGCCCTCCACCAGCGGACCCAGATGCTTGGTGCATTCCGGGAACCGCAGCGCCAGCAAGCCGCAACCGAGGGTGTCCATCAGACAGTTGCGCGCCGTGTCCCACGCTTCCTGAGAGTCGATGCGGTAATCCAGCACGTAATCGACGATCGCCTGAATTTCCGTGTCGTAATCCGGGCGAAGATTCTGTTCCACGTTGCTGCTCATAGCGGGCCCTCCATGGGCACATGGGGAAGTGTCTACTCCGGTAGCTTCAAGCCGCAAGCTACAAGCTTCAAGTACACCCCGTGTCCCTGCCGGCGCGGCTTGTAGCTTGCGGCTTGTAGCTTGAAGCCGATCAGACGGCGTCGCCGGGCACCCTCACCCAGCCTTCCATTAAGACCCGGGCGCTGCGGCTCATGCTGGCCTTGCTGACCACCCACTGGTCGCCCTGACGGCGCGCTTCGCCGCCTACCCTCAGTGTGCCGGAGGGGTGGCCAAAGCGCACCGAATCACGCTCGCCGCCGCCGGCGGCCAGATTCACCAGGGTGCCGGGGATCGCCGCCGCGGTACCAATCGCCACCGCCGCGGTGCCCATCATGGCATGGTGCAGTTTGCCCATGGAGAGCGCCCGCACCAGCAGGTCAACCTCATCGGCGCCCACTTTTTTGCCACTGGATGCCAGGTACTCCCGTGGCGGCGCCACGAAGGCGACCTTCGGGGTATGCTGGCGGTTGGCCGCCTCCGCCAGGTCCTGGATCAGGCCCATGCGCAGCGCGCCGTGGGCACGAATGGTTTCGAACCGGGCCAGCGCCTTGGCGTCCTCGTTGATGTCGCCCTGCAGTTCCGCACCGCAGTAGCCGATCTGTTCCGCGTTCAGAAAAATGGTCGGAATGCCGGCATTGATCATGGTGGCCTTCAGGGTTCCCACGCCGGGCACGTCCAGATCGTCCACCAGGTTGCCGGTGGGAAACATGGCGCCATCGCCGTCCGCCGGGTCCATGAAATCGATCTTTACCTCGGCCGCCGGAAAGGTCACGCCATCCAGTTCGAAGTCACCGGTTTCCTGAACCTGGCCGTTGCTGACCGGCACATGGGCGACAATGGTCTTCTCAATGTTCGCCTGCCAGATGCGCACCGTGACCACGCCGTCTTCAGGAATCCGCTGCGCCGCCACCAGGCCGTTGCTGATCGCGAACGAGCCCACCGCCGCCGTCAGATTGCCGCAGTTGCCACTCCAATCGATGTACGGCTTATCGATGGACACCTGGCCGAACAGATAGTCCACATCGTGATCCGGGCTGTCGCTCTTCGACAAAATCACCGTCTTGCTGGTGCTGGAGGTGGCGCCGCCCATGCCGTCGGTGTGCTTGCCATAAGGATCCGGGCTGCCAATCACCCGCAGCAACAGCGCATCCCGGGCAGCGCCCGGCACCCGCGCCGCTTCCGGCAGGTCATCGCGGTTGAAAAACACCCCCTTACTGGTACCGCCACGCATGTAGGTGGCGGGGATTTTGATTTGCGGTGCGTGGCTCATGGCGGCTTCCTTGTTGGTGTTCGTGGTTGGGGATGACTTTTCGTATTCGGCCGGGTTTCCCCCTCTCCCTGTCCCTCTCCCTCCAGGGGAGAGGGGACCGACCAGAGAGGTGAGGCAGAGACTGAACCGCTCGATGCCGCTCAACCCTACCTGGAGAGTCCCCTCCCCCCTGGAGGGGGAGGGACAGGGAGAGGGGGGAAGCTAAAGCCGCCCTACTCCCGCCCTTGTCTCTCCGCCACGGCGCCAAGAATCGTCTCCAGCACCGCGTCGGTATCCTGCAAAATCTCGTTGTTCCAGAATCGCAGCACGCGATACCCGTTGGCTTGTAGCCAGGCATCCCGGGCCGCATCGCGGTCGCTGCCGTTGTGCTGGCCGCCATCCGCTTCGACCACCAGGCGCGCGCCCAGGTGGACGAAGTCGACGATGTACCGGCCCAGCGGCTGCTGCCGGCGAAACTTGCCGCCCAGACGGTGGGCGCGCAGGTGGTACCACAGCCGATGCTCGGCGTCGGTCATATTGCGGCGCAACTCCTTTGCGCGTTGACGGCGGTCCATGCCGTTTCTCCCTTTTTCGCTATCGTTTGTTTCCCCCTCTCCCTGTCCCTCCCCCTCCAGGGGGGAGGGAACCCACTCAGAGCCGCCCTGCCATCCGGCAGCGCCCCGCTCCCCGGGGCAGAACGCCGTCCTGCCACCTGGAGCGCCCCTCTCCCCCGAGGGAAGGAATCCACCAGAGCTCGCCTTGCCTTCTGGAGCGTCCCCT
>NZ_NMQZ01000053.1 GCF_002864685.1 Alloalcanivorax mobilis
CCGTCCGGCTGCGCCGGTTCGCGATCAAGGATCGCTCCCACAGCGGCTTTGTTGCTCAGTAGTGCGAATCTGACATGAACCAGGCAAGACCAGCCGCTTGCGACTGGAACGCCGAAGGCGGGCCCGGGTGAGTGGCAACGCCACAAATCAAGTAGAACACCCAAGGGGGCGTCAATGGCGATGGGACATGTTCCCTGGCGGTCAGATTCCCTCCAATCCGCGAAGAACCTTTTTTTGCCCACGACACACCGAAAGGCTGGATTGCCGGCCAGAAGACGTCGCTGGCGCGGCCTCTCGTCACACCACGCCCTCCCCCGTGCTGTTCCCTGTCCCCTGTTCCGCCCGTGTTAGCCCTGATAAACCGTGGGGTCGGTGACGCCGGCCTGGTCAAAACCCTGGCGGCGCAGGCGGCAGCTGTCGCAGCGGCCGCAGGCGCGGCCTTCGCTGTCGGCCTGATAGCAAGAGACGGTGAGGGCGTAATCCACGCCCAGCGCGACGCCCTGGGCGATGATCTGCGCCTTGGAGAGGTGCATCAACGGTGTGGCGATGCGCATCGGGTGGCCTTCGACGCCGGCTTTGGTGGCCAGGTTGGCCAGGGTTTGGAAGGCATCGATAAAGGCCGGCCGGCAGTCCGGATAGCCCGAATAATCCACCGCGTTCACGCCGATAAAGAGGGCGCTGGCATCCACCACCTCGGCCAGACCCAGGGCCAGCGACAGAAACACGGTGTTGCGGGCCGGCACGTAGGTCACCGGAATCCCTTCGCCGCCGTCTTCGGGCACATCGATGCTGTGGTCGGTCAGGGCGGAGCCGCCGATGGTGCCCAGGCCCAGTTCGATCACCCGGTGCGACTGCGCGCCGAGCTCAACGGACAGACGCTCGGCGGCTTTCAGTTCGGCACGCGTGCGCTGGCCGTAATCAAAGGCGATGGTATGGCAGCGGTAACCCTGATCGCGGGCCATGGCCAGGCAGGTGGCGGAGTCCAGCCCGCCGGAGAGCAGTACCACGGCGGTGGTCATGATCCGGCCCCCGTTTTGTTCGGTTCCTTCATCGGATTTCTCCGTTTCTCAGCGCCCTCTGGCGTCGTTCCAGAGGAGCTTGTGCAGTTGCAGTTGAAAGCGTACCGGCAAGCGATCCTGAAGAATCCAGGCGGCCAGATCCCCAGGCTCGAGCTGGCCATGCACCGGCGAGAACAAAACGTCGGACACCCGACCGGCAAGCTGGTGCTGGTCAAGCATAAAGCGGGCCCAGTCGTAATCGCGCCGGTCGGCGAGCACGAATTTGACCTGATGATGAGGCCGCAGGTGCGGTATGTTCTCCAACCGATTGTTGTGTTGTTCGCCAGAACCGGGCGCTTTCAAATCCATCACCACCGACACCCGTTCGTCGACCCCGGCGATGTCCATGGCGCCACCGGTCTCCAGACTCACCTGATACCCCTGGTCGCACAGGGCCACCAGCAATGGCAGGCAGTTGGGCTGGGCGAGCGGTTCGCCACCGGTGACGGTGACATAATCGGCGCCGTGACCGGCCACTTCCTCGAGGATCGCCGCCAGGGCGCGCTTTTCGCCACCCTGGAAAGCGTACTCGGTGTCACACCAGACGCACCGCTGTGGGCAACCGGTGAGGCGCACAAACACGGTCGGGCGGCCCACGGATCGGGCTTCCCCCTGCAGGGAGTGGAAGATTTCTGTGATGCGCAGTTCCACGGTCTCTCCTGGCGAACGGCCGGGTACGGCACGACGCCGATCAGCTCGGTGGCGGTTGAGGTGGCGCGGATTCTATCACTTTTCGCGGCCGGATAGGCCAGAGGGGGCAACAGTGCAACGGCGGCCGATCAGCCGCCGTTCAACTGCTTGAGCATGGATTTGGCCAGTTCCGCTTCGGAAGAGTCGGGAAACTGTTTCACCAGCTGGTTCAAAGCCACTTTGGCTTGTGCGGTGTTGCCAGCGCGGGCATCCAGGCTGGCCAGCTTGTACAGGCTGGTCGGCGCTTTACCGTGATTGGGGTATTTATCCAACACGGCCTGGAACTGCTGCCGGGCTTTGCTCAACTGAGGCTGTTTCTGATTGCTGTACACCTCGCCCAACCAGAAGTGGGCGTGGGCACGGAACTGCCCCTGGGGGTAATCCTTGAGGTAACTCTCGAACGCACTGGCGGCGGCGTCGAAATCCCGCTCCAGCAGTTTGCCCTTGGCGGCGCTGTAAGCGGCGCGGTCGGCTTCCGGGTCGGCCGGACCGTCGGTGCTGCCACCATCGTCACCGGCTTCGGCATCGGTCTTGGGCGCATCCTGAATCTGTTCGACCAGCGAATTAATGCGCGTATCCAGATCCAGATAGCGTTCCCGCTCACCCGCTTTCAGGGTGTCGACCTGGTGACGCAACTCTTCGATCTGGCCTTGCAGTTTCGCGATCCGCTCATCGTATTGCTGCATCTGCTGCATCAGCATATAGATGCCGTCCTGGCTGGTGCCATTGGCTCCGCCGGACGAAGACGAGGCCTGGCCGTCGTCGAAGCTGCGCTCCTCGACGGCCAGGGGGCCGGTGCTCTGCGCCTGCGCGCCGAACACCGCCCCGCCAAGCAGGACGCCTGCAACCAGACGTTGTAAGGCCTGCTTATAACGCATCGGTTACGGACGGCCTGCCAGGTAGTCGATCACTACGCGGCGGTTCTTGGCCCAATCCATTTCGGAGTGACCATAGGCGGCCGGCTTCTCTTCACCGTAGGCAACCACTTCGATCTGGGAAGAAGACACGCCCTGAACGCGCAGGAACTTCTGAACGGACTCGGAACGACGCTCGGACAGAGCCACGTTGTACTCGCGGGTACCGCGCTCATCAGCGTGACCACCGAGACGAACCTTGGCGTTCGGGTTGTTCTTCAGGTAGGTGGCGTGGGCGCGCAGGGTTTCAAACGCGGCCGCCGGCACGGTGTTGCTGTCAAAAGCGAAGTAAATCACCTTGGTGTTGGTGGTGCCGTCGTAGTTGGACGGATGATTGTGGAAGTTCTCAGCGGTCAGCGGAATGTTGCTGCTGTCCGGCTTCGGCTGGGGCCGTTGCATCGGCTGAGTGGAGCTGGTGTCGGTCTGCTGCGGCATGGTGTCCGTGGCAGAGCTATCGTCCTCGGTCGGAGTACTGGAACAAGCAGCCAGAATGCCGGCAAGGAACACGGCGAGTAACGGGTTAAGAACAGAACGCATAAGAAAACTCCTATTAATTTCCTGATTGGAACTCTGAGATCCGTTCAGAGGAACGGCGACCAGGCCGGTTCCCTGACTTCCCCTTCCTTCGATGGAAGCTCTACTTTGACTCTCCCATCAATGGAGACGGCTTCAAGGACCCCCGTACCCCTATGTTGCGTCCCGTAAATTATCATACTTCCATTAGGCGCAACACTGGGCGATTCATCCATATCGGTCTTGGTCACAATATCGAACGTACCGCGTTGGAGGTCCTGAACACCGACGTTGAAGCTGCCTCCACGCCGGTGAACATAAACCAGATAACGACCGTCCGGCGTGACCGCGGGACGGGCGTTGTAATTGCCTTCGAACGACACCCGGCGCACCGAGCCATCGTTGATATTAAGTTTATAGATTTGCGGTCCGCCGGAGCGGCTGGAGGTAAACACCAGGCTGTCGCCATCGGGCATCCAGCGCGCCTCGGTGTCAATGCCGTAATCGTTGGTCAGGCGGGTCAGGCCGCTGCCGTCGATGTTGATCGAATAGATCTCCGGATTGCCATCCCGCGACAAGGTAATCGCCAGCTTCTGGCCATCCGGCGACCAGGACGGCGCGCCGTTGATGCCAGAGAAGCTGGTCACCACGCGGCGGCTGCCGCTGCGCAGATCATGGATATAAATGTTCGGCCGACCCTGGTTCTCGAAAGAGACGTAAGCAATACGGGTGCCATCCGGTGACCAGGACGGGCTCATGATCGGTTCCCCGCTGCGCAGAATGGTCTGCGCGCGGGCGCCGTCGGCGTCGGCGTATTGCAACTGGTAGGGCTGCTTGGCCCGGCGATTGTGGGTCACGTAAACGATCTTGGTGGAGAACGCACCCTGGATCCCGGTCAGTTGCTCGTAGATACGGTCCGAGATGGCGTGCGCCACGTCACGCAACTGCGCCTCCGGCGGCTGGTAGCTCTCGGAGATCAGCCGTTTCTGGGCGGCCACGTCATAGAGCCCGTAACTGACTTGATAGCCCCCGGCGCCATTGGGTTTGACCTGGCCGGTGACCAGATATTCCTGGTTCAGCACTCGGAAGTCGCGGTAGATGATCTGGTCTTCGCGGGTCGGCCGGCTCAACATCTGCTCGGGCGCCAGGGGTTTGAACTGGCCGCTGCGGTGCAGATCGGCGCGCACGATGTCGGAGATGTTTTCCGAAGCGTCGGACGCACCAGCAAAGGGCACGATGGCGATGGGCACCGCGTCCACCCGGCCTTCGGTAATCTGGATCATCAGTTCCGCTCTGGCGCTGATCGCCAGCAGGGTAAGCACGATAGCGGTTACAACTCGCATCATCTTGCGTCTCCGGGTTGGAATGCGATGGTGAAGGTACGGAACTTCTCGAACAGGCTGCCCTCCGGTACCGGCAACGGGCTGGCCAGTTTCACCGCGTTCATCAGGGATTCGTCGAAATTGGGATAGCCGCTGGATTTCGCCACGCTGACCCCGGACACCTCGCCACCGGGAATCACCTGAATGCGCACTTGCACGCTCAAGTCATTACGGTTGCGATAATTGCCGGGAATACGCCAGCGCCGGGAAATCGCCGCGCGGACCGCATCCTCGTAGCTGGCGGTCTCTTCGCTGACATCGCTGCTTTCGTCACCGCTGCCCGGGGCCTCATTCTCGGTTTTGGCGTCGTCCTTGCGCGCCATCTCCAGTGCCTCTTCCGCCATCAATTCCTCCATGCTGGGCTGCTTGAAGTCCGGCGTCTTCGGCTCGGGCTTCTTGGGCTCCGGTTTGCTTTCCGGCTTGGGCTTGGGCTCGGGCTTTTTCTCCGGTTTCGGCTCGGGCTTGGGCTCAGGCTTGGGCTGCGGTTTGGGTTCCGGCTTCGGCTTTGGCTTGGGTTCGGGCTTGGGTTCGGGTTTCGGCTCGGGCTTTGGCTTGGGCTCCGGTTTCTTCTCCACCTTCGGTTCTGGCTTGGGCTCGGGTTTCGGCTGCGGCTTGGGCTCGGGCTTTTTTTCCTCGACCGTCTTCGGTTGATCCTTCTCGGCGTTCTTCTCGCTGCTCTGTTGGGGGGCACGCTGGGTTTCTTCCATGACCCGCGCCATCACATGCGGCGGAATCTTTGGAGGGCGGCGCAGCTCCGGGTCCGAGGACCAGTTAAACAGCATCGCGCCCAACACCAACAGATGCAGGGCAACGGAAACGCCGATGGCAACGCCACGATCACTCATGAACGCCCCGGCGGCTCCGTGACCAGGCCCACGTTTTCAACGCCGGCACTTTGCAGTTCGGACATCAAAGTGACCACTCTGCCATAAGGCACTTTCTGGTCGCCCTGGACAAGAAACAGCGTGTTGGGCTTCTGTTCACGGATGGTGAGGACTCGCTCCTTGACGGTCTCCAGCGCGGTGGCGCTGTTGCTGTCCTCGCCCACGTTAATAAAATAGCTGCCATCGGCGCGCACGGTGATCATAACCGGCTCTTCCTTGATGGCGATCGGCGCGCTGCTGGTTTGCGGCAGATCCACCGACACGCCCTGGGTCATCATCGGCGCGGTGGCCATGAAGATCACCAGCAGCACCAGCATCACGTCGATGTAGGGCACCACGTTGATCTCGGCCATCACCTTACGCGGCGTGCGCACTTTCAAACCACTCATCGCCAGTCTCCGGTTCAGGCGTCACGACCATGGGCCTGGCGATGCAACACCGAGGAAAACTCCTCGGCGAACATCTCACACTCGCCCACCAGCTCGTCCGACAGCGCCGCGTAACGGTTGTAGGCCATCACCGCCGGGATCGCGGCGAACAGGCCCATGGCCGTGGCCACCAGCGCCTCGGCGATACCCGGCGCCACCGAACTCAGGGTCGCCTGGGTTACGTTGGCCAGGGCGCGAAATGAATTCATGATGCCCCACACGGTGCCAAACAGACCGATGTAAGGGCTGGTGGAACCGACCGTGGCCAGAAAAGGCAGGTGTTTAGTCAGGCGGTTTTGCTCGCGCTGCAGCGCCACGCGCATGGCGCGCTGGGCGCCTTCCATGATCGCTTCCGGGCCGCGCGTGGATTTGGACAACCGCACGAACTCCTGGAAACCGGCGCGGAACACCGTCTCGCAGGACGAATCCGCGTTGGGGCTGCGACGCACCTGGTTATACAAGCTCGACAGATCATCACCGGACCAGAACTTCTCCTGGAACGCCCGGTCAGCGCGCTGGGTGCGGCTGAGCACCAGATAGCGGGAGACAATCATGTACCAGGAGATCAGCGACGCGATCAGCAACAGCAGCATCACCGCCTTGACCACCAGCGTGGCCTCGCCTACCAGTACGAGTATCGACATACTCGATGAAGCTTCACCCATTGACCCCGACTCCTTTTCCTTCGTATTCCGCCTTGAACCGTTCGTATAAAGGCGTTGGCAGCGGCCGTGGCCGAATGCCATCGGCACTCACGCAGGCGACCTTGATCTGCGCCTCGCAAAGCAACTCGCCACCCCGCTTCACGCTCTGCGTGAACACCAGGGTGGCCCGGCCCAGATGCGTCAACCGGGCGCTGACCTCAAGCGCATCGTCAATGCGCGCCGGCCGGCGGTAGCTGATCTGGCAGGAATGCACCACGAACTGAAAGTTCTCTTCGGCCAGCGCGTAGTGCTGGTATTCCAGTGAGCGCATGTACTCGGTCCGGGCGCGCTCCATGAACTTCAGATAATTCACGTAGTACACGATGCCACCGGCGTCAGTGTCTTCGATGTAGACGCGCACCGGTAGGACAAATTCCGAACTCTGAGAAGATTTTTCACGCATTAAACAAATCACCCTCTTTTCCCGGGGGACGCAGGCCAAAATGACGCCAGGCGTGGTTGGTGATCTGGCGTCCACGCGAGGTGCGCTGAATAAAGCCCTGCTGGATCAGATACGGTTCGACCACTTCCTCAAGGGTGCCGGCGTCTTCATTGAGCGCCGCCGCCAACGAGTCCAGCCCCACCGGGCCGCCGTCGAATTTATCCATCATCATGCTCAACAGGCGCCGGTCGGTGCCATCCAGCCCATGGCTGTCCACCTCCAACATGTCCAGGGCGCCCCGTGCCACCGGCCCGGTGATACGGCCGTCGCTCTTCACCTGGGCGAAATCACGCACCCGCCGCAGCAGGCGGTTGGCAATGCGCGGCGTGCCCCGGGCGCGGCGTGCCACTTCTTCGGCGCCTTCTTCGTCCACCGGAATCGCCAGAATGTCGCAGGATCGAAACACAATGCCGGCGAGGTCCTCCACGCTGTAAAACTCCAGACGCTGAACAATACCGAAGCGATCGCGCAACGGCGCGGTCAGCAGCCCGGCACGGGTGGTGGCGCCGACCAGGGTAAAGGGAGGCAAATCCAGTTTGATCGAGCGAGCAGCCGGGCCTTCGCCAATCATGATGTCGAGCTGGTAATCCTCCATGGCCGGATAGAGGATTTCTTCCACCACCGCGGAAAGACGGTGGATCTCGTCCACGAACAGAACATCGCCTTCCTCGAGGTTGGTGAGAATGGCGGCCAGATCACCGGCCTTTTCCAGCACCGGCCCTGAAGTGGACTTGAGTTCCGAGCCCATTTCCCGGGCAATAATGTGCGCCAGAGTGGTTTTACCCAGCCCTGGCGGCCCGAAAATCAAGGTGTGATCCAGCGCCTCGCCACGCCCGCGGGCGGCATCGATGAAAATTTCCAGCCGCTCGCTGACCTTCGGCTGGCCGCGATAATCGGCCAGGCTGGCCGGACGAATCGCGCGATCCTGCTGTTCTTCGCGGTGATCACCGGTGCTGGCGGAAATAAGACGCTCATTGTCCATCAATCAAGCCGGCCTCTTAGGGGTTGGATACCGTGGGCGACCGCAATCGGCGCGGGCAATGCTCGCCCCGGAACGATCCGGTCACCTTGCCAGACTGCGCAGCGCCCGGCGAATCAGCTCTTCACTGCTGTCATGGTCACCCTCGCCGGCTTTGCTCACCGCCGCGCTGGCGTCCTTATATCGGTAACCCAGCGCTTCCAGCGCGGCGATCGCGTCGGCGCGCGCGTCCGGCGGGCCGTCCACCACCACCGGCCCGGGCAACGCGGTGGGGGCGCCATCCAGTTTATCCAAACGGTCGGACATTTCGATCACCAGCCGCTCGGCGGTCTTTTTGCCGATGCCGGGCACCTTCACCAGGGAAGTGGTGTCCTGATCGCGGATGCACGCCGCCAGCCGGTCCGCCTCGATGCCGGAGAGAATCGCCAGCCCCATCTTCGGACCCACGCCGTTGACCCTGATCAGGCTGCGAAACAGCTCCCGCTCATAGCGGCTGGCGAAGCCATACAGCAACTGGGCGTCTTCACGCACCACGAAATGGGTGTGCAGGGTCAGCTCCGCGCCCACCTCAGGCAGGGAATAGAACACCGTCATCGGGGCTTCCACTTCGTAACCGACACCGCCCACCTCCAGCAACAGGCGGGGCGGACGCTTCTCGATCAGGGTGCCTCTGAGTTGTCCAATCATCGTATCCGTCCTCCTCTCACCGCCGTGGCCCCGGCAATGCGCGCCAGGGAAACGCGCATGTGCGCGTGGCACAGCGCGATCGCCAGCGCGTCGGCGGCGTCCTCTTGAGGACGCTGATCCAGTTTCAGCAAGTGGCGCACCATTTCTCCCACCTGCACTTTTTCCGCGCCACCGCGCCCCACCACCGCCTGCTTGACCTGACGGGCGGAATATTCGAACACCGGCACCCCGGTCTGCACCACGGCGGTCAAGGCCGCGCCACGGGCCTGGCCGAGCTTCAAGGCGGAATCCGGATTGCGCGCCATAAACACCTTCTCGATGCTGATTTCCACCGGCCGATGGGCCGAGATGACGTCGCACAGACCGGCAAAAATCTGACCCAGACGCGGGGCCATTTCCTTGCCGGTGGTATTGATGGTGCCGAACGCGATCACCGAGGTGCGATTGCCCACCTGCTCGATCACCCCGTAACCGGTATGGCGAGAACCCGGGTCGATGCCCATCAGAATGGTCATAGTGCGCCTGTGGCCGCTATAAAAAAGGCAGGTTACATCTAACCTGCCTGCTGTTCTTATGTCCAGTAGAAGTGTGATGACGCTGGACGCTGGACGCTGGACGCCGGACGCTCAACCCGAGACTGGAATCATTGCCGTGTTTCCTGTTTGTTCATCGACAGACTGACAGGAAACACGCCGCGCCTGTCAGGCTCGGATTTTAGCGTCCAGCGTCCAGCGTCAGGCGTCAGGCGTCGGGCGTCCAGCGTCAGACCCCTTCCGGCCACTCCGCATTGGTATACACATTCTGAACGTCGTCCAGATCTTCCAGGTGGTCGATCATCTTGCCCACGGTCTCGGCGGTGTCGGCGTCCAGTTCGGCGCGGGTGGCGGGGTTCATGGTGACTTCGGCGTCCGCCGGTTCCAACCCGGCGGCTTTGAGGGCATCGACCACCTCGCCAAAGCTGCGGTCCGGCCGGGTGATCACCAGGAAGCTGCCGTCGTCGTTTTCTTCCACGTCCTCGGCGCCGGCTTCCAGGGCCTGCTCCATGAGCTTCTCTTCATCGATGCCGGGCTCGAAAAAAATCTCGCCGCGCTTGGTGAACATGAACGCCACCGAGCCGCTGGTGCCCAGGTTGCCACCGAACTTGGAGAACGCGTGGCGCACCTCCGCCACGGTGCGGTTGACGTTGTCGGTCATGGTCTCCACCAGCACCGCCACGCCGTTCTTGCCGTAGCCCTCGTAGGTGATTTCCTCCATGTTGGAGTCGTCATCACCGCCGACACCGCGCTTGATGGCGCGGTCGATGGTGTCGCGGGTCATGTTGTTGCCCAGCGCCTTGTCCACCGCCGCGCGCAGGCGCGGGTTATCATTGATCTCGCCACCGCCCATGCGCGCCGACACGGTGATCTCGCGAATCAGTTTGGTGAATATCTTGCCCCGCTTGGCGTCCTGAGCCGCCTTGCGGTGTTTGATATTGGCCCATTTGCTATGACCGGCCATTGGTAACCTCCGCTTACGCGCTGGACGCCGGACGCTGGACGCCAGACGCTCAACCCGGTGCTGAAATCGTCGGTGTGTTGTGTTGCCTGCCAGCGTGCTGCTGACCAGCAGAAAACATACCGCACCTTTCCGATGCGGGTTTTAGCGTCCGGCGTCCAGCATCCGGCGTCCAGCGTCTTTATTGATTGTCCTTACGAACCTGAATACCCACTTCACGAAGCTGCTGATTGTCCACCGGCGAGGGCGCGTTGGTCATCAGGCAGGCGGCGGTCTGGGTTTTCGGGAACGCGATCACGTCGCGGATCGACTCGCCACCGGTCATCAGCATCACCATGCGGTCCAGGCCAAAGGCCAGGCCGCCGTGGGGCGGCGCGCCGTACTTGAGGCCGTCCAGCAGGAAGCCGAATTTTTCATCCGCTTCCTGATCGCTGATCCCGAGCGCCTCGAACACCGCGCGTTGCATGTCCGGCCGGTGAATACGGATCGAACCGCCACCCAGCTCGGTGCCGTTGAGCACCATGTCATAAGCACGGGAGAGCGCCCCTTCCGGGTTGCTCTTGAGCTCGGCGGGGTCGCACTTGGGCATGGTAAAGGGATGATGCAGCGCGTAGTAACGGCCCTCATCCTCTTCGAACATGGGGAAATCCACCACCCACAACGGCGCCCAGTCGCCTTTCGCCAGGCCGCGCTCATGGCCCACCTTGACGCGCAACGCGCCAATCGCCTCGTTGACGACCTTGGCCTTGTCGGCGCCGAAGAAAATCAGGTCGCCGCTGGCGGCGCCGGTGCGCTCAAGAATGCCCTTGATCGCCGCATCGGTGAGGAACTTGAGAATCGGCGACTGCAGCCCTTCGGCGCCGGCGTCCAGGTCATTCACCTTGACGTAAGCCAGGCCCCGGGCGCCATAGATGCCAACAAACTTCGTGTACTCATCGATTTCCTTGCGGCTCAGGCTGGCGCCGCCGGGCACGTTCATCGCCACCACCCGGCCTTTCGGGTCCTGGGCCGGGCCGGAAAACACCTTGAACTCGACGCCGTCCATCAGATCAGCGATGTCCACCAGCTCCATCGGCACGCGCAAATCCGGCTTGTCGGAGCCGTAGCGACGCATTGCTTCTTCGAAGGTCATGCGCGGGAAGGCCGGCAAATCAACGTCCAGCATGTCCTTGAACAGTTTGCGAGCCATCGATTCCGCCACCGCCATGATGTCCTCTTCGTCCACGAAAGAGGCTTCCAGATCGATCTGCGTGAACTCCGGCTGGCGGTCGGCGCGCAGGTCCTCGTCACGGAAACATTTGGCGATCTGGTAGTAGCGGTCAAAGCCCGCCACCATCAGCAATTGCTTAAACAGCTGCGGAGACTGCGGCAGAGCAAAGAAGCTGCCGGCATGGGTGCGGCTGGGCACCAGATAGTCGCGGGCGCCTTCCGGCGTGGCGCGGGTCAGGATCGGCGTTTCCACGTCCATGAAGCCCTCGCCTTCCAGGAAGGCGCGCACCGCGTGGGTGAGCCGCGAGCGGAACTGGAAGCGCTTGAGCGCTTCCGGACGGCGCAGATCCAGATAGCGGTACTTCAAACGCACCTCTTCACCGGCGGCGGAAAACTCATCCAGCTCGAACGGCGGCGTTTGCGCCTCATTGAGAATGGTCAGGGATTTGCCCAGCACTTCGATGTCGCCAGTGGGCATGCGCGAGTTACGCACGGCATCGGCGCGCAGCCGGACACGGCCTTCCAACTGCAGCACGTACTCGCCGCGTGCCTTGTCGGCCAGGGCAAACGCTTCTTCCGTGTCCGGATCGAACACCACCTGCACCAGCCCGTTGCGATCGCGCAGGTCGAGGAAGATCACCCCGCCGTGGTCACGGCGACGGTGTACCCAACCGCACAGCTTTACCGTTTCCCCGTCGTGGGAGGCTCGCAGATCACCGCAATAATGGCTTCGCATTTCCACTGTCCGTTTTTGAGTCCGTTTGGCTCGGGAGCCCGTCGCACCCACCCGCCGGCGGTTCCGATGATGCCGGCGAGGGGAAAAACAGGCTCCCACTAAAATGGCGGCACAGTATAGCGATTCGCATCGGCCCGGGCCATGCCAACACCAGCCCGTCGGCGCCCGCTGGCCTCATCGAGCGCCCCCGGCAAGGCCCTCTGGCGGCGCTTCCATCGCATCGGACACTCGAATTCGTGCCGAACACCACAAAAAATAGGGCCGCGACGCCTTGTACCCCGGGAAACCTTGGCATATAACAGGATGCGATCAGTCGTACCTCTGAGTGCGCGCAGTCCAGGGGTGCCCTGACAGGGAAGCAACCAACTCACAGCAATCAGGAAGTCACCAACCAAGGGGTAAGCGATCCTATGGCTGCAAAGAAAAAAGCGGCAAAGAAGGCCGTCAAGGCGGCACCCGCCACGAACCGGGTTAAAGCCATCGCCGAGCCGATGACCAAAACCCAGATCATTTCGCAAATCAGCGAGAACTCCGGCCTGACCAAGAAAGACGTGGGCAAGGTGTTCGATGAACTCACCGACATCATGGAAGGCCACCTGAAAAAGCGCGGCGTCGGCCACTTCACCCTGCCGGGCATCATGAAAGTCGTCACCCAGAAGAAACCCGCCACCAAGGCGCGCAAGGGCACCAATCCTTTCACCGGCCAGGAAACCACGTTCGCCGCGAAACCGGCGCGCACCGTGGTCAAAATCCGTCCTCTGAAGAAACTGAAAGACTTCGCACAGTAGTACCCTGGCCGGGCCGGCAGCCGCCGGTCCGGTCTCCTTCCCCCGATTGTGTTGTTCCCCTCACCGGCGAGCCCACCACGACGTGGGTGCGAGTCGGGCGCTCAAGTCCTATAATCCCCCGCCCAACGCAGGGCCACCCAGCGCCCCCCCCGACGCGAGGTTTGTAATGGCAGAGCGCAAAGACAAGCAAAAGGTGATCGGCGAGCCGATGACCGACGAGCAGATCAAGGTCTTCCTGGACTTTCCCAGCGAAGAAGGCGAAAACGGCGATTTCCACGTTCTGATGAAAGCCTACCGGGCCTTCCGCGCCGAGGATTTCGAGCGCTTCGTGGCGTTTTTCCAGGAACAGGGCCGCGACATCAACGCCACCGACCCGCAGGGCCGCACCCTGCTGCAGATCGTTCGCGGCCATGGCAAAAGCAAACCGTTCGTGGCGATTCTGGAGCGCGCCGGCTAACGAATCGGGGAGGCAAAGCATGGGGTTCTACAGCGAGCACCTGTTTCCACCGCTGCTGGATTGGGCCACCCGCCCTTTTTATCGGGACCGCCAGCGTCTTATCGCGCGGGCACACGGGCGCGTTCTGGAAATCGGCGCGGGCAGCGGCGCCAATTTGCCTTTATATGGCCCCCAGGCCACCGAGGTGCACGCCCTCGAACCGGACCCGGCCCTGATGCGCCGGGCGCGCGGCCCGGCCCGCGACGGCGACGCGCCGCACCGCTTCCGCCTGGTGCGCGGCGACGCCCAGCGGCTGCCTTATCCGGATGGCCACTTCGACACCGTGGTCGCCTGCCTGGTGTTGTGCACCATTGCCGATGCGGATCGTGCCGCCCGCGAAATGCGCCGGGTGCTGGCCGATGACGGCGAACTGCTGATCCTTGAACACGTGCTCGCCGAGCGCCCCGGTGCACAGCGCTGGCAGCGGCGTTTGAACCCGCTCTGGCACCGTCTCGCCTGCGGCTGTCAGTTAACCCGCGCCACCGACACCACCCTGGCCGAGGCCGGTTTCGACCTCACCGGCGTGCGTCGCTTTCGCCATCGGAAGGTCCCGGGCTTCATCGGCGACATGCTGGAAGGCAGCGCCACGGTCCGTATACCGTGACAAATTGCCGCGTTGCCGTCGCCCCCGGCACCGCTACAATCACCACCATGACCCGTTCCTCTTTTCCCCATGTGTGGCGCCGCCGGCTGATCTGGCTGCGAGGCCTTCTGGTGTTGTGCCTGTCGCTGGCGCTGTTGATGCTGCGCCGCCTGTCGCCGGTGGACATGCCGCCGCTGGAGCCGGTGCTGTGGCTGGCGGCGCTGTTGCTGCCCAGCGTGCTGACGCTGGCCACCCTGAACCGTGATGCCCAGCAACGCCTGCTGACCCTGGAGCTGATTCTCGACGCCCTGCTGTTTCTCGGCCTGATGCAGATTTTCGGTGGCACCAGCAACCCGCTCACTTTCTATCTGTTGATTCCCCTGCTGCTCGGCGGCCTCACCCTGACGCCCCTCGGCGCCGGGCTGATGCTCGCCGCCACCCTGACCGGTTATCTGCTGGTGGGCCAATGGCACCACATGCCCGCCCCCCACTCCACGCTGCACGCGCTCACCCGCGAACTCAGCGGCGTGCACAGCCTGGGCATGACCGTGGTGTTCATCGCCATGGCGGCGCTGCTGACCCTGCTCGGGCAGGTGATCCAGCGCCTCAGCCGGGCACAACAACGTCAGCAGGAACAGCTGATCGAACTGGCCGGGCGCCGCGAGCGCATGTATCAGGTGGCGGCGACGCTCGCCAACCAGGCCCATGAGCTGAACACCCCCCTGAGCACCCTGGTGATGCTGGCCGACAACGCACGCCGCGAGCCGGGCCTGCCCGACATCACCCGCCAGGATCTCGAGCAGATCGAAGCGCTGGCCCGGCGCGTGGCCGGGCAATTGCGCCAGTCCGATCAGCCGCCGTTCCCCGAGCAACTCAGTTTTCAGCAACTCGCCGAACAGGTGCGCCGGCAGTTGCGGCACCTGCACCCGACCTTGAAAATCAGTGTGGAAGGCCCCGGCGAGCGGTTGTTCCGCAACGCCCCGGACTGGTTCCGGGTGCTCAGCAATCTGGGCTACAACGCCATCGACGCCGGCGCCGATCACCTTGCCCTGCACCTGGCCGGCGGCCCGGATCATTGGGTGTTGCAGGTCAGCGACAACGGTCCGGACCACCCGCAAAAGTCCACCCGCGAAGGGCTCGGCATCGGCCTGGCGCTGGTGGAGAGCACCCTGGACGATCTGGGCGCGCGGCTGCAGCTTGGTTTTCACCACCAGTGGAGCCAGGCACGCATTGAATGGAGCGACCATGGCGACGCCTGAATCCCTGCTGCTGCTGGAAGACGACGAGGCGCTCGCCCGCCAGACCCGCCGCGCCCTGGAATACCACGGTGTGCAAGTGCACTGGGCGGCGCATCTGAAAGCCGCCGATCAACTGCTCGCCGGGTTGACGCACCTGGACGCGGCGGTGCTGGATCAAAATCTGGAACCGGACAATGGGCTCGATTTGATCTCTCCATTGCTGGCGCGCTTTCCTCAATGTCGCGTTATTGTGCTAACCGGCTACGGCAGCATCGCCGCCGCCGTCGCCGCCACCCGGCGCGGCGCCCACAACTATCTGACCAAGCCAGCCACCGCCGACGATATTCTGCTGGCCCTGGACAACGACCCCGCCGACCTGGCCACCCTGCCCGGCACCCCGCCCTCCCTGCAACGCCTCGAATGGGAGCACATTCAGCGCGTCCTGGACGCCCATGAGGGCAATATTTCCCGCGCCGCCCAGGCTCTGGGCATTCACCGGCGCACCCTGCAACGGCGTCTGAAAAAACGCCCCAGCCCTTCACACTACGAGCGGGATTGACTAGGGCCAGGAACAGGGGACGGGGTGAAGGGAACAGGCGGCGTTCCTTGTTCCCGAGTTATCGGGTGCTGCACAATGCCCGGGCTCTCGATCATTTCAGGGATGAACGCGCAGTTGATGATTCACCGCTATGGGATTCGACCGCTCACGGCCACGGCCCTGATGCTATGCCTCTCGCTCATGGCGACGCTGGCTTATGGCGCCGACGAAAAGCCGGTGCTCACCCTGCCGGAGGATTTGCCCGCCGGGGTGGAGAACAATCTGCGCGTGTTGATCGACCTGCCGCGCTATCCATGCCGGCCGGGGGCTGGCCAGAAAGCTCTGATCCAGCGCCAGGTGCGCGACAACGGCACCCAGGCCCTGCAGGCACTGGGTTATTACCAGTCCCAGGTGACCCAGCACTGGCAAGCCGCCAGCGAACAGGCCTGCTTCGGCATGCGTCTCGACGTTACCCACGGCACGCCCACCGCCATCGAGAGTTTCGATGTGCAAATCCAGGGCGAAGCGTCCCAGGACCCCGCCTTTAAGCGCCTGATCGACAACGCCAGGCTGGCCCCGGGCACGCGCCTGCGCCACGACCGTTACGAGAAGCTGAAAAGCGCCCTGCAGCAAACCCTGATCAATAACGGCTATGTGGAAGGCGATCTCACCGTGCACCGGCTGGAGGTGGACCGCGACCGCCACACCGCGCGCATTGTCATGAAGGTGGAAAGCGGCCCGCGCTACCGCTTCGGCGAGGTCGCCTTGAAAGGCGATGCACGGATTCGCGAATGGCTGCTGCGCGCCTATCTGCAATTCAGCGCCGGCGAACCGTTCAGCAACGACCGCCTGTTGGCCACCCAGCAGGCCTATCTGGGCAGCGGTTATTTCAGCGCGGTGCGGCTGGAGCGCGGTGAGCCGGACCCGCGGCAACATACCGTGCCGATTTCGATCACCTTCACGCCGCGCAACGAATGGGCCCTGCTGGCCGGCGTGGGCGTCAGCACCGACACCGGCCCGCGCTTACGCCTGGGGGTGGAAAACCGCCGTATTAATGGCGCCGGCCACACCGCCCGCGCCGAGACCGAGCTGTCCAGCGTGCGCCAGGGCGTCGGCGCCAGCTATCAGATCCCGCTCAGCGACCCGGTCAACGAAAAGCTCGATCTGCACACCACCTATCAGAACGAGGACACCGATTCCCGCGAGAGCGAAACGCTCAGTGTGGGCGCCGACCACATCGTCAAACTGGAGTCCGGCTGGGTGGCCACCACCTCGCTGGAATATTTGCGTGAAATCTACAACGTGGCCGACCAGGTCGACCAGGCGGATCTGATCATGCCCGGCTTCCAGCTCAGCCGGGTGAAATCCGACGACCCGGTCTATCCGACCCGGGGCTGGCGCCTGGGCGGCAAGGTACGCGGTGCCAGCCAAGCGATTTCATCGACCAGCTTCGTGCAGTTCGACGGCTGGGGGAAACTGATTCTGCCGGTGTTCCGGGGGCGCCTGTTGACCCGCTTCGAAGTGGGCTACACACAGATCGACAGCATCCGTGACCTGCCTGCCTCGTTGCGTTTTTTCGCCGGCGGCGATTCCAGCGTGCGCGGTTTCGGTTACGAATCCCTGGGCCCGGAAAACGACGACGGCGACGTAATCGGCGGCCGGCATCTGCTGATCGGCAGTGTCGAATACGATCACCCGGTGAGTGAATCCTGGAGCGTGGCGGTGTTTTCCGACGCCGGCAACGCCTTCAACGATTTCAACGACTACGACATGATCCGCAGCGCCGGCTTCGGCGTGCGCTGGCGCTCGCCGCTGGGGCCGATCCGGGTTGATCTGGCCCGTGGTCTGGAAGCCGACAGCGACTGGCGCTTGCACCTGAGCATGGGGCCGGATCTATGATCAAGCGCCTGTTGCTGATTGTTCTTCTGTTGTGTCTGTTACTGCTCGGCGCCGTGCTCGGCCTGCTGGGCACCCGCGCCGGCAACCTGTGGCTGCTGGAGCGCGCCAATGGCGTATTGCCCGGCGAGCTGAGCGTGCACGGCTGGCAGGGGCAATTACTGGGTGGCGTCACCGTGCAACGGCTGACCTACAGCCAGTCGCGGTCGTCATTGAACGTGGAGTTGAACGACCTGGAACTGGCGCTGGCACCGCGCGACCTGCTGCGCGGCTGGCTGCACGTCACCCGGCTGCGCGCCTCCCGCGTCGCGTTAACCCTGCCCCCCGGCGACGACCACGCCGACAGCACCCCGGCGGAGCCCTTCTCCTTGCCGGACAGCCTGGCCTTGCCACTGGGCGTGCAGATCGACGAACTGACCCTGGGCCGCTTCACCCTGAACGGCGAAACCCCGCTGCACGTCGACGCGATCGAAGCGCGCCAGGTACGCGCGCGGCGCAATCTGAGCGCCCGGCGGCTGGCGTTGAGCGTCGCCGACACCCGCCTGGAAGGCGCCCTGACGGGCAGTTTGTCCAGCCCCTACGCCCTCAAGGGCGCGCTCACCTGGCAGCGCCCCGGCGCGCCGGAGGCCGTCCCGGAGGCCCTCGGCGTGCTCGGCTTCGACGGCAGCGTCGACGATCTGGCGGTCAGCCATACGCTGGCCGCGCCGCTGCAACTGGTCTCCACCGGGCACCTGGGCTACCGGGAAAACACCCTGCATCTGGATCTGCAACATCGCTGGCCGGGTCAATCGGTGCCGGTGGAGCTGCCCGTCCCGGTGGCGCTGGGCGCCGGCCAGCTCAGCACCACCGGCACCCTGGACGCGGTGACCATCGACGGCCAGGCCGACCTGAGCGCGGATGGCACGCCGCTGCATCTGGCGGTGAACGGCCAGGCCGGTTTGCAAGCGCTGCAACTGGACGCTCTCACCGTCACCAGCGGCGCCCAACGCCTGACCCTGAACGGCCACCTGGATTACCAAAACGGTCTGGCCTGGGATCTGAACGCCGAGGGTCGTGCTCTCAACCCGGCCCTGCTGGCACCGGCCTGGCCCGGCAAACTGTCCCTCGACGCCGCCAGCCAGGGCCATTGGAACGGCGACGACTGGGCCCTCACGGTAGCGCCGCTGAAGCTCGCCGGCACCCTGAAAAACGCGCCGCTGTCCCTGACCGGCGAGGCCCGTCAGGACGCCGGCCGTGACCTGGCCATTGACCTCAATGGCCGCTGGGGCGAAGACCGCCTCACCGCCAACGGCCGAATCGGCGACCAGCTGGCCCTCGACGGCCGCCTCTCGGTGACGCGCCTGAGCCGTTGGTACGCCGCCGCCAACGGCCGCCTGCGGGCGGACTGGCGCTTGCGGGGTCCGCTCAAGACGCCGCGCCTGAGCGGCTCCGCCGACGGCCACGACCTGGGCTTCCAGCAATGGCATCTGCGCACCCTGGAGGCGCGCTTTACCGACCTCAACGCCGGGCAGACACCGATGCGCCTGCAGGCGCGCGCGCAAGGCGCCAGCCAGGATCAGATCGAGCGTCTGGACAGCGCCGAGCTCAACCTGGACGGCACCCGCGCCCGGCACCGGCTTTCCATTCAGGCCAATCAGGCCGGTGCCAATACCCGTTTAACCCTCAACGCCGGGCTCAGCAACGCCAATGTCTGGAAAGGCACCTTGGAAAGCTGGACGCTGACCCAGCCACGCCTGGGCCAATGGCAACTCAGCGACCCGGCGCCCTTCACCCTGAGCGCCGCCAGCCAGTCGCTGGCGCGCCTGTGTCTGGCCAGCGACGCGGGCGACGGCCATCTTTGCGTGCAGGGCGAGCACCGCGCCAACGGCGCCGTCGAGGCCGAGGCGGAGGTCCGCCAGGTACCTTTGGCACTGGCCAACCCCTGGCTTGGCGAGAGCCTGCGCCTGCGTGGCATGGCCCGCGCCGACGCCCGCTTCAGCGGCCGCCTGCCAGCGCCGCAAGGCGAATGGCAACTGACCCTGGACGACGCCGCCGTGCGCGTTATCGGCGCCGACTTGCAACACACCCTGCGTTTGAGCCAGGCGCAACTCAGCGGCGCCCTGGAGGGCGAGCGCCTCAGCAACACCCTGGACCTGGTGGTGCTCGACCAGGGCGAGCTGCACGCCACCGTGCAAAGTGGCCTGACGCCGGATTCGGCGTTGCAGGGGGAGGTCAACCTGTCGTTGCCCAACCTGGGCACCTGGGCGCCGCTGATCCCCCGGGTCGGCGAGGCACGAGGCGCGCTGCGTGGCGACCTGAGCCTGGCCGGCACCCTCGGCCAGCCACGCCTGGCCGGCGACGTACGGCTGGCCGACGGCCAGGCCTCGATACCGGATCTGGGCATCACCGTGGAGCAGATCAACGTGAGCCTGGCCGGCAGCCCCGCCGGCGGCCTGGGCCTGGGCCTGGACGGCCAGGCCCGTTTTGGCGAAGGTCTCCTCAACCTGCAAGGCCAGTGGAACCCTTCCCAATCGCCGCTCGCGCTCACCGTCACCGCCCGTGGCGACAATCTGCTGGTGGCCGAACGCACCGACGCCCGGGTCAAGGTATCGCCGGACCTCACCCTGCGCGGCGACGGCGACGGCCTGCGTCTGGAAGGCACGCTCACGGTACCCAGCGCCGATCTGACACCCCGCGAATTGCCCGAGAGCGCGGTCACCGTGAGCGGCGATCAGGTGCTGGTGGACGCGCGCGCCCAAGAGACCTCGGCGCTGGCGTTCGCCATGGCGGTGACAGTGGCGCTCGGCGACCAGGTGCACTTCGAGGGCTTCGGCCTCGACGCCACCCTGGCCGGCCAATTGCAGGTCACCCAGGCGCCGAACAAACCGGCCCAATTGAACGGCGAACTGATCATCGACAAAGGCCGCTACCGCGCCTACGGCCAGAATCTGGCGATCGACAATGGCCGCCTGTTGTTCCAGGGCGCGCCGGACAACCCCGGCCTGGACATCCGCGCGATACGCAAAATCCCCAGCGAGAATCAGGTGGTCGGCGTGCAACTCTCGGGCACCCTGCAAGAGCCCAAGGCGAGCATCTTCTCCGACCCGGCCCTGGAAGAAAGCGAGGCGATGTCCTATCTGCTCACCGGCCGCTCTCTGAGCAACGGCACCCAGGGCGACTCCGCCAAGGTGGCCCAGGCCCTCGCCCTCTATGGCCTGCAAAAAGGCAGCGGCGTGACCCAGAAAATCGGCGACACCCTGGGCCTGGACGAAGTCTCCATCGGCAGCGACTGGGAAACCTCCGACGCCGCCCTGATGCTCGGCAAGCAGCTCTCAGAACGCCTTTACCTGACCTATTCCGTGGGCCTGTTCGACGCCATCTCCACGGTCATGCTGCGCTACACCCTGACCCGCCAACTGCACCTGGAAACCCGCTCCAGCAGCAAAGCCCAGGCGATTGATTTGATTTGGGAGAAAGAGTTGGAATAAAGACTGGGAGAAGTTGAAGGTTAAAAGTTAAAAGTTAAAAGCGCGCTCGGGAAGCCTGCCACGCGAAGAGGTCATGCACGCGAACCTGGCAAAACACTCATGGATTTCAGCGACGCCCACCCTATCGACGAAGCCGCCTTTAACTTTCAACTTTTAACTTTTAACCCGTCTTCCCGCCCGGCAACGCATACGTCCCAGTAACATGCGCAACCATCTCATCGCTGCCTTCGCTGTAGATTCGCACTTCCATCACCGCCGAGCGCCGGCCCAGGCGGATGATTTCCGCTTCGCCGATCAGGTCCACCTGGCCGGGCTTGCTGAGGAAGTTGATGTTCAGATTCTGCGTCACCGCCATTTCCAGCCCGCCCAGGCGGCCGAGGATGGCGGCGTACATGGCGGTGTCCGCCAGGCTCATCATGGTCGGTCCGGACACCGTGCCGCCGGGGCGGATCATCGAACCCCGAAAGGGAAAGCGCACCCGCGCCCGATTCCCGCCCACCGATTCCACCACCACACCGGCGTCGCCAGCGGCGGGCAGCCCGTTATAGATGATGCCTTCCACGTCTTTGGCGCTGAGCGTCATAGTCGGATTCCCAAACTAAAGGCTTTGAAGGGGGTGAGTATAACCGTGCCGCTGGTGTTGCATAAATGGCTGGACGCTGGACGCTGGACGCCGGACGCCGGACGCTAGACGCCGGACGCTAAACCCGCGTCTGCCAGGCTTGGTGTGTTTTCTGCCAGACGCGCTGCAAACGGATAGGTTCGCGGAGGCATTCCAGGAAACACCCCATCGATCTCCGCACCGGGTTTAGCGTCCGGCGTCTAGCGTCCGGCGTCCGGCGTCCCCCCCGGTGCAAACCTTCCAGGGTTTGCATAGAATGCCCCCTTTATCCTTCAGTCTTATCGCCCTGGCCAAGAATCGACTATGCGCACCTCTCAGTATCTGCTCGGCACCGTCAAACAAACCCCCGCGGACGCGGTGGTGATCAGTCATCAGCTTATGCTGCGCGCCGGCATGGTGCGCAAGCTCGCCTCCGGGCTCTACACCTGGATGCCCACCGGCCTGCGCGTGCTGCGCAAGGTGGAGCGCATCGTCCGGGAAGAGATGGACCGCGCCGGCGCTCAGGAAGTACTGATGCCGGTGGTGCAGCCGATGGAACTGTGGGACGAATCCGGCCGGGCCGCCGCCTACGGCCCGGAACTGCTGCGCATCACTGATCGCCATGACAACCCCTTCTGCCTGGGCCCCACCCACGAAGAGGTGATCACCGATCTGGCACGCAACGAGATTCACAGCTACAAGCAGCTGCCGATGAATTTCTACCAGGTGCAGACCAAATTTCGCGACGAAATCCGCCCGCGCTTCGGCATCATGCGCTCGCGGGAATTCATCATGAAGGATGGCTATTCCTTCCATCTGAACGCCGAATCGCTGGAACAGACCTACCAGGTCATGCACCGCGCCTACTGCGCCATCTTCGATCGCCTGGGCCTGGATTACCGCCCGGTGGAAGCGGACACCGGCGCCATCGGCGGCGCCGCCAGCCACGAGTTCCACGTGCTGGCGGAATCCGGCGAGGACGACATCGCCTTCTCCAACGGCTCCGACTACGCCGCCAACGTGGAGAAAGCGGAAGCGCTCGCCCCCGCCGATGGCCCCGCCGCCCCCAGCGCCGATCTGGAACTGGTGGAAACACCCCAGGCACGCACCATCGAACAGTTGGTGGAGCAATTCGACCTGCCGGTGGAAAAGACCGTGAAAACCCTGATCGTGAAAGGCGCGGAAGCGGGCCTGGTAGCGCTGCTGGTGCGCGGCGATCATGAACTCAACACCATCAAGGCGGAGAAACTGGACGCCGTGGCAACGCCGCTGGAAATGGCCACCGAGCAAGAAATCCGCACCGCCCTGGATGCCGGGCCCGGCTCGCTGGGGCCGCTTAATCTACCGATCCCCTGCGTGGTGGATCGCACCGTGGCGGCAATGAGTGACTTCGCCGCCGGCGCCAACCTCGACGGCAAGCACTACTTCAACATCAACTGGGGCCGCGACGTGGCGCTGCCCCAGGTCGCCGACCTGCGCAACGTGGTGGAAGGCGATCCCAGCCCCGATGGCAACGGCACCCTGACCATCAAACGCGGCATCGAAGTGGGCCACATCTTCCAGCTCGGCACCAAGTACTCCCAGGCGCTCAACGCCACCGTGCTCGATGAAAACGGCAAGGCGGTGGTGATGCCCATGGGTTGCTACGGCATCGGCGTCAGCCGGGTGGTGGCCGCCGCCATTGAACAGAACCACGACGACAACGGCATCGTCTGGCCCGCCGCCCTCGCCCCGTTCCAGGTCGCCCTGGTACCGGTGAACATCAAGAAAAGCCCGCGCGAACGGGAACTGGCCGAAACGCTCTACCAGGAGCTCACCGACGCCGGCATCGAAGTGCTGTTCGACGACCGCGAAAAGGAACGTCTGGGCGTGAAACTGGCCGACACCGAACTGCTCGGCATCCCGCACCGCGTGGTCATCGCCGAACGCGGCCTGGACAACGGCACCCTGGAATACAAAGGCCGCCGCGACGCGCAAAACACCGACGTGGCGATGGATGGGATGGTCGGGTTTTTGAAGGAAAAGTTGGGTCGGTAAGAAAACCGGTTAAAAGTTGAAAGTTAAAAGTTAAAGCGCGGGCACGGCCGTGCCGACGGCAACCGCCCACACCGCGTTTCAACTTTTAACTTTTAACTTGCGACGCCACTCCGTGGTCATCGCCGCTGCGCCAGCACCTGATTCATGGTCGCATCCCCCTGGGCGGTGAGTTGCCACAACGGCATGCCACGGCTGTCTTTTTCCAGACTTTTGGCGATCAGGCCGAGCGCTCTCAGGTGCACCTTGATCTGGTTGAACGCATGGCCGGCGAGCACCACGTTGCGCACCGCGTGGGCGCGGGGGAACTCCCGGCGCACATCGTCCAGCGCCTGGCGGGCAATGTAATCTTCCAGCCCCTTTTGCATCACCGTTTCACTGGCCGGGTTGAGCATCATCGGCGCCACGCAGGCGAATACCCGGTCCCAGTCCAGCTGGCAGCGGGTCAGGGTGATCTTGCAGTCGCCGCCTTCGTAAACGTTGCAGGAATATTCCAGCGGCACCAGATCGCTGCCCCGCGCCAGGCCACGCACCGGCGCACGCAGCCCGCCGAGTAACCCCTCGCGTTCCTTTTCCAGCTCCGCGATACGCTGGCGCAAACGCTCATTCTGGTCGTCATCGGCGGCCTGCCCGGCCCGCACCCAGCCCGCCGCCGGATGATCGCGCATCACCTCGGGCATCACCCGCGCCACCAGAGCGCGCAGATCGTTTTCGTCATGCCAGTGATGGCACAACGCCTTGGTCCGCAGCAACCGCGCGAAATCGTCGCGCCGCACCTGCCCCTCGCGGTTCGGCTCGCGGCCGTCTTCCGGCAGGGTATGGGGCTGGTCATGGATCAGCGCCACCACCGGCTTGCGCTTGGTGGCGGCGAAAATGTATTCACGGTGGGTGTAACTCAGCCCCAACGGCGACAGCGCGCCATAACGACCGCCCAACAGGATCACGAAGTAATCGCTGTCGTCGATCAGACGCTGCACCACCGGCATCAGGGCAGCGCCATCGGCGCCGTGCAGATCCATGCCCACCGGCACCAGACCCAGATCCAACAACGCCGGCATTAAAGCCTGGCGAGCGCCCTGCATGTCCGGATAGGTGGTGCTGATAAACACCTGAAAGCGTTTCCCGACCGTCACCCCGATCTCCGTATCAACCCGTGCCGGTATTAAAACGGCTGGGCGTGACGATCACAAGGTGGCTAGAGGCTGGCACGCTGCACGCACGCGCTTCGCGCTACACGCCAAACCCGGCGCTGAGGTGGGAGTAGTCCCTGACCGCGAACCAGCCCGAAGGCGAGGACCAGCCTGGCAAAGCCCATTCGCGGTCGAGGAC
>NZ_NMQZ01000054.1 GCF_002864685.1 Alloalcanivorax mobilis
CCTTGCCTTCGGCTCGGTTCGCGGTCGGGGACTGCTCCCACAGCGGCTCTGTAGCCGGGCTTGTTCCGGATTGGCGGGGTCTTTTGTGGGAGCGGTCCTTGACCGCGAATCGGCGCTGCCAGGTCCGCCTTGCCTTCGGCTCGGTTCGCGGTCGGGGACTGCTCCCACAGCGGCTCTGTAGCCGGGCTTGTTCCGGATTGGCGGGGTCTTTTGTGGGAGCGGTCCTTGACCGCGAATGGGCGCTGCCAGGTCCGCTTCGCCTTCGGCTCGGTTCGCGGTCGGGGACCGCTCCCACAGCGGCTCCGTGGCGGGGCCGAGCCTGGAGCTGGCACGGGCCTCTGCCCGCGCTGTTCCCTGTGTCTTGTCTCATTTATCCAGGCTTTAACCCGTCGCCATTGGCGTGGAGATCGTCGCCTTCCGCCGAGCCAGGGGCGGCCAATAGGATGTATGCTGTAGGGCGCGGTTTTCGCCCTTTCCGGGTTGTCCGCTAGGCAAAATGGTGTTTTGAAATAATTGATAATGGGGCCAGTTTTCTTATACTGGGGCCCGCCGGGAGAACCTTCCCGAAACGTTTTCCATTGGCTGCCGCGCCGCGCTTTACGCGGGCGGGGCCCAGCCGCTGAAGGAGGAATCATGAGCGAGGTAGTCAGCTACCGCCTTGAAGGCGAGATCGGTGTCATCAGTGTCAATTACCCGCCGGTGAATGCCCTGGGCCAGGGTGTGCGCGAAGGCCTGCAGAGCTGTTTGCGTCAGGGCTTGGCGGACGATCAGGCGAAGGCGTTGCTGGTGATTGGCGAAGGCCGCACGTTCCCCGCCGGCGCCGACATCCGCGAGTTCGGCAAGGCCCCGGCCGGCCCGGCGCTGCCCGACGTGATCAACGAATACGAAGACAGCGACAAGCTGGTGATCGCCGCCATTCACGGCACCGCTCTGGGCGGCGGCCTGGAAGTGGCCCTGGGCTGTGATTACCGGGTGGCGCTGGATTCCGCCAAGGTCGGTGTGCCGGAAGTGAAGCTGGGCCTGCTGCCCGGCGCCGGTGGCACCCAGCGCCTGCCGCGTCTGGTCGGTGCCAAGGCGGCTCTGGACATGATCGTGGGCGGCAACCCGGTGAAAGCCAAGGACGCCCACAAGATCGGCATCGTCGACGAAGTGGTCAGTGGCGATCTGCTCGAAGGCGCCCTGACTTACGCCCGTAAGCTGGTGTCTGAAAACGCGCCGCTGCGCAAGATCCGCGAACTGGATGTGAAGAAAGAAGACGCCGACCTGTTCAGCAACTTCGAGAAATCCATTGCCCGCAAGCAGCGCGGCTTCAAAGCCCCGTTCCATTGCATCAAAGCGGTGCAGGCGGCGGTGGAGCTGCCCTTCGCTGAAGGCATGAAGCGCGAGCGCGAGCTGTTCGCTGAATTGCTGGTCAGCTCGGAATCCCGCGCCCAGCGCCATGTGTTCTTCGCCGAGCGTGAAGTGGCCAAGGTGCCAGGGCTGGATAAAGACACGCCCAAACGCGAGATCAATACCGTGGCCATCATCGGCGCCGGTACCATGGGCGGCGGCATCGCCATGAACTTCGTCAATGCCGGCATTCCGGTGAAACTGCTCGAAGTGAAAGAAGACGCCCTGGAGCGCGGCATCGCGGTGATCCGCAAGAACTACGAAAACACCGCCAAGAAAGGCCGCATCACCCAGGAGCAGGTCGAGCAGCGCATGGCGCTGATCAAGCCGACCCTGAGCTACGACGATCTCGGTGACGTGGATCTGGTAATCGAAGCCGTGTTCGAAAACATGGACGTCAAGGAAGCGGTGTTCGGCGAACTGGATCGGGTGTGCAAGAAAGGCGCGATCCTGGCCACCAACACCTCCACCCTGGACGTCAACCGCATCGCCAGCTTCACCAAGCGTCCCGAAGACGTGATGGGCATGCACTTCTTCAGCCCCGCCAACGTGATGAAGCTGCTGGAGAACGTGCGCGGCGAGAAGACCTCCGACGACGTCATCGCTACCGTGATGGACCTGAGTCGTCGCATCGGCAAGGTCGGCGTGCTGGTCGGTGTTTGCCACGGCTTTGTTGGCAACCGCATGTTGCACCTGCGTCAGGCGGAAGCGATCAAGCTGGTCAACCAGGGCGCCAACCCCGCCCAGGTTGATAAAGTGATCTTCGACTTCGGCATGCCGATGGGTCCGTTCGCCATGTCCGATCTGGCCGGCATGGACGTGGGCTACCGCATCCGCGAAGAGCTGCGTAAGGAAAACCCGGAAAACGGCCCGGCCCGTAACTGGACCGACGAGCTGGTGGAAGCCGGCCGCATGGGTCAAAAAACCCAGGCCGGCGTGTTCGACTACAAAGACGGCGACCGTACCCCGGTGCCGTCCGCCGAGGTCGACAAGATCATCGCCAAGTACCGCGAAGACAACGGCATTGCCACCCGCGACATCTCCGATCAGGAGATTCTCGAGCGCTGCCTGTACGTGATGGTCAACGAAGGCGCCAAAATCCTGGAAGAGGGCATCGCCGCCCGGCCGCTGGACGTGGACGTAATCTGGATTTACGGCTACGGCTTCCCGGTCTACCGTGGTGGCATCCTGTTCTGGGCCGACCAGGTGGGCCTGAAAACGATTTACGATAAAGTAAGCCAGATCCACGAAGAGACCGGCGACGACGTGTGGAAACCCGCCCCGCTGCTGGAAAAACTGGCCAAAGAGGGCAAGGGCTTCTACGGCTGAGCCCGCCTCCCGCCACACCGGCCGCCGCCGTTCAGGCGCGGCCGGTCCGCGATTACCGAGAGGACGTTATGGATATCAATTACACCCCGGAAGAGCGCGCGTTCCGTGACGAAGTGCGCGCCTTCCTGAGAGACAAGCTGCCCGCCGAGATTTCCCGCAAGGTGAAAGAGCACAAGCGCCTCGGCAAAGAAGACATGGTCCGCTGGATGCGCATTCTCAATGACCAGGGCTGGATGGCCCTGCATTGGCCGAAGCAGTACGGCGGCACCGGCTGGAGCCCGATCCAGAAGCACATCTTCGAAGAAGAATGCGCCGAAGCCGGCACTCCGAGCGTGCTGCCGTTTGGTGTCAGCATGGTCGCCCCGGTGATCATCAAGTTCGGCACCCAGGAGCAGAAAGACTACTACCTGCCGCGCATTCTCAACACCGACGACTGGTGGTGTCAGGGTTACTCCGAGCCGGGTGCCGGCTCCGACCTGGCCGGCCTCAAGACCCGTGCCGTGCGCGAGGGTGACCACTACATCGTCAACGGTCAGAAGACCTGGACCACCCTGGGCCAGCACGCCGACATGATTTTCTGTCTGGTGCGCACCGATCCGGAAGCCAAGAAGCAAGAAGGCATCTCTTTCCTGCTGATTGACATGAACACCCCCGGCATCACCGTGCGTCCGCTGATCACCCTGGACGGCGAGCACGAAGTCAACGAAGTGTTCTTCGATGACGTCAAAGTGCCGGTGGAAAACCTGGTCGGCGAAGAAAACAAAGGCTGGACCTGCGCCAAATACCTGCTCACCTTCGAGCGGACCGGCATCGCCGGCGTGGGCGCCTCCAAGGCCGCCCTGGCGCACCTCAAGCAGGTTGCCCGCGAGCAGCAGGTGGACGGCAAGCCGCTGATCGAAGAGCCGCATTTCCTGGCCCGCCTGGCGGACGTGGAAATGGAGCTGATGTCCCTGGAAATGACCAACCTGCGCACCGTTGCCGCCGCCGAAGCCGGCGGTGTCCCGGGCGCGGAAAGCTCGTTCCTGAAGATCATGGGCACCGAGCTGCGCCAGGAGATCACCGACCTGTTCCGCCGCGCCGCCGGTCCGCACGCGCTGCCGTTCCTCCCCGAGGAACTGGCCGGCGATTTCGAAGGCCCCTATGTGGGTCCGGAATTCTCCGCGTCCGTGGCCAGCCGCTACTTCAACTTCCGTAAGCTCTCGATCTTCGGGGGCTCCAACGAAATTCAGAAGAACATTATCGCCAAGGCGATTCTGGGTCTGTAAAGGAGCAGGAGCATGGATTTCAAATTCAGCGACGAGCAGCGCATGCTCGAAGAGACCGTCGGTCGCCTGGTCCGGGATACCTACACCTTCGATGCCCGCAACAAGATTCTTGATTCCGAGCAGGGCTTCAGCAAGGAAGTCTGGGGTCAGTTCGCCGAACTGGGCCTGCTGGGCGTACCGTTCTCCGAGGAAGCCGGTGGCTTCAACGGCGGCGGCCCGGAACTGATGGTGGTAGCCGAAGGCTTTGGCCGTGGCCTGGTGGTGGAACCCTACCTGGCCACCGTGGTGCTGTGCGGCACCCTGATCGACGGCCTCGGCAACGACCAGCAAAAAGAGCAGCTGATCCCCGCCATCATCGGCGGCGAGACCCGCCTGGCACTGGCACTGCACGAAGCCGCAGGCCGCTATAACCATACTCACGTGGACACCAGCGCCAAGAAAGAAGGCGACGGCTACGTGATCAACGGCGAAAAAGCCGTGGTGCTGCACGGTGACAGCGCCGACCAGCTGGTGGTGATCGCCCGCACCGGTGGCGACACCGCCGCCCGCGATGGCCTCAGCGCCTTCCTGGTGGACGCCAGCGCCGACGGTGTAACCCGCAAAGGCTACGGCACCATCGACGGCCTGCGCGCCGCTGAGATCACCTTCAGCAACGTTAAGGTGCCCGCCGACGCGCTGCTTGGCGAAGAAGGCAGCGCCATCGACGCCCTTGAAAACAGCCTGGATCTGGGGCTCATCGCACTGTGCGCGGAAGCCACCGGTGCCATGGAAGTGGCCTGTGACCAGACCCTGGAATACATCAAGGAACGTCAGCAGTTCGGCGTGCCGATCGGTAAGTTCCAGGCGCTGCAACACCGAATGGTGGAAATGCGCATGGAGCTTGAAAAAGCCCGTTCCATTACCATGCTCGCCGCCTGCAGCCTGGACGTAAAACCGGAGCTGCGTAAAAAACGCATCTCCGCCGCCAAGGCGCAGATCGGCAAATCCGGCCGCAAAATCGCCGAAGAGGCGATCCAGCTGTTCGGGGGCATGGGCATGATGGAAGAAACCGCCGTCTCCCACTACGCCAAACGCATCGTCATGATCGACCACTGGCTCGGTGACCGGGAATACCACCTCACCCGGCTGGAACAGTTGATCGACGTCAGCGATCACGAAGAGTAAAACCAAAAAGGCGGCCTTCGGGCCGCTTTTTTTTAAGTTAAAAGTTAAAAGTTAAAAGTTTAAGCGCGGTCCGGGCATTGCCGACTGCTAGGCAGTGCCCGCGCCTGTAACTTTTAACTTTCAACTTCTTTCCAATAACAACATTTCGGGAGAGCAACCATGACCGTAAACCGTCAAATCATTCTCGCCAAACGCCCCACCGGTATGCCCGACGACAGCAACCTGCAACTCAACGAAGGCCAGGTGCCGGAGGTGGGTGCGGATCAGGTGTTGGTGAAAACCATTTATCTGTCTCTGGACCCGTACATGCGCGGGCGCATGAACGCCACCAAGTCCTACGCGGCGGCGGTGGAAGAGGGCAACGTGATGGAAGGCGCCACCGTCGGCCAGGTAGTGGAATCCAAGCACGCCGATTTCAAAGCCGGTGATTTCGTGCTGGCCCGGGGCGGCTGGCAGGAATATTCCCTGGAAGCGGGCAAGGGCCTGCGCAAACTGGACCCGGCCCAGGCGCCGATCAGCACCGCCGTGGGCGTGCTCGGCATGCCCGGCTTCACCGCCTACGTGGGCCTGGAAGAAATCGGTGCGCCCAAGAAAGGCGAAACCGTGGTGGTCTCCGCCGCCGCCGGCGCGGTCGGTCAGGTGGTGGGCCAGATCGCCAAGATCAAAGGCTGCCGGGTGGTCGGCGTGGCCGGTGCACCGGACAAGTGCGAGCACGTGGTCAAGCAATACGGCTTCGACGCCTGCGTGAACTACAAAGACGACGACTTCTTCGACCAACTCAAAAACGCCTGCCCCAACGGCATCGATGTCTACTTTGAAAACGTCGGCGGCAAGGTGTTCGACGCGGTCATGCGTCTGGTCAACGACTTCGCCCGCATCCCGGTGTGCGGCCGCATCGCCCACTACAACGACACCGGCGCCGCCGAAGGCCCGGACCGTCTGGTCGGTTTCATGGGCAAGGTGCTGGTCAACCGCCTGCTGATCAAAGGCTTTATTCAGTTCGATTACATCCACCGCCAGGCCGATTTCGTGCGCGACATGGGCGCCTGGGTACGCGACGGCAAGGTCAAGTACCAGGAAGACGTGGTCAAAGGTTTGGAGAACGCCGTCAGCGCCTTTCAAGGGCTGCTGGAAGGGAAGAACCGGGGCAAGCTGCTGATTCAGGTCAGCGACGATCCCAGCCTTTCCTGATGGCGCAGTCCATCGAGGGGCTGTTCCACCGTTACGGCAAAAACTATCGCTGGTTGGTCACCGCCACGGTGATGTTGGGGACGCTTTCAGTGGTGTTGGCGTCCACCATCATCAACGTGGCGGTGCCGGTGATCATGGTCCGCTTTCACCTGCAGCAGGATCAGGTGCACTGGCTCGCCACCGGGTTTCTGGCGGCGATGACCGTGGGCATGTTGCTCAACGCCTGGGCGGTGGCCCGGTTCGGTTCACGCCAGGCATTTCTGATCGCCATGGCGGTGTTCATCGCCGCCTCGGTGGTCGGCGGCCTGAGCCAGAACTTCGGGCTGCTGGTGGCGGCCCGTGCCGTGCAGGGGGTAATGGCGGGGCTGATTCAGCCGCTCGCCATGATCGCCATTTTCCAGGTGTTCCCGCTGCATAAACGTGGCCAGGCCATGGGCATGTACGGCATGGGCGTGATTCTCGGCCCGGCGATCGCGCCGGCGCTGGGCGGCGTTCTGGTGGACACACTCTCCTGGCGGGCCACCTTCTATGTGGTGCTGCCCGCCTGCGCGCTGGCGATGGCCATGGCCTGGCGTTTCCTGCCCGACCGCGAACACGACGACAACCGCGCCACCACGCTCGACTGGCGCGGCCTGCTATTGCTCAGCGCCGGCCTGGTGGCCACGCTCTGGGCGATGGCCGCCGGCCAGCGGCGCGGCTGGTCGGAACCGCTGCTGCTCGCCGCACTGATCGGCGGCCCGCTGTTGCTGCTCTTGTTCGGGCTCTGGCAGCGCCGCGCCCGCCAGCCGCTGTTTGATCTGCGCACCTTCGCCACCCCGGGTTTTTTCGGTGGCTTTGCGTTGTCGATCGTGATGGGCGCCGGGGTGT
Source organism: Alloalcanivorax mobilis (assembly GCF_002864685.1). Classification (GTDB taxonomy): domain Bacteria; phylum Pseudomonadota; class Gammaproteobacteria; order Pseudomonadales; family Alcanivoracaceae; genus Alloalcanivorax; species Alloalcanivorax mobilis. Next base: position 7,206 of record NZ_NMQZ01000054.1, read on the forward strand.
TCGCTTCCACCTATCTGTTGCCGCTGTATTTTCAGCAGGTCAACGGCGTCAGTGCCTCCACCGCCGGCCTGATGCTGATGCCCGCGGGCCTGGCGATGGCGCTGATTTTTCCCTTCACCGGCCACCTCACCGACCGCGTGCCCAGCGTCTGGCTGATCGGCATCGGCCTGTTGCTGTTCATTCTCAGCATGCTGTTAATGCGCCTGGCCGGGCAGCAGACCGGCATCGTCTGGCTGGTGATCTGGGCGGCGCTGAGCCGGCTGGGCATGGGCTTTATCATGCCACCGGTGACCACCGGCAGCATTGCCCTGTTGCCCCCGGGCCTGATTCCCCAGGGCTCCGGCATCGTCAACTTCGGCCGCCAGATCGGTGGTGCCCTGGGCGTGAACCTCAGTGCCGTATTTGTACAATTCTTCAGTGACCGTTACTGGCAAGCTTACCCGGAAGCCGGCCATCCCCACGCTTTCGAGGTGGGTTTTGACGACGCTTTTCTGATGCTCCTGATTCTTTTTCTGCTCGCCTTCTGGCCCCTGGCCAGCATGGGACGCGGGCAACGCAAGCTTTCCGCAGTGGAGACCTGATAAATGAACGACAAACCGCAAATTCTGATCATCGGCGCCGGCGCCATCGGCAGCTTTTACGGCGCCATTCTCAAGCGCGCCGGGTGCCCGGTCAGCGTAGTGGTGCGCTCCGAATACGACGCCGTCAACGCCAACGGTTTCCAGTTCGAAAGCCCGCTGGGCGACATCTCCTGGCAACCCGACCACGTGTACCGGGACACCGACGCCGCCGACACCAAACCGGACTTTCTGATCCTCTCCACCAAGATCGTCGCCGGCACCGACCGCGTCGCCCAGGTGCGTCCGTGGATGGGTGAGAACACCAAACTGGTGCTGATCCAGAATGGCCTGGACATCGAACGGGAACTGGCCGACGCCTTCCCCAATAACCCGATCATCAGCTGCCTGGCGTTCGTCGCCGTCAGCCGCGTCGCGCCCGGCCAGATCAAGCACAACGCCTATGGCCGCCTGGTGATGGGCAACTTCCCCGAAGGCATCGACGCCAGCAGCGAACAGCTCGCCGACCTGTTCCGCGCCGGCGGCATCGAGATCAAACTGGCCGACCAGGTGGTCCGCGAACGCTGGCTCAAATGCGTCTGGAACACCCCCTTCAACCCGCTCTCGGTGCTCGCCAACGGCGCCGACACCCTGACCATGCTCGACACCGAAGGCGGCGAACAACTGGTGCGCAACCTGATGCTCGAAGTGATGGCGGTCGCCGAAGCCGACGGCCACCCGCTGCCCCCGCAACTGCCGGACAGCAACATCGAAGGCACCCGCAAAATGCCCGCCTACAAAAACAGCATGGCGCTGGATTACGTTAACGGCCGCGCCATCGAACTCGACGCCATCCTCGGCAACGTGGTCGCCATCGCCCACCGCCATCAGGTGCCGGTGCCGCACCTGGAAACCGTGCTGGTGACCCTGCGCATGCGCGAGAAATAAAGCGCCCCCGGCCCCAGCCGCGAACCGAGCCCAAGTCCAGGCAAGCCTGGCCAGGCCCGATTCGCGGTCAAGGACCGCTCCCACACCAGAATTCAACTCCGGCACAGGCTTGTTGTTCCGGCCCCGCTACAACGCCGCTGTGGGAGCGGTCCCCGACCGCGAACCGAGCCGAAGGCGAGGCAGGCCGGGCAAAGGCCCCGGCGTGTTGCGCGCAACGTGCCAGCGTGGCGCGCCTGAACACTGAAAACTGAAAACTGACCCCCCCATCTTGCTCCTTCCCGTTAGCAATGCCACAATTGCGAATCATTATCATTATTCGCTTGGCCGGGTGTCCGCTCGCGGTCACCACGTTCGCCACCGGCGCCAGGAAAAACCCATGGCCGTTTTCTTTTGCACGCTGATCACCGTGGCGGGCGCGCTGCTGTTTTATCTCTGCTCGGGCAATCAGCGTTGGCTCGCCAGGCCGCTGCCGGTACCGTTGCGCGCGCTTGCAGGATGTCTGTTGGCGCTGTCGTTGCCGCTGTGGATGACCACGCTCTCCGCCAAGGCCGGCCTGTTCGCCGCGCTCACCCTGCAGATGCTGCTGCTCGGCGTGCTGCCGTTGCTGTCGTTGCTGCGTGGCCCGGCGGAGAACCCTTGATGACCAGCCCCAAGCGCGCGCCGATCCGGCCCGACTGGATCAGCAAAACCCTGGCCGGCGGGGTGCTGGGCCTGACCCTGGCGGTGGCGCTCAGCGGCCTGTTCGCCTGGCTCGGCCCCGGTGGCATCAGCGCCGCCAACAAAGACCAGCTCAACATGTGGCTGGTGCCGGTGATCTGGCTGGTGCCGCTGAGCACCGTGTATCTGTTTCGTAGTGGCCTGCGTGCCTGGCTGTGGCTGGGCGCCACCAACCTGATCGCCGGCGGCGCGCTGGCGGCCACCCGTCTGTGTCTGGCCGGGAGCTGACGTGCGCAGCGAAGTGATCCGTATTTACAAGACGCTGCACACCTGGACCGGCCTGATCGCCGGCATGGCGCTGTTCATCTGCTTCTTCGCCGGCGCGCTGACCATGTTCAAGGGCGAGCTGGGGCGCTGGGCGGCGCCGCCCGTCGCCACGCCACTGGAGTGGGTGAGCGAGGCGCAATGGCCGGCTCTGATCGGCGCCACCGTGGCCGCGCACCCGGCCGCCGCGCGCGGCTTCGTGTTGCACCTGCAACCCTCCGAGGACGTGCCCGCGCCGTTGGTATGGCGCGATCCGCCCGGGCGCGGGCCGGCACCGGGCGCGGTTTTTCTGGGCGCCACTCTGGATCAGCAGGGCAATCCGCGCAGTGTGCGGTTTCAGCCCACCGCGCTGGGCGAACTGATCGACCAGCTTCACCAGACCGCCGGTATTCCCGGGCGCGGGCACCACCTTTGGGGCGTCTACGTAATGGGCGCGGTGAGCGTGCTCTACGCATTGGCGCTGGTGTCCGGGCTGATCGTCCTGCTGCCCACCCTGGTAAAGGATTTCTTCGCGTTGCGTCCGGGCAAAAACCGCAAGCGCTTCTGGCTCGACGCTCACAACGTGGTGGGCATCACCAGCCTGCCGTTCCATCTGATGATCGCGCTGACGGTGATTGTGTTCGCCTTCCATGACCAGATCTACGATGGCCTGCAAGCGGCGGTGTACGGCGACCGGCCAATCTTCGGCGAGCGCCCGGCCCAGGACCACAGCGCCACCCGCGACCCGGGTGAGCTGCTGTCACCGGCGCAATTGTCAAAGCGCCTGGCGGCCCTGTCGCCGTCGTTCCAGCCGCGCGAAATCACTTACAGCGATGTGCTCACCGACCACGCCCGGGTGCGCGTCGCCGGTGTCGATCCGGGTCACATGCTGCGCGGCGCCGACCGTGGCTTCGCCGCCATGGACCCGTACAGCGGCGAGATTCTCGACACCGCCTATCTGCCCGGCCACGAAGGTCCCTGGACCGACATCGTGATTACCTTTTTCGCGCTGCACTTCGGCAACTTCGGCGGCGCTTTTATGCGTTGGGTGTATTTCCTGCTCGGTCTGTCCGGTGCGTTTCTGTTCTACACCGGCAATCTGCTGTGGATCGAAACCCGCCGCCGCAAACAACGGCGCGGCGGCGACACCCCGGTGCAAAGGCGGGTCACCCGGGCCATGGCCAGCGCCACCGTGGGCGTATGCTGGGGCAGCGTCGCCGGCGTTTGCGCCGCCATGGTGGCCGGCAAATGGCTGCACGGCGTCGTGGAGAGCCAGAGTGCCCTGTACATGAGTGCTTACTACAGCGTGTTTCTGGCCAGCGTCGCCTGGGCCTTTGTTGCCGGCCCGGCCCGATCGCTGGTGCACCTGCTGGCCGCAAGCGCGGCGTTCGCACTCGCCATTCCCGCCACCTCACTGCTTGCCGCCGTGTTGCCATCGTCCCCCGCCTGGCTGCACACAGCCCCGGACCTGCTGGCCGTGGAAGTAACGGCGTTGGTGGGCGGTCTGCTACTGCTAGTAATGACCCGCCGCACCGCCCGGCGGGTACGTCACGGCTCCAGGGACAGTGTTTGGGCAAGCGGCACACCCTAGCCACCAAAACACCCAATCCGCATCGGGCCCCTGCTACAGCGCCCCTGTGGGAGCGGTCCCTGACCGCGAACCGAGCCTGAAAGGCGAGGCCGGCCTGGCAAAGCCTGATTCGCGGTCAAGGACCGCTCCCACAAAAATCCGGGCTGAAACGCCACGCATTTTAACTGCGTCGTTGGCGTGAATGAGGCACGCGGCTACACTAGTGATTCGCATTGAGTGTTTGAACCGCATCGATTCGATTCGCCACAAGGAGACCGCCTTGACCACCGACAGCCGCCGCGCTGCCCTCGATTACCACGAATTCCCCGTTCCCGGAAAAACCGCCATCGTCGCCACCAAGCCGCTGACCAACCAGAACGATCTGGCGTTGGCCTATTCCCCCGGGGTGGCGGCTGCCTGCGAGGAGATCGTCGGCAACCCCAACGACGTGTTCCGCTACACCGGGCGCGGCAATCTGGTCGGCGTGATCACCAACGGCAGCGCGGTGCTGGGGCTGGGTAACATCGGCGCGCTGGCCTCCAAGCCGGTGATGGAAGGCAAGGCGGTGCTGTTCAAGAAGTTCGCCGGCCTGGATGTGTTCGACATCGAGATCAACGAAAGCGACCCGGACAAGCTGGTGGAAATCATCGCCGCCCTGGAGCCGACTTTCGGTGGCATCAACCTGGAAGACATCAAAGCGCCGGAATGTTTTATCGTCGAACGCAAACTGCGTGAGCGCATGAACATTCCGGTGTTCCACGACGACCAGCACGGCACCGCGATCACCGTGAGCGCCGCGTTTATCAATGGCCTGGAAGTGGTCGGCAAGCGCATCGATCAGGTCAAGGTGGTCACCTCTGGCGCCGGCGCCGCGGCGCTGGCCTGTCTGGATCTGATGGTCGACCTGGGCCTGCCGGTGGAAAACATCTGGGTCACCGACATCGAAGGCGTGGTGCACCGTGGCCGCACCGTGCTGATGGACCCGGACAAAGCGCGTTACATGCAGGACACCCCGGCGCGCACCCTGGCGGAAGTGATCGACGGCGCCGATGTGTTTCTCGGCCTCTCCGCCGGCGGCGTGCTGAAGCCGGAAATGGTCGAGAGCATGGCGGCCAACCCGCTGATTCTGGCGCTCGCCAACCCCAGCCCGGAGATCCTGCCCGAGCACGCCAAGGCGGTGCGCGACGACGTGGTGATGGCCACCGGCCGCTCGGACTACCCCAACCAGGTCAACAACGTGCTGTGCTTTCCCTATATTTTCCGAGGCGCGATGGACGCCGGCGCCACCACCATCACCCGCGAGATGGAAAAAGCCGCGGTGCTGGCGATTGCCGGGCTCGCCCGCGAAGAGCAGAACGAGCGCGTCGCCGCCGCTTACGGCACCTACGAAGTCAGCTTCGGCGCCGACTACCTGATTCCCAAGCCGTTCGACCCGCGCCTGATCGTGCGCATCGCCCCGGCGGTCGCCAAAGCGGCCATGGAGGGCGGCGTCGCCACCCGCCCGATCGCCGACCTGGACGCCTACACCGAGCAGCTCGAGCAGTTCGTCTACCACTCCGGCGCCTTTATGAAACCGCTGTTCTCCAGCGCCAAGGCACTGGTGCGCGACGGCGGCAAAGCCCGCATCGTGTTCACCGAAGGCGAAGAGGAGAGGGTGCTGCGCGCCATTCAGGTGATCGTCGACGAAGGCCTGGCCAAACCGATACTGGTGGGCCGCCCCGAAGTGCTGGCCGCGCGCGTCAAAAAATTCGGGTTGCGCCTCGACCTGGAACGGGACGTGGAAATCACCAACCCGGAACAGGACGATCGCTTCCACCGCTACTGGAACCGCTATTGGGACATGCGCAGCCGCCACGGCATCACCCGGGAAATGGCGCGCACCGAGATGCGCCGCCGCATGACCCTGATCGGTGCCATGATGGTCCACATGGGCGAAGCGGATGGGCTGGTGTGTGGCACCGTCGGCGCCTTCTCCGAGCACCTGCGTTTCGTCGATGAAGTGATTGGTCGCAAACCCGGCGCCCACACCTACGCGGCCATGAACGTGCTGCTGCTGCCGGAACGCACCATCGCGGTGGTCGACACCCACGTCAACGAAGACCCGAACGCCGAACAAATCGCCGAATTCACCATTGCCGCCGCCGAGCAAATGCGGCGCCTCAATCTGGAACCGCGCGCCGCGCTGCTCTCGCACTCCAACTTCGGCTCGGTGCGCAGCGCCTCCGCCGCGAAAATGCGCCAGGCCCTGGCGTTGATCCGCGAACGCGCGCCGGACCTGGAAATCGACGGCGAAATGCACGGCGACTGTGCCCTCGACGAAGCCGCCCGCCTGGAGATCCTGCCCGGCTCCACCCTCAGAGGCGCCGCCAACCTGCTGGTCTGCCCCAACGGCGACGCCGGCAACATCGCCTACAACCTGCTGAAAACCGCCGCCGGCGGCAACATCGCCATCGGTCCGTTCCTGCTCGGCGCCAACGCCCCGGTCAGCATCCTCACCTCCAGCGCCACCGTGCGCCGGGTGGTCAACATGGCCGCCCTGACCGTGGTCCGAGCCAACCTGGAAGGCGCGGGGTAAAGGGGAGGGGGGGGCAGTGTTCAGTGTTCAGGACAAGATTAACTCTGCTACCGCGCCGCTGTGGGTTTTGATTTGGCGTGTTGCGCGCAGCGCAAAACGTGCTGCGTGCCGGCGTGCCAGCGAATATCTACAGCGCCGCTGTGGGAGCGGTCCCTGACCGCGAACCGAGCCGCAGGCGAGGCCGGGCTTGGCAGAGCCGATTCGCGGTCAAGGACCGCTCTTACACCAGAATTCAACACCGGCGCAGGCCTGTTGTTCCGGTCCCGCTACAGCGCCGCTGTGGGAGCGGTCCCTGACCGCGAACCGAGCCGCAGGCGAGGCCGGGCTTGGCAGAGCCGATTCGCGGTCAAGGACCGCTCCCACACCGGAATCCAACCCCAGCCCTGCCTCCTGAACCCTGTATCGGCTTTTAAGACGCGTAATCGCTGCCGATCCGTTCCAGCTTGCGCAGCAGCGCCGGCCAGGTCAGTTTGCTGGCCATGCCCAACTGTTTGGACTGGTCGGAGGTGGTGTTGATGGCCTCCTGGGAAGGCAGGGAAGGTTCGCCCTGGCCCAGGGTGCGCACCTGGATTTCGGCGGCTTTCATCAGGAAATACATATAGGTGAAAGCTTCGCCCACGTCTTTGCCCACGGTCAGGGTGCCGTGGTTGCGCAGCAGCATCATGTTTTTGTCGCCCAGGTCTTTGACCAGCCGTTCGCGCTCTTCCAGGTTCAGAGCCACACCCTCGAAATCGTGGAAACTGATGTGGTCCAGACACAGCATGGCGGTCTGGCTGAGCGGCAGCAGGCCGTGTTTGTGCGCGCTCACGGCGACGCCGTCGGCGGCGTGCAGGTGGAGCACGGCGCCGGCTTCCTCGCGGGCCATGTGCACCGCGCTGTGGATGGTAAAGCCGGCCGGGTTAACCCGGTTGGTGGCGCCGGGATCGACGATATTGCCGTCCTGGTCCACCTTCACCAGCGACGACGCGGTGATCTCGTCGAACAGCCAGCCGTAGGGGTTAATCAGGAAATGATGCTCGGGCCCGGGCACGCGGGCGGACAGGTGGGTGAACACCAGGTCTTCCCATTCGTACAGCGCCACCAGGCGATAGGCGGCGGCCAGATCCTTGCGAACTTCCCACTCGGCTTCACTCATCCGGTTCATTCGGGTAGCGGTTGCTTCCGTCATTGCAGCACCTCATTTATTGTGAAATAGTGTTTCGTTAATATGTCAACAAAGTTGAAGGTTGCAAGTTGAAAGTTGAAAGCCACAAGGCGACTCCCTCGCGGGTCTGCTCTTATAGGGCAGGCCCGCTTCAACTTTTAACTTTTCACTTTCAACTATGGCTCCATCACCAACACCCGCTTGCCGCTGAACGTCTCTTCCAGCATATGCCGGTGCGCTTCGGGGGCGTCGCTGAACGGGAACGTGACCAGCGGCAGGGGCTTGAGCTGGCCGTTGGCGAACAGCGGCGCCAGCCGGTCGTTGAACAGATTGGCCATGGTGATGCGCTTTTCGATCGGCTGGCTGCGCATGGTCATGGCGGTGATGCTCTGCCGCCGTTGCAGCAGGCCGCGCAGGTCCAGGTGGCACTGAGTGCCGCCGAGCACGCCCACCAGCACCAGCTTGCCTTCGATGCGCAGGCCCTTGAGCAAGGTGCCCCATTCGGGGCCGACCATATCCATGATCACCGCCACGCCTTGGCCACCGGTAAGCTCAAGCAATTGCTCGGGGAGGCTGTCGTTTTCGATCACCTCACCGGCCAGCCCCAGGTCGCGGGCGGTGGCCAGATTGGCGGCGTCGCGGGTCGAGCCGATCGGGCGCGCGCCCAGTGCTTGCGCCAGTTGCACCGCCGCCAGGCCAACGCCAGCGGTGGCCGGCCGCACCAGGCACCATTGGCCCGGCTGCAGGCCGCCTTCCACGAACAATGCCCGGTAGGCGGTCAGAAAGGCTTCGGGAATGGTGGCGCCGGTGGCGAAATCGATCTCGTCGGGCAGCACCAGGGTTTCGCGTTCGTGGGTCACCAGGGTCTCGCAATAAGAGCCGCCGGGAATCAGCCCCATGACCCGGTCGCCGACCTTGCGGCCCAGCACTTTCGGGCCCACCGCGTCGATCACGCCGGCGTATTCCAGGCCGGGCACGGCGCTGTCATAGCCCGGCGGCGCCGGGTACACGCCTTTCACCTGCAGAATGTCGGCGCGGTTGATGCCCACCGCCTTGACCTGCACGCGCACCTGATCCGGGCCCGGTTCCGGCTGGTCGGCGTTCGCCAGTTTAAGAGTGTGGTCGCTCTGAATGTGCCACGCTTGCATTGCTTGTCTCCGTACCCAACGAGGTGGCCTTGCCACCGATCTTTTTGTCATACCCGCCCGCTGGGCGGATTCTCGTATCCATGTCTGAACGTGGGGCCGCACCGCGGGATAAAAAGCCGGCCATCGCCGCGTTCCGTGATCCAGGCCCCGGGAGTCGTTTGATGAGTGCCGTTAACCCCACCCTGCAGTACCCGTTCGACAGCGCCCCGCCAGCCGGTCAGCGTCTGGAAATCGCCCCCGGCGTCTATTGGCTGTACTTTCCGCTGCCCTTCGCGCTGGACCATATCAACCTCTGGCTGCTCGCCGATGGCGACGGCTGGACCCTGGTCGACACCGGTTTCAGTTCCGCGCACACCCGTGGCATCTGGGAAACCGTGTTCCGCGACGCCCTGGATGGCAAACCGATCCACCGCATCGTCGTCACTCATTACCACCCGGACCACATCGGCCAGGCCGGCTGGCTGGCCGAGCGGTTTGCCGCGCCGGTGCTGATGACCCGGGGCGAATGGGATCTGACCACCCGCATTCATCAGGCCAGCGACGCCCAGGTGGGCAACGACTTCCGCGCCTTTTTCGGCCTGCATGGCCTGGAAGGCGAGGACCTGGAAGCCATGGCCAACCGTGGCAACACCTACCGCCGCATCATGCCCGAGCTGCCGCCCACGCCCGAGTTCATCGCCGGCGGAGACACCCTCACCGTGGACGGCGACGCCTGGCGCATCCTGATCGGCCGTGGCCACGCCCCGGAACACGCCTGTCTGTACCGCGAACGGGACCGGGTGCTGATCAGCGGCGACCAGGTGCTGCCAAAAATTTCCAGCAACCTGTCGGTGCGCTCCCACCTGCCGGACGAAGACGCGGTCGGCGAGTTCACCGGCTCCCTCAAGGCGATCAAAGCCGAACTGCCCGAGGACACCCTGGTGGCGCCCGCCCATGGCCTGCCGTTTCACGGCCTGCACCAGCGCATCGACGCGCTCTGCGGCCACCACGAAGAGCAACTCGACGCGGCGCTCCAGGTGTGCCGGGCCGGGCCGACCACCGCTTTCGACCTGCTGCCGGTGCTGTTCCGCCGTGAACTGGACAGCCACCAGACCATGTTCGCCATGAGCGAAAGCATCGCCCACCTCAACAGCCTGATGGCCCGTGGCGACGTGCAACGCCAACAACGCCAAGGGCGGCTCTACTTCAGCGCCGCCTGATCCAGGGACCGTGCCGATAACCCTACACCGGGTATCGGCGTTTGCATTGTACAAACCCGCTGGAGGAGAAGAGGGATACAGGATTCAGGATGCAGGATACAGCGCGGGCCTGGCCATGCCGGCGTTGAATCGGTGCCCGCGCACAAAGGGGCCCGGGTTTCGGTGTAAGCGGTCTTTGACCGCAGAGGTGGCGGGAACTTGTCGGCGCGGGCACGGGGCTTCCGCTGCTCCCGGCCTTCCCCGCGCTGTATCCTGCATCCTGCATCGCCGCCGAAGGCGGCATGCCCCTACCCCAACCACCCATTCAAAACGAACAACCAACCCACGATCACCGGCAGCAGGACCATGAAAAACAACCCGTCCCAGCGCCAGGCGACGGTGTAGGGGGAGCGTTGGATCAGTTGGGAAATCACCATCATGGCGGCGGTGAACGGTGATGAGATCATCGCCAGGCTCCAGGCGCTGAGCAGCGCCACCGCCAGCACCACCGGTTCCAGGCCGATCACGTGGGTGTCGGAGAACAGGCCGGCGATCAGGGTCACCGAGACAATCGGGTTAAGCCCCAGCTGCGCCAGGGTCAGCACCACCAGCAGCGCCACGGCGGCGGCACTGGCGCCGTACAGGCCGGTGTCCAACAGCGCGCTGGCGAGGGCGGCGCGGTCCACCAGGGGAATGATCAGCGAGCCGATAAAGGCGGAGCCGCCGAGCACCGCCACTTCATTGCGGTTGGCGCCGAAAATCAGCCGCGAGTGGCGATACATCAGTGCCGCCGCTCGACGCACCCCGGTGCCGCCGCCCAGGCGCCGGCGTTGCAGCGCCAGCCAGGTGAAGGCGCTCAGTGGGCAGGCGATCAGTACCGCCACCGGCAGGCGCACGCCGCCGAAATAACTGATCGCGAACACCAGCACGGTGATGGCGCCAGCCAACGCGGCGAAACTCAGCAGAGGCGTCAGGGCCGCCGGTTGTGGGCGGGGGGCGTTCAGATGGCGCGGACGGGTCAGCCAATCCAACGCCCAGCCGATCACGAACACCAAGGCGGCGGTGGGGAAGGCCACCGGTGCCACCGTGCTCCAACGCAGCGAGGGCATGCTGGAGAGAATCACCGCCAGGCTGATGCCCAGCGGCGACACCAGCGGCGCCAGCGCGAACCCGCGCAACAGCGACAGCATCATGCGGCGCTCGCGCACCTGCTGAACCTTGGGATCGCCGCCGGCCGCCTTGAGGCTGTTGCTGCGCTGCACCATGGCGCCGAACAGATTGAGCACACCGATATTGATGATCAGCCCGAACAGGGCGGCGCCCAGCGAGAGGGTGGGGTAGCGCCAGGTGGGCTGCTGGCGGATCAGCACCTGGCCGGCCTGACGCACCAGCAGCGAGCGCATCGCCGACACCCGCAACAGGCCCAGCGACGACACAAAGGTGGCGAAAAAGCAGAAGCGATCCAGGGCATCGAGAATGATCCGCAGTGGATCACTGTGCAGCGCCGCCACCAGCACGGTGCCGGCCACCGCCGCCAGTTGCAGACCACGGGCAAGCCGCTCCTGGCGCGGCCATTGCGCCAGCAGGTAGAGCAAAAGGGCGGGTCGGGCCATCCATTGCCCGATCTCGCTGTTGGCGGTGAGCGCCAAAAGAGTGCCGAACATACAGACCGGCAAGGTGTAATCAAGCGCCCGGCGCAGCGGCCGGGGGACCCCCAGATTCAATCGTGATCTCCAGGCGGGGTAGAGATGGATACAGGAAGCAGGATAAAAGCGGGATACAGGAGGCAGGATACAGGATACAGGCGCGAGCAGGCCTCGGTGCGGGCTTTCATGTCCGTGCCCGCGTGCGTGGCTAGTGCGAAAATGCAAAGCACGCTATGGAAAAACGCAAAGCCTGCTCGCAATCGCGGCCCATCCAACGGCACCGCGCCCTCTTTCTGTATCCTGTATCTTGCGTCCTGTATCGCGCCGTAAGGCGCTTTTTTACTGCGCGTCGCGCACCATGTTCCGGGCAATCACGATTTGCTGAATCTGGGTGGTGCCTTCGTAGATCCGGAACAGGCGCACGTCACGGTAGAAACGCTCCACCGCGTATTCGGCCATGTAGCCGGAGCCACCGTGGATCTGCACCGCGCGGTCGGCAACGCGGCCCACCATCTCGGCGCAGAACAGTTTGCAGCAGGACGCATCCAGGCTCACGTTCTTGCCGGCGTCCTTGGCGCGGGCGGCTTCCAGCACCATGGAACGGCCGGCGAAGGCCTCGGTGCGGGAGTCGGCCAGCATCGCCTGGATCAACTGGTGCTCGGCCAACGGCTGGCCGAACTGCTTGCGTTCCATGGCGAAACGCAGGGCGTCTTCAATCAGACGCTCGGCCACGCCCACGCACACCGCGGAAATGTGCAGGCGGCCACGGTCGAGCACTTTCATGGCGGTTTTAAAGCCCACGCCTTCCTTGCCACCGATAATGTTCTCGGCGGGCACCCGGCAGTTTTCAAAGGTAATGTCGCAGGTGTGCGCGCCGCGCTGGCCCATCTTGGTGTCCGCTTTGCCGCGGATCAGGCCCGGGGTGTCACCCTCGACAATAAAGGCGGTGATGCCACCGGCGCCTTTGATGCTCGGGTCGGTGCGCGCCATCACCGTGTACAGGTTGGCTTCCGGCCCGTTGGTGATAAAACGCTTGGTGCCGTTGAGCACATAGAAGTCGCCGTCTTTTTCCGCCCGGGTTTTGAGGCTGGCGGCGTCGGAGCCGGCGTCCGGTTCGGTCAGGCAGAACGAGCTGATCACTTCGCCGGTGGCCAACTTGGGTACGTACTTGTTTTTTTGCTCTTCGGTGCCGTCAATCAGAATGCCCTGGGCACCGATGCCGTTGTTGGTGCCAAACAGCGAGCGAAACGCCGGTGAGGTGTGGCCGATCTCGAAGGCCACCAGTGCCTCCTCTTCCATGGTCAGACCCAGGCCGCCGTACTGTTCCGGAATCGACAGGCCGAACAGGCCCATCTCTTTCATTTCCTGGGCAATGTCCTCAGGAATGGCGTCGTTTTCAGCCACGGACTGTTCGGCGGGAACCAGCCGTTCACGGACAAACCGGCTGATGGTATCGACGAGTTGAGAGAGGGTTTCCTGATCGCGAATCATGGTCTGCGTATTCCCCGGAAAATAGACGAGATAGGGTGGGCGGATGGCGACTCCGCGGTCATCCGCTGCTTGCATCGCACTCTGTCACGGCCTATCCTTTCCGTCAAGTTTTCAAAACATAGTTCCGCATAGCGAAACATGAAATACGGCTGAACACGGCATGCGCACGGTATAAACCGCCGTCGCAAGCACAATTGCCCGCCAACAGCGGGTCTTCGTGAAACGGCAATCTCTCGCAGGAGCGGTTTCACCAATAAAGGTGTGCTCTGCTCCGTTTTGGTGAACATCGCCCCGAGAGGGCATTCAAGAGGATCGATTCTATGCTCGACGCCTACATCTATGACGGTGTGCGCACCGCCTTCGGCCGCCACGGCGGCGCTCTCGCCCCGGTGCGCCCGGATGACCTGCTCGCCGACGTGATCCGCGCTCTGGTGGCACGCAACCCGTTCGACACCGCGCTCTATGAAGACGTGGTCGCCGGCAACACCAACCAGGCCGGTGAAGACGCCCGCAACGTGGCCCGCCACGCGGCGCTGCTCGCTGGCCTGCCGGAGTCGGTCGCCGGCATCACCGTCAACCGCCTGTGCGGCAGCGGCCTGGCCGCCACCCTGGACGCCGCGCGCATGGTTACCGTGGATGAAGGCCAACTGGTGATCGCCGCCGGCGTGGAATCCATGAGCCGCGCCCCGTTCGTGATGGCCAAGGCCGAGAGCGCCTACAGCCGCAACATGCCGATGTTCGACAGCACCATCGGCGCGCGCTTCCCCAACCCCAAAATTCTTAAGCAGTTCGGCGCCGACACCATGCCGGAAACCGCCCACAACGTGGCCGCCGAGCTGGGCATCAGCCGTGAACAGGCGGACGCCTACGCCGCCCAATCCCAGCGCCGCTATGAGCGTGCCCGCGAAGACGGTTTCTTCAAGGACGAGATCCTGCCGGTGGACGTGCCCCAGGGCCGCAAGAAGCCGCCGTTGTCGGTCTCCGAAGATGAGCACCCGCGCCCCGGCACCGGCGTGGAGCAACTGGCTAAGCTGTCCGCCATCGTCGACGGCGGCATTGTCACCGCCGGCAACGCCTCTGGCGTGAACGACGGCGCCGGCGCGCTGATCATCGGCTCCCGCGCCGCCGGCGAGCAGGCCGGCCTGGCGCCGCGCGCGCGCATCATCGCCGGCGGTGTCGCCGGCGTCGCCCCCCGTGTCATGGGCCTGGGCCCGGTGGAGGCCTGCCAGAAAGTGCTGCGGCGCGCCGGCCTCACCCTCAACGACATGGACGTGATCGAAATCAACGAAGCGTTCGCTTCCCAGGTGCTCGGCTGCTGCAAACAGCTCGGCATCGACGGCGACGACCAACGCCTCAACCCCAATGGTGGCGCCATCGCCGTGGGCCACCCGCTGGGCGCCTCCGGCGTTCGCCTGGCCCTCACCGCCCTGCGTCAGCTTGAGCGCATCGACGGCCGCTACGCGCTGGTCAGCCTGTGCATCGGCATCGGCCAGGGTGTGGCGATGTTGATTGAGCGGCAGAAGTAAAAATTTCAACGTCTGGCGCGGATCAGCGGCGGGTTGAAAGTTAAAAGTTAAAAGTTGAAACGCGATTCAAAGGTGGAGGCACACCGGGCCGGCCGCCTTCTCCGCGCCTGAACGCGGCGAGAGTGTGAGCGGAAGCTGCGGCGCCTATCCGCGTTTTAACTTTTAACTTTTAACTTTCAACCCCCACTACCCGCGCCGGCCTGCACAGACTTTAAGAGGAAAGGAAAATGGCAACAGGTTCGTTCAACCCCACCGACGCGCTGCTGCTCGACGGCCAGCTCACCGACGACGAGCGCATGATTCGCGACGCGGCCCACGACTATTGTCAGAAAAAACTGATGCCACGGGTGCTCGAGGCCAACCGCCACGAGATCTTCCATCGCGAAATCATGAACGAAATGGGCGAGCTGGGTTTTCTCGGCCCGACCATTCCCGAAGAGTTCGGTGGCGCCGGCGTTAATCACGTCAGCTATGGCCTGGTGGCCCGCGAAGTCGAGCGTGTGGACTCCGGCTACCGCTCCGCCATGAGCGTGCAGTCATCCCTGGTGATGCACCCGATCTTCACCTTCGGCAACGAACAGACCAAGAAAAAGTACCTGCCCAAACTGGCCAGCGGCGAGTGGGTCGGCTGCTTCGGTCTCACCGAACCCGACCACGGCTCCGACCCCGGCTCAATGAGCACCCGCGCCAAAAAAGTGGACGGCGGTTATCTGCTCAAGGGCGCCAAAACCTGGATCACCAACTCACCGATCGCCGACGTGGCGGTGGTGTGGGCGAACCTGGACGGCAAGATCAACGGCTTTGTGGTCGAGCGCGCGTTCGAGGGTTTCTCAACCCCGAAAATCGAAGGCAAATTTTCCCTGCGTGCGTCCATCACCGGCCAGATCATGCTCGATGACTGCTTCGTGCCCGAAGAGAACCGCCTCGACGTGGAAGGCCTCACCGGCCCGTTCAGCTGCCTCAACAAAGCCCGCTACGGCATCAGCTGGGGCGCCATGGGCGCCGCCGAATTCTGCTGGCAGCAAGCGCTCCAATACACCCTGGACCGAAAGCAATTCGGCCGCCCGCTCGCCGCCACTCAGTTGATTCAGAAGAAACTCGCCGACATGCAGACCGAAATCAGCCTCGGCCTGCAAGGCAGCCTGCGCCTCGGCCGCCTGATGGACGAAGGCAACTGGGCCCCGGAAATGGTCTCCCTGATGAAGCGCAACAACTGCGGCAAAGCCATCGAGATCGCCCGCCACGCCCGTGACATGCACGGCGGCAACGGCATCAGCGACGAATACCACGTCATCCGTCACGTGATGAACCTGGAAGCCGTCAACACCTACGAAGGCACCCACGACGTGCACGCGCTGATCCTCGGCCGTGCCCAGACCGGTATCCAAGCCTTCAAATAAACACCGCTGTATTTTCTGCCTTTATAAACCCGGCCCTGGCGCCGGGTTTTTTTTGCGCTGGTTGGTGGGTTTTATTTTAATGTGGGAGCAGTCCTTGATCGCGAATCGGCCTTGCCAGGCCATCCTCGCCTTCAGCTCGGTTCGCGGTCGGGGACCGCTCCCACGGCGGCTTCGGAGTCGGGTGAGCCTGGAGTTGGCACGGTCTTTTGTGGGAGC
>NZ_NMQZ01000055.1 GCF_002864685.1 Alloalcanivorax mobilis
GCCGTGGGAGCGGTCCTTGACCGCGAACCGAGCCGAAGGCGAGGCGGGCTTGGCGGAGCCTCTTCGCGGTCAGGGACCGCTCCCACATAAAAAACAAACACCGTCGCTGGCTGGGCCTGCTCCTACTCAAAAGACAAACCCGATGCCGCGCTGCCGTGGGGTTAACTCAGCGGCGGGGCGTGCGCGAGCCAGTGGCTGGGGTTGTCGCGGGTGCGGGGCATCACCGTTTGCAGGTGGTAGAGCACCTGTTCGAGGGCGGCGTTGGCGCTGTTCAGGGTCATTACCGCGGCGCGCAGGCCGGGTTGGCGCTCGCGCAGGTCGTGCAGCACTTTCTCGGCGGCGCCGGTGGCGGTGCAGGGCAACAGCAGGGCCAGATGCTGCTCGTCGTAGCGGGCCACGATGTCACTGCGGCGCAGCCGCTGGGCCACGGTTTCGGTCAGGGCGGCGAGGTCGTCGTGGTGCAGCAGCACCAGGGTGAGCGGCGATGACAGCCGATCGTGCAGGGGGATCAGCCAGCCGGCCGTGCTGGTCAGGGCGCCGTGGCTGATAAAGCCGGTTTGCGGGTCGCGCCAGGCGGCTTCCAGGGCGGAACGGGCCAGCACCTGGTTGCGCCAGATCATCAGACCGAAGTACAGCATGCAGACGGTCAGCGCGGCGAGCAGAAACAGGCTCGCGGAAGTGCCGGGCTCGCCGCTGCCCTGGCTGATGCGAATCGGCAGCACAATGGCGAGAATCACTTCGGCGCCGGCCAGCATCACCAGAAAACGCTTAAGGCCGTACAGCAGGCCGTTGCTGAGCACCGCCAGAAACAGCAGCGCCATGGTGGGCGGCGGCTCGCCGCCGTCGATCAGCATCACCACGCCCAGCACCACCAGATCCAGGGCCGAGGCGAACAGGGCGGCATTGGGGGTGCGGGCCAGCAACAGCAGCAGTTGCAGGCCCAGATAGCCGCCGGCCAGCACCCAGGGGGTGGCGGCGGGCAGCGTGAAGAAGAACGCGGGGGAATGGTTGAAGTAGATCACCGCCAGCACCGCGAACAGCGCGCGTGCCAGATACTGCAGGATGATCCCCCCCTGCTCCGAAGACATTCGGCTGGAGTTTTCCATGACAAGCCCTAAGTGGTAACCGACGTATGGTGCGTTACCGCCGGTGCGGAATAAAGACACCGGCGGGTGTAATCTTGTAAAAAGGCTCCGCCGGCGGGCCGCGCCGGGGCGTTGGCATGGCATATTGAGGGGCAGTCTGGAGCGGAGCGTGGGTTGCTCCGCCCTCCGGGGCTCTCAAAAAGAGCGCCCTTGAAGAGGTCTTCGAATCGACAAAAAAGACGGGAGAATCATGTCCGTGGATCAGGATCAACACGCGCCACTGCGTGACGACGTGCGCCTTTTGGGCGATGAGCTGGGCGTGGTGCTGCGCGAGCAGGCCGGTGAAACGTTGTTCGAGACCGTCGAAACGATCCGCCAGGCGGCGGTGGAAAGCCGCTCCAGCGGTGAAATGGAACTGACGCGCCTGCGCGCGCTGCTCGACCCGCTGGATGACGAGACGTTGCTGGAAGTGGCGCGCGCGTTCAGCCAGTTCCTAAACCTGGCGAACATCGCCGAGCAACGCCACCGCGAGCGGCTGCACCGGCACCACCAGCGTTACCCCGGCGACCCGGACACCGACCAGGGCCTGCGCCAGGTGCTGGCCGGCCTGAAAAGCAAAGGCGTGGCCCCGAGCACCATCGCCGACACGCTGCGGCCGTTGTCGGTGGAGCTGGTGCTGACCGCGCACCCCACCGAAGTGACGCGCCGCACGCTGATCCGAAAATACGACCAGATGGCGGATCTGCTCACCGATCTGGACCGCCCTGATCTCACCAGCGAAGAGAGCCACGCGCTGCGCCAGCGCCTGCGCGAGTTGATTCTCTCCGCCTGGAGCACCGATGAGATCCGTCGCGAACGGCCCACGCCGGTGGACGAAGCCAAGTGGGGCTTCGCCACCATTGAACAATCCCTGTGGCGCGCCGTGCCCCAGGTGATGCGCGACATCGAAGCGGAGCTTGGCCACGCCGGGCTGGAAGCGCTGCCCGCCGATTGGGTGCCAATCCGGTTCGCGTCCTGGATGGGCGGCGACCGTGACGGCAACCCCAACGTGACCGCCTCGGTGACCCGTGAAGTGCTGCTGCTGGCGCGCTGGATGGCCGCCGATCTGTACCTGCGCGATGTGGAAAATCTGCTGGCGGACCTGTCCATGCACAGCGCCAGCGACGAATTACTGCAACACACCGGCCCCAGCCACGAGCCGTACCGGGTGGTGCTGCGTGATGTGCGCGATCGCCTCAAGATCACCCGTCGGCGCATGGAGGCGTTGGTGGAAGGGCGCGCCGTGCCGGACGGCGACGAGGGTTTTGTGCGCGGCCAGCAACTGCTGGATGAGCTGCTGCTGATTGATCGCTCGCTGCGCCAGGTGGGGCTGGCGGCAATCGCCGATGGCCAGCTCAAGGACACCCTGCGCCGGCTCAACTGTTTTGGCATCACCCTGCTGTGCCTGGACGTGCGCCAGGAATCCACCCGCCACACCGCCGCCTTGGACGCCATCACCCGCTATCTGGGTCTGGGTGGCTACGGGCAATGGGACGAGGCGCAAAAGCAGGCGTTTTTGCTTGCCGAACTGGAAAGCCGCCGGCCGCTGGTGGACGACGCCTTCTACCGCAGCGACCTGTGCGACGAAGAGGTGGGCGAGGTGCTGCAGACCTGCAAGGTGATCGCCGAGCAGGGCCCGGAAGGGCTGGGCGCCTACGTGATTTCCATGGCCAAGACTTCCTCCGATGTTTTGGCGGTGATGCTGCTGCAGAAAATCGCCGGCGTGCGCCAGCCGATGCGCGTGGTGCCGCTGTTTGAAACCCTCGACGACCTGAACAACGCCGGCGACACGATGAGCGCGCTGCTCGACATTCCGCTCTACAAACAGCGTGTGGTCGACGGCCAGGAAGTGATGATTGGCTATTCCGATTCCGCCAAGGACGCCGGCTTTCTGGGCGCCGCCTGGGCCCAGTTCCGCGCCCAGGAAAAGCTCACCGCCGCGTTCCGCGCGCAGGGCATTCCGCTGACCTTGTTCCACGGCCGCGGCGGGTCGATTTCCCGGGGCGGCTCGCCCACCCGCATGGCGCTGCTCTCGCAGCCGCCGGGTTCGGTGGCCGGGCGCATCCGGGTGACCGAGCAGGGCGAAGTGATCCGCTTTAAATACGGGCGCCCTTCGGTGGCCGCCTACAACCTGGAGCAGTACGTGGCCGCCACCCTGGAAGCCACCTTGCTGCCGCCCGGCGAGCCGGAGCCGCAATGGCGCGAGGCCATGCAACGGCTCACCGATGTCTCGGTGGCCGGCTACCGGCAAGTGGTGCGCGACGACCCGGCGCTGGTCGGTTATCTGCGCACCGTCACCCCGGAAACCGAACTGAGCCGGCTGGCCCTGGGCAGCCGCCCGGCGCGCCGCAAGGCGGACGGCGGTGTGGAATCTCTGCGCGCCATCCCCTGGGTGTTCGCCTGGACGCAGATCCGTCTGATGCTGCCCGCCTGGCTGGGCACCGGCGCCGCCCTGGAAGCGGCCCTGGAGAGCGACGCCGACACCGCCGTGGTCCGCGACATGGCCGAGCACTGGCCATTTTTCCAGGGCGTGGTGGACATGCTCGAGATGGTGCTCGCCAAAGCCGACACCCGGGTGGCGGGCTGGTATGAAGAACGCCTCACCGACGACCCGGAACTGACCCGCCTGGGCGACACCCTGCATGAACGGCTCGCCGCCACCGTGGATGCCCTCGGCCGCCTCACCGGCCGCGCCAGCCTGCTCGACAACAACCCGGTGATGCGCTGGTCGATCCGCGTGCGTGATCCCTACACCGACCCGCTGCACCTGCTGCAGGCGGAGCTGATGGACCGGCTGCGCCACCGCGACAGCGACGCGGTGCTGGAAAGTGCTTTGATGGTCACCATCGCCGGCATCGCCGCGGGGATGCGCAACACCGGCTGATCCAAGGTGGGGTTTGTGGGGTTTGTGCGTGTCCCGTCTTGGCGGGGGTTTGTGCGTGTCCCGTCTTGGGTTAGTTCATGCGGGGCCAGTTTATGCGTGTCCCATACCGCGATGCCCGCAAACTTCATGCGTGTCCCATCTTGGCTATCTTCCCATCCTGGGCCATTCTGGGACGCGTGCGTGTCCCGTGTTGGGTGGGATGATGTTTGTGCGTGTCCCGGGGATGCGTGCGTGTCCCGTGTTGGGGTATGCACGACCGTGGAGCTTAGGCGGACAACGTTTTTTCAAAAAACGTCAGTACCCGGCGCCAGCTGTCTTGCTCTGCGTCCGGGTCGTGGCGCGCCCGCAACGGTGAGTACCAACCGAGCTTGCGGAAATAAAACGTCTGATGATCGTTCATAAAGGAATGACCGGCATGCGGGTAGGTCTTGATGTCGTGGGGCACGTTGAGGGTGTCCAGATGGTGCGCCAAGCGTTCACCGTGATCGCCATAAACCAGGTCTTTTTTCCCCCAGCCGCCCACCGCCGGGCAAAGGCCGGTCAGGGCCGAGGCGCGCTTGGGCACGCCTCCGTAAAAAGGCGCCACCACCTGAACCGGCGCTCGCGCCGCATACAAGAGCGCGAACCGGCCACCCATGCAAAACCCCATCAAGGCAATTTTCGACACCGGCGCCTGGGTTTGCTCCAGTAGCCATTGCCGGCAGGTCTCCAACTGTACAAAGGCCTCGCCCCGGCCGCTCTCGTGGGCTTTCAGTGTTTTCACCACGCACAGTGCCCGGGCGCCGGGTTGATCGTAGAGATCCGGGGCCAACACCGCGTAGCCGTTGTCGGCCAGGCGCCGGGCAATGCGTTGAATGTCATCGCCGTAGCCGAAAATATCATGAATCGCGATCACCGCCGCCTTCAGGCCATTGGGCGTTTTCGGCACAATCCAGCGCGCGCGCATGACATGCCCACTGGGCAGCGTAATACCGATTTCCTGATCGTTCATGATGCTCACTCGGGCTTCCTGATTATTGTCAGCCTACCCCAACACCGTTTTATTGACATTGATCGGGTTGCGATTGGCCCGATTGGCGCTTAACTTGGCAAGGCCATAAGGTTGAAGCTGAAAAGAAAACGAATCAAAAAAAGGGGACAGATATATACAGCGATGATATTGAATGGCCATCAATGCCGATCTCGATAAAGTTGCTGTCCCCTTTTGCGTAAATCAGGGGCTTGCCAGGAAAAGGGGACAGGTACTTTTTTTAAACTGGTGAAACCTTTCTGATTCGTTATAATTATTTTCACGCGACATTCATAATTATTATATCGAGGGTAAGATGCCACGGACGAGGCGTATCGTTCTTCCTGGTCATCCCCACCATATTCTGCAACGGGGACACAATCGGCAGTCTGTGTTCAAGGGAGACGGGGATTATCTGCAATACTTGCTGGACCTGCGTGAACTCAAAGATGTGTTCGCGGTGAAGCTGCATGCGTGGTCGATGACCTACAACGAAGTGCATTTGCTGCTCACCCCTGGCGAGAGCCCCACGAATCTTTCCGAGTTCATGAAGGCGCTGGCCGCGCGCACCACCCGCCGTCGCAACAGTACGGAGCGGCGCACCGGCACGCTTTGGGAAAGCCGTTTTCGCTCCAGCCCGGTGGAAGACAACTGGTTGCTGCCCTGTGACCACTACATCGAGAGCCTGCCCCTGGAGTATGGCGTCACCAACGCCCTGGACAGCTACCCCTGGAGCAGCTTCCCAATGCGCATGGGTCTGACCGACGAAGACTGGCTGGATCGAGACCGTGGCTATCTGGCGCTGGGCGACAACGAGGAATCCCGGCGCAGTATCTATCGCACCTACATCAACAAACCGCTGGATAAAGACGAGTGGCGGCGGGTGCACCAGGCGGTGCTGCGCTTCCAGCTCACCGGCGACAGCCGCTTCGCCGACGAAGTGGAAGAGATCACCGGTATTCGTATCGATAACCGGGGCCGGGGCCGGCCGCCCAAGCGCCACTGAAAACCCTGGGCCCGGCCATTGCGTCGAAAAGCACGGACCGGTCGCTGGCCGCCTGGGCAAAGATAACCTGGGCAAAGATAAAGAGACGTGGGCAGCGACGCGGATCCGCCCGCGCTGCTGCCCGAAACACTGAACACCCCAAAGCGTCCCCCAATGCCTGCATGCTCAGACGTTCAAACCGGGTCGCCGGGTTCCACCGACAGACGCACACCCACGGCCAAGGCGATGGCCACCAATATCTGCAAGGAAGGGTTGCCATCCGGCGACAGCGCTCGTTGAAGCGCCACACGCGTGACGCCTGCCTGGCGAGCAATCTGAGCCAGGCCGCCGTAAGCCTCGACCACGTCACGCAACGCCAGCAGGCCGGCGGAGCGGCGCTCCGCGGTACTCAGCGCCTTGAGCGCGGCTTTCAGATACTCCACCGTGAAAGCCCGGCTGGCCTGCAACTCAAGAATCGTTGCGTCGGTGTACGAAATGTAGCCGGGCGTTGCGTCGAGTTCCATCGGGCAAGGTTCCTTTTCTTTTTAATTCAACGCGGCCGCCTTTGCTTACCTGGCTGCACAAGCGTTTGAGGTGGCGTAGCGTCCGTCTTGCCCCTACCTTCCGCTTTCTTTCTTTGCCATCTGCCTGCCATTCACCCACGTGCCATCCACGTGTCACCCACGTGTCACCCACGTGTTGCGCTATCCAACAGTGCGGTCCGCAAGGCGTTTGCTGGCGGGCGGTGAATGGTGAGTATGAAGGCTTGGAAGAGCAGCGGGTATCAGACATCCCAGTAAGTAGGTGTGCGATATTGTCCCGGTTTGTTGTGCGCCATTGCTTGGTTGATCGCCGCGAACCCCTTCGCGAAGACCTGACGGCGGTGTCCGGGTCTTCCAGGCAAGAAAAAATCGACCGATTGAGAAGTGTTACCATATTACACAAGCGTGAAAAGTTCGTGATGATGTGAACGGCTGTTTGTTTTGGCACTATCGTAACAGGTCAGCAAAAACAAACGCTTAGCCTTCAATGTAATCAGTCTGTGGATGGGTGTAGGCAAAAGGTCACGAGCGGATCGAAAAGCTGGAAAAAAAGAACAAACTAAAGTCGTTTATTTACTTATCGTGAAGACATGGCAGAGACAAAGGCACCATTGTGTTGCCAGAACGACCGTGAGAGGCATTTTGTCGCATGATTCCGTAAAAGGGATCTGTCCCATTTTCTATAACAAGTTGTTTTTCCTGGGATTTGGATTTCCTTTTCCATGTTTTCATTTTTTAACAGGGGGGCGGGAAATAAAATTATGGACAACGCTCTTGGCCGATCCTTGTGGGTTTGGGCGGTCTCGTTCAAGCCTTTGTTTTGAATGATTTTTTCAGAGATGTTTCATTTATTTGCTTGAAACTAAGGCCTACACTCCGGGAAAAGACAATAACCGGATTGGGGGTAAGGATGCCAAGGACGCGGCGGTCGGCAATGGTCGGTTACACACATCATATTCTTCAATGCGGGCACAACCACCAGCCGGTGTTCCGCCGCGAGGTGGATTACCGCGAGTACCTGATGGAAATGGAAGAGCTGAAGTTCAGACTTCAGGTTCAAGTGCAGGGTTGGTGTCTTTTCCCTGAAAGAGCGCATTTGCTTGTTAGTCCGATGCGCAGCACCCGGGCGTTGGGCGAATTCATAAAAGAGCTGGCCGGGCGGCACACGCGACACTTTAATGCCCGCTACCAGCATGCGGGCACGCCCTGGGGTGGCCGTTATCGTTGCAGCCTGGTGGAGCCGGGGCCCTGGCAATTGGCCTGTGTCCGGTACTTGGAATTGTTGCCGGTTTATCAAGGGCTGGTCTCCGCGCCCCGGCAATACCCCTGGAGCAGTTATACCATGCGTTTGGGAGGCACCGATCGCGACTGGCTTGACCGCGACGCGCATTACCTGTCTCTTGATCGTGACCGCATCCTGCGCCGTTCGCTCTACCGGGATTACATCGCCCAGGGCATCGACCCCAAAGAGCGCGAATTCATTGAGGCGGCGGTGAGGCGCGGCCAGCTCACCGGCAGCCGCGAATTCGTCGATAAGGTGGAAGCCCTGACCGGCCAACGTATTCTGTTCCGTGGCCCGGGCAGGCCGAAAAAGAACAAGTAGGCGCGGTGGAGGCGTACCGATTGCTGGTAAAGGATGCCCGGCCACCAGTGGTACTGGCGGTTTCGCACTCTGGTGGCAGGCATATGCTTACTTGAACTTGCGCTTTAGCGTACACGTTCTGGTGCTAAAGTCGCACAGCCAGAGGGTGACCCAGGCTTCATAGTCTTTATTTGAAAATAAAAATCGCCAAAAGCCAAAAGAAGAAAACGGAAACACGGCAAGCCCAAAAAACCTGGTAGTTATTGACCGGGTCGTTAAAGGCATATTTAAAAAGGACTCCCGTGCCGGAGCCGTTCGTGCCATCAAAGAGTGAAGAGCGTTGCTGTCAGTGACGTGCTGGTGAACGCGCTGCGATGGCTTTCGATTGTTCGCATAGTGATGATGGGGTAAAGCAATGAGCACTGACAAAAAGAATCCCGATTCTGTTGGGATGGAAGGTGGCGAAGCGCCAGAACCGGACGGCCGTTTCCCCGACTGGAAAGCCAAACGTCGCCATCGGAAACTGATCGATGCCCAGATGAGGCCGGACGCCCCGCGAAAGCAACGCCTTGTCATGGCTCTGGATAGAGACGTACTTGACGCATTCCGAACCGGCGAACCCGGGTGGCAACTGCAGATCAACGAAGCACTGAAGGTGTTTCTCAAAGAGCATGACCCCGAGGAGCTTTAGATGGGTGACTTTTAAGATGGGACACGCATGGATCCGTCCATGAATCCCTAAGCGGGACACGCATAAAGTCGGAAAATGCGTGCGTGTCCCGTTTTGTGTTTTATGCGGGAAGATGTATGCGTGTCCCAGCCTTGGATTAGCCTTGATTGAACTGATGGTGGTGGTAAGCCGCTTTTCTCGTTCAGCAAAGAATGGGGATGGGCGGTGACGCAGGGGTGGTGGGTGTTCTGGACTGCTTCGATATAGAGATTTTCTTGCCCCGCTGCTAGGCGGCTCGCGGCTAGGACAGCGCCGCCGCGGCCCTCCAACCGGCGATCCAGCAACGCCCGGTTGATCGGGCATAGCGCATCAGACAAGACATCGAGCCCGTCGCCACGGGCTGGCGATGTTGTCCTGGTTTCATATGTGTTAACCAGGCTCTGTGATCAATGCCCAGACGAGCCAATATGCCGGCCGCCTCCTCAGTTATGGTTCCGCGTTTGCCCTGCAGCACGGCTCTGCCGGTATCGTCGACCAGCTCAAGGTAATCGAGCAGCTGTATTCCGCACACGCTGGTGTCGGGCCCGTTGCCTGGCGAGGAGGCGCCGGCCAACGCGATAAGTTCAGGCATCTCGGCACTGTCGGTTTTGCGTTTGAGAGTGCACACACGCTGTTTCACGGAAGTATAGTCCGACTCCTCCGGCGTGTGCGCCATACAAGCCCGTACCGGGTTCAGGTCCACATACGCCATGCAGCTTAATACTGCCCTCTCGTCAAGCAGCGCCTGGCATCTGTAGCGGCTTTCCCAGAAGCGTCCCTTACAAGCGTCCTCCTGGTTGGCCCTTCTGGCCAGGTGTTCATTCAGGCACTTCATGAACCAACCCAGATCAAACAAGCGGGCGCGCCAGGTGGCGATGATCTCCCGAGCACGCATTGCCTCCGCTGCGTTGCTTTGACCATCGAGCCAAAGAGCGACCAGCGAAGGCCCTTTGAAAAAGCGCATCCACCTTTCGGCGACTTCTTCGTCCGACCACGAGGCCGCCTGGTCCCGGTTGATCTTTATTACCACATGATAATGGTTGGACATCACAGCGTAGGCGCACAGCTCGATGGCGAATGCATCCACCAAACTAGCAAGACGCTCAACGACCCACTGACGGCGGTGCTCATAGTCCTGCCCGGAATAAGCATCGCGACCACAAAGGAAGGCGCGCCGAACGCAACGGCAGACACAGTGGTAGTACGGTGTGGATTCGAGAGAGACGTGGGTGTGGCGGGCGCGGGTCATGGCAAGCTCCTTATTGATTCATTGCCTGAAACTACGCGCTGACGAAGCCCCCTTCTATAGGAGTTCACCGCCAAGGGATGTAGGAAATCGTCTAAATAGTGCGTGTCCTGCTTTCCGTCCGGTACTGGAGGATGTGTGCGTGTCCCTTGTTGTTGCCTTGTTGTTGTTGGTGGTGGTGTGTCTTGATCAGTGATTCGAGGAAATGCTTGTAAGCGCTTCTGGGGGCAGGCAGCGACGACACCTTTGGGGCCTGCCGGCCGGTTTCGCCGGCCTTATTGAACCAGATCGTCCAGGCAGGAGGCATCGACAACGCGGTCAGCCAAGCGTTCCAGCTCATCCTGGGAGGCGCCTTCCAGGCGCAAGCGAAGCTCAGCCGGGACGTCGCCGAAGCGCCGCTGTATCAGGCGAAGGACCAGCGTGCGTTCGCCATCCAAGCGGCCGCGTTTGACGCCCTGCTCGACGCCTACGAGGCGTTGACGCTCCTTCCATTCCTCGAACCGATTGGTGATCATCTTGTACGCCTCCTGCAGGTCGTGCATCTCGGGGAAGGTTTCGCCAGGAAACCATTGCGGCAGCCGACGGCGCAGCCATTCCAAAAAGGCCCGGCGCAAACCGGCCTGTTCGGGGCCCGCCAGCCACTTTACCAAAAGTTGAAGAACGCCGGCCACCTCATCAGAAGACCGGTGATGCTCTAGCCGGAACAACGCGGCCACCAAGTTGTTGAGCGGCTGCGCCTGGCTCGAGGCGTAGGCCCCTTCATCGATCAGCAGAAACCCCTGGTTGGGTTGGAAGCGTTCCAACCCGTCCGGCGGTGGCTGAATCAAAGGCCGCACTTCGGTGGGCGCTCGCCAGCGACGTTCACCGTTGTAAAGCACGACCGGTAGCACGGGCGGCAAGCGACGGTCGGCGCCGAGCTCGCCGCGACGGATCAGGTCCTGATGGAGCAAAGCGGTATAGACCATAATGCGCAGAGCCATGAAGCGGTCCACCGACGACTGAAACTCCAATAGCAGATAGACATAAAGCCAATCCTCGCCCCAGCGTATTCGCCAAACGGCGTCACCGTGCCGGCCACGCAGGTCATCCGTGACGTAGCTGCCGTTCATCTTTTCCAGAGAATCCAGGTCCAGCGCCGCGGTCCATTCCTGGGGCAGAAAGCCGACCAACAGATCCTGGATCATCCGATCGTGGGAGAAAAGAAGCTTGTAGATCGTGTCGTGCTCGTCCATGGGCACCTCGTCGATGTCGGTCACCAAGCGTGGCCGGGACGAGTCGGGGTGTCTGTCCTACGGCACGGACAATCTTTGTAAGCGAAGACGGAAGGATGGATAAGCGAGCGGAGACGTAAGGACGGAAAAGGACACGCACAGGTTGATAAATCGTGCGTATCCCCTATTTGGACACATGGATATGGCACGGCCGGCTCTGGACGTTAATGCATGCGTGTCCCGTATTGGCGTGTTAACGCGTGCGTATCCCGTATTGTTGGGCGCGGGGAAAGATGTGCGTGTCCCCTGTTGGGGGGGGGGCGGGGGCGCATGGGCTAAATAATAGCTTGGATGCCTTTGTCGGCGAGTAGGTTAAGCAGCTTAAGGGCTGGTCCGGTGGGGTGAGTTTCGCCTTGCTCCCACTTGCGTATAGTGGAGGCGGTTGTATGCAGGTACCGGGCGAATACTTGCTGGCTGAATTTCAGTTGTTCGCGAAGGTGTCTGATGTCCGCAGCGTTCAGCTTCCTTACCGGTGGCGGACTGATGGCGTCGAATTCGCGCATTGTGATCTTATCGATGGCGCCGGCCTTGTGCAGAGCGGCAAGGTCGGCCCGCAGGGATTCAGTGATCTTGCTCATTGCAGTGGACCTCCAACAAAACACCTGTCTCCAAGGTCTTCAACAGGTCTTGGGCGGATAAGCCGAGAAAAACCTTGGCGGCGAAGCGCAGTGCCCGGGTTTCTTCAGGCGTAATGTTTGCTCTGTCGCCTTTCGAAAACGCATGGAGAAAGACATAGCGTTCACCGGTACGGGCCGCGAGCAGGGTTCGATACCCGCTCCGTTTACCCTCGCCGGCCCGGGCTATGCGCTTCTTGTAAAGGCCGCCACCCAGCTCGGCATTTACCAGGCCACATGCCATCTCTTTGACCGCGGTGCACAGCGCGTGGTCTGGCATCTTCTCCCGCGTTTGCCAGCGCGCGAAATCCCTGCGTTTGAAGACGTCCATTCCTGATCAATCCTGAAGTATGCCCGTAACGGGTATGGATATCCAGTTCGCGAAAGTCCGCCAAACGGCACTCTTCGCTCCCCTTAATCCACCAAAGGGTAACCTTCCCGATGATTAAGAACTGTAAGCCAAGGCTGAAAAGCGCGTCAGCGATATGGGGAGAAGTGGGAGGAAAAGTGGGACACGCACGGATATGACGCGGCCGGCCTTGGACGTGAATACGTGCGTGTCCTTTATTGTGCGTGCTGCTGCTTCGGCGTTCAGGTTCAGGGGGTGGGGCCGTCAATGGGCTGGACGGCTAGCCGCAGTCCCATGACATGAAGAATCGCATTTACATTGCCGAGCTTTGGATTCCCGTGCTCAGAAAGTGTGCGATAAAGCTGGGTTGGATTCAGGTGTGCCTTTCTGGCCACTTGGCGAACACCACCAAAACTTTTAGCAAGCTGACGGAGCGCGATCATCAACTCAGCCTGGTCGCCATCAGCCAAAATACTATTAAGCAGTTCTGCCGCAGTGGCCGGGTCATCACGGAGCAGCTCGGCCACTACATCGTCATGGGGGCGGTCTTTCATGAATCTTTCTCCTGGTCTTGCCAGTCCTGCCAATAGGTTAAGGCTAGCTCAATATCCCGGTGTTGGTGTCGTTTGCTGCCACCGCAAAGCAGTAGCAAGATCGATTGGCCGGCGCGGGCATAATAAATGCGATACCCCGGTCCAACGTCGACGCGAAGCTCCCAGACTCCCTCCCGGCAGGGTTTATGATCGCCCAGCTGACCCAATTCAAGCCGGTTCAATCGCCTTATGATAGCGGCTTTTCCTCGCGGATCACGTAGCCGGCGGAGCCATTGAGCTAGTGGGCTGATGCCGCGGCGATCAATGTATTGGGAGAGTTTATACACTATCTTTTCGTCGTTTTAAAACGAATTATGTATGGGAGGCCGACTTGGCCCCAGGATGTTCTCAGTTTGTGAAGACTAGCCTGGGAGTTGGGGGGCGGCTGTAAGTCAGGGCTGAGATGCGCGTAGGAAATATCGGAATGGTGTTCCTGATGCGGAAAGCCGATTGGGGGATACGCACAAGATTGATAGAACGTGTGGGTCCCCGTACTTCTTGCGGTAATACGTTTGTGTACTTTCATCGAAACGCCCAGGGCTGGCGGGCAATGTCTGTATGTCTCTTATTGATGGGGAACAGCGGATGTTGGAGACAGGAGATGTGGGACACGCATGAATATGACGCGACAGGCGCTGGATGTTAATGCATGCGTGTCCCGTATTGGGGGGGGAGGGCGCGGGCGGCTCTTGAGTTGTGTGGTGGGTTGGGTGGAAAGATGTGCGTGTCCCTTGTTGGGAAAGAGCGGGGTTTGATGGTGTGTGGAAAAGTAACGGGTGTGGGCGATGGATTACGGGTTTGTAGGTTTTGGCTTACATTTTAGGGGGGAGGGTTGGCGGTGTTTGCTCTGTCCCCTTTTTAAAATGGGGGTGAGATTTCAAGAAAGACAACAAATCAACCCCTGATTTCTTCAAAAAGGTGCCAGACCCCTTTTTGTAAGTGCTTATTTTAATGGCAACTTTACATTGTAACTAAAATAAAGTTTGAAAAGGGACAGATGAAGCATTGTCAGCAGCGCGTGAAGGCTCGTAGCTTTGACTTGTCGGCGGGGCATTCGTTCCACCGGCTGGGGCAGACCATGGAGCAGTAGGGCTGCCTCAAATAAGACAAACAGTCAAAACTAAGTTAAATGGAGAAACATCATGAATATCTCAATGAAAAAAGGTTTGCTGGCTTTGGCCGGTGCTGTGGCTCTGGCGGGTGCTGGGAGCGCCCAGGCTGCGACTTATGTCGGCACAACTATCCTGACTGCGGGCGGCACGCCTGTTCAATGCGTTTTAACTTTGACCGCAACCCCGGCTTCTGCCCCGGGCGGCACTCTGACTGTTACTGGGGCTACCGTTGCTCCGCCTACCAGTCCGCTCTGTAACCTTGTAGTCACCAGTAACTTCAATTGGACTGCCACGTACCCTGGCGGCACCATGGGTTCCTTTACCTTGATGACCCCAAGAGCTCAAATTCCTGAGCTTGGTGTTGACTGTTTCGGTGATATCGAGGGCATTATTTATACCGACAGCAATAGTGATTTGGAGCCGGAAACCGTGCAGCTTAACAGCCTGGATTTCGGTGATTGCACTATTGAAGGAACACTTACTCTGCAGTAATAAAATTTAAGATAAGAACTTGGAAAGACGGGCCCTATGGATTAGGCCCGTCTTTTCTAATAGGTATGGTTTGGCCTTTGAAGTAGGCTCTGAAACTATAGATGCTGCCCATTTTGAATGGGTGTTGAAGGTGCCCGCAGATGAATATGCCGATAAGCTGTTTTCTTTGGGTTGTGAACTGCCCCGAGTTTCGCGGAGGCTGTTTGGTTTAAGTCAGGCTGCGATGGAAGCCTGACTGTTGAGTTGCCTGTAGTAGTTTTCCTCAGCTTCCGCCGGTGGGATATATTCCAGTGGCCCCATCAGTCGCTGATGGTTAAACTAGGACACTCACTCCAGCGTTGCCAGTTCCACGGATTTCACGGATTTCATGGACTTCCAGGGGCCGCACCGATGGATCATTTCCGCTTTGTACAGACCGTTGATGGTCTCGGCCAGGGCGTTATCGTAGCTATCGCCCTTGCTGCCCACCGACGGATCGATGCCGGCTTCGCCCAAGCGTTCCGTGTAGCGAATCGAGACGTACTGAAAATCTCTGTCGGAGTGGTGAATCAAGTTCTCCGAATCGCCGGGCTGACGGGCGTAAAGGGCTTGCTTCAATGCGTCGAGCACGAAGTCGGTGGTCATGGTGCGGCTGACGCGCCAGCCCACGATACACCGGGCGAAAACATCAATCACAAAGGCCACATACAACCAGCCCTGCCAGGTCGAAACATAGGCGAAGTCCGAGACCCAGAGCTGATTGGGGCGATCCGCAGTGAATTGGCGGTGAACCCGATCCAGCGGACACGGCAGCGAACGATCAGAAACGGTGGTGTGCACCGTCTTGCCTCGGCGTATGCCGCGTAAGCCCAGGCGACGCATGAGCCGTTCCACGGTGCAGCGCGCCACGGGAATGGCTTCCCGGTTCATCTGCTTCCAGAGCTTATCGGCGCCATAGACCCGCAGGTTGGCCTCCCAGACACGCTCGATGTGCGGAATCAGTTGCTCATCCCGCTTGGCTCGGCCGCTACGAAGCGCTGGATTGCCCTGTCGGGCCGCATGACGTCGGTAGGCCGATGGGCAATCCGCAGCACTCTGTAGATCGGCTCGACCCCATAAATATCGCGGTGCTGATCCATGTAAGCGCTCAGGACTTCAGTTTGCGGTCGAGCTCCGCCTGGGCGAAAAAAGCGCTGGCTGTGCGCAGGATGTCATTGGCGCGCCGTAATTCTTTGTTCTCGCGCTCCAGCTTCTTCATGCGCTGGGCCTCGGCCGTGGTCGTGCCGGGTCGGTCCCCGGCATCAATCTCGGCACGTTTGACCCATTCCAGCAGCGTCTGCGGCACGCAGCCAATCTTGGGGGCCGCCGCTCACAGCGACGGGTGCTCGCCACGGTGCTCTTGCACCAGACGTACCGCTCGCTCTCGAACCTAAGGGGAAAACTTGTTGGATTTCATCATGGCTTCATTCTCTCAGATACGAGAGCCTTCTCAAAACCCGGGGCGGTTCACAAAGAAAAATGAGGCCGCTATTTCAATGCTTGATGGTATAAAGCTTAGACCGAAGGACGGTGGCAGTAGGGGTGAGGTCGTAAGTAAAAATGACTGATAAATATAATTGCTTATAATGATAAATCTTGGAGTGGGGCGACAGCGATGCCGCCCCTTTTATTATTTTATAGGTGAAGAAACGAAACTAAGGAGGCTTCCTTTTGCTGGTATTTGTAGATACAAAATGGTGAAGGGGCTCGTGCCTCGCAATTCGAAATTCACTGGTTCAATGTTGTATTGTTCGATTTTCATCCTCCCGTCACTCTGAAAAGTGACTGGGCCGCTCAGATTGAATTGAGACTGGTAGCTATAAAAGTTGTGTGTCGTTCCTATGACGCCCGTCGCATCCGAAATGTTTTGCTGGAGTTGAGGTGCGCTTAAGTATAAGTCTACGGTTGCTGTAAAAGTTGGGTTTCCATTGCCGTCTTTCTTGATCCATCCAGGGACTGGCTGTGTCCGTGCTCCGTTTTCGTCTTTGCTGTATCGCATTCTCATGATTTGAAGGCCGCTATCGACTGGCATGTCAAAGCGATTAGCCCAGGGCTTTAAAACAGTCAAGAAAGAGGTGGTTACAATTTGGCCAGGCCAAAGGTTAACCTTTAGCCCTTTCCCTTCGATATATTCCGAAGTGACATCTCCATATAAAGCGCTATTAAGGTACGTAAATTTTTCCTTGGGGCAAGTGGCTGGAACGCCAGACCTACAGTTAGGCCCTGAAGATCCTGTAATATCTGGACATCCAGCGGCCTCGAATTCGGGGAAGCTCTCATACCCGCAGCCCGTGTTTCCTCCATAATAACGAAGATTTCCGGACTGTCCGTCTAATGGCAATCCTGTAGTCGTGTTGTACGGGTTTTCATACGTGTCTATACCATAAAAAGTGGATATGATTTTCGCGCTGTTCGGCCTCGGATTCACGCCCTCAGGATCATAAATTTGATCTGCATTTTCGTCTGGCTCATTTGAAGCACTTCTCTCTTCATTGCTGTAAGTGGTTGACTTTCTAATTATCCACCCTGCGGATGCTTGAAGTTCAAAGCTGCTTTGCGATATCTCTCTGTTTTTTTCGTAAATTAAATTGCTGTTTACGTCAGTGATCGGAGAAGTCTTGAGTGACTGCAAGACCTCCTTTGATTTCTCTTCCCCGATAAAATATTGTTTGAGATCTGGGCCGCCGCCGGTAGGGGATACAGAAGCAATAGTCTTAATGGTGTGGTCTTGGTCGACCGCGTTTAACTGTGCTAAATCTGTTACTTGTACTATGCCCATTATTTGAGTTTGTAAGGGTAGGCCGATTTCATCGCAGATGGCTTGTGTTCCGTCGCATACCGCTAAACTTGACGATATGTCACCGTTAGATTTTAAAGTGTAAGAGTAAAGGCTGCCGACTTCCCAGGGCATGTCAGGAGTGAAGATTAATTGTCGAGACTTCTTCTCGATTTTCCCCGCAATACTTCCTAATGAGTTTCCGTGAACATCAATTTTTTCAACAAGAAAACTTCCTGATAGTGAAACAGATTCTCCATCTATGTTTTTGGAAAAACTTATTGCTATGGGGCGGTTTGCAGGAACAGAAATTATTGGTAGTAGATCATCTTTTTCAACATTGTCGCTTTGATCCGAGATGCCCCCAAGGCAGCGGCCGGATATGCCGTGCTCTAAGTCAATAGTGCTAGGGTCCAAGGCGCATGGGAATCCCGGATACAGTCCGGTTATGTAAGGTGATCTTTTTACCGCATCTAGCTCAGTTGTTGTTCCAAAAAAAGTTTCCTTGCGCTTTTCTACTTTCAATGGCAACCCAAACCCCTCATCAAACCCCTCCTGAAACACATTCCCCGCCAAATCAGTAATCCCATTCCCCAACTGCAGCTCATAACTGATCGGATTCAGTTCCTCGCTGTATTGCAGGGGCTCCTTGGGTTTGACGACCAGGGCGGCGCCGTCCATGTAGTAGTCGATGTCCTGTTCGAGCACGCCGCTGTTGTCGGTCTTATAGAGAGTGACGTTGCCGGCGATGGTGGCGCGGTCGAGTGGCTCATCGAAGTTGAGGATGATCGGGTCGCCAGGTTTGGCCATCTGGCTTTTGTCGGGGCCGCCCTGGGCGGTGAGGTCTTCGAGGGTCCAGCTTTGCAGGGTCGGTGGGGTGGTGTCGGCGACGGTGTTGTCGGGCGGGTTTTCCTGGTCGGGGTAGCTTTGCAGTTGGAAGCTGAGCAGGCCGTAGGCGAATTCCTGGCCGAGCACGTCGGGTTCCACCATGGAGACGGCGTCGAGGTTGAGCACGCCTTCCTTGGGGTCGACTTCGCCGACGCCGACCAGCTCGATGTGCAGCAGGTCTTGTGTGAAGCCACCGTTGGCTTCGGCTTCTTCGGTGCTGATGGCGACGTCCATGAACAGGTGGACGATGCGCAGGGCGTCGTCGCGCTGGCTGTTGTAGGGGTTGGGCACCAGGTAGCCGGTGGCGTCGGAGAGGAAGTGCATTTTCACGGCGCCGGATTGGATGCCGGCGGGGACTTCGCCACCGATCATCACGTCGATGTTGGAGCCGGTGAGAATGGTGTCTCGCGGAATGCGGATGGGGGTGACGTCGGTGTAGACGGTGACGTCGCCGAGTTCGGCGCGCACGTCGCCGCGGGGTTGGGTGGCGCTGTTGTTGCCGAGCAGGGTGGCGTTGACGGGCACTTCATTGACCGGCTTGCCGGTGAGCAGGGATGTGGTTTGCCGGTTGTTGGAGTCGGTGATGCGCTGCACCAGGATGGCCGGTTCGCCCCGGGGTGAGGAGTCTTTCGGGGTGAAGGTGATCTCGGTGCCGGCGAAGGTGCCTTCGCTTTCGTCATCGGCAAAGGTGCTGGCGAGGCTGTCGCCGATGCGCAGGGTGTAGGTTTGGCCGGCGTCCAGGTATTCCTGCTTGGGGTCGACGGTCATGTAGGGGCCGTCGATGAGCAGGGCGGCGTCCACCAGGTTGCCGTCGGCGTCGAGCAGGGCGACGGTGTCGTCGGGCTGGCCGGTGACACCGCTGTCGAGGCCGTAGTGGGCGGTGGCCTGGTCGATGGGCTGGGTGAACTGAAGCCGGAAGGTGGAGAAATCCATCACCGGTTCGTTGGTGTCGCCGCTGGGAATGGCGCGGCTGAGTTTAAAGGCCGGGTCGGAGACCATCAGGCTCTTGGGGCCGCGTTGCAGGGCGCGGGTTTTGAAGTGCACCTGGCGGTTGGCGGCGGTGCCTTTGTCGAGCTTGAGGTCGTTGATCACCACGGTGTAGTCGGTGAGCGGGTCGAGTTTTTCCACCGGGGTGAGCACGATGCCGCGCTGGTCGTCTTCGACCATGGCGGTGGTGTACTCAAGCTCGGGGCCGTCGGCGTCGCCGGCGTGCAGGGTGATGGCTTGTTTGGCGTCGTCTTCGGTGACGTCGCTGGTGAAGCGCAGCACCAGCGGCGCGGGGGTGGCGACTTCGGTCTGGCCGTCATCGGGGTAGGCGTAGAGCAGGGATTGCCGCGAGGCTTCGGCGGAATCGTTGCCGGGGGCGCTGCCGCCACCGCCGCCACAGGCGCTGAGCAGCGCCGCGGAGCAGAGCAGTAACGCGGGAACTTGCGTGATGCGGGCCGCCAGGCGGGCGGCGTTATCGGGCTGTATTGTTTTCATAATACCCTCTTAGAACTTCATGCTGATGGAACCACCGAAGACGTTGATCTCGCCGTCGGTTTCCACGTAGTCGTCGTTGCCGG
>NZ_NMQZ01000056.1 GCF_002864685.1 Alloalcanivorax mobilis
CGGCTCGGTTCGCGGTCGGGGACCGCTCCCACAGGGGCGCTGTAGCCGGCCCGTTTCGGATTGGCACGGTCTTTCGTGGGAGCGGTCCTTGACCGCGAATCGGCTTTGCCAGGCTGGCCTCGCCTTCGGCTCGGTTCGCGGTCGGGGACCGCTCCCACAGGGGCGCTGTAGCGGGCCAGGAACACTGAAAACCGCCCTCAATCCCCCCGCCGCGGGCCGGCCTGGCCGCGCAGGCGGGCGTACCAGTAGCCCACCGTTTCGCGCATGCCTTTTTCAGCCAGTTCCACATTGCTGGCCTGGGGCATGGCCCGTGCCCAGGTGGCGTATTTCGGCTCCTTGGCTTCTTTCACCGAGGGCTCGGTGGGCGCCGGGACCGCGGCGAAACCCTGTTTGTCGAACAGCGCCATGGCGCGGGGCATGTGCACCGCCGACGTGACCACGATCAGCATTTCATCCTCTTTGACCCACTTGGTGGCGGCCTTGGCCTCGGCGGCGGTGTTGACCGGGAAGCGCGACAGCACGATGTCCGATTCGGGAATGCCCCAGCGCACCGCGATATTGGCCATGGCATCGGCGGTGGTGATCGAGTCGGGTTTCACGTTGGGGAAGCCGCCGGAGAGAATCAGTTTGGCGTGGGGCAGCTTGCGGTAAATGCGCATGCCCTCGCGAAGGCGCTCCCGGGAGGGAATCGTCAGGCGCTCCAGCGGTGGCAAGGAGGGGTCGTCGTGCACGCCGCCACCAAGAACGATGATCCACTTGGCGGCCTGCGGTGGGTCTTTGAGCATGCTGTAGTTGTTTTCCAGGGAGATCACCGCATCCCGGGAGAACGGCGCCGCCGACACCACGAACAAATACAGGGTGGCGAAGCTGATCAGGAAGATACCGAACTTACGGCCGCGCCCCACGTACAGGAACAGCAGCCCGAAAATGAGCAAGATCAGGATAGTGGGCAGCGGCATCACCAGCGCGCCCAGCAGTTTGGTCAATTCAAACGACATTCAACGTCAGTCCCTTCCTTAGTTTATCTGTCTAGGAGGCGCCCCGGCGGCGAAGGTTCCCGAGACCGGGCAATCCATGCTCAGGCGGTGGCCCGGGCCATCACTTCACGCAGGGTGTCGCAGGTCTTGCGCAGATGTTCCTCTTGCAGAGTCGGGTGGACCAGGAACATCAGGCTGGTGTCGCCCAGTTCGCGGGCCACCGGCAGCCGCTCAAGCGGGCCCAGGCCGGCGTCCTGGAAGCATTTCTCCAGATAGACCTCGGAGCAGGAGCCGGAGAAACACGGTACGCCTTTTTCCACCAGTTCCGCCATGATGCGATCACGATCCCAGCCGTCGCTCAGGCGCTCCGGCTCCACGAACACATAGGCTTTGTAACCGGCGTGCCCGGCGGCGTCCGGCAGCGCCGGCACGCGCAGCCCCGGGCATTCGCGGGCGATGCCCCACAGCCATTCGCAGTGCTCCCGGCGGCGCCGGTTCCAGTCCGCCATGCGGGTCAGTTGAATACGCCCGATGGCGGCCTGCATTTCGGTCAGCCGCCAGTTGCTGCCAAAGCTCTCGTGCAGCCAGCGGAAGCCGGGCGGGTGCTCGCGCTCATAGACCGCCTCCCAGCTCTTGCCATGGTCCTTATAGCTCCACATGCGCGACCACAGGTCGCGGTCGTTGGTGGTGACCATGCCGCCTTCGCCGCCGGTGGTCATGATCTTGTCCTGGCAGAACGACCAGCAGCCAACATGGCCGAGCCCGCCCACCGGGCGGCCCGCCCAGCTGGCGCCGTGGGCCTGGGCGCAGTCTTCGATCACCTGGAAGCCGTGCTGCTCCGCGAGCGCCATCATCGCGTCCATGTCGCAGGGCCAGCCGGCCAGATGCACGCAAATCACCGCCCGGGTGCTGGGTGTGAGCACCGCAGCCACGGTCTCGGCGGTGATGTTCTGGCTGTCGCGGTCGACATCGGCGAAGATCGGCCGTGCACCGGCGTTGACCACCGCCGTGGCCGAAGCCAGAAAAGTGCGCGGCGTAACAATCACGTCGTCGCCGGGGCCGATGCCCAGCCCTTGCAACGCCAGATCCAGCGCCAGAGTGCCGTTGGCCACCGCCACCGCGTAATCGGTGCC
The DNA here is from genome assembly GCF_002864685.1 of Alloalcanivorax mobilis. Classification (GTDB taxonomy): domain Bacteria; phylum Pseudomonadota; class Gammaproteobacteria; order Pseudomonadales; family Alcanivoracaceae; genus Alloalcanivorax; species Alloalcanivorax mobilis. The sequence continues at coordinate 2,111 of NZ_NMQZ01000056.1, forward strand.
GGCGAAGTCGGCGAACTCGCGTTCAAACGCCCTGCCCTCCTCGCCGGTCCAGTAATTGACGCGGTTCGAGAGCAGGATTCGCTGCACCGCGTCGGCTTCTTCCTGGGTGAAAGAGGGCCAGGGGGGGAAGGGTCCGTTCAACATAAGAAATCAGAACTCCGTGTTTTGGTGAATCGCTTGACGCCGGACGCCGGACGCCGGACGCTAAGATCAAACCCCGTTTCTTGAAGCATTGCGGCTACGCAAGCGACTTTTGCATTACTCCAAGACCCTGAGCCTCGGGTTTGGCGTCTGGCGTCTGGCGTCTGGCGTCTGGCGTCTGGCGTCTGGCGTCCGGCGTCCGGCGTCCGGCGTCCAGCGTTACTCCGCCGACACCCGCGCCGGTACGCCCATCACCGTAGTGCCATCGGGTACGTCACGGATCACGATGGCGCCGGCGGCGACCATCACATTGCGGCCGATGGTGACGCCCTGTTTGATGGCGGCGCCGATGCCGATCCAACTGGCCTCGCCAACGGTGACATCGCCAGCCAGGTTGGCGCCGGGGCTGATGTGCACGCCGTCGGCGAGCACGCAGTCGTGGTCCACGGTGGCGCCGGTGTTGATGATCACCCCGCGGCCGAGCCGGGCGTCCACATTGACCACGGCGCCGGCGAACACCACGCCGCCGACGCCGATTTCAGCGAAGCGGCTGACCGCCGATTGCGGGTGCAGGATGGTGCCAATGGCGGCGCCCGCCGTCTCCAGCTCCGCCAGTTTCGCCAATCGGGTGCGGTTGTCGCCAATGCCGACCATCACCGAATCGAAGCGGCCGAGATGATCGCGCATCTCGGCGGTGCACCCTTCCACCGGCCAGCGCCCCACCTGAGCCAGTTCCGGCCAGGCGTCGTCGTAAAACGCCACCTTGCGCCAGCCTCTGGCAATGGCGGCGTCCGCCACCACTTTGCCGTGCCCGCTGGCTCCCACCACCGCCAGTAATTTAGTCATCGCGCTCACTCCCTTTGAACTTCGGCATGGTCGCCTCTTGTCCGTGGCTGACCCCTTCCCGTTGTATCACTTTCAGCGCGGTGAGAAACAGTATCTTCAGGTCCAGGCCCAGGGAATGGTGATCCACGTACCAGACATCCAGCTCGAATTTCTGCTCCCAAGAGAGCGCGTTGCGGCCGTTGATCTGCGCCCAGCCGGTGACGCCGGGACGCACTTCATGGCGGCGCGCCTGGCGCGGTGAATACAGCGGCAGGTATTCCATCAGCAGCGGGCGCGGGCCCACCAGGCTCATCTCGCCTTTGAGCACGTTCACCAGTTCTGGCAGCTCATCCAGGCTGGTGGAACGCAGAAAGCGCCCGAACGGCACCAGCCGCTGATCGTCGGGGAGCAGTTCGCCGTCGGCGTCGCGGGCGTTGGTCATGGTGCGGAATTTGATCATTCGGAACGGCGCGCCGGCCAACCCGGGGCGCTGCTGGCTGAAGAACACCGGCGCGCCGATGCGCCAGCGCACCAGTGCCATCAGCACTAACAGTATTGGCGAAAGCGCGATCAGCAACAGCGCCGAGAGCAACACATCCATGCACCGTTTCAGCATCGTAAGGCCCCGCTAAAGAGAATCATAAAAATCACGCAGATGTTGCAGATACAAGGCGCGCTCGTGACGCGCGGCGACCCGCGAACGGCCGCTGCGCCCCATTTCCTGAATCTCGCCAGCGTCGCTGTCGAGGGCGTGTTGCATCGCTCGATGCAGGGCATCGGCGTCGCCCACCGGCACGATCCAGCCGTTTTCGTCTGCCACGGTAATCTCATTGGCGCCGCTGACGTCGGTGACGATCACCGGCCGGCTCAACGACAGCGCCTGCAACACCACATTGGGAAACCCTTCGCGGTAACTGGGCAGCACCAGAACGTCGCTGGCGGCAATAAACGGCCGCACATCGCGCTGAAAACCGGCGAAGTGCACGCGCGGATCGGCCTTCAACCGCGCCAGGGCATCGCCCGCCGGCGGCGCCGTGGTGTCCAGCTCACCGACCAGCAGCAAGGCAGCGTTGTCTGGCAAAGTCTGGAACGCATCGGCCAGCTCGGTCAGGCCCTTGTCGCGGTTGATGCGCCCCACATAACAGAAGGTGAACGCGGCGCCGGCCAGGGTGGTGCGGCGAAGCGTGGCCGCCGGGCCGGCCACCTCGGGACGGTCCGCGTCGAACAGCACGGTGTCGACCCCGGCGATGTTGCCGTGGCCGATCACCGGTTGGGGGCGGCGTGTGATGCGATGCGCCAGCAGGTCTCGCTTGACCCCTTCGCTCTCTGGTATCGCCCGGGTCGCCAGCCGCGCGATCAAGCGGTCCACGGCGATCAACAAACGGCGCTTGAAGCCCGAGGCGGAGGGAAAAATCAGCCCGGTGAAGGTGTGCACCCGGGCCGGCACGCGCAGCAGCCAAGCGGCGCTCATCGCCACCAGCCCGGCCTTGGGCGTGTAGCTGTGCACGATGTCCGGCTTGAAGGCCCGCATTACTCGCAGCATGGCGAAAATCGAGCGCAGATCCCGCCACGGGGAAATGCCCCGCGCCATGGCCACCGGAAACACCGGAATCTCCAGGTCGCTTTCCAGCACCGCATAGTGACCGTCACGGGCGCAGCTCACCGCCACCTGGAAATGCTCGGCCAGATAGCGCGGTTGTTCGCGCAAAATGGTGGCCAGGGTTTCCGCCGTGGTGGTCACGATCAGCAACCGGCGCTGGCTCATGCCGGTGCTCCCTGGTAGCCGAGCAGGCGGTAATCGCGGGCGTAGATCTGGCACAAGCGCGCGTCCAACTGCTCGAACGGATAGCTCACCGCGGCGGAACCGGAGGCGTTCAGCCGCTGAATGGTGGCCAGCCGGGGCAGGCGCCGCGCCAGGTGCTCGATCTCACCGTCGAAATCCTCGAAGCGGGCCAGATAATCCACCAGCAGGGTGTCGTGGTGGTCGAAAATAAAATCCGCCTGCGGCTGGAACACGAAGTTGGTGTCCGCCAGATCAATGTCCGAGAGCCATTCATCGAAGAACTCCAGCGGCCCGAGCGGCAACAAATGCTCCGGAGGCAGGCCCGGGCTGCCGCGCAATGCCTGGTAGTTCTCACGCACGTAGGACAACGCCGAGACATAGCGGGTCACCGGATGGCGCACGAACGCGAACTTGAAGCACTGGTCGAACTCGCGCGGCGAATGGCGCTTGATGGTCTCCGCGCGGATGTGTCCCAGCGCCTTGCCATAGAGCGCGTTGGACACCGAGAAACCGGCGGCCTTGGGCACGTGCACGAAGATCGCCCGCTGGGCGCGCCAGGACGGGCGCGCGCGCAGACAATCCAGGCGCGCCTGGGCGCCGCGAGGCAACGCGTGGCGGTAAATCTTGCCAATCAGTTTTCGCATAGTTGCTGTCCTTCTAACACGCCAGCCTGGCGCCGAGGCGCTGCAGAAAGGCGGCTTTCCTTGCCACGATGGTGTCATACAGAAAATCGCGGGCGGTCTCGAAATTGGCCTGGCACTGCTGACGATACACGTTGTCGTCGCTCAACAACGCTTGCAGTTTGTCGGCCAGGGAGCCGGCGTCTTCGGCGGGCACCCGCCAGGGCGCCGCCAGCAATTCAGGAATGCCGCCGACGCTGGTGGCCACGCACGGCAGGCCCACCGACATCGCCTCCACCAGCGCGCGCGGCAGCCCTTCCACCCGGCTGGGCTGGATGTAGGCGTCCATGGACGCCAGCCACGCTAGCACTTCCTCGCCCTTGCGCCGGGTGCCGGCGAAGTGCACCGAGGCCTGGCAGCCGAGCCGCGCCGCCTGGGCCTGGTATTTTTCCAGCAGCGGGCCCTTGCCGAGCACGTGCAAATGCACCGGCAGGCCGGCTTTGTTCAAGCGCGCCACCGCCTCGATGGCCACATCGATGCCCTTGTATTCGTTGCTCAAGCTGCCGATCAGACCGACGTTCAGTACTTGGCGCCCAGCCAGCGGCGGCGCCGTCAGGCGCTGGCTCAGGGTGTCCGGATCGATTCGCTCGATGCGCACGTTGGAGGCGTAAGAGGTGTCTCCGCCGCAGGGATAAATCGCCTGCAGGGTTTCCCGGGTCACGTAGACACAGCCGTCGGCTTGCGCCACCCAGCGGCGCGTGGCGCCGGTCAGGGCACGATCCAGCCAGGCCACGCCGGGCAACCGGGGGTAGGCGCTCTTCAGCAAACCGCGCGGGTCCGACACCAGTTCCACGATCACCGGCCGGTGGCCCAGCCAGCGCACTGGCCGCATCAGAATCGACACGATCGACGGCAACCGCAGAATCGCCACGTCCGCGCCCAGCCAGGCACGCGCCAACACCAGCCACACCCACGGCAACAGCAGCGGCAAGCGCGTCCAGCTTTTCAAACCCAGGCCATGAAAGCTCAACCCCGGCGCCGAGATCTCCACCAACTCGCGGGCATCGTCGCGGCGAATACCGTGCAAACGGCAGAACACCTGAAGGTGTTCCACACAGGCCAGATACAGCGTCAACGCCTCGCGGCCAATGTTGCCATTGGAATAAACCCGGCCGTCTTCGTCCTGATAGAAAACCGCTTCGTAGAAGAAGACACCTTTTTTCAAGCGGTGGTCATGGGACATTTGGAGCTCCGGTTTTCAATTTTCAGTTTCAGTTTCAGTTTTCAGTTCGGAACGGTGAACAGCGCCTCTACAGCGCCGCCGTGGGAGCGGTCCTTGACCGCGAACCGAGCCGAAGGCGAGGCCGGCCTGGCAGACCCCTTTCGCGGTCGAGGCCCGCCCCCACATCAGACGCAAACTTCCTGTGCGAGTCTGCCGTTCCCTGCAACGGGTTGCCTGCTCCCTGTTCCCCGCACTGAAAACTGAACACTGAAAACTGAACACTTCCCCCCCTCCCCTACCCATATTCGGCGGCGATCCGGTCGATCAGAAAAGCCTGATAGTCCGGGGCGGCGGGAGGGGCGCCGGTGAGGGCGCGTTGGATGGCGCTGGCCAGCGCGGGGGCGTCGTCGGGCGGCACCAGGTCGGCCTGCTCACCGTAAATGTAGCGCGGGCCGATGCAGTCGGTGGCGATCACCGGCACGCCGAGCATCGCCGCTTCGATGATCACGTTGCCGAACCCTTCCTGGCGCGAGGGCACCACCAGCAGCGCCGCGCGAGCCATGTAGCGATAGGGGTTGGTGTCGAACCCGGCCAGATGAACCCGGCCGGCCAGGCCCAGCTCTTCAATCAGCACCTCCAGCGTGGCGCGCTCAGGGCCGTCGCCGACAATCACCAGCGTGCAGGGCGGCGGCTCGGACAGCCCGGCGAACGCGCGGATCAGCACGTCGAAGCCTTTCTCCGCCACCAGGCGCCCGACGCCGCAGATCAATGGCCCGCGTGCGGCCAGCTGATCCACGGCGGTGGGCGCGGCGTGGCTGGCGGCCTGCTTCAGGGCGCCCTGATCAAACGGGTTGGGCACCACCCGCACGCGCTCCGGGGGCAGCGCGAACGCCGTTGAAAAATCCTGCTTCACCAACGGCGACACCGCGAAAACGGCGTCGGCGGCGGGCAGGAACAGACGCCCCAGAGCGCGGCGTAGTCGCGATTTCAGCCCGGTGGCGCCGGCGTAGCGCAGCGGTGAGCTGTGCTCGGTGATGATCAAACGATTGCGCAACAGACCGGCTTTCTTGAGCGCCGCCAACCGCACATTACAATGGAACAGGAACGACACCAGCGTGGCCCCGGGGTAACGGCGCGCGATGGCACGCAGCCCGGCCAATCCGCTCACCGGGTGCACGGGAATGCCGCTGTCCAGTTCGCTCTCCAGCAGACCGCCGGCCGTGAACCGCAACACCGCCACCGGTTCACCGCGCCGGGTGAAGAAGTTGGCCAAGTTCACCAGCGAGCGTTCCGCGCCGCCCATCTGCAGGGACTGGATCACGAACAGGTACCGGTAGCCGCCGCCAGTCATGGTGTTGTCCGGGGCTGGGCGGCGGGGGCGTCCAGCCAGTGGTTGAGGTCACGGCCCAGCAAGCGCGACAACAGCGCCACGTCGTCCTGGAAGTAGTGGCGCATGTCGGCCAACGTCGCCTCACTGACCGGGTCGCGGCTGGCAACGGTCTTGTTGGCGGCGGTGAGGGCCTTGGCCACCCCGAACGAGGGCAGCTTCAAACGCCGTTTGATCGACACCAGCCGCGCCAGCAGCACCTGCAACGGCACCGACTTGATGCGCTTGTTCTGGTTGACTGCTTCGTAAGTGATGTCGATGCGCGGCAGATCCAGAAAATCCAACAGCGCGAAAAACACGCCCTGGGGGTCGTTAACCAGATCGTCGAACACGATGAAATGCACCCGCTCGCGGGGCGCCACGCTCAACAGCCGCTCGACCTGCTCGCCCAGGCGGCAATAGGCCTTGTAGTTGAGCCGGTCCGGATCGTCCTTGCTGGCCGCCGCCTTATACAGGCTGTGCGGGCGGCTTTCGCTGTCGCGCCAGGCCTGATCGAAATCGGTGAGCGCGTCCATGCCCTGGGCGACCCGCTCGGAGTGCAACGAGGGCGCCATCTGCACCGGGTTGCGCACGCACACGACCAACTTCGCCGCCGGGTTGTATTCCAGCACGCCGGCAATCGCCCGCCGCGAATACAAATAGTGTGTGGAGCCCTCGCCCACCGCGCTGTGCTGCTCACTGGCGTCCGCGAACAGCGCCTCATAATCAGCCAGCGTGTCAATGCGGGTCATGCCGTCCACATTGAAAAAATGCACTTCCTTGCGATCGGGCATGAACACTTGCGGGTGCTGGTTCAGCCAGAAGAACAACGAAGTGGTGCCGCACTTGGGCGCGCCGACGATAAAGAAATTGGGCTTCTTCATGAACCTCCACCTTTGCGTCTGCCGATCACCGTGCTCTCGATGCCGATGCTCTTACGCACGAAATACCACAGCACCAGATTCCACAGCACCACCGAGATAGAGGTGGCGATGGCGGCGCCGATAATGCCGTACACGGGGATCAACAGGGCATTGAGCACCACGTTGGTGAGCGCCGCCACCGCCACGCCCTTGATGGTCTGACGCTCGTTGTTGGTCATGTTCAGCAGCATGCTCACCGAGCCGAAGAACGCATTGAACAGCTGGCCCAGGCCGAGGATCACCAAGGGCAGATAGCCGGCTTTGTATTCCTCGCCGAACACCACACCGAGAATCTGGCGGCCGAACAGCACCACCACGATCACCGTGGGCAGTGCGATGATCAGAATCGCCCGGGAACTGCTGGTAACGATTTTCTGCAGATCATCCATGCGCTTCTGGGTGAACAGGCGCGAGAACTGTGGCGCCACCACCATGTTGATTGCCTGCAGGCCGAAGATGATCAGGTTGGCGCCGGTGACCACCACTTTGTAAATGCCCACTTCGTGCTCCGAGCGCATAAAGCCCAGCATCAGAATATCGGTGTTGCTGTTGATCAGGGTGAGCGCGCCGATCGCCGCCAGCGGCAGCGCCGACAAGGCCCAGGCGCGGTGCTGATAGCGTGGCGCCGGGCGCGCCGCCAGCGGCGCCGGGCGCTCGCGATAGAGAATCCACGCCCCCACCAGAAAGGCGACAAACGCCGCCAGCCCGTGCAGCGCCATCGCCGATGCCGGGCCCAGCTTCAGCGGCAACAGGTACAACACGGCGAAAATCAGCAGCAGAAACAGGCCCGGGCGCAAAATGAATTCGGGCAGCTGGCCCTTGATCACCCGGTGCAGGCCGCGCAATGCGGCGCCACGAATGTTGCCCAGGGCAATCACCGGAATCAGCACCAACCCCCACAGAAAGGTCTCTTTTTGGGCGACGCTGAAGCCCCAGTCGAAGCTCACCATCACCGCCCAGGCAGCGCCCGCCACCGCGAACGAGAACAACCACACCGACAGCGAGCTCCAGCGCCACAGGCCGCGCATCAGCCCCCAATCGCCGTTGACCTGAGCGCGGGCCGTCTCGCGCACCACCAATTGCGGCAGACCCAGTTGGGAGGGAATCGCCAACACCGTGATCAACGAAAACGCGAACGCGTACACGCCATACCCCGCCGGCCCCAGCAACCGGGCCAGAAACACCGCCACCAGAGCGGTCAGCAGAGTGCTGCCGACCATCAGCGCCATACTGGCAAGGCCGGTCTTGGGAAACTGCGCGAGGAGCTTATTCAGCCAGAACTTTAGCTTGGGCATACCACTGAGCGATCCAACGTTGGCATCCTTCCCCGCGAAGCAAAGAGAGGGTGGGCGCGGCCAAAGCCGCTTCCACGCTATAGCGCCGCCACTTGGCGGCCAGAAGCAAAGAGAATACCTGAAACCCGCACCGTCCTGCCCGGCGCCATCGCGCAGGCTCGGCTTTGTTGCGATTTTTTACAAGGAAGGGAAAGGCGAGGGAGAGTTTTCGGTGTTCAGTGGGAACAGGCGGCTTCGTGGTGGGGCGGGCAGCAGGACGCGTGGTGACGGGGTTGAGTTTTTTGTAGGAGCAGGCCCAGCCAGCGACGGGTTTGAATCTGGCACCCGGCGTCGGCCGGCAAACCATCAGGTGCGGAGCAACCGCGCCGTGCCAGTCGGTCAAAAAACGTCGCTGGCACGGCCTGCTCCTACAAATACAGCCGTTTCTCAACCTCTCGCTGAGACGTGCCCTTCTTCTTCGCGGGCGCCGAGGGAGAGCAGGACGTTGACGCTGGCGTAGCCAATGCCCACGCAGATGGCGCCGACGGTGAGCGCGGCTTCGGACCAGTGCAGCAGCTCACCGAACAGCCCCACGCACACCAGAGTGGCGTGGAACGGCGCCAGGACCATCAGCGCCTTGCGCGGCGTCAGGCCCCGTTTCATCAGCAAATGATGAATGTGGATGCGGTCCGCGCTGAAGGGGGATTTGCCGGCGAACGCGCGGCGGGCGAACACGGTGAGCATGTCCACCATGGGCAGGCCGACCAGCCATACCGCGGTGATCGGCCGGAAGCTGCCGTCGTTCTGGCTGCCGATCACCAGCAACCACAGCACCAGGAAACCCAGGAAGGTGCTGCCGCCGTCGCCCAGGAAAATCTTCATGCCGCGAAAAAACGGCAGCTCCAGGTTAAACAGCAGATACACCAGCAGCGCCAGGCACGGCAGGCCCGCCATCAGGGCGGTGTCGGTGGCGCCACTCAGGGAACACAGCAGGGTAATCGCGAACAGAGTAATGATGGTCACCGAACCGGCCAGGCCATCAATGCCATCGATCATGTTGTAGGCGTTGATCGAGGCCAGCGCGCACACCACGGTGAACACCAGCCCGAAACCCAGGCCCATCAGCAACTGGCTGTCGCCCAGCAACAAGCCCAGATTCTGGATGTACAGGCCCGACACCAGGCCAGCGACGGCCACCACCAAGCCCTGAAGCACGAAGCGCCAGCGAGCGCTGAGGTCGTACATGTCATCGGCCACGCCCAGGGCGGTCAGTACGCTCGCCGCGCACAGAAAAACCAGCCAGGCCCGTTCGTCCCACACACCACTGACGAACATGGCGGTGACCAAGCCAACGAACACCACCACGCCGCCAATCAGCGGCACCGGGGAGCCATGCAATTTTCGATGATTCGGCCGGTCAACGAAGCCTGTGCGTCGAGCCAGCGGGAGTAAACCGTAAACGGCAAGAAAAGCGCTGCCTAAAACCGCAGCGGATTGAGACCATAAAACGACGTCCATGCCGATCTACCTTATCATCAGGAGTTAAAGAGCCGAGAGAGACTGCCGACATTCCCGGGCCGACACCATGCTAGAGGCGACCTTGTGACAACTGGATGTCCGTAATCGAAAAACCAGGGCGAATTAGAATAATGCATTGTTAAATAAAGAGCCTTAGGCTGAACCACTGCAAATTTAGCTAATCCGAACGCCTTATTAAAACCCAGCACGTCACCATTAATACTAACCAAGCCGCTAACGCTCTCTCATCCCGGATTTGTGTTTGCGTAAAACCAAAGCCGAGAAACATCAGTACTAGCAGCACACCCGCCAGTGCGGAGGCGCCTCGGTCATCGACCCGCAAACGGCGGACGAAAGCGAGCAGAGGCACGGCAAAAAACGGCATCAATGTTAACAGACCCAGTACGCCACGTCGCGCCCCGGTGTCCAGCCAGTCGTTATGTAATTGGTAACCAAAATACTGTGCCTGCTCGTTCAAACGTCCTTCCGCGATCAGGCTTTGCAGTGCTGGCCGCATGGCGTGCTCGCCCCACCCGAAGAACGGTTTTTGTAAAAACAGGTTAAACGCCGTGTGCCACATATCCAGACGCAGCCCCACCGAGGTGCGGGTGTTGCCGGCCGCCCAGTAACCCCGCAAATCACTGACGAGATCAGCAAAACGGGGCAGCGCCTGCCCCGCGGCCAACACCAGCAACGCCAGTGCCAGGGCCGCCACCATCAGCCAGCCGATCACCGACGGCCCGCGCGCCGCCTTGCGCAGGTCTCCGCGATAACAAAAACCCAACACGGCGATCACCAACGGCAACGTAATCCACCCACCACGGGTACCCGACAACAACGACGCGACCATCCCGGCCAACGCCGCCAGCGCGCAAGTCAGCCGGCCGGCCCAAGGGCCGCGCCAGGACAACGCGCCCACCAACGCCAATACACCCAGCAGTAAAGAGAGATTGCCGAAGGGAATCGAATTAATACCGTTATTGGCGCGGGCATCGCTTAATACCAGCCACTCATAAAGCGCCACCACGCCGGCACCCAGGGCCGCCAACCCCGCCCCCAGCCACAAGGCGCCGGCCGCTGGAGGATGACGCCGCCACGCTACCAGCAGCAGGCACGCCAGCCAGGGCCACCAGGGCAACGTCGCCGCCGTTTGCGCCCCCACCGGCGCCCCGCCCCGCCAGGCATCCAGCACCAGATGCGTGCCAAACACCGCCAGCGCCACCAACCACCAGCCGTCTTCCCGCCGCAGCCGCCACGGCGCCGGCACCGCCAACGAAACCAACGCCACCGCCAGCCCCGACACCGCCACCCACCACAAGGCCGCCGGCACCGCCACCAGGCAGACCAGAAACGCGACCAGCAAACAGGAATGGAGAACAGTAAAAGCGCGGGGCATGGGGGAGGCCGTTTTAGGGGGCGGTGTTCAGTGTTCAGATTGGAACAGGGGGGCAGGATACAAGGACCCGCCACGCTACAGCGCATCCTGTGGGAGCGGTCCTTGACCGCGAACCAAGCCGGAGGCGCGGATGGCCAGCGAGCGCCGACTCCCGGGCAACGACCGACCCTACACCAGAATTAAACTCCCGCCTGCGACCACCGAAAACAGGGAGTTAACCGATCTGTGACTGGCGGTAGTTGGCCTCGCCGATGTGCTTGATCAGCCGCAACTGCTGTTCCAACCAATGGGTGTGGTCTTCCTCGGTGTCTTCCAACTGCTGGCGCAGCATGTCGCGGGTCACGTAATCCTGAACCGATTCGCACAGCGCCATGGCGTTGGCCAGGTTCTCGCGCACTTCGTACTCCAAGCGCAGATCCGCTTCCAGCATCTCGATCACGGTGCGGCCGGACTGCATGGCGTGGGGCGTCATATCCGGCTCACCCTCTAGAAATAGCAGGCGCCGCAGAATGGCATCGGCATGCTGAGTCTCTTCTTCCATTTCATGGTGAATGCGCTGGTAGAGCTTTTCGTAGCCCTGATCCTCGTATTGACGGGAGTGCAGAAAATACTGATCACGGGCGGCCAGCTCGCCACGCAACAGCTCCCGCAAGCACTCAATCACGTCCGGATGACCCTTCATGGAAGACTCCTTGGAAAACGGGGTAATGAACAGGCGCAGTATGCCCGCCCTCGCCCCGCAACGCCACCCACATCGGAGATTTCTTTAATGGATTCAAAGAGTTAACGAATCACTAAAGATAAAGCGAATAGCAATGAAAACGTTTCTTAACCGGCAGGGGCAGCCGGCCCTGCTCAGTGAAACACCTGCTCCAACGAGTCGGCGTCATAGAGGAGGTCGATCCAGCCTTCCAACTGATCCAGCGAGGCTTGCTCCAGCCGCTGCGTCACGTCGGGCGGCAGCGGGCCAAATCGTCGGGAGAGCAAGCGCGACAGAATCAGCCGGGCCTCTTCGGTTGAACCTTCCTGGCGACCTTCCTGGCGACCTTCCTGGCGACCTTCCTGGCGACCTTCCTG
>NZ_NMQZ01000057.1 GCF_002864685.1 Alloalcanivorax mobilis
CTGGCGACCTTCCTGGCGACCTTCCTGGCGGCCTTCCTGCAAGCCTTCACGGCGATATTGTGCCTTCCACTCCTTGATTCGGTCTTCGAGCATGGTGTCGGTCTCCTCCAAGCTGTTTATGCTCTGCCAATCCAACGACGGGTCGAGGCTTTCACCTCGCCGGTGCAACCATTCAATGATGCCGTGGCGCAGACTTTCCTGTTCCGGTTCTCGCAGCCAGTTTACCAAAAGCCGCACCGCATCCAGCAGTTCCTCCGGAGAGCTGCTTTGCTCCATTCGGAACACAGCGGCGACCACGTTTCTTCCCTTTGGAAAGTCACGCTCACCCAGCCGGCCCTGGTCCAGCAGCACGAACCGGTACAGCGGCACATACCGGGAAAAGGCCTCGGGCATCCAGCCGAAAAGCTGGCGCAACGCGGTGGGGGCACGCCAACGGCGTCTGCCGTTGTACAGAACGATGGGCAGCACCAGAGGCAGGGTTTTATCCTTAGCGACCTCGCCTCGACGAATCAAATCCTGATACAACAAGCCCATGTAGCTCAACAACCGAACGGCCATGTAGTAGTCAACGCTGGACTGAAACTCCAGCATCAAATACAGATAAACCCACCGCTGTCGCCAACGCACGCGCCAGATCACATCATTATGGCGGCTTCGCAGATCATCGGAAACGAAGCTCTCGGAGACTTTTTCCAAAGTGTCCAAATCCAGCTCGCCGATCCAGCTTTCCTTAACGAACCCGAGCAGCAAGTCACGCATCATTTTTTTGTGCGCGAACAGTAATTTATAACCGGTGTCGTGTTGTGTCATGGCCCACCTCGATACTGATCTTATGGACAGTATCAGGAGAAACCGGTTTGAATCTGTCAGCCAGGGCGGAAGTGCGTGTAAGCCAATGCCGAAAATACGTTGATCTTGTTGTGGGAGCGGTCCTTGACCGCGAACGGGCGCTACCGCCTCGCCTTTCAGGCTCGGTTCGCGGTCAGGGACCGCTCCCACAGCGGCTCCGAGCCCGCCGTTACTGAACACTGACAACTAGTCTTGAACCAACCCCAACGCCGCTTCCACCACGATCGGCTCATCGAACTGCGCTTCGATGCGGTCGCGGGCGGCGCGGCCGGCGGTTAGGAGGCTTTCTCGGGGGAGGGCGGAGCGCCGCCCGGTCAGGCAAGTTCCATGCAGGCGGCCAGGGAGTCGGCGTTCTTGGCTTCACACAGCCACCCGGTGACGCCCTTCTCCACCGCCTGGCGGCAGCCATTATCCGCATAGGGAATGCGTAGCAGAAGGCACACCAGGCCGGAATAGATGTTGGCCTTTGCTCCGCTTTTAGTGGAAGACCTGCTCCAATGAACCGGCGTCATAAAACCGGTCGATCCAGCTCTCCAACTGATCCAGCGGAGCCTGTTGCAAGCGCTGTTCCATGTCCGGCGGGAGCGGGCCGAACCGTCGGGAAAGTAAACGGGACAGAATGAGCCGGGCCTCCCGGGTGGAGCCTTCTTGCTGATATTGTCTTTTCCACTCTTTGATCCGGTCTTCAAGCACGGTGTCGGCCTCCTCCAAACTGTGTATCTGTTGCCAATCCACTGATGCGTCCAGGCTGTCGCCACGACGATGCAGCCATTCCAGGATGCCGTGGCGCATGTTCTGTTGCTCCGGCTCCTGCAGCCAGCTTATCAAAAGCCGCAGGGCGTGCAGCAGGT
>NZ_NMQZ01000058.1 GCF_002864685.1 Alloalcanivorax mobilis
GGTAGCGAAAATCGTCGAGTAACGGTTCGTTGATCTGAAGGCCGGGGCCTGGTGCCCCGGCTGTTCCGTTTTTTCTAGTTACAGGCCAGTAGTTCAATTGGTAGAGCACCGGTCTCCAAAACCGGCTGTTGGGGGTTCGAGTCCCTCCTGGCCTGCCAATTTTCCCAGAGCTGCCAACGGGTGGCGGGGCATCGGCAGATGAGTGAGAAAGTAGAAAGCCAGTCAGGGTCCTCCTCCGTGCTTGGCGCCATCAAGTGGGTTGTTGTGGCCGCGCTGGTGGCTGCCGCTGTTTTCGGAAACAGCTATTTCTCCGAAATGTCTCCCCTGTATCGGGCGCTGGGCGTTCTGGCTGTGGCCCTGGTGGCCGCGTTCGTGGCGTTGCAGACCGAACAAGGCAAGGCATTCAACCAGCTTCGCAAAGATTCCGCCGTGGAGCTGCGCAAGGTGGTCTGGCCAACCCGGCAGGAAACGTTGCAAACCACGCTGATCGTTCTGGTCTTCGTGCTGATCGTGGCTCTGCTGTTGTTCGTGCTTGATTGGGCGCTCAACGGCATGATCTCCACGCTCATCGGTTAAGGGGTAGACATGACCAAGCGCTGGTACGTGGTACACGCCTATTCAGGCTTTGAAAAGCACGTCAAGCGGGCCCTGGAAGAGCGCATCAAGCTCCGCTCCATGGAAGAGCTGTTTGGCGAGATTCTCGTTCCCACCGAAGAGGTGGTCGAGATGCGTGGCGGGCAGAAACGCAAGTCCGAGCGAAAGTTTTTCCCTGGCTATGTGCTGGTTCAGATGGAGATGTGTGACGACTCCTGGCACATGGTGAAAGAGACGCCGAAGGTGATGGGCTTTATTGGCGAAGACCCGAAAAATCCGGGTCGCGTTTCGCCCATTACCCAGAAAGAGGCGGATGCCATTCTGCGTCGCATGGACGATGCGGTAGAGAAGCCGAAGCCGAAAACGCTGTTTGAGCCTGGCGAAGTGGTTCGTGTTACCGACGGCCCGTTCGCCGACTTCAACGGTGTGGTTGAAGAAGTGAACTACGAAAAGAGTCGCTTGCATGTGGCGGTGCTCATTTTCGGTCGCTCCACGCCTGTGGAGCTGGAATTTGGTCAGGTCGAGAAAACCTGATTACAGCGCCCGCCTTCTCGATTGAGAGGGCGGGTTTTCCGACCCACCTCAGGGGAGCCCTTAACACGGCGTTTGAACCCAAGGAGTCAGTGTCATGGCAAAGAAAGTACAAGCCTACATCAAGCTGCAAGTGGCAGCGGGTCAGGCTAACCCTTCACCGCCGGTCGGCCCCGCTTTGGGCCAGCACGGCGTGAACATCATGGAGTTCTGTAAGGCGTTCAACGCCCAGACCCAGCAGCTCGATCAGGGCGCGCCGGTGCCGGTGGTGATCACCGTGTACAGCGACCGCTCCTTTACCTTCACCATGAAGACGCCGCCGGCGGCTTACCTGTTGAAGAAGGCCGCGGGCATCAAAAGCGGTTCCGGTGAGCCCAACACCAAGAAGGTGGGTAAGGTGAACCGTGCGCAGCTCGAAGAGATCGCCAAGGCCAAGGAGCCTGATCTCACCGCGGCGGATCTGGATGCCGCAGTGCGCACCATCGCGGGCTCCGCCCGTTCCATGGGCCTGGACGTGGAGGACTAACCAATGGCTAAGCTGTCCAAACGCGCCCGCGTTATCCGTGAAAAGATCGAGCCGGGCAAGCTGTACCCGGTGGAAGAAGCCGTCGCTCTGCTGAGCGAGCTGTCCACCGTGAAGTTCAAGGAATCCATTGATGTGTCGGTGAACCTGGGTGTTGACCCGCGTAAATCCGACCAGAACGTGCGTGGCGCCTCGGTGCTGCCGCACGGCACCGGCAAAACGGTTCGCGTTGCTGTGTTCGCGCAGGGCGCCAAAGCCGATGAAGCCAAGGAAGCCGGCGCCGACGTGGTCGGTTTCGATGACCTGGCTGAGCAGGTTCAGGCCGGTGAAATCAATTTCGACGTGGTGATCGCTTCTCCGGACGCAATGCGCGTTGTCGGTAAGCTGGGCACCATCCTGGGCCCGCGCGGTCTGATGCCGAACCCTAAGGTCGGCACCGTGACCCCGGACGTTGCCCAGGCGGTGAAGAACGCCAAGGGTGGCCAGGTGCGTTACCGTACCGACAAGGGCGGTATCATCCATTGTACCGTGGGCCAGCTGGGCTTCGACGCCAACGCCATCAAGGAAAACGTGGAAGCGCTGGTCGCTGATCTGAAGAAGGCGAAGCCGTCTTCCGCCAAGGGCACTTATTTTAAGAAAGTGACCTTGTCCAGCACCATGGGTCCGGGCCTGGTGATCGATCCCGCCTCCCTGGCCATGTAACGAATCCGGGCCGGCGTAAGCCGGTCCAAAGGGCTTTGATCCCGACGCGGCACTTTTCGGAGTGCAGGTCGCCGGGGCGTCAAAGACCGCAGGTCCACCGGCGTGAATGGAGTCTGGCTTTATGAGCCAAGTTTCCGCCGGGGGTTAAGGGGTAACCGCCTGCGCAGGCGCGGTAGTTACAAATCCTGTGTCAAAGCAGGGGCTGGCTTCCGCGATACCGATCGGGCAACCGATCATGGCAACCGCCGGGAACATCAGTATGCAGTCGATGTATCCGGTTAAGTTTGTGAATCCAGGAGGTAAATTGTGCCTTTGAATCTGGAGGACAAACGGGCGATCGTGGTTTCGGTGAATGCTATTGCCGCCGAAGCGCTGTCCGCCGTGGTTGCCGATTATCGTGGCCTCTCTGTTGCGGAAATGACTGACCTCCGCAAGAAAGCCCGCGAAACCGGCGTGTATCTGAAAGTTGTTCGGAACACGTTGGCCAAGCGCGCCGTTGCCGGCACTGATTACGAGTGTCTCAACGATGCGCTGGTCGGCCCCACGGTCCTGGCATTTTCCCAGGAAGATCCGGGCGCAGCTGCCCGGCTCATCAAGGATTTTGCTAAGGAACACGATGCGCTCGAAGTGAAGGCGCTCGCCGTTGGTGGTGTGGTGTATGACGCTAAGGATATCGATGTCCTGGCGAAATTGCCGACCCGCGACGAAGCTCTCGCTCAGCTGCTGTCCGTCATGCAGGCCCCGGTGGCCAAGTTTGTTCGCACGCTCAACGAAGTGCCTGGCAAATTTGTTCGCACGGTCGCCGCTGTGAAGGACAAGAAACAGCAGGAAGCTGCCTGATTTTGTATCCGGTAGCGTAACCACCCGATCCATAGAGATCGCCCGTACGGTGATTTTAGGAGATTGAAAATGGCCGTTTCCAAAGAAGACATTCTCAGCGCTGTTGCTGAGATGAGCGTTATGGACCTCGTTGAACTGATCGAGTCCATGGAAGAGAAGTTCGGCGTATCCGCCGCTGCCGCCGTTGCCGCTGCTCCCGCAGCCGCTGGTGGCGACGCTGGTGCCGCCGCTGAAGAGCAGACCGAATTCGACGTTATCCTGACTGGTTTCGGCGACAAGAAAGTCGGCGTGATCAAAGCAGTACGCGAAGTGACCGGTCTGGGTCTGAAAGAAGCGAAAGATCTGGTCGAAGGTGCCCCTGCTTCGGTCAAGGAAGGCGTTTCCAAGGACGAAGCCGCAGAGATCAAGAAAAAGATCGAAGAGGCTGGCGGTACCGCCGATCTCAAGTAAGCGCGAGCGCGCTATGTCTTTCCAGAGTATGGCGGAAAGACGCCGGCTGGCAGCTTAAGGGCTGCCAGCCTTTTGTCGTTTCTGTATGAAGGGTTCATGCAGAAATATCACCCAGGGGTGATAGGTCAACAGCCGAGGAACGCAGATGGCATACTCATTCACTGAGAAAAAGCGGATCCGCAAAGATTTCGGCAAGCTTCCCAAGGTCATGGAGGTTCCGTATCTCCTGGCCATACAGCTCGATTCTTACCGCAAATTCCTGCAGCAGGACAAAAGCGCCGAGGAGCGCTTCGAGGAGGGTCTGGAAGCGGCCTTCCGGTCCGTTTTCCCGATTTCAAGCTACTCCGGGAACGCGGCCCTCGAGTATGCCGGCTATGAGTTCGGCAAACCGGTCTTTGATGTAAAAGAGTGCATTATCCGGGGCACCACCTATGCCGCGCCGTTGCGCGTGCGTATCCGTCTGGTGATCTACGACAAGGAGTCCAACGGCGCCATCAAGGACATCCGTGAGCAGCAGGTCTACATGGGCGAAATCCCGTTGATGACTGAAAACGGTACCTTCGTGATCAACGGTACCGAGCGGGTTATCGTGTCCCAGCTGCACCGCTCTCCTGGCGTGTTCTTCGACCACGATAAGGGCAAGACTCACTCCTCCGGCAAGCTGCTGTATTCCGCCCGGGTGATTCCCTACCGTGGCTCCTGGCTGGACTTCGAATTCGATCCGAAGGATCTGGTCTACGTGCGCATTGACCGCCGTCGCAAATTGCCGGCGACGATTCTGCTGCGCGCGCTCGGTTATACTTCCGATGAAATTCTCGACATGTTCTTCGAGACCAACGAAATTCTGGTCGAAGACGGTGTCTATCGCATGCGCCTGGTGCCTGAACGTTTGCGCGGTGAGACCGCCACGTTTGATATCCTGGCCGGCGACGAGGTGGTGGTGGAGCAGGGTCGTCGAGTGACCGCCCGCCACATCCGCCAGCTCGAGAAAGCGAACATCGAATATCTGGAAATCCCCGGTGAGTACCTGCAAGGGCGCTACCTGGCCAAGTCCATTATTGACCAGGAAACCGGTGAAGTGGTGGTCGAGTGCAATACCGAACTCGGCGGCGACACCCTGGAGAAACTCGAGAAAGCCGGTATCGGCCGTTTCGAAACGCTCTACACCAACGACCTGGACAACGGCCCGTTCATGGCCGACACCCTGCGTGCGGACCCCACCCGCAGCCCGCTTGAGGCGCTGGTGGAAATCTACCGCATGATGCGTCCTGGCGAGCCGCCGACCAAGGAAGCGGCGGAAAACCTGTTCCGCAATCTGTTCTTCACCGATGAGCGCTATGACCTCTCCGGTGTGGGCCGCATGAAGTTTAACCGTCGCCTCGGCCGTGAAGATGAAACCGGTCCCGGCATTCTCTATGACGGCCGCTACTTCAGCGCGCGCAACGACGAAGAGGGCAAGCAGTACTTCGAGCAAATGGGCGAGCAGAAGTCCGATGTGATCGAAGTACTGAAAACGCTGGTGGATATCCGTAACGGCAACGGCGTGGTCGATGACATCGATCACCTGGGCAACCGCCGGATCCGCTCCGTGGGTGAAATGGCGGAGAACCAGTTCCGCGTTGGTCTGGTGCGGGTGGAGCGCGCCGTCAAGGAGCGCCTGAGCCTGGCGGAATCCGAAGGCCTGATGCCGCAGGATCTGATCAATGCCAAGCCGGTGGCCGCGGCGGTGAAGGAGTTCTTTGGCTCCTCCCAGCTGTCCCAGTTCATGGATCAGAACAACCCGCTCTCCGAGATTACGCATAAGCGCCGTGTCTCCGCGTTGGGCCCGGGTGGCCTGACCCGTGAGCGCGCCGGCTTCGAAGTGCGTGACGTGCATCCGACCCACTATGGCCGGGTGTGCCCGATCGAGACGCCGGAAGGCCCGAACATCGGCCTGATCAACTCGCTGGCTACCTACGCACGCACCAACGAATACGGCTTCCTGGAAGCGCCCTATCGGCGCGTGGTCGATGGCAAGGTCACCGACGACATCGAATACCTCTCCGCGATTGAAGAAGCGGAGTGCGTGATCGCCCAGGTCGACGCCAAGATGAACGATAACGGCAGCTTCGCCGAAGACTTCGTTACCGTGCGTCACCGTTACGAATTCACCGTGATGGAGCGCGACACCATTACCCATATGGATGTCTCGCCGCGTCAGGTGGTGTCCGTGGCCGCGTCGCTGATTCCGTTCCTGGAGCACGATGACGCCAACCGCGCCTTGATGGGCTCGAACATGCAGCGTCAGGCAGTACCGACCCTGCGTGCCGAGAAACCGCTGGTGGGCACCGGTATGGAGCGCCACGTGGCGCGCGATTCCGGCGTTTGCGTGGTGGCTCAGCGTGGCGGTATCGTGGACAAAGTGGATGCCTCGCGGATCATCGTCAAAGTGAACGACGACGAAGTGATCGAGGGTGAAGCCGGTGTGGATATTTACAACCTCACCAAGTACACCCGGTCCAACCAGAACACCTGCATCAACCAGCGTCCGCTGGTGAAAGTGGGTGATAAGGTGGCGGCCCGCGACATCATGGCCGACGGCCCGTCCGTGGACATGGGTGAGCTGGCCCTGGGGCAGAACATGCGCGTCGCGTTCATGCCCTGGAACGGTTACAACTTCGAGGATTCCATCCTCATTTCCGAGCGTGTGGTGAAAGAGGATCGCTTTACCTCCATCCACATTCAGGAACTGACCGCCATTGCCCGGGACACCAAGCTGGGTGCAGAGGAAATCACCGCCGACATTCCCAACGTGGGCGAGGCGGCTCTGGCCAAGCTGGACGAATCCGGCATCGTCTACATCGGTGCCGAAGTGGAAGCGGGCGATATTCTGGTGGGCAAGGTGACGCCGAAGGGCGAAACCCAGCTGACTCCGGAAGAAAAACTGCTGCGCGCCATCTTCGGTGAGAAGGCGTCCGACGTGAAGGACACCTCTCTGCGGGTTTCCTCCGGCGTTAAAGGCACGGTTATTGACGTGCAGGTGTTCACCCGCGACGGCGTGGAGAAAGACGAACGCGCCAAGCAAATCGAACAGGACGCGCTGGACAAGTTCCGCAAGGACTTGAAAGACGAGTACCGCATTCTTGAGCAGGATATCCTGGATCGCCTGCGCACCGTGATGACCGGCAAGAAGGTCAACGGCGGGGCCGGCCTCAAGCGCGGCACCGAACTGACCCGCGACCTGCTCGACGGCCTGGACGCCGACAAGTGGTTCGAACTGCGGCCCGCCGATGACGACATCGCCGAGCAGCTTGAGCGCGCTCACCAGTACCTGGAGCAGCACAAGAAAGAGCAGGATGAGCGCTATAAGGACAAGCAGGCCAAGATTTCCGGTGGCGATGACCTGTCCCACGGTGTGCTCAAGGTGGTCAAGGTTTACCTGGCGATCAAGCGTCGCATCCAGCCGGGTGACAAGATGGCCGGCCGCCACGGTAACAAGGGTGTGATCTCCGTGATCATGCCGGAAGAGGACATGCCCTACGACGAGAACGGCGTCCCCGTGGACGTGGTGCTCAACCCGTTGGGCGTGCCTTCGCGGATGAACGTGGGGCAGATTCTTGAAACCCACCTTGGCTGGGCCGCGAAAGGCCTGGGCGAGCGCATCGGCGAAATGCTCGATCAGGAGAAGAAGGCGTCCGAAGTACGCGACTTCCTCGACCAGATCTACAATCAGACCGGTGCCGGCGGTACCGACGAAGATTGGAGCAGCTTCAGCGAAGAGGACGTTCTCGAGCTGGCCCGCAACCTGCGCGCCGGTGTGCCGATGGCGACCGCCGTGTTCGACGGCGCCAAGGAGTTCGAGATCAAGGCTCTGCTGGAGCTGGCCGGGCATAACCGTTCCGGGCAGATCGAGCTGTGGGATGGCCGTAGCGGTGAGAAGTTCGACCGCAAGGTGACCGTTGGCTACATGTACATGCTGAAGCTGAACCACCTGGTGGACGACAAAATGCACGCCCGCTCCACCGGCTCCTACAGCCTGGTTACCCAGCAACCGCTGGGCGGCAAGGCGCAGTTCGGCGGTCAGCGCTTCGGGGAAATGGAGGTGTGGGCTCTGGAAGCCTATGGCGCCGCCTATACCCTGCAGGAAATGCTCACCGTGAAATCCGACGACGTAAATGGCCGTACGCGCATTTACAAGAACATCGTCGATGGAGATCACCGGATGGATCCGGGCATGCCGGAATCCTTCAACGTACTGCTGAAGGAAATCCGTTCACTCGGTATCAATATCGAGCTGGAAAGCGACTAAGCAGCCGGCGCCGCGCTCTTTGACAGCGCGGCGCCCCCTGCTTGACCCGGTTTTAGGAAAGAATCGCGAGCGAAAGCTCCTTACGGAGGACTGGCCTTGAAAGACTTGCTGAATCTGCTCAAAAGTCAGGGACAAGTCACGGAATTCGACAAGCTGAAGATCGGTCTGGCACCGCCGGACCTGATCCGCTCCTGGTCTTTTGGCGAAGTGAAGAAGCCGGAAACCATCAACTACCGCACCTTTAAACCGGAGCGGGATGGCCTGTTCTGCGCGCGTATTTTTGGTCCCATCAAGGACTACGAGTGCCTGTGCGGCAAATACAAACGCCTCAAGCATCGCGGTGTGATCTGCGAGAAGTGTGGCGTGGAAGTGACGCTCTCGAAAGTGCGTCGCGAGCGTATGGGCCACATCGAGCTGGCAAGCCCGGTGGCGCACATCTGGTTCCTTAAGTCGCTGCCTTCGCGCATCGGCTTGATGCTGGATATGACGCTGCGTGATATCGAGCGCGTGCTGTATTTCGAATCCTTCGTGGTCACCGAGCCTGGCATGACCACGCTTGAGCGTGGGCAGCTGCTCACCGACGAAGAATACTTCGACGCGTTGGAGCAGTTCGGCGACGAATTCGAAGCGAAAATGGGCGCCGAAGCGGTACAGCAGCTTCTGCTTGAGCTCGACCTTAAGGACGAGATCAACACCCTGCGCGAAGAAATCGAAGCCACCAACTCCGACACCAAGCTGAAGAAGCTCTCCAAGCGTCTCAAGCTGATGGAAGGCTTCCAGGCGTCCGGCAACGAGCCGGAATGGATGATCATGACGGTGCTGCCGGTGCTGCCGCCGGATCTGCGTCCGCTGGTACCGCTGGATGGCGGCCGCTTCGCGACCTCCGATCTGAACGATCTGTACCGCCGCGTGATCAACCGTAACAACCGCCTCAAGCGTCTGCTCGATCTGAACGCCCCGGACATCATCGTGCGCAACGAAAAGCGCATGCTGCAGGAGTCCGTGGACGCGCTGCTGGACAACGGCCGCCGTGGCCGCGCCATCACCGGCTCCAACAAGCGTCCGCTGAAGTCCCTGGCCGACATGATCAAAGGCAAGCAGGGCCGCTTCCGTCAGAACCTGCTCGGTAAGCGGGTCGACTACTCCGGTCGTTCCGTGATCGTGGTGGGCCCGACCCTGAAGCTGCACGAGACCGGCCTGCCCAAGAAAATGGCTCTGGAGCTGTTCAAGCCGTTTATCTTCGCCAAACTGGAAGCCCGCGGCCTGGCCACCACCATCAAGGCGGCCAAGAAGATGGTCGAGCGCGAAACCGCCGAGGTGTGGGACATCCTCGCCGAGGTGATTCGCGAGCACCCGGTGATGCTGAACCGGGCGCCGACTCTTCACCGTCTGGGCATTCAGGCGTTCGAGCCGGTACTGATCGAAGGTAAGGCGATCCAGCTTCATCCGCTGGTGTGCGCGGCCTTTAACGCCGACTTCGACGGTGACCAGATGGCGGTGCACGTACCGCTGACCCTGGAAGCGCAGCTGGAAGCCCGGGCGCTGATGATGTCCACCAACAACATCCTCTCGCCCGCCAACGGTGAGCCGATCATCGGCCCGACCCAGGACGTGGTGCTGGGGCTGTACTACATCAGCCGTGACCGGGTGAACGCCAAGGGCGAAGGCCGGGTGTTCGCCGACACCAAGGAAGTGATGCGCGCGCTGGGCACCAAGGAAGTACACCTTCATGCCCGCGTCAAAGTGCGTATTCACGATGTGGTGAAGGACCAGCAGGGCAACATCGAGGAAACCGTGCGCCTGGTGGATACCACGCCGGGCCGCTGTAAGCTGTGGGACATCGTGCCGCCGGGCCTGGGCTTCGACATGGTCAACCAGAACATGACCAAGAAGGCGATTTCCAAGCTGCTCAACACCTGCTACCGCATTCTGGGCACTAAAGAGACCTGTATCTTCGCCGACCAGATCATGTACCTGGGTTTCCGCGAAGCAACGCTCTCCGGCTCTTCCATCGGTGTGGAAGACATGGTGATTCCGGATGCCAAGTACACGCTGATCGCTTCCGCTGAGGAAGAGGTGCGCGAGATCGAGGAGCAGTTCGCTTCCGGTCTGGTAACCCGTGGTGAGCGTTACAACAAGGTGGTGGATATCTGGTCGCGCACCAATGACCAGATCGCCAAGGCGATGATGGAAAACCTGCGCGTCGAGCTGGTGAAAAACCGTGAAGGCAAAGACGAAGAGCAGGGTTCTTTCAACTCCATCTTCATGATGGCCGATTCCGGCGCGCGGGGTTCCGCGGCGCAGATTCGTCAGCTCGCCGGCATGCGCGGCCTGATGGCCAAGCCGGATGGTTCCATCATCGAGACGCCGATCACCAGTAACTTCCGTGAAGGGCTGAACGTACTGCAGTACTTCATCTCCACCCACGGGGCCCGGAAAGGTCTGGCGGATACCGCTCTGAAGACCGCCAACTCCGGTTACCTGACCCGCCGTCTGGTGGACGTGGCTCAGGATCTGGTCATCAACGAACTCGACTGTGGCACCGAGAATGGTCTGCTGACGACGCCGTTGATCGAAGGTGGCGATGTGGTCGAGCCCCTGCGCGAGCGGGTGCTGGGCCGGGTCGTGGCCCGTGACGTGATGAACCCGCTGAACAAGGATGAAGTGGCCGTGGAAGCGGGCACCCTTCTTGATGAAGTCTGGGTTGAGCGTCTGGAGACCATGGGCGTGGACGAAGTCTTCGTGCGCTCGCCGATCACCTGTGAAACCCGCTGGGGCGTGTGCGCGGCCTGTTACGGCCGTGACCTGGCCCGTGGCCATCAGGTCAACGTGGGCGAAGCGGTTGGTGTGATCGCGGCGCAGTCCATTGGTGAGCCGGGTACCCAGCTGACCATGCGGACCTTCCACATCGGTGGCGCCGCAAGTCGGGCGTCCGCGGTGTCCAGCATTCAGATCAAGCACGGCGGCAAGCTGCGGTTCCACAACGCCAAGCACGTGACGCACAAGAACGGGCTGGTGATCGTATCCCGTTCCGCGGAGTTGGCGGTGGCCGATGAGCTGGGCCGTGAGCGCGAGCGTTACAAGGTGCCCTATGGTGCCCTGGTTACCGTGAATGAAGGTGACACCATCGAAGGCGGCCGCGTGGTGGCAACCTGGGATCCGCACACCCACCCGATTATTGCTGAAGTGGCCGGTAAGGTTCAGTTCGGTGATATGGAGGAGGGCATCGCGGTGACCTACCAGACCGACGAATTGACCGGTCTGACCAACATCGAGGTGATGCCGAGCCAGGACCGCCCGTCCGCGGGTAAGGATCTGCGCCCGGTGGTTCGCGTGGTGGACGCCAAGGGCAAGGCGGTCAGCCTGCCCAACACGGACAGCCCGGCCAACTACTTCCTGCCCGGCGGTGCGCTGTCCGGCTTGAAGAACGGCGCGGACATCCACGTCGGTGACGTGATTGCGCGGATTCCCCAGGAATCCTCGAAAACACGGGACATCACCGGTGGTCTGCCGCGCGTGGCCGACCTGTTCGAAGCGCGTAACCCGAAAGAGGCCGCCATCCTCGCCGAGAAGAGCGGTGTGGTGTCCTTTGGTAAGGAAACCAAAGGCAAGGTGCGGCTGGTGATCACCCCGGACGACGGCGCCGAGCCCTACGAAGAGTTGATCCACAAGTGGCGCCAGCTCAACGTATTCGAGGGTGAAAGCGTTGAGAAAGGCGAGGTGATCTCCGACGGCCCGCTCAACCCGCATGACATCCTGCGCCTGAAAGGGCAGGTGGAGCTGGCGCGTTATATCGTCAACGAGGTGCAGGAGGTCTATCGTCTTCAGGGCGTGAAGATCAACGACAAGCACATTGAGACGATCATTCGCCAGATGCTGCGCAAGGTGGAAATCTCCGAAGTGGGCGAGTCCCATTTCATCAAGGGTGAGCAGGCTGAATACGCTCGCGTGATGGAAGAGAATGACCGCCTCAAAGCCGAGGACAAGATGCTGCCCCAGTTCCAGCGTTTGCTGCTGGGTATCACCAAGGCATCCCTGGCGACCGAATCGTTCATCTCCGCGGCCTCCTTCCAGGAGACCACCCGGGTGCTGACCGAAGCGGCGGTGACCGGCAAGGAAGATGACCTGCGCGGCCTGAAAGAGAACGTGGTGGTGGGTCGTCTGATCCCCGCCGGTACCGGTTACGCCTATCACATGGAACGGCGTCGTCAACGGGCGGAAGCGCTCGGCGATGGTCCGACCATGGATGAGGTGGAAGCGGCGCTTTCCGAAGCGCTCAGCTCCTCCGATCAGGAGTAACCAGAACCCCCGGTGCCTTGACTTGGCGCCGGGGGCTCCCTAGAATCGCTCGCCCCTATTCTACAGGTAGAGATAGGGAGGCGAAAAAGTGGCGGAAGTTGTTTCGTCACAGAACTGTAAGCGTGGAGCAGTAGTTTCATGGCAACTGTAAACCAGCTGGTGCGCAATCCGCGCAAAAGCAAGGTAGAAAAGAGCGACTCGGTCGCCCTTCAGGGCTGTCCTCAGCGTCGCGGCGTTTGCACCCGGGTGTATACCACTACCCCGAAGAAGCCGAACTCCGCGCTGCGTAAGGTGTGCCGTGTGCGCCTGACCAACGGTTATGAAGTGTCCTCCTATATTCCCGGAGAAGGCCATAACCTGCAGGAGCACTCCGTGGTGCTGATCCGTGGCGGTCGTGTAAAAGACCTCCCCGGTGTGCGCTATCACACCGTGCGTGGCACCCTGGATACCGCCGGCGTTCAGGACCGCAAACAGCGTCGGTCCAAATACGGCGCCAAGCGGCCGAAGAAGTAACACCAACCCCTTTCCATACAGCCGGATGACAGTGAGTCCTCCGGTGGGATGAGTAAGGCCGGGCCTGTCCCGGGTAACCCTGAAGCTTTCCCGCCCCCGTGCGGGTCATTTGAGGAACACATCCGATGCCAAGAAGACGCGTCGTCGCCAAACGTGAGATCCTGCCGGATCCCAAATTCGGAAGCCAGTTGCTGGCCAAGTTCATGAACCACGTGATGGTGGATGGCAAGAAGTCCGTCGCCGAGCGTATCGTGTACGGCGCACTGGATACCGTGGCCGAGCGCAAGAACGGTGAAGCGCTGGAGCTGTTTGAGAAAGCCCTGGACAACATCCGCCCCATGGTGGAGGTGAAGAGCCGCCGCGTCGGTGGTGCAACCTACCAGGTTCCCGTTGAAGTGCGTCCCAGCCGTCGTACCGCCCTGGCCATGCGCTGGCTGGTGGATTCCGCCCGTAAGCGTGGCGAGAAGAGCATGGCTCAACGCCTGGCCGGCGAAGTCATGGACGCCGCCGAAGGCAAGGGTGCCGCCATGAAGAAGCGTGAAGACGTACACCGGATGGCCGAGGCCAACAAGGCCTTCTCCCACTTCCGCTTCTAAGGAAGAGCGCACCGAGAGTGAACCGGCCTGCGATCAGGCCGGTTTTTGTATTGGAACCAGTGATTCGAGGTTAGCAGCGTGGCACGTAAGACTCCTCTCAACCGCTATCGCAACATCGGTATCTGCGCCCACGTGGACGCGGGCAAGACTACGACTACCGAACGCGTCCTCTTTTACACCGGCGTCTCCCATAAAATCGGTGAGGTGCATGACGGTGCGGCGACCATGGACTGGATGGAGCAGGAGCAGGAGCGCGGTATCACCATCACCTCCGCGGCAACCACCTGTTTCTGGCAGGGCATGGATCAGCAGTACGACCAGCACCGGATCAACATCATCGACACCCCGGGGCACGTGGACTTCACCATTGAAGTGGAGCGGTCCCTGCGTGTGCTGGATGGTGCCGTGGTGGTGTTCTGTGGCACCTCTGGTGTTGAGCCGCAGTCCGAAACGGTATGGCGTCAGGCCAACAAATACGAAGTGCCCCGCATCGTGTTCGTCAACAAGATGGACCGTGCCGGCGCGGACTTCGACCGCGTGGTGACTCAGATTCGTCAGCGTCTGGGTGCCAAGGTCGTTCCGATTCAGTACAACATCGGCGCCGAAGAAGACTTCAAAGGCGTGGTCGATCTGATCCGGATGAAAGCGATCTACTGGAACGAAGACGACATGGGGATGACCTACGAAGAGCGGGACATTCCTGAGAACATCCAGGGGCGCTGCGACGAACTGCGCGAGCAAATGGCCGAGCACGCTGCCGAGGCCTCCGAAGAATTGATGGAGAAGTACCTCAACAACGGCGAACTGACCAACGAGGAAATCAAGTTTGGTCTGCGTCAGCAGGTGCTCGCCAACGAAATCGTTCTGGCTCTGTGTGGCTCCGCCTTTAAGAACAAGGGCGTTCAGGCGATGCTGGATGCGGTCATTGAGTTCCTGCCCGCTCCGGACGAAGTGAAGGCGATTCAGGGTCTGCTGGACGACGGCGAGACCGTTGAGTCCCGTGCGTCCTCCGACGAGGCGCCGTTCTCTTCCCTGGCGTTCAAGATCGCCACCGACCCGTTCGTCGGCTCGCTGACCTTTATCCGCGTTTACTCCGGCGTGCTGAATTCCGGTGACAGCGTGATGAACTCGGTCAAGCAGAAGAAAGAGCGCGTGGGCCGTCTGCTGCAGATGCACGCCAACACCCGTGAAGAGATCAAGGAAGTGCGCGCCGGTGACATCGCCGCCTGCGTGGGCCTGAAAGACGTGACCACCGGGGACACCCTGTGCGATCTGAACAAGGTGATTGTCCTTGAGCGCATGGAGTTCCCGGATCCGGTGATCTCCGTGGCGGTGGAGCCGAAATCCAAGGCTGACCAGGAGAAAATGGGCCTGGCGCTGGGCCGTCTGGCGCAGGAAGACCCGTCGTTCCGAGTTAAGACCGACGAAGAAACCGGCCAGACCATCATCTCCGGCATGGGCGAGTTGCACCTGGACATCCTTGTCGATCGCATGAAGCGCGAGTTCAAGGTTGAGGCAAACATCGGTGCGCCCCAGGTGGCCTACCGGGAAACCTTCACCAAGCCGGCTGACGTGGAAGGCAAGTTCGTCAAGCAGTCCGGTGGTCGTGGCCAGTACGGTCACGTTAAGGTGCGGTTCGAGCCGATTGATCGCGATGCCGAGTTTGAGTTCGAAGAGCAGATTCACGGTGGTGTGGTGCCGAAGGAATACTTCGGCGCGATCCAGAAGGGCATCTACGAACAGCTGCAGTCCGGTGTGATCGCTGGTTATCCGGTGCTGGGTGTCAAGGCGACTCTCTACGATGGTTCCTACCATGAGGTGGATTCCAATGAGAACGCCTTCCGCATGGCGGGTGCGCTGGCCGTGCGCAACGCTTCCAAGGAAGCCGGTGTGGTCCTGCTTGAGCCGATGATGAAGGTGGAAGCGGTGACCCCCGAAGACTACATGGGCGATGTGATGGGTGACCTGAACCGTCGTCGCGGCATCGTGCACGGCATGGAGGACACTCTGGCCGGCAAGATCATCCGCGCGGAGGTTCCGCTTTCCGAGATGTTTGGTTACGCGACCGACCTGCGTTCCATGTCTCAGGGGCGTGCCAGTTACTCCATGGAGTTCCTGAAGTACGCTGAAGCGCCTCGCAACATCGCTGATGACGTCATCAGCGGTAAGAAATCTTAAATTTACGGTTAATTGTTAAAGGTATAGAGCCGTGGCAAAGGAAAAATTTCAACGTAACAAACCGCACGTAAACGTAGGC
>NZ_NMQZ01000059.1 GCF_002864685.1 Alloalcanivorax mobilis
CGGGAACGATTTTGGACGTCGCGACAGCGACGGTCCGAAGGATGGCCGCCAGGGATGGCGGCCACAAAAAAGCCGGGTTAAAAACCCGGCTCCTTTGTACCATCTTACGCCTTAGTCGGCGTCGACGGCTTCACCCGCTTCCGGGCGATCCACCAGCTCAACATAGGCCATGGGGGCGTTGTCGCCGGCCCGGAAGCCCATCTTGAGAATACGCAGGTAGCCGCCGGGGCGCGCTTTGTAACGCGGGCCAAGCTCGTTGAAAAGCTTGCCCACCATGGATTTGGAACGAGTCCGGTCAAACGCCAGGCGACGGTTGGCAACGGAGTCTTCCTTGGCCAGGGTAATCAGAGGCTCCGCCAGGCGACGAAGCTCCTTGGCTTTCGGCAGGGTGGTCTTGATCGCTTCGTGCTCGAACAGCGACACCGCCATGTTACGGAACATGGCCTGACGATGTGAGCTGTTCCGATTCAGTTTTCTGCCGCTCTTGCGATGACGCATGATTCTGTTCCTATCTTCAGGGGCGCTTCACAGCGTCCACGACAACTCAATTAGCGCAATTTAGTGTTCAGCCGGTCATCGTCGCGGAGGCTGACCGGCGGCCAGTTCTCCAGACGCATGCCCAGCGACAGACCCTTGGAGGCCAGCACATCCTTAATTTCGGTCAGCGACTTCTTACCCAGGTTCGGAGTTTTCAGCAGCTCAACCTCGGTGCGCTGTACCAGATCACCGATGTAATAGATGTTTTCCGCCTTCAGACAGTTGGCGGAACGCACCGTCAGTTCCAGATCGTCCACCGGACGCAGCAGGATCGGATCGATCTCTTCGCGCTCCTGCTTCGGCTCGGGCTTGGAATCCTGTTCCAGGTCCACGAACACCGCGATCTGCTGTTGCAGAATCGTGGCGGCGCGACGAATCGCCTCTTCCGGATCAATGGTACCGTCGGTTTCCAGATCGATAACCAGTTTATCCAGGTCGGTACGCTGCTCCACCCGGGCGGCTTCAACCACGTAAGCAACACGACGTACCGGGCTGTAGCTGGCGTCCAGCTGCAGGCGGCCGATGCCGCGGGTCTCGTCTTCGTCGCTCTGACGGGTGTCGGCGGCTTCGTAGCCACGGCCCTGGCGCACTTTCAGCCGCATCCGCAGCTCGGTGTCACCGGTGATGGTGCAGATCAGGTGCTCCGGATTGACGATTTCAACGTTATGATCCCGCTGAATGTCGTCGGCGGTCACGTCGCCCGGGCCCTTCTTGACCAATTCCAGGGTAACTTCCTCGCGGGCGGCCATCTTCAGGGCGACCCCTTTGAGGTTGAGCAGGATGTTGATCACATCTTCCTGCACACCCTCAATGGAGGAGTACTCGTGCTGTACGCCGTCGATCTCCACTTCGGTGATCGCGCAACCCGGCATGCTGGAAAGCAGGATGCGGCGCAGCGCCGTGCCAAGAGTGTGGCCAAAACCACGTTCCAGTGGCTCCAGTACGACCTTGGCGTGGGTCTCGCTGATCGCGTTGACCGCGATCGAGCGGGGCGTGAGAAATTCGTTCACGGCGGTCATAGAGATCCCTCAGGCAGTCCTTACTTGGAGTACAGCTCGACGATCAGGCTTTCATTGATCTCGGCCGGCAAATCGATACGCTCCGGCAGCGCCTTGAAGACACCTTCCAGCTTCTTCTCGTCCACTTCCACCCAGGCGGGGAAACCGCGCTGCTGAGCCAGCTCCATGGCGTTTTTCACACGCAGCTGGTTCTTGGATTTTTCGCGAACGGAAACCACATCGCCAGCGCTGACCTGGTAAGAGGCGATGTTCACGCTCTGACCGTTGACCAGAATCGCGCGATGCGCCACCAGTTGGCGGGCTTCGGAACGGGTGGCGCCAAAGCCGAGGCGATAGACCACGTTGTCCAGACGGCCTTCCAGCAGCTGCAGCAGCACCTCACCGGTGGCGCCACGGGAGCGGGCAGCCTTCTTGTAGTAGCTGCGGAATTGCTTTTCGAGCACGCCGTACATACGACGAACCTTTTGCTTTTCACGCAGCTGCACGCCGTAGTCGGACAGGCGGCCAGGACGGCGGCCACCGGCGGCCTGCCCCGGGGGCTGTTCGGACTTGCACTTGGATTCCAGCGGACGAATACCGCTTTTCAAAAACAGGTCAGTGCCTTCACGACGGGAAAGCTTGCACTTAGGACCGATGTATCTTGCCATTTCGCTCTAACTCCCGTTACACGCGGCGCTTCTTGGGCGGACGACATCCATTATGGGGGATGGGCGTCACGTCCTGAATATGGGTGATCTTGTACCCGCAGGCATTCAGCGCGCGAATAGAGGACTCGCGACCCGGACCCGGGCCTTTAACGCGCACTTCCAGGTTCTTCAAACCGTAGTCCTTGGCGGCATTGCCCGCGTTCTCGGCAGCCACCTGGGCGGCGAACGGGGTGCTCTTACGGGAACCACGGAAACCAGCGCCACCGGAAGTCGCCCAGGACAGCGCGTTGCCCTGACGGTCCGTAATGGTGATGATGGTGTTATTGAACGACGCGTGTACGTGCGCGATGCCGTCCGCAACGGTCCGCGTTACCTTCTTGCGTCGTGCGCCACTGTCTCTCTTCGCTTTAGCCATGCTTACTTATCCAGATTCAGGACTTATTTGCGGATCGGTTTCCGCGGGCCCTTGCGGGTCCGGGCATTGGTCTTGGTACGCTGGCCGCGCATCGGCAGGCCACGACGGTGACGGATGCCGCGGTAGCAGCCAAGATCCATCAACCGCTTGATATTCATGTTGATTTCCCGGCGCAGATCGCCCTCCGTGGAAACCTTGGCGACTTCACCACGGATCACATCCAGCTGGTCGCCGGAAAGGTCACGCACCTTGACCGTAGGGTCAATCCCGGCTTGCGCGCAGATTTTGCGAGCATGGGTGCGGCCAATCCCGAAAATGTAGGTGAGAGAAATCACCGTGTGCTTGTTGTCCGGGATGTTTACGCCTGCAATACGGGCCATCCGAATATCTCCGATTCACAACGCGGTCAGCCAGGCTCTGGCGCCGAAAGGCGGAAGAGTCTAGCGCTACACCGACTGAATTTCAACCAAACACTAGGAAAGAAGCTCTACTTCAACCCTGGCGCTGTTTATGCCGGGGTTCTGCACTGCAGATCACCATGACGCGACCCTTACGGCGGATCACCTTGCAGTTGCGGCAGATCTTCTTTACAGAAGCCTGAACTTTCATCGCATTCGCCTCGCTTTCCTCTGGCTGGCCCGCTATAGGCCTCTATTAACGCACCAGACCGGTGCCGCCATACCCCTTGAGGTTGGCTTTCTTCATCAGCTTTTCGTACTGAGTGGACATCAGGTGCGAATTAACCTGCGACCAGAAGTCCATCACCACCACCACCACGATCAGCAGTGAGGTGCCGCCCAGATAGAAAGGCACATTCCAGACTGCCTGCAACCCCAGGGGCAAAAGGCAGACCAGCGTCATATATACCGCACCGATCAGGGTCAAACGGCCCATCACCGTATCGATATACCGGGCTGACTGCTCGCCGGGACGAATCCCGGGGATATAAGCACCGGACTTTTTCAGGTTGTCCGCCACATCCTTCGGGTTAAACACCAGCGCCGTGTAGAAGTAGCAGAAAAACACGATCGCCAGCGTAAACAGCAACAGGTAAAGCGGCGTACCCGGCAGCAGGGCATCGCTCACCCGGCGCAGCACCATACCCCACCAGGAGTCCGGATTCGAGTCACTGAACCACTGGGTCAGTGACGCCGGAAACAGCAGGATGGAGCTGGCAAAAATGGCCGGAATCACGCCCGCCATATTCACCTTCAACGGCAAGTGGCTTTGCTGGGCGGCGTACACACGCCGGCCCTGCTGGCGCCGGGCATAATTGACGGTAATCCGCCGCTGCCCACGCTCCACGAACACCACACCAAAAATCACCGCCACCGCCACCAGGAACACCAGCAGCATGGCCAGCAGACTGAGATCACCCTGACGGGCGGATTCGAAAGTCTGCGCCACCGCGCCAGGCAGACCGGCGACGATCGATGCGAAGATCAGCATCGAAATGCCATTGCCGATACCGCGCTCGGTAATCTGCTCGCCCAGCCACATCAGGAACACGGTCCCGGTGACCAGCGTGGTGACCGCAACAAAGTAGAAGCTGGCCACCTGCATGGTGCTGGCCGCTTCCGGCAGCAGAGTAATGCCCTGGCTTTTCAAGCCGGCGCACACGCCGAAAGACTGGATCAAACCGAGCACCACCGTCAGATAACGGGTGTACTGGGTGATCTTCCGGCGACCCTGCTCCCCTTCCTTGCGCAACTGCTCAAGGCTGGGCACCACCGCGGTCATCAACTGAATCACGATGCTGGCGGTGATGTACGGCATAATCCCCAGAGCGAAGATGCTCATCCGCTGCAGGGAGCCACCGGAAAACATGTTGAACAGGCCAAGAATAGTGTCCCGGTTATTGTTGAACATCTGTTGCAACGCTTCCGGGTTCATTCCCGGTACCGGAATGTGCGCACCGATACGGAACACCACCAGGGCACCCAGCAAAAAGCCGATACGGCGCCACAGCTCTCGAGTCGCACCGCCGCTGGCGGCGGTGCTGTTGTTCAGCGTTTGTGCACGGTTCTTGGCCATAGCCCCGCCTTGTTATTCCTCGATTTTCCCGCCGGCTTTCTCAACCGCTTCCCGTGCGCCCTTGGTCAGGGCCACGCCGCGGATGGTTACCGCGCGGTCAATCTCGCCGCGCAGTACGATCTTGGCGCGCTTCTTATCGGAGCGAACCACGCCGGCCTTTTTCAGGCTGGCCAGATCGATGATGTCACCTTCCACTTTGGCCAGTTCAGCCAGGCGAACTTCGGCGGTGGCCATGGCCAGTTTGGAAGTAAAACCAAACTTGGGCACCCGGCGCTGCAGCGGCATCTGACCGCCTTCGAAACCAGGCTTCACGGTGCCACCAGAGCGGGACTTCTGGCCTTTATGACCACGACCGCCGGTCTTGCCGAGGCCGGAGCCGATACCGCGACCAACTCGTTTCTCCGCAGGACGGGAACCGTCAGCGGGATGCAGATCGTTGAGACGCATCGCTTATTCTCCCTCTACCCGTACCAGATACGCGACTTTGTTGATCATGCCGCGTACCGCAGGAGTATCTTCAACTTCAACGGTTTGGCCAATTTTGCGCAGCCCGAGGCCGCGCACACAGGCCTTGTGGCCTTCCAGCCGACCGTTGGTGCTTTTAACCTGCGTTACCTTGATCTTGTCAGCCATTGTTACGTTCCGCCTGTCTGCGCTTAGCTGAGAATCTCTTCAACGGTCTTACCACGCTTGGCCGCCACCGATTCCGGCGAGGACATAAGCTTGAGACCATTGAAAGTGGCTCGTACGACGTTGACCGGATTGGTGGAGCCGTAACATTTGGCCAGCACGTTCTGTACACCGGCAACTTCAAGCACGGCGCGCATCGCGCCACCGGCAATCACACCCGTACCTTCATCAGCGGGCTGCATGTACACCTTGGAGGCGCCATGACGAGCCTTGATGGGGTGCTGAATGGTGCTGCCCTTCAGGTCAACCTGGATCATATTGCGGCGTGCCGCTTCCAGAGCTTTCTGAATGGCGGCCGGCACTTCGCGAGCCTTGCCGCGACCGAAACCCACCTTACCTTTCCCATCGCCTACCACGGTCAGCGCGGTGAAACCGAAAATACGGCCGCCTTTTACTACTTTGGCAACCCGGTTCACCTGAACCAGCTTCTCCTGGAGACCTTCGTTGGGATCAACTTTCGCCATAACCAAGCACCTTAGAATTCAAGCCCGTTTTCGCGCGCGGCATCGGCCAACGCCTTGATTCGACCGTGATAACGGAAACCCGAGCGGTCGAAAGCCACGCGCGCGACGCCGGCTTCCTTGGCACGCTGAGCAATCAGCGCTCCAACTTTTGCCGCCGCATCGGCGTTACCGGTTGCGCTTTCACGCAGATCTTTTTCCACCGTACTCGCCGCAGCCAATACTTTGTCACCAGCGGCGCTGGTCACTTGCGCATAGATATGGCGCGGAGTGCGGTGCACGCAGAGACGAATCTGGCCGGACTCGCGAATGTTAAGGCGAGTCCGTTTGGCCCTGCGCAGACGTGCAACTTTCTTGTCCATCATGGCTCTAGTCTCAACGATTATTTCTTCTTGGCTTCCTTACGGCGCACCTGCTCATCGGCATAGCGCACCCCTTTACCCTTGTAGGGCTCAGGCGGTCGGAAGGCCCGAACATTGGCAGCAACCTGACCTACCAGTTGCTTATCAATGCCCTTAATAACAATTTCGGTCTGTGTCGGGGTCTCGGCGGTCACGCCTTCCGGCAGCTGGTAGGCCACCGGATGCGAGAAGCCCAGAGTCAGGTTCAGGGTCTTGCCCTGTGCCTGAGCACGGTAACCCACGCCATTGAGAACCAGTTTGCGCTCGTAGCCCGAGGACACACCGGTGACCATATTATTCACCAGAGCCCGGGTGGTGCCAGCCAGAGCCCAGGCTTTCTGGGACTCTTCGACGGGCTTAACGCTCGCCACGCCAGCATCGACGGACACTTCAACCAGCTCATGAACTTCGTGTTCCAGGTTGCCCTTACTGCCCTTCACGGACACCTTGCGGCCGTCGATTTTCAGCTCAACGCCGCTGGGCAGGCTAACCGGATTCTTTGCTACTCTAGACATTGCTGCACCTAAACCCGTCTACACCGCTTACGTCAGGACACTTCACAGATCAGCTCGCCGCCGATGTGAGCCTGGCGGGCAGCGCGATCTGAAAGAATGCCCTGGTTGGTGGACACGATCATTACACCCAAGCCGCCTTTCACCTTGGGAATCTCGCCGGCGCTTTTATAAATGCGCAGACCGGGACGGCTCACACGAGCGATCTTCTCGATCACCGGCTTGCCCTCGAAATAGCGAAGGTCCACCGTCAGCACCGGCTTCTTGTCACCAGCCACGGCAAAACCATCAATATAACCTTCTTCTTTCAGTACCTTGGCAACGGCCTCTTTCGCCTTGGAGGAAGGAATCTCCACCTTGGCTTTCCGGGCCATCTGCGCATTGCGGATACGGGTAAACATATCCGCCAGGGTATCTTGCATGCTCATGCTGCAATCGCTCCGCTACTCATGCCTTGTATCTCGGCTCTTACCAGCTGGCCTTGACCAGACCGGGGACATCGCCACGCATAGCCGCTTCGCGCAGCTTGATACGGCTAAGACCGAACTTACGGTAGTAGCCATGCGGACGACCGGTGATGCGGCAACGATTGCGCTGGCGCACCGGTGAGGAATCACGCGGCAGCTTCTGCAGCTCGATCTGGGCGTTCCATTTCGCCTCGGGTTCGGCGCTGGGGTCCAGAATGATTGCTTTAAGCGCCTGGCGCTTGGCGGCGAAACGCTCTACCAACTTGGCGCGCTTCGCCTCCCGGTTTTTCATAGAGACCTTTGCCATGACAAATCCTCTTAGCCTTTCAGCGGGAAGTTGAAGGCGCGCAACAGCGCCCGTGCCTCATCATCGGTCTTCGCCGTGGTGGTGATGGTAATATCCAGACCACGCAGCTTGTCGACCTTATCAAAATCCACCTCGGCGAACACGATCTGTTCGCGCAGGCCCATGGAATAGTTACCACGGCCATCGAAGGATTTCGGATTCAGACCACGGAAGTCACGAACCCGCGGAATCGCAACGGATACCAGGCGCTCCAGAAACTCGTACATACGACGGTTACGCAGAGTCACCTTGCAGCCGATCGGCCAGCCTTCACGGATTTTAAAACCCGCAACAGACTTACGCGCCTTGGTAACAAGGGGCTTTTGGCCGGCGATCGCGGTCATGTCGGACAAGGCGCCTTCAATTGCCTTACGGTCCGCAGCCGCCTCACCCACACCCATATTCAGAGTGATTTTGGTGATTTTCGGCACTTCCATGATGTTCTTGTAACCGAACTCCTCGCGAAGCTTCGGCACAATCT
The DNA here is from genome assembly GCF_002864685.1 of Alloalcanivorax mobilis. GTDB lineage: Bacteria > Pseudomonadota > Gammaproteobacteria > Pseudomonadales > Alcanivoracaceae > Alloalcanivorax > Alloalcanivorax mobilis. The sequence continues at coordinate 8,011 of NZ_NMQZ01000059.1, forward strand.
CTTCATTGTATAACTTCTTCAGATCACTCATGGTTCACCTGTATCACGCGTCCAGCGCTTCACCGTTGGACTTGAAGAAGCGTACCTTCTTGCCATCATCCACACGGAAGCCGACACGATCCGCCTTCTGTGCTTTCGCGTTCCAGATGGCAACGTTGGAAGCATGAATACCCGCTTCCTGTTCAACGATGCCGCCCTGAATTCCGCTGTTCGGATTGGCGCGCACGTGCTTCTTCACGACGTTCACGCCGGCCACGACCAGGCGGCCATTGGTAAGAACGCGCTGTACCTTGCCGCGCTTACCTTTGTCCTTGCCCGCGATTACGATGACTTCATCATCACGCTTGATCTTGAGCATTGCCTTCACCCGCCTTTAAAGAACTTCCGGTGCCAGGGAGATGATCTTCATGAACTGCTCGGTGCGCAGCTCACGTGTCACCGGCCCGAAGATCCGGGTACCTACCGGCGCCTTGTTGTTGTTCAACAACACAGCGGCGTTTTCGTCGAAACGGATCAGCGAGCCGTCCGGGCGACGCACACCGCGGCGGGTACGCACCACCACCGCAGTCATCACATCACCTTTCTTAACGCGGCCGCGCGGAATCGCTTCCTTTACTGTGACCTTGATGATGTCACCAATGCCTGCATAGCGGCGGTGGGAACCACCCAGCACCTTGATGCACTGCACCCGACGCGCGCCACTGTTATCGGCGACTTCGAGCATGGTTTCGGTCTGAATCATCGCTTACTCTCTCCAACTCCTGCCCTGCAGGCAGCCACAGCAACGTCGGTCAGACCTTGTTGGCCTGCTCCACTACGCTCACCAGCATCCAGGTTTTGCGCTTGGACAACGGGCGGCACTCCTGAATAGTGACCAGATCGCCTTCGTTGCACTGATTCTCTTCATCATGCGCCATCAATTTCGTGGACCGCTTGATGATCTTTCCGTAAATAGGGTGCTGAACCCGGCGCTCTACCAAGACGGTGATGGTTTTATCACCCTTGTTGGAGACCACCTTGCCGGTAGCGCTCCGGCGCAGATCTTCTTTCGCCTCTGCCATGACTAGTTACCCTGCTTCTCTCTGAGAATGGTTTTCACCCGTGCGATATCACGGCGAACCACCCCAAGCTGATGGCTTTGTGAAAGCTGCCCGGATGCATGCTTCATGCGCAGCTTGAACTGTTGCTCAAGCAGCTCGAGCTGCTGGCTGCGCAGCTCGTCGACACTTTTATCTTTCAGCTCGCTCGCTTTCATCGCTTACATCACCGTCCGAGTCACGACGCGGGTGCTCACCGGCAGCTTGGCCGCGGCAAGACGGAACGCTTCGCGCGCCACGTCTTCTGAAACACCTTCCATTTCGTAGAGCATACGGCCCGGCTGAATCTGCGCGACCCAGTACTCTACGCTACCCTTACCTTTACCCATCCGAACCTCGAGGGGCTTCTGGGTAATCGGCTTATCGGGGAAAATCCGAATCCAGATTTTACCGCCCCGCTTGATGTGACGGGTCATGGCACGACGCGCGGCTTCGATCTGACGCGCAGTCAGACGGCCACGGCCGGTCGCCTGCAGGCCAATGGTGCCGAAAGACACCTTGCTGCCCCGTTGTGCCAGGCCACGGTTGCGGCCCTTCATCACTTTCCGGAATTTGGTACGCTTCGGCTGCAACATCGTTCGTTACCCTTTAACCGCGGCCGCGCTTCTTGGCGCCCTTGGACTGCTTCTGTTCTTCCTGAACCTGCTCCATACCGCCGAGCACTTCACCGCGGAAGATCCAGACCTTAACGCCAATGGTCCCGTAGGTTGTCTCTGCGCGAACGTTGGCGTAGTCGATATCGGCGCGCAGCGTGTGCAGCGGCACACGACCTTCGCGGTACCACTCGGTACGCGCGATTTCCGCGCCACCAAGACGACCGGAAAGCTGAACCCGAATACCTTCGGCACCGGCTTTGAGCGCGTTCTGAACCGCGCGCTTCATGGCGCGACGGAACATCACCCGGCGTTCAAGCTGGCCGGCGATATTGTCGGCCACCAGGCGTGCGTCCACGTCCGGACGGCGCACTTCCTCGATGTTGATGTGCACGGGCACACCCATCTTGGCGGCGACATCACGACGCAGGCGCTCCACGTCCTCACCCTTCTTGCCGATCACGATACCCGGCCGGGCGGTGGAGATGGTGATACGAACATTCTCGGAAGGACGTTCGATCTTGACCCGGCTCACCGACGCGTTCTTCAAACGCTTGAACAGGTAGTCACGCACTTGCAGGTCGGTAACCAGGCAGTCGGCGTAGGTCTTCGGCCCGGCATACCACAGGGAGTTATGCTCCTTGACGATGCCCAGGCGAATACCGATCGGATGAACTTTCTGACCCATCTGGCTACTCCTGACCTTCTGAGACTTTCACAGTAATGTGGCATGTCCGCTTGAGAATGCGATCCGCCCGGCCCTTGGCACGGGGGCGAATGCGTTTCATAGACGTGCCCTCATCCACAAAAATTGTGGACACCTTCAGCTCATCCACGTCAGCGCCGTCGTTGTTTTCCGCGTTGGCAATCGCGGACTCCAGCACTTTCTTGACTACCTGGGCAGCCTTCTTCGGGCTGAAAGTCAGAAGATTCAATGCCTTCTCAACTTCCATGCCGCGAATCTGGTCGGCCACCAGGCGGGCTTTTTGAGCCGAAATTCTTGCGCCCCGCAGACGGGCTGCAATTTCAGTCGCCATGGCTGTCACCTTATCGCTTAGCCTTTTTGTCCACGATGTGCCCGCGGAAAGTACGGGTCAGGGCGAATTCGCCCAGCTTGTGGCCCACCATGTGCTCGGTGATCATTACCGGAACATGCTGACGGCCGTTATGCACCGCGATGGTCAAACCCACCATCTCCGGGATGATCATGGAGCGACGGGACCAGGTTTTGATCGGCTTCCGGGAGCCGGCTTCGGCCGCATCTTCCACCTTCTTCAAAAGGTGGTGATCCAGAAACGGACCTTTTTTCAGTGAACGTGGCACAGCCTGAACCTCTCTCTATCCCTTACTTACGACGGTCGCGCACAATCATCTTGGAGGTGCGCTTGTTGGTACGCGTTTTGTGGCCCTTGGTGGGAACGCCCCAAGGTGTAACCGGATGCCGGCCACCAGAGGTACGACCTTCACCACCACCGTGAGGGTGATCCACCGGGTTCATCGCCACACCGCGAACGGTCGGACGAACACCCCGCCAGCGCGTCGCGCCAGCTTTACCCAGCGAACGCAGACTGTGCTCGCTGTTGGAAACCTCACCCATGGTAGCCTTGCAATCCGCATGAACTTTGCGCATCTCGCCGGAGCGCAGGCGCAGGGTCACATACTGTCCGTCCTTTGCGAGCACCTGAATGGAGGTGCCCGCGGAACGGGCCAGCTGGCCACCCTTGCCAGGCTTCATTTCCACGTTATGTACCGTGGAACCCAGCGGAATATTACGCAGCGGCAGAGCATTACCCACCTTGATGGGCGCATCTTCGCCGGACTGGATACGATCGCCGGCTTTCAGGGCCTTGGGCGCCAGAATATAGCGACGCTCGCCATCCAGGTATTTAATCAGCGCGATATGGGCCGACCGGTTGGGATCGTATTCAAGGCGCTCGACCTCACCCACGATGCCATCCTTATTGCGACGGAAATCCACCACGCGGTACTTCTGTTTGTGGCCACCACCTTTATGACGGGTGGTGATGCGACCGTTGTTATTACGGCCGCCATTCTTGGCCTTGGCTTCCAGCAGGGGCGCGTAGGGAGCACCTTTATGCAGGTCCGCGTGGACCACCTTGACTACAAAGCGGCGGCCCGGGGAAGTCGGCTTAGCTTTCACAATCGCCATGATTCCTTACTCCCTTACTCGGCGCCGAGAAAGTCAATGTCCTGGCCTTCGGCCAGCGACACATAGGCTTTCTTCCAGCTGGCACGCTTGCCTGCCACGCGTCCGAAGAACTTCTGCTTGCCCTTCACATTGCTGGTGCGCACGGACTCAACCTTGACTTCAAAAAGCGCCTCGACGGCCTTTTTGATTTCCAGCTTGTTCGCGTCCTTGGCAACCTTGAAGACCACGGCATTGCTCTGTTCGCCAACCATGGTGGCTTTTTCAGAGACATGCGGCGCAAGCAGCACGGTAAAAATACGCTCTTTGTTCATGCCAGCGACTCCTCGAGCTGCTTGAGAGCAGGCACGGTAACCAGCACCTTCTCAAAAGCGATCAGGCTGACCGGATCAACACCGCCTACTTCGCGGATGTCGACCTTGGGCAGATTGCGCGCCGCCAGGTACAAATTCTCGTCAACCTCGCTGGTGACGATCAGCACGCTGCTCAGCTCCAACTCTTTCAGCTTGGAAGCAACAACCTTGGTCCTGGGCTCGTCGACGGAAAATTCGTCGACCACCACCAGACGCTCCTGACGCACCAGCTCGGAGAGAATGCAACGCAGCGCACCGCGGTACATTTTGCGATTCACCTTTTGGGAAAAATCGCGATTCTCAGCGGCGAACGTCTTGCCGCCGCCACGCCACAGCGGACTGCGGATAGTACCAGCACGGGCCCGACCTGTTCCTTTTTGCCGCCAGGGCTTGCGACCACCGCCACTTACCGCAGCGCGGTTTTTCTGACCTTTGGAACCCTGACGGGCGCCAGCCAGAAACGCGGTCACAACCTGGTGAACCAGCGGCTCATTGAAGTCCTTGCCGAAGGCGACTTCAGAAACAGTAACCGTACCTCCAGAGGCAGTATTGAGATTCATCCTCTATTCCTCTTTCAGGCCTTCGCCTTCACTGCCGGGCGCACAATCACGTCACCACCGGTCGCACCGGGGATGGCACCCTTAACCAGCAACAGATTCTTTTCCGCATCGACACGCACGATTTCCAGGTTCTGGACCGTTACGCGCTCGGCGCCCAGGTGACCGGCCATCTTCTTGCCCTTGAATACGCGGCCCGGGGTCTGGTTCTGACCGATCGAACCCGGCGCGCGGTGGGACAAGGAGTTACCGTGGGTGGCATCCTGGGTGCGGAAGTTCCAGCGCTTCACGGCGCCGGCAAAACCCTTACCCTTGGAAGTGCCCGTCACATCCACGACCTGACCGGCTTCAAACACCTCGAGGGTGATATCGGAGCCCGCTTGCAGATCACCTGCTTCGGCACGAAACTCGCCCACGCCACGACCCGCCTGAACACCCGCTTTCGCGAAATGACCGGCTTGCGCCTTGGTCACCCGGCTTGCACGGCGTTCACCGATCGTCACCTGCACGGCATTGTAGCCATCTGTTTCTTCGGTCTTGACCTGACTCACCCGATTCGGGGTCACTTCAATTACGGTTACCGGAATACTGATGCCTTCCTCAGTAAATACCCGGGTCATCCCGCATTTCCGACCGATTACACCAATCGCCATTGTTTACCTCTTCACAACCTGTCGCGGTTGAACCGCCCCTTCGAGCTACTTGGGACAGTTATCCCAGGCTGATCTGCACATCCACACCGGCGGCCAGATCGAGCTTCATCAACGCATCCACGGTTTTATCCGTAGGTTCGACGATGTCCACCAACCGCTTGTGGGTGCGGATCTCGTACTGATCACGCGCATCTTTGTTAACGTGCGGAGAGGTCAGCACCGTAAACCGTTCTTTACGTGTGGGCAGGGGGATAGGACCCGTCACCTGCGCACCCGTCCGCTTAGCCGTATCCACGATCTCCTGGGCAGACTGATCAATCAGACGATGATCAAAAGCCTTGAGACGGATGCGAATTCTCTGGTTAGCCATAGCTAACAAACTCCAGACTGTTTCGAACCATCTTTCAGATGGCAAAAAGCCCGCCCATCCTTTCCCATGAAAGGTGGAGGGTTGTCAAAACAAGCCCGGGAACGATGCCCCGGTTGATCGCGCTCTAAACCGGTTATTCCGGAGAAGAGGGCGCGAATTATAGAGACAAGAAAAGCCGAAGGCAAGGCCTTCGGCTCTCTTTTACTCTATTACTCGACGATTTTCGCTACCACGCCGGCGCCAACGGTACGGCCGCCT
>NZ_NMQZ01000006.1 GCF_002864685.1 Alloalcanivorax mobilis
ACCCAATCACGATCCAGGAAAGTCGCTTCCCGCTAAAGCGCGAAGAACCTTTTTTTTTGCGTGGGCTGGGAGGGGATTGAGAGCGGTGGGGGATCTTGAGTTGAACGTTAAAAGTTGAAAGTTGAAAGGAAGAGCGTGTGGAAAGGTCGGGGGTTGGTCGCAAGCAGCCAGGCCCGTAATGGACACCACTGGTATGAACGCGGGCACTGCCGTATCGGTTGGCACGGCCTCATTCGCGTTTTAACTTTTAACTTTTAACTTTTAACTTTGGCCGCCCTGTTCCCGGTCCAGGTTATCGATCATCCGCCGGGCGGTGGCGAGGAAGGCGTCGATTTCGGTCTGGCTGAGGCCTTTGAGCAGGGTGGCTTTGACTTTTTCCTGGGCGTGTTCGGCTTTTCTCATCAGTGCGCGGCCCGGCGCGCTGAGGGAGATGATCTGGCTGCGTTTGTCGTCCGGGTGCGGGGCGCGCTGGATCAGGCCCATGCCGTCCAGTTCCTTGAGCACCCGGGTGATCTGCGCTTTGTCGCGGCGGGTGAGGTTGGCCAACTGGTTGGCGGTGCAGTCCGGTTGCGTACGGATCAGGCGCAGCAGACGAACGTGCATGCCGTTAAGTGGCAGGTTGTCGTCGGCGATGGCCGCTTTGGTGCTGAGTTTGAATTGAAACGCGAGTTGCCAGAGAACGTCGCGAATGTCGTTGTCGGGGTGGGCCACGGGTGCCTGCCTTTTGGTTGACAATATCAATTAATTGGATTTATGGTTGATATTGTCTACTAAATTTCCGTAAGCAACAAGCCGCGCTCCGGCGAGCGCGCTCGACGAGGTATTCCATGGCCAGACCGGCTCCCCGAATTCTGCACGTGATCCGCTCGCACGATATCACCCCGCACATGCGGCGGGTGGTGTTGGGCGGTGAGGATCTCAGTAATTTTCCTGAAGATCATGAAAGCGCCAACTTCAAGCTGCTGATTCCCCGCCCGGGACAGGCCCGCATCGCGCTGCCGCCCTACGGCGACACCCCGGAGCACGACAGACCCATAGTGCGCACTTACACCCTGCGCCATTTTGACAAAGCCCGGGGTGAGATCAGCGTGGATTTCATGCTCCATGAACCCCACGGCCCCGCCTCGGAATGGGCCGTGAACGCCCGGCCCGGGGATCGCATCGGCTTCGCCGGGCCCGGCGCCCCCAAGTTCGTGGATTTCGAGGCGGACTGGTTTTTGTTCGCTGGCGACATGTCCGCACTGCCCGCGATCAGCGCCAACATCGAACGTCTGCCGGCCCACGCCAGGGGTTACGCGGTGCTGGAAATTCTCGACCCGGCGGACCAGCAGGACCTGCCGTTTCCCGAGGGCATCAAAGTAAGCTGGTGCGTCAACCGATCCCCGCAAATTGCCTCGCTGACATTGGTGAATGCAGTACTGGCGCAACCCTGGCTGGCCGGATCGCCGGCGGTTTGGGTGGCTGGGGAGAGCGGCTCGGTCCGCGCTGTTCGCCGGTACCTGAACGAAGAGCATCAGGTTGAGCGCGGACGGCTCTATGCCAGCGGTTATTGGCAGATCGGCCTGACCGAAGACCGGCATCAGATGGAGAAGAGGAAAGAGAAAAGTTAAGGAACCTCTGAACAACTCCCCGCAGAACCATCAGGGAGCTATATTCAGAGGTTCCCTAAGCACCAATTGATGCGCGGTGCGCAACGCGCTATATTTCGCTCATGATCAAGACGTTCCGCCACAAAGGATTGCAGCGGTTCTTTCTCGGCGGCAGCACGGCGGGAATCCAGCCGCGGCACGCCAAGCGCTTGCGTATGCAATTAGCGGCGCTGGATACCGCCGTGACGGTTGATGACATGAACATCCCCGGTTTCCACCTGCACTCGCTGAAAGGACGCGAGAAAGGCCGTTGGTCGGTCCGCGTTAACGGAAACTGGCGGCTGACCTTCGAATTCAGGGATGGCAGCGCCTTCGTGTTGGATTACCAGGACTATCACTGATGAAGATGCACAACCCTCCTCATCCCGGCGAGTTCATTCGCGATGTTTATATGACCCCATTCAGGCTGAGCGCGCGCCAGCTCGCGGTCAAATTGGCGGTGTCACCGTCCACGCTGTCGCGGGTTCTCAAGGGCAACAGTGGGATCAGCCCGGAAATGGCATTACGGCTATCCAAAGCGCTGGGCAGGACGCCGGAAAGCTGGCTGGCGATGCAGGATGCCCATGATCTCTGGGTGGCTCGCCAGGCAGTGAATCTGGACGGCGTGGAACGGATTGATTTCGACGCTGCCTGAGCGCGGCTTGGGGCATGGAGCCGCCGGCCGGACCGGCTAAGAGCCGCGGTGGTTATTCAGTTTTCCAGCACGGTCGCTGCTTTTGGCTCAGGCGCAGCACTTCTTGAATTTACGGCCGCTGCCGCAGGGGCAGAGGTCGTTGCGGCCTGGCTTGAGCGGCGTGACGGTGTGCTCGCCGTCCAGGTAGAACCAGCGGTCATATTCGCGCACGAAACGGGAGCGCTCTTCCAGCACCGCGAAGCCGTTCCCCTCTTTGCAGGTGGCGCGGAAGTGGACCCGACCACTCTCGCCGCTTTCGTCACTTTCCAATACCTCCAACGCCAGCCATTGGCCACCGTCGTCCAGGTTCAGCGACGCCGGCCGGGTGTCCGGGTGCCAGCTGGCGAGCAGGTAATCGCCGTGGTTAAGCACGAAGGCGCTGTAGCGCGAACGCATCAGCGCTTCCGGAGTGGCTGCCGGCTGGCCTTGGTGCAGCGGTTGGCAGCAGCGGGCATAGCCGAAGCCGGATTGGCAAGGGCAGGGCAGGTTGTCCATGGGCAGGGAGAAGCAGGCCAAAGGGCCGCCATGGTGGCAGATCGCCGGCAATCTGGCAGCACCCGACCGGTATGCGACTAAAGTCGCATACTTAATATTTCGAGCGCTCGCTATATTTTTGGGGTGGCCCAGCTCAAAGAGGCCCGTGCGACAACAATAATGCTCCGGCGACCGGCCGCCGCACCGCCGATCGGGATGGTTTATGACCAACAAGTACGAGCAGGATCTGCCCCAGAGCGCCGCCAACCATTCGCCGCTGACACCGCTGGCCTTTTTGCGCCGCTCCGCCGCCGTGTTCCCGGACAAGATCGCGGTGATCGACGACGACCGACAATTCGATTACCGCACCCTGCTGGCGCGTTGCCGCCAATTGGCCGCCGGCCTCGGAGGGCTGGGCGTGCAAGACGCCGACACCGTGGCGGTGCTGTGCCCGAACAGCCATGAAATGCTGGAGGCGCACTACGGCGTGGCGATGGCGGGGGCGGTGTTGAATGCCCTGAACACACGCCTGGATGCCGCCACCCTGGGCTTTATTCTTGAGCATGGCGAAGCGCGCGTGCTGTGTTACGACAGCGAGTACGAAGCGGTGGTGGAGCAGGCACTGAGCAGTGTCAGCCAGAGGCCCAGGCTGGTGGCCATCGAGCGCGACCATGGCGCCTCCGGCGGGCTGGCGGACATCAGCTATGAAGCCCTTCTGCAAGGCGCCGAGGCCAGTGCCGAGCCGCTCTGGCCGGCGGACGAATGGCAGGCGATCACCCTGAACTACACCTCCGGTACCACCGGCAATCCCAAGGGCGTGGTGTATCACCACCGTGGCGCCTGGCTGGCGGCGATGAGCAACGCCATGGCCTTCGAGATGAGCGCCGACACCGTTTATCTGTGGACCCTGCCCATGTTCCATTGCAACGGCTGGGGCTACACCTGGGCGATCACCGCGGTGGGCGGCACCCATGTGTGCCTGCGGCGGATCGACAGCGATCTGATCTACCAGCGCATCGAACGCCATGGCGTGACCCATCTGTGCGGCGCGCCGGTGGTGATGAACACCCTGATCAACGACCTCGGTGCCCAGGGCAAAACGCTCAGCGCGCCGGCGCGTTTTGCCCTGGGCGGCGCGGCGCCGCCCAGCACGGTGATTCGCAAGGCCAGCGAAATCGGCTTCCGCATTACCCACCTGTATGGCCTCACCGAAACCTACGGGCCCTCCACCCTGTGCGTGCCGCAGGCGAATTGGGCGCACCTGGAAAACGACGCGCTGGCGGAAAAAATGGCCCGCCAGGGGGTGATCAATTTCGCCATCGATGAGGCCCGCATCGCCGATCCACAAAGTGGCCAGGCGCTGCCCGCCGATGGCATCAGCCTGGGCGAGATACAGCTGCGCGGTAATACCGTGATGAAAGGCTATTTGAAAAACCCGGAGACCACCGCCGAGGCGTTCGAAGGCGGCTGGTACCACACCGGCGACTTGGCGGTGATGCACCCGGACGGCTACATCGAGATCAAGGACCGCGCCAAGGACATCATTATTTCCGGCGGCGAGAACATCTCCAGCCTGGAAGTGGAGGAAATTCTCTATCGCCACCCACGGGTCAGCGAAGCGGCGGTGGTGGCGATGGTCGATGACAAATGGGGCGAGGTGCCCTGTGCGTTCGTACAACTGCGCGATGACGGCCCCGGCGATGAGCGCGCCCTGATCGAATTTTGTCGCACCCACATGGCGGGCTTCAAAGTGCCCAAGAAAGTGGTGTTCGGCGAGTTGCCAAAAACCGTGACCGGTAAGGTGCGCAAGAACGTGCTGCGCGACCGGACCGGCCCGACCAACAACACATCATCATAACAACAGCACACAAAGAGGACTCCGGCATGAAATCGTTCAAGCGAGGAACACTACTGAGTGCACTGGTCATGGCCGTGGGCATCAGTGCCACGCCATCCTGGGCGGCGGATGAGCCGATCCGCCTGGGCGCCATTCATATTCTCTCCGGCAGCGCCGCCAATTATGGCAAGTTCGCCCGCCAGGGCATTGACCTGGCCATCGACGAAATCAACGACAGCGGCGGGGTGATGGGGCGCGATCTGGAACTGGTGATCGAAGACAGCCAGGGCAAGGCGTCCACCGCCATTCAGGCGGCCCGCAAACTGGTCTACCAGGATCAGGTCAGCGGTTTGCTGGGGCTGGACAGCTCGGGCGTCGCCCAGGGGCTGGTGCCGATCATGCCGGAGTTGAAAAAGCCGCTGATCATTACCCACGCCGCCACTCCGGACGCCACCGGCAGCCTGTGCAACGCCTACACCTACCGGATCAGCAATAACGTGGCGCAGAACATGAACGCGCTGGCCTCGGTGGCGGCGGAAACCGGCGCCAAACGCTGGACCACCATCGGCCCGGATTACGCCTTCGGTCACCAGTCCTGGGAATATTTCGGCAACGCCCTGAAGAAGATCAACCCGGATGTGGAACTGCTCAAGGACACCGCCTTTCCCCGTTTCGGCGCGGAAGACTTCACCCCGTTTATCAACGGCGTGATGGCGGCCAAACCGGATGGCGTGCTGATTTCGGTGTGGGGCGGCGACCTGGTCAACTTCGTCCGCCAGGCCAACAACCTGGGCTTCTTTGAAAAGGACATGCAAATCATCTTCACCGTTGGCGCCGCCACCGAAGTGCTCTCCGCGCTGGGCGAGCAGATGCCCGAGGGCGTGTGGCTTTCCACCCGCTACTGGTATAAAGCGTTTGATAATGAGCAGAACAAACACTTCGTTGCCGCCTACAAAGACCGCTATGGCGTGCCGCCCAGCTACAACGCGGAAGGCGCCTACGCCGCCGTGTACGCCTATAAAAAAGCCATCGAGAAAGCAGGCAGCGCCGACGACGGCGACAAAATCGCGGCGGCACTGGATGGCATGAGCCTGGACGCCCCCAACGGCACCATCACTTTCCGTAAAGGCGACCATCAGGCCCTGGTCGGGCCGAACGTCGGCCGCGCCGGCGCCATGGACGAGGAAGACGGCATTCGCGACCTGGAAGACCTGCGCCTTTTCGACGGCGAAAAGATCTCGCGCAGCGTGGCGGAAACCGGCTGCAAGCTGTAACCCGCGCGACACCCACGGCGTTGATGGCACGGCCATCAACGCCTCCGGCTTTCCTGACCAGGTAACGGAGGTGCCATGTCTGGCATCGGCGCGGCTTTTCTTAACAGCCTCGATATCGGTTTGCTTCTTTTCGTGATCGCGGTGGGCCTGAATATCGTGTTCGGCGTGCTCAACGTGATCAACTTCGCCCACGGCGCTTTGTATATGCTGGGCGCCTATCTGGCCTACAGCCTGATCAACCTGCTCGGCATGCCGTTCTGGGTGGCGCTGATCGTGGCGCCACTGGTGGTGGCGGCGGTGGCGGTGCTGATTGATCGCCTGGTGCTGCGCTTTATCTACCAGCGCGACGTGGCCGACAGCCTGCTGCTGACGTTCGCGCTGTTGCTGATTATCAATGAGTCGGTGCGCTCCCTATGGGGCTCGGGCATCCATGTGGTTGAGCCGCCGGCGCTGCTGCAAGGTACCGTTCATGTGTTCGGCGCCAGCTATCCCACCTACAGCCTGTTCGTAATCGTGGTCGGCCTGGTGCTGCTGGCCGGCTTGTGGTTTTTGTTCAACCGCACCCGCGCCGGCAAGATCATGCGCGCCGCCGCGCTGGATCGGGAGATGGCCGAGGCGTTGTGCATCAATACCAAAAGGGTGGTCACCGGGGTGTTCGCCTTTGGCGCCTGGCTGGCCGCTATCGGCGGCGTGGTGGCGGCACCGATGCGCGCCATCGACCCCGGCATGGGCGACAAGATCATCATCGAGTCGTTCATCGTGGTGGTGATCGGCGGTCTCGGCAGCTTCCCCGGGGCCTTGATTGGCGCCCTGGTGCTGGGGCTGATCCACGGCTTCGGCGGCCGTTATCTGCCCGGCATCAACATGTTGTTGCCGTTCGTGGGCATGGCGCTGATCTTGCTGATCAAGCCCACTGGCATCATGGGCAAGGGGGCCGGGGTATGAAAAACGCAATCCTGATGGCGGTGTTCGTGGTGGTGCTGGCAGGCCTGGTACTGCTGCCCTGGTTCACGCCGTATTTTTATATTTTTATCGCCACCGAAATTCTCATCATGGGGCTGTTCGCGGCCAGCTTTAATCTGATTTTCGGCTACACCGGCATGCTCAGTTTTGGCCATGCCGCCTTCTTCGGCATTGGCAGCTACGCCACCGCCATGCTGTTGCTTCACCTGCAATGGCCACTGGTCTATTGCCTGATCGCCTCGGTGGTGTTCGGCGCGTTGCTGGCGCTGGTGATCGGCTTTCTCAGCGTGCGCCTCAACGAAGTGTACTTCGCCATGCTCACCCTGGCGTTTGGCATGATGGTGTTTTCCATTGCCCACCAGTGGCGCTCGGTGACCAACGGCAGCGATGGCATCGCCGGTTTCACGGTGGGTGAATTCGGCCTCGGCCTGCCGCTCACCCTGGGCAATCCGGCGGTCTATTACCACGTGGTTCTGGTGATCGTGGTATTGGCCTCGGCGTTGCTGTATCTGATCGGCCGCTCCTCGTTCGGCATGATTCTGCAAGCGATTCGCCAGAACGCGGAGCGGGTGTCTTTCTGTGGCTTGAACGTGCGCGCATACCGGCTGGCCGCCTTTACCATCGGTGGTGGCTTCGCCGGCCTGGCCGGCGGTTTGATGGCCCCGTTTCTGCGCGTGGCCAGCCCGGAGATGTTGCACTGGTCTACCTCCGCGGAGCCGGTGCTGATGTCGATTCTCGGCGGCACCGGCTATTTTCTCGGCCCGTTCGTGGGCTCGGCGATCTTTATTCTTCTGGAAACCTGGATCACCAGCATCACCCACGCCTGGATGCTGGTGCTGGGCATCGTGTTGGCATTGATGGTGATGTTTTTCCGCCGGGGCGTGCTCGGCACCTTTCTCGACTGGTGGCAGGAGCGGCAACGATGAATGAGCCCCTATTGAGCATCCGCTCGCTGAGCAAACACTTTGGCGGCGTCGCCGCGGTGGACGGCATCGACCTGGACGTGCCGGCCCGTGAGACGGTGGCGATTATCGGCCCCAACGGCGCCGGCAAAACCACCTTCTACAACATGGTCTCCGGGCGCATGACGCCCAGCGCCGGCCAGGTTCTGCTGAACGGACGCGACATCACTGGTCAGCCACCGCACCGCATCAGCCGGCTGGGGGTGTCGCGCTCGTTTCAGATCAACAACATCTTCACCGAGATGACAGTGCGCGAGAACGTCGAGGTGGCGCTGGCCGCGTTCCATCACCACAGCCGTCGTTGGTTCAATCTCGCGTCGCGAAATCGGCCGATCCAGGAGGAAGCCGAATCCTTGCTGGAGCGCCTTTCCATTGGCGAGCTGTCCGCGCGCCGCGCCGGGGTGATCAGCTACGGCGACAAACGTCTGTTGGAAATCGCCGTGGTGCTGGCCACTCGCCCCAAACTGGTGTTGCTGGATGAACCCACCGCCGGCATGACCCCGGAAGAAACCCGCCGTGTCACCGCCCTGGTGAAATCCCTGGCCGACAGCGGCGATTACACCTTTCTGATCACCGAGCACGATATGGAGGTGGTGTTCAGCCTCGCCGACCGGATTCTGGTGATGCACCGTGGTAAGGCGCTGGTGGCCGGCACGCCGGAGGAAGTGCGCCGCCACCCGGAGGTGAGGAAAGCCTACCTGGGCGAAGACGACGACGATCAGGAAAGCCTGAGTCAGGAGGCGCCGCAATGATTCTTGAACTGAACGACATTCACACCTACTACGGTGAAAGCCAGGCCCTGCAGGGGGTAACGCTGTCGCTCAGCGAAGGCGAAACGGTGTGCCTGCTGGGCCGCAACGGCGCCGGCAAAAGCACCACCCTGAAGAGCATCATCGGGCTGACCCCGCCGCGCCAGGGCACCGTCACCTGGCGCGGCCAGGACATCACCGGCCAGCCGCCACACCGCATCGCCCGCCTGGGCATCGGCTATGTGCCGGAAGACCGCCGCATCTTTCCCGGCCTGAGCGTGCGCGAGAATCTGGAGGTCGCCGAGCGCAAGGGCGTGGATGGCGACAAGCGCTGGAGCGTGGCGCGGATCTTCGACGAATACCCGATGCTCGCCGAACTGGCGGACCAGGACGGCAGCACCCTCTCCGGCGGGCAGCAACAGATGCTGGCGGTGGCGCGCACGCTGATGATTGAACCGCGCCTGCTGCTGCTGGATGAACCCAACGAGGGCCTGGCGCCGGTGATCGTCAAACAGATCGGCGCGCTGATCGATGCGCTCGCCGCCACCACCACCATTGTGTTCACCGACCAGAGCGTGCATTTCGCGCTCAAGCACGCCCAGCGCGCCTATATTCTTGAAAAGGGCGTGGTGGTTCACGAAGCCGGCAGCGCCGAACTGCGCGACGACGTGGCCACCCAACAGCGCTATCTGTCGGTGGCCTGACGATGCCCGGGCCAGGGCCGCGTTCACGGTTTATACTGCCCGGCCCGAACGGCGCCCGCCGGCGCCGCCTGCCCACTGCCTGCCCGAACCACGACCATGATTACTGATTACGAGGCCTTCAAGATCGATCTGCGCCTCTCCAAGGAAGACATCTGCAAGGAGCTGTTCCGCCAGAACCGCGACCACATCCGCATTAAAAAAGAAGCGGTGGCGGTCAGGAATCTGGCGAAGCTGATCGACTCCACCCTGCGTCTGGCCAACTCCAAGGGCTTTCACGCCATGTCGCTGCGCGACCTGTGCGCCGACTCGGGGCTGAGCATGGGCGGGCTGTACGCCTACATCAAAAATAAAGGTGACTTGCTCAACCTGATCCAGAGCCATGGTTTCATGCTCACCCGGCGCACCCTGCTCAGCTACACCGAACGGGTGCAAGACCCCCGCGAAAAGCTGCTTACGGCTATCCAGGCGCACCTGTATCTCAGTGAGCTGATGCGCGCCTGGTTTTACTTCTCCTACATGGAAACCAAAAGTCTTCCCGAAAAAGAGCGCCTTGACGCCATCGCCATCGAACGGGAAGTGGAAGGCATCTTCCGGGACATCATCGACCAGGGCGTCGCCGCCGGCGTGTTCCGCGACGTCAACGCCCGGCTCACCGCTTCGCTCACCAAAGCCATGTTGCAAGACTGGTACCTCAAGCGCGGCAAATACCGGGAACAGAAGGTCTGTGTGAATCAGTACGCGGAGGTGGTGCGGGATGTTCTCGAGGGGTATTTGTTGTCGGAAAAAATTGAAAACGGAGAAAGTTAAAAGTTGAAAGTTAAAGGCGCGGGCACGGCCGTACCGCCGGCAAGGAAATCACCGCGTTTCAACTTTTAACTTTTAACCTTTCACTGGTCTTTTGTCGGACGGCGCATGAGAAATTTTTCGTTGTCGGTGATGCCGAAGTAATCCGCCGGGCCGCCACCGCGTAGAATCGGTTCGCCGGCGGCGGTGTCGTAGATGCCGTCTTTCAACAGGTGCTTGGCGATGTGCACGCCGACCACCTCGCCGAATACTACCCAGGTATCCACGTCGTCACCGGCGGCGGTTTTCAGGCGCAGCACCTGGGTCAGCTTGCACTCGAACGACACCGGCGTCTCCTGAACACGGGGCACGCCGATCACCCTTGAAGGCTCCGGCGTCAGGCCGCTCAGCTCGAATTCGTCCACCTCCGGGCCGACCATGGCGCAGCTTTGATTCATGCGCTCCGCCAATGCCCGCGTGGCCAGGTTCCAGGCGAATTCACCGGTCTGCTCGATGTTGCGCACGCTGTCCTTATAGCCCACGCTTGAGAAGCCGATGATCGGCGGGTGGTAGTTGAAGCCGTTAAAAAAACTGTACGGCGCCAGATTTAGCACGCCATCGCGGCTTTGTGAGGAAATCCAACCAATCGGCCGCGGCGCCACCATGGCGTTGAACGGATCATGAGGCAGGCCATGGCCGTTGGCGGGTTCGTAGAAGTGGGTGTCTGTGGGCATTAACGGATGCTACAAGCTTCAGGCCGCAAGCTACAAGCTACAAAAACACCTCCAGAAGGGCCTGGCCCGCTTTGCCGGGCCGCGATCCTTTTCTGGCTTGCAGCTTGCAGCTTGCAGCTTGCAGCTTGCAGCTTGCAGCGCCGCCTCAGGCGGCGACCTTCGGCGGCGCGTCGCCGTGTTGAATGCCGTACTTGCGGATCAACGTGTCCCGCTTGGCGGGGTCGAAGTTGATGTTGCGGGCGTCGTTGCCGGCGTGTTCGAGCAGGCGTTTGTCCATGATCCGGTACCATAGCGGCGGAAAATAGCTGACCAGGAACATGCCGAAGTAACCGTTGGGCAGTTCCGGCAGATTCTCGAAATGGCGCAGGCTCTGGTAGCGCCGGGTCGGGTGGGCGTGGTGATCGGAGTGGCGCTGCAGGTGGAAGGTGGCCCAGTTTGAGAACATGTGGTTGCTGTTCCAGCTGTGGTAGGGCTGGGTGCGCTCGTAGCGGCCATTGGCGCGCCTGTGGCGCAGCAGGCCATAGTGCTCGATGTAGTTGGCCGAGGTCAGTTGGAACGCCCCCCAGAACGCGGTGCCGAGAATATAGGGCAGCAGGCCGATGCCGAACACGGCGAGCACGGTGCCCCAGGCCACGGCGGTGATGATCGCCGGCTGGATGATCTCGTTTTCCAGGGACCACACCGATTTGCCCTGGGCATTGAGGCGGTCTTTCTCCAGGCGCCAGGCACGCTTGGCGGCGCCGGGCAGCTCGCGCAGGGCGAATTTCCAGATGCTTTCGCCCATCCGTGACGAAGCGGGGTCTTCCGGGGTGGCCACGTCCTTGTGGTGGCCCTTGTTGTGTTCAATAAAGAAATGCCCATAGGCGCACGGCGCCAGCACGAACTTGGCCAGCCAGCGCTCGCCCTTGCCTTTCTTATGGCCCAGCTCATGGCCCAGGTTGATGCCCACGCCGCAGGTGCCGCCAATCAGATAGACCATCGCCAGCACACCGTGCCAGGGCAGATCCTGGGTGCCCACGAACCAGGCGCCATAGAACCAGGCGCCCCAGATCAGCGGCACCAGCGCGTAGAGAATCCAGCGGTAGTAGGGGTCGTCCTCAAGCTGCGGCACCACCTCTTCCGGCGGGTTGCTGGTGTCTTCGCCGATCAGCATGTCCAGCACCGGCACGGTCAGATAGTAGAACGCCAGCGGCAGCCACAGGGTCAGGGCATTGCCGGTGGCGAAATACAGCGCCGGCCCGGCGAACACAATGGCGGGCACGAACAGCGAGGAAAACCATAGACGCCGTTTACGGTCCCGATAAACGACCCCGGAGGGGCCGATGAAAACGCCTGCCTTGCTCATACACACCTCGGTCGCTGTTTTGCTGTTATGGGCGATGGAAACAGCATGTCTCCCGCGCCGGCCCGGCGGCACCGTCAAAGGTGGCAATAAATCGTCATAAAGTGACAGGCGCGGAAGCCCGTTTTGGCGCTAAGCTGGCCCTGGTTCCGTCTTCACCGGCCCGACGTCTTGGGCCACTAACAACAAGAGCCCGCCATGAGCGTCCAGGTTACCGATCGGCTCCGCCCCGCTGTGCATCCGGTTTATTCCCGGCTGTTGTGCGCCCATTTGCACCAGAAAGGCTTTGAAAACGCAGTGATCTTCAAGGGCACCCGCCTGCACTGGGAGCAACTGCTCGGCGAGCACCGTTACCTGAGCCTGGAGCAGATGTCGCGGCTGGTGCGGCGCGCCGTGGACCTCACCGGCCAGCCCTGGATCGGCCTGGAGATTGGCGGCGCCACTTCGGTGTCCGCCCATGGGCCGCTTGGCTACGCGGTGATCTCCGCCCCGGATTTGCGCACCGTGCTGCGCGTGGTCAGCCGCTTTGTCGGCGTGCGCTTTCAACTGGTCAGCGTGGACTTCGAAGAGAGCGATACCGAATGCCAGCTGACCCTGCGTGAAGAGGTGGATCTGGCGGAAATGCGCGAATTCACCGGTGGCTCGATTCTCGCCACCTACTTTCACCTGGTCGACACCGTCACCTCGCGGCGCCTGCGCGACGCCCGCGTCACCCTGCCGTTCCCGGCGCCGCCCTGGGCCAGCGAATACCAGCAACGGCTCGGCTGCCCGGTGACGTTCGGCGCCGAGCGCCTCACCATCACGTTGCCGAAAAGCGTGCTCGACACCCCCTGCCTGACCGCCGACCCGACCCTGCACCGCAGCGCCGTGCGCGACTGCGAACACCAGCTCAAACAAATCCAGAGCGGCGGCCCGCTCAGCCAGCGCATCGGCGTGATCCTGCTCGACCGCGACGGCGATTACCCCGGCCTGGAATGGGTCGCCGACCACTTCGCCATGTCGCCGCGCACCCTGATCCGCAAACTGAAAGCCGAAGGCACCAGCTACCAGGAACTGCTCGACGACGTGCGCCAGGAACTGACCGCCTGGTACCTGCTGGAAACCGCCCTGCCGGTGGAACGCATCGCCGAGCGCCTCGGCTACCAGGACCCCTCCAATTTCAGCCGCACCTTCCAGCGCTGGTTCGGCGAAACGCCCCGGCAAATGCGCAACCGGCACTGATGCTGACTCGCGGCTGAATGGCAGGTTTACCCCTGCCAAGCAACGAAGCCGCTGTGGGAGCGGTCCTTGACCGCGAACCGAGCCGAAGGCGAGGCAAGACCTGGCAAGGCCCATTCGCGGTCAAGGACCGCTCCCACAAAAGACAGTGCCAGCTCCAGGCTCAACCCGACTCCGGCGCAGCCGGACGGTGCTGAACTGTTCCCGCCAATCCGCGAAGAGCCCATGATTAAGGCGTGAAACGCGGGCACGACCGTGGAGCCGGCAGAGCCCTTGTCCGCCCCTGTATCCTTCATCCTGTATCCTGAATCGCGGCTGAACTACAGCCGCAACAAATACGCCTCCAAACCGAACACATGCTCATCCTCGGCGCCCAGCTCACGCAAAGCCGCCGCCAGCTCAAGCAGGTAATCCCGGTTGGCGCCGCTGGGGCCGTGGCTGGCGGCGATCTGCGCGGCGATGTCCGCGTCCGGCGCGCCGCCCAGAAAGGCCGCGTTGTCCTCGGTGGCGATGTACACCAGGCCCTCTTCGTGGCCGCCATCCGTGAAGGCCATCGGCGTGGAAAACCGCAAATAACCGTTCTTCTCGCGCACATCCAGATGATCGAACACCGCCGGCGCCACCCGATACGCCATGCCCGCGCACACCGCGCCCGGGCTCTCGATCAGCGTCAGCACCCGACCCGGCGCTTCCGGCGTGCCCCGGTGATCGTGCGACCCCTGCCAGAACCGCCGTGCCCACCCGCGAATGCTCGCCGGCCGCCGCTCCAGATAAGGAAAATCCGCCTTGAAGATCAACGAGCCATAGCCGAACAGCCAGACGCTGTCGCGGCCGGAGAAATCATGGCGGGATTTGTTGAGGGAAGAAGTGTCTAAGGTCATGGTTGGGCAGTTTCAGGGTGGCGGCTTCAAGCTGCAAGCGGCAAGCTACAAGTAAGGATTGCGCGGCGGCGGACGCCGTGCCGGCGACGACCAGTTCAAAGTTGAAAGTTAAAAGTTCAAAGGTCGTGACCGAGAGGCTCTGCCGCGGCCTGTGGCCGTCTCGGTTTGCCGCTTGCAGCTTGCAGCCCGGAACGCGATTTCCGCTACAATCCCCCACACCAAGAACCAACGGACAAGGGCTCCCATGAAAGACGTACGCCAGGAATACCACGCCAAGGGCCTGACCGAAGCGGCCCTGAACAGCGACCCGCTGGAACAGGCGCGGCTCTGGGTGGACGAAGCCATCGACGCCGGCCTGCCCGTCGCCAATGCCATGACCCTCGCCACCGTCAACGCCGCCGGCCGGCCTTCCAGCCGCGTGGTGCTGCTCAAAGGCATCGAAGACGGCGGCTTCACCTTCTTTACCCACTACGACAGCCGCAAAGGCGACGACATCGCTGCCAACGCCAACGTCTCCTTCGTCATGTTCTGGCCGGCCCTGGACCGCCAGCTCACCGTCGCCGGCCGCGCCGAAAAGATTCCTGCCCAACAATCCCGCGACTACTTCGTCTCCCGCCCCCGCGGCAGCCAGCTCAGCGCCGCCATTTCCCCGCAAAGCCGCCCCGCCAGCCGCGAGCAACTGGAACAGGCAATGGAAAAGCTGGCCGCCGAAATCGCCGAGGGCGAACCGGTGCCGATGCCGGAAAGCTGGGGCGGCTACCGGATCGTTCCGGAAGAGATTCAGTTCTGGCATGGGCGGCCCAGCCGGTTGCATGACCGGTTTCGATATCGTCGTGAAGGCGGGGGTTGGGAAAGGGAGCGGCTGGCGCCTTAATCCGTAGTTCTCACAGGCAAGAGGCAGGACTTGATCGAGAGTCGTGTTGTCATGAACGTCAGTGAATTTGAAAGGGCCACACACCGTAATCAAGGCGTGCCTTGAGCAATAACAAGGGCCAGAAAAAACGCGCCCTTAAGTGTTGGGCTCGCGCTGGCCTGCATGACGTTCGTTAAACCTACTTGCGTCGCTTGACGTCACGATAAAAGTTTTCGTGGGATCCTAAGGCCATGAGTTCGAGAACGAGGGCTCCATCATCAAAACTGTATCCAAGCAAAGTCAATCGCTTGTTCATTTTGAATCTGTGTACGCGCAAGAATGAAAGATCTCCCTTTTTTTGCTCCCCAAGAGTCGCGTCGGCCATCAAGTCCTTGATGGCCGCGTCGAGATCTTTTTTCTGATTGGCTTTAAGTTTCTTAACGGCCTTCTTAAAGGTCGGGGTCTGTAAGACTCTGGTGGCTTTAGCCAAAATCGTAGACCTCGAACTTCCCGGCTTCTCGCTCTGCTTTTGGAATTATCGCCTGCTTGACAAACTCATAAGGCAAATCAGGATTGTCTTCCATGATTTCACCTATTCTTGCCCAGTGATCGATTTGCTTGGGAGGCGTTCGGTTAAGCGCTTTGGCTATAATAGTGGCTTTTTCGATAAGACTCTGGTCTAAGCGTATGCTGTTAGTCGCCATGCTAATGCCCTCCTAGAGGTTTTGCCGAATTGTAGCGAAATGCCACAATTGAGGCAAGATACCACAGTGTGCTGCTATCTAAACGCTGGTCCGCTGCCGCTACAAACGGCCGCTCGCCAAGCGGCGCCTTGATAACATGGCGATAAAGAAAGACGAGCGCGTTCAACGCCTGATTCTGCGTGGCGGCCGCCACGTTCCTCTTGGTGGCAAGCCAGCTTAAAAAGGCCGAGACCTCCGGCTCCGCCATTTCCGAGGGATGCCGCAATTGATGAAACCGGATGAAATAGCGAATCCAGTACCAATACGTCTTCTCGGTCCGGGGGCTGTAATGGCGTACACGAATGGCATCACGAAATTGATCACGAAGCCTGGGTTGCCCGTCACGATCCTTGTGCATGGCCGCTCTCTCTTTTGCTGTCCTTATGGACAGTATCATGGTGATTGGGAAATGAGGAAGTCAAGCGAAGCGGGGACAGATAATCGCCAATGGTTTGTAACCGGTTGAAATTTCTGATTTTATTATGAGTTATTAAAACTAAACCAAAGTGATAGGACGCTGGCGCGTTCATTGGATATTCGAGCCGGCGGCCTAATACCTGTTAGGGGTCAAATGAACTATCGATTCGTAGTCACCGGCGGCCCAGGCGGCGGTAAAACAACTATTCTTACTGCTCTAGCGGAGCGTGGATACAGTTTTGCGCCAGAGTCTGCCCGGAGGATAATCAAGGAACGGTTGGCGGCGGGGTTGTCGCCTCGGCCGGAGCCCGTCTCCTTTGCCCATGAGATCCTGAGTACGGATATCGAAAAGTATCGGGCCGTAGATACCAGTGTTCGCCCAACGTTCTTTGACCGAGGTATCTTAGACGCGCTGTATATGCTCAATGCGGAGAACGCACTAAAACACGATGAAGCTGCTCGATACATTCGCAATTTCCCTTACAACAGAGTTGTTTTTCTTCTACCTCCGTGGGAAGAGATCTATGGCACCGATTCAGAGCGTGACCAGACATTTGAGCAGGCTGCTGAGGTTTTTGAAATTATGAAAAGGTGGTATCAGAAATGGGGGTATGAAACCTTGGAGGTGCCGCGTAGTAATGTTGAAGAGCGAGCCTCATTCATTCTGGAAGCTTTAGATAAGCAGCTAACAATCCGCTGCAGTTGACCGCCCAAAGCGCTGCCGCGCTTCGGGTTCCGTTCGCGGCCTGCGGCCGCTCCGGCGGCAACTGAGCTTCGGCATTATACGACCTTTCAGTTTTACACATATTAATTGGCAGCATAGGTGATTGTAAACCTAATGATATTTTTTGAGCTTGAACCATCTGATATTTCTAATCTTAGTGATGCTGATCTAAGAGAA
Source organism: Alloalcanivorax mobilis (assembly GCF_002864685.1). Lineage (GTDB taxonomy): Bacteria > Pseudomonadota > Gammaproteobacteria > Pseudomonadales > Alcanivoracaceae > Alloalcanivorax > Alloalcanivorax mobilis. The sequence goes on from NZ_NMQZ01000006.1 coordinate 17,158, forward strand.
ATGGTTGCTAGATTGTGTGAAGCGGAATTAATTAGCCAAGAGCTTCAGCCTTTTTGTGTTCTGTGGGGTGGTGCGCAAGAAGCTGCCGATGGTGGCCTTGATGTTCGAGTTGTTGATGCAGCCCCGTTATCAAATCCAGGCTTTGTAAGCCGTGATAATACTGGTTATCAAGTAAAGAAAAACAGTATGAGTAAAGCTGCCTGTAAAAAGGAAATGCTTGAAAAAGGAAAAGTAAAAGCTGTTATAAGTGATTTGTTAGCTAAAAAAGGCGCTTATGTAATTGTAAGTGGCAGGGATGATTGCTCAGATAAAATGCTGTCTGAACGCATTCTTGGTATGAAGTCAGCCCTCGAAGATTTACCAAATAGTGATGCTCTTCTTCTCGATTTCTATGGAAGAGATCGACTATGCGCATGGCTGAGGCAGTTTCCTGGCGTTGCCTTATGGGTTCGCTCTAGACTGGGGAAGCCTCTAGCTGGATGGGTTCCTTTTGGGAAGTGGACCGCTACCCCGGCAGATCAAGATGATGCGTTTTTATTAGACGAGCATCCCTGCGTTATCGATGTAAATTCTCCCCAAACGACACCTGTAGCTATTTCTGATGGAATCAGGCTTGTACGTGAAAGATTACTTAAAGCAGGTTCAGTAGTTCGAATAACCGGTCTTTCTGGAGTTGGAAAAACACGCTTTGCTCAAGCACTTTTTGAAGATGGTGTATGCGAAAAACCGCTGCCGGAAGCAAATGTAATTTATGCAGATCTTGGTGACGATCTATCCCCAACAGCATCTGAGCTTGTTTCATATTTAATAGCTAATGATTTTTCATGCTATGTGGTTCTGGATAATTGCCCGCCAGATGTTCATAGGAGACTGCAAAAGCAAGTATCATCAAATCAAGCGAAATTAAGCCTTCTTACTATTGAATATGACATTTCGGATGATCGCCCAGAAGAAACGGAAGTAATACATATTGAGCCCTCAAGTGAGCAGACTGTTTCCAAGCTTATTCAAAAAAGATTCTCGTCTCTAGGGCGTGTGAACGCCGATAAAATTGCAGAGTTTTCTGGGGGGAATGCACGTGTTGCTATTGCATTGGCAAGTCGAGTAGATTCAGATGAGACGTTGGCAAAGTTTTCTGATGAAGAGTTGTTTCAGAGGCTATTTAATCAAAGAAAAGGGGCTGCTGAAAGTTTACTTGAAAGTGCAGAGGTATTATCGCTAGTTTATTCCTTTAACGTAAGCACGAAAGATTTCAATAATGAATTATGCGCTCTTTCTAAAATTGGCGGGTTAGAGCGCAACAAGTTAAATCGTAACCATGCAGAGTTACTGCGGAGACAGCTCTCACAGCAGCGAGGAAATTGGAGAGCAGTTTTGCCGCATGCGTTAGCTAATCGTCTTGCACGAAGAGCACTTCAAAACATCAATCCTGACCAAATTAATGCAGAGTTGTTAAGGGGTGATAATTTACGTCTATTCAAATCATGCGCTCACCGATTAGGGTATCTACATGATTTTGAACCAGCTCGTAAACTCGCGTATACATGGATGAAGGTTGATGGGCCATTTCACAATATTGCAGTGTGTGATGCTGAGTTACTTACGGCTTTAAGCCATATCGCCCCTGTTTTTCCGGATGCAGTTTTAGCTGCTATCGACAATGCATCGGAAATCCAAGAATTTTGCTCGCGAAATAATCAGAATTTCTCCGTTATTGTTCGACTACTTAGAAAGATTGCATATGATGATCAGTACTTTGATCGCGCAGCTGAACTAATCCTTCGCTTTGCTGAAACAGAAAAATCTGGAGAGAATAACAATAGTATCGCCAGCCAATTGTCGAGCCTTTTTTCATTGTACCTCTCAGGTACACAAGCTACGCCTATACGAAGGCATTCTTTTGTCAAAAGAATGTTGGGTTCCGGTGATACGAGACAACTAGAGATTGCACAGGATATTCTTCGGTCTGCTTTTGAGGCTTCTCACTGGACCTCATTTGGAGGTTTTGATTTTGGTGCTCGAAGCAGGGACTATGGATGGGAGCCGAAAACAAATAAAGAAAAATTGGATTGGTACGTAGGTTTTGCTGAATTATTAGTGCCACTTTTAAATTCTAAAAATGAGCTCAGAGTGAACTGGGCAAAGGAACTACTGGCAAACCATTTTGTAGGTTTATGGACCTATGCAGGTTGTTTTGACTTTCTTGAAGGTATTGTACGCAAATATGGTGCTGGTGGGCAGTGGCCAGATATGTGGAGGTCTATTAAACGGACAATCCATTACCATGGAAAGGAGCACACTCCAGAACTATTGAAAAAGATTGAGGAGCTAGAACGCTTAGCTGCACCGACTGATCCCTATTCTGAAATCGAAGCGTATGCACTGACTAACACATGGGACCAAATAGAGGTGAGAAGTGGAGATTTCACAGAAAATTCAGAAGAAATTCACCGTAAGATAGAAAAATTAGGGGAGTTAGCTGTATCTGAACCTGAGTATCTTGAAAAATTGGCACCAAAGCTTTGGAAGCAACATATCGATGCGCTTTGGTCATTCGGCAAGGGGTTAGCTAAAGGTTCATCCGATCAAAGAGCAACCTTTGATAATTTGGTTCAGTTGATGCAAAAGCAAGAATTGCAATTAGTTCAAACTATCCTCTTTCGCGGATTTATTGCTGGCGTTCATGCAGATAATCCTAGTTTGTCACGGATACTCCAAGAGTCTGTCTTGGTTGTACCTGAGCTAAAGCCGTATTTCGTTGATATTCTGTCTGCAACGCCGATAGCACCTTGGGGTACAAAAAGGCTCATAGAATTAGCGCTGGCTGGTGAACTGGAAGCTTGGCGGTTCCAACAGATAAGTTATGGTCGAACTCATGAACCTATATGTGATGATGATTTATCAAAACTACTTGGAGCAATTAATGATTTGGCTGATGGGATATTTGCAACCATTGAAATATTGAGCATGCGATTCTTTACTGATAAGGATAGCAACTATAGTCCTAGCAATGAGATAAGATCAGTTGGAAGGCTCGCTATTTTGAAACTTCTTTCAATGCACAGGGATGAGATAAATAGGCGGCAGTCTCATGGAATGGACCGAGTTATTGAAGAGTGTTTATCAGAACCCGCTACGGAGAATGAAATTCGCGATATTGTTAACTTGCTTTGCGGCGGCGTAGAGACATATCGCTTATATGGCTTCGAATTAGAAAATACCATAGCCTATCTGGTGAAAACCTATCCTGAATATGTATTGGATAGAGTATTCATCAATAGTGAGAACAGCGAACAACTTATGTATTTGCTTTTCAAAGATAGGGTCAATCGTAGTAGCTCTCCATTGAATTTAGCTCCAATTGAGCGCATGTTAGATTGGTGTAATGGAAATCAAAATAAGATCCAGAAAGTAGCAGGTGCTGTTTCAGCATATACGTCCTTAGACAAGAAATCACAGAATCTAGATAATCCAAAGGAAGTAGCTCTTAGTAAACATATCACATCACTTTTAGATGCCGCAGAGGACAAAGTCGCTATAGTTGAAACTATTTTCTCTAGGACCTTTCCTGGTGCGTGGTCAGGTTCACTTGCCGACATTCTTGAAGTTAGATCGAAGGCGTTCGCAGAGTTATTAAATCACGACACGTCTGAGGTGCAAAAGATTGCAAATGATAAGCTTTCTCTTTTATATAAGTCGATTAGAGAGAATAGAGAACGCGAGTCGGACGAATACAACCAGCGAGAACAGCGATTTGAATAACCGGCCTGCTTGTCTTCCAGTTTCGTATAAAAAGGCGCTGCTATCGGACAAATTTTCCGCTGCGTTTCAAGTTTTCCGCAGAGCGCGGCGTTAGGCATAAAAGCAGAAACGATGAGAATCATTCAAATAGCAAAACGGTCAGCGTCTATTGCTTTCATTTTTCACTGTTTCCTCATTTTGGCTTTGGTGATACTTGGAGGGATATTCCATCGGGTTCCAACGGCGGTTTTTGGGTTTATTTACGCCGCTGCGCTTGTGGCAGCCTACACAATGCTATTCCACCGAACATTTGGCAGGAACAATATTGGGGGGGGGGAAGCGGTTAGTTCTTCTTCACCTGCTTACATCCATTGCCCTCCTTGTCGTTGGTGTCGTCGCAGAGAAAACAATTCCGTTAATCGGGAGTGCCACAAGTTACGTCTCTTTAATGTTGTTTTATATTCTTACTTCGCCTGGTCTTCCTTTGTCAAAAATTCTGTCATATCCAGGAGAACCGGAAATACTTTGGAAAAGTGCAGAATATGCTGTTCTTATTATGGCAACATCTACATGGCTGTATTTTGCGCTGCCACTAGGGCGTCTGTTTTCAATGCGCCATGAAAGTAATGCCTAACAAAAACATCGACTTCGCGCCTACGGCGCCGAACGCTCGTACGTCGCGCCGGTTACAGCGGGTCAGGTCTTGCGTTTTGCCTGAATTGCTTCTCATGAAACCTTTTAGAGAAGTGCGTTTGCGGGGCAAAGGGCAGGGCCAGTCCCCCGATGCCTGCACTTGCGGCCTTCGGCCGCTGGGACGCCAACCCGCTGCGTGGCTTGTCGCCCATGTACTTTGCGTTAGCGGGCTTGGCGTGAACCACAGTTGACATATTGCCACGTGTGAATTACAGTTATCATATGATAGAAGTCAGGACGACAGCTAGATTCACGCAGTGGTTTAGATCTCTCAAGGACCGACGGGCAAAGGCTCGGATTCAGGCCAGGATTGATCGAGTCGAACTGGGACATTTCGGGGATGTGGCTCCCGTCGGGGAAGGCGTGAGTGAGTTGCGGATCTTCTATGGCCCGGGCTACCGAGTCTATTTTGTACAGAGAGACGCTGTTGTCGTGATACTTCTATCCGGTGGCGACAAAAGTTCTCAGAAAGCTGATATCGCCAAAGCCAAAGAAATTGCCAGGCAGTTGGAGGTGTAAGGCTATGGGTATCAAAACTACGCGCTGGGATTCAGCAGAGCACCTTGAAACAGAAGAGGATATTCAACTGTATCTTGAGGCCTGCATCGAGGAAGCCGGTGACGATCCTGCATTCATTGTGCGTGCGTTGAGTGTTATCGCGCGCGCCAGGAACATGAGCCAACTCGCACGAGATACAGGACTCACCCGAGAAGGCTTGTACAAGGCTTTGTCGCCCGAAGGTAACCCTACGTTCAGCACAGTCGCAAAAGTCGCAAAGGCGCTCGGTTTACAGATCACTGTGCAAACTTCCCGGAAAACACTTTCTGACATTCAATTGCACGCGACCAGCGATGCTGACGCTTGAATGCGGGCGTTACGCGTCTAAGGAGTATTGATGCAGTACCGACCCATGGCCATTGGTGACTACGACGCCATCATTGAACTTTGGGCTCAATCCAAGGGTGTGCGGTTACGGGACGCGGACTCAAGAGCTGGCATCGAAAAGTACCTCGCTAGAAACCCCGGATTGAGCTTTGTGGCTGAAAGCGCGGAATGTATCGTTGGAACCATTATGGCGGGACATGATGGCAAACGAGGCTATATCCAGCACTTGTCAGTTTCTGACGCTCATCGAAGGCGCGGAATCGGCAGGGAGCTGGTGAAGCTATGTCTGGACGCCTTGAAGGCCGAGGGGATTCTTAAGTCGCATTTAATGGTCCTTGTGGAAAACGAGACTGCGCGGTCGTTCTGGGCCAGCCTTGGCTGGGAGGATCGCACGGATATTAAGCTTTATTCGTATATTAATGGCAGTGGTCAAAACACATAACAGGGAAAATCAATGCGCGTTTGTCGGCACTGGACGCTCACCGCACTCGCGCTGGTATTGGCGGCTTTGAATCAGTAATGATACCGCAGCTGCGCAAGGAGCAGTGCGTCACCCGTGACCTTGTAGACCATGCGGTGCTCGTCGTTAATCCGGCGGGACCAGTAACCGGCGAGATAGTGTTTGAAGGGTTCCGGTTTGCCAACACCTTCGAACGGTTCGCGTTTCGTCTCCTTGATCAGCTTGTTGATGCGGTTCAGGAGGTTCTTGCCGGTTTTCTGCCAGTACAGCTAATCTTCCCGGGCGTTTTTCGCAGAAGATAAGCCTCATTCACGAAGTTCCTTTTCCTGGCCGCCGCTTTGCTCCAGCTCGGCAACGGACTCCAGAAGACGGCGGGCATTCTTTGGTGCGCGCAGGAGGTAGGCGGTCTCTTGCAGTGCCTCATAGTCGTCAAGGGAGATCATGACCACGGATTGCGACTTGCTCCGTGTGATAATCACAGGAGAATGGTCGTCACAGACCTGCTCCATGGTTTTTGCCAGATTGGTTCCGGTGGCTGTGTAGGTGATGGCATCCATCGGAGTATCCTGTACAAAATGTTGATCATTTATAGGATGTCGTACCACAAGAGGGTTGGCAATCGGCGGCACAACAACCCTTCCGCCGCTTAGCGGCTAAAAACCGGCGCGTAAGCTGCCCGCTACACGGCATAGTCTTGTGCCTACCTGGAATCTCCACATGAGCGACGACAAGACCTTAAGCACCGAAAGAACATTGCCGCACCCGCCAGAGGCGATATACGGCGCGTTCTCCTCACCTGATTTGCTTGCCTTATGGTGGGGGCCGGAGGGCTTTACGAACACTTTCGAGACCTTTGAGTTCAGGCCAGGCGGGCGCTGGAAATTTATGATGCATGGGCCTGACGGGAGCGACTACCTCAATGAAAGCCGGTTTGAAGAGCTGGTTCCCGGTGCAAAAGTGGTGATCCGGCACGATTGCTTGCCGCACTTTACGCTGACCATTGAGCTGATCCCCGCCGGGGAGGGCACGCATCTGACCTGGAATCAGGTATTTGACGACGCGGAGACCGCTCGGGCGGTGAAGGCGAGGGCGGGGTCCGCGAACGAGCAGAACCTGGATCGGCTCACGCGTGTGCTGGACGGTGCCGCCGGGGCTGCCTGACAAGGTCGGGTGAAGCTCATTCGACGATGACCGAAATTGACAAGTTTGATTGGCTGGAGGAAAGCTTGATGAAGAGTCTGGGTTTTATCGGCAAGGTTACGTTGTTGATTGTTGTTGCGCTTTATTCGTTGCCGTCGTTCGCGGCTGACAAGCGGATCGGCATTCTGGTTTACGACAAGGTGTTGAGCAGTGACGTGACGGCGCCCGCCGAGGTGTTTGGTGTGGCCACGAGAAAGTCGTGGTTCTCGGAGTACGAAGTGTTGCTGATTGGTGTGGACCGGGACAAATCCGTTGTTACCACCGAGGAGGGCATACGACTGACGGTGGACAAAACCATTTATGACGCCCCCAAACTGGATGCGCTGATTGTGACCAGTTCGTATGTGATGGACACGCTTTTTGACAACAAGGATCTAACGAAATTTCTGAAGGCGCAGGCGAGTAAAGTGTCTTGGTTGGCAAGCAATTGCTCCGGCGCCTTTTTGTACGCTCATGCGGGGCTGTTGGATGGCTATACCGCGACGACGTGGGCGGGTGGTGAGAAGCAGTTGCAGCGCGAGTTCCCGAACATCAATGTGGTCGAGGACCGCAATGTGGTGGTTGACCGCAACAGAGTCTCCAGCAATGGCGGGATTCCTTCTTATCAAGGGGCGCTGGTCTTGCTGGCTCTGATGAGCAGTGAACGAAAGGCGAAAGCGGTATTTGAGACTATCCAGCTTAATCGCCTGATTTCGTGGACGGATGTAACCCGATATTTGCCTGAAAAATAATGGTGGCTCGCAAAAGATTGGTTTGCGGGCGGCGCCATTCGGCCTCGGATGCTGCGTCTTGCCAAGGCAAGATCTAACCGCCACTGTGCGATACAGTCATCACAGGATCAATACAGGACGTCATCGACTTTTCAAGGAGGTTCCATGTTGGTTTCCGCACACCAGAAACGTCATGCCGGCACGCTGACCGCAACCTTACTCACGCTGGTGCTGCTGGCCGGTTGCTCGGATTCGTCTTCGCCGAGCGACGACACGACATCCCGGGAACCCTCACCCACGGCGCCGGCCGACCAGATGCCCGCAGGGGGGCAGGTCTCCGACCGCAAAGACGCCGCGGAGCCGGTGTCGCCGACCCGGGGCGGGGATGGCTCGGAGATTACATTGAACGCGCTGACGGAGGGCGACATCGGCGAGGCCGGTCTTTCCGGTGAGCTGGGTTGCCAGTTCACCACGGCGGGCGGGGAGGTTCTGTTGCTGGCCAAGGGCAATGTGGATTCGTCCGATGCGGCACAGGGTGTGGTGAAGGTCGCCGGTTATGTGGAGCGCGTCGCCGCGCCTGGTGGTTTCGATGGCATGACGGATTCGCCCACCTTCAATGGCAAGGGCAAGACGGTGCGCATTGAGGTCACCGGTGAGCCCACCGAGGGCGGGGAGTCGCCGCCCAGACCGGCCTCCTTGACCTACGACCGGGCCGATGGTGCGCAGCGTGACTGGCAGGGCGAGTGGCGCTGCGGGCCGTAGCGCGATGAAGCTGAGGTTCGTGATTACCGGCGGACCCGGCGGTGGCAAGACCACCCTGCTCGATGCTCTGGCGGCGCGCGGCTATCGCGTCATGCCGGAAGTGGCCCGGCGTATCATCAAGGGGCGGTTGGCGGCGGGGCTTGCGCCGCGTCCGGACCCTGTCTGCTTTGCGCGCGCCATCCTGAATTCGGATATGCAGCAGTATCAGGCCGCGACGGCCCATGACGACATCACCTTCTTCGACCGGGGCGTGCCGGATGCGCTTTACATGCTGGACCTGGAATCCGCGATCACGGAGGGAGAGGCCGCCGAATTGATTCAGCGGTTTTCTTACAATGATCGGGTGTTCCTTCTGCCGCCCTGGGAGGCCATCTACGGCACGGATACCGAGCGCGATCAGACCTTCGAGGAGTCCGTGGCGGTGTTCGAGGGTATCAAGCGCTGGTACTCGCGGTGGGGGTACGACACGGTGGAGGTGCCGCGGGCCGGGGTGGAAGCGCGGGTTTCGTTCATTCTAAAGGCCCTTGGTCACCCACGCCGAGATTCGGTGAGCATGGTGGCTGCCCCGCGCTCGTATTGACGCACGTTCGGGGTGGCGTACAACTCGAGCAATTATTGAACATTCAAGAGGTTCGCCGCGACGCCGGTTTAACCGATAGCGAGTGATTGAATCTTGTCGTTGCCAGTTTCGAACACGTAGCGAAGCACCGCCGGGCTGCCGGGGAAGTTGCCCGACACCCGGGCGCGAACAACAACGCCTGTATCATGCTCTTCCATTTCCAGGGGGTCCGCCGTATAGCTGTACTTCTTCTTGGCTTCGATAAACCAATCGGTGATCTCGGCGATCCCGTTGTAGGTATGCTTCTCGTCATGAACGGCAGCGTCCGGGGCGAAGCAACGATCCAGTGAAGCGCTGTCCTTGTCGTTGCTGAGCTGGAAGAAGAGAGCGATGGGCGCCGGGAAATGAATGGCCATTGGCGGTTCCTGTGGTGGTGAATGGATGGTCCTGAAGTTTGATCAGGGCGCGTCCATTCATCAAGAACGCACTGCTAAGTAAGTGGGTTACCTATGGGTAAGGGATACACGCCGGAGACGGCGGCGGCCGATGTGGCGGCGGCGTTGAAGGTCCTGGAAGGGCGCTGGAAGCTGATTCTTCTTTTTCATCTTTTTGGTGGACAGGTGCGCCGCTATTCGGAGCTGAAAAAACGCATTCCCGGCATCTCGCAGAAGATGCTGGCGCAACAGTTGCGTGCGCTGGAAGCGGACGGCCTGGTGCGAAGAACGGTCTACCCGGAAGTGCCGCCCAGGGTGGAATATCAGCTTACCGACTGGGGCCAGGCCCTGTGCCCGGTGTTGGATGGTCTGCTTTCATGGCGCGAGAAGCGGCATTCTCAATAGTCGGTTGTTTGATCTCCCAAGTGATCCCCTGCGGACAGCGCGATCGCGGGAAAGGCGCGAAACAGTTTTTTTCCTGTGATCAGCTTCAGGTTCAGCCCGCGGGTCTTTTTGCAGCAGCGAGATCACATCGTCGGTCTGGTCCGTTGGCAGGTACAGGTAGGCCATTGTATTGGTGTCCGCGACGTTCACTCTCTGCCTTCGTTTCTGGCGGCATTGATTCCATCGCGGGCCGTCTGCTTGAGTTGTTGATGACGGCCAAAACGATTACGTTCGCATTGACGTACGTACTGGAAAGCGTACACTGTGTCGGCATGAACTTATCAGAGGTGCGTCATGACCGGCATTACCGCAACTGAGGCGCGCAGCAATCTTTACCGGTTGATCGATGAGACCGCCGAGTCCCATCAGCCTATCGTGATCCTGGGTAAGCGGAACAAGGCGGTCCTGGTGTCCGAGGAGGATTGGTCCGCGATTCAGGAAACACTCTATCTGCTGTCCGTACCGGGGATGCGGGAGTCAATTCGTGAGGGGATGGATACCCCCGTGGATGAATGCGGCAAGGAGTTGGATTGGTGACATGGAAGTTGGTTTACACCAAACAAGCCCAAAAAGACGCAAGGAAGCTGGCTTCAAGCGGCCTCAAGCCGAAAGCCCAGGAATTGCTGACACTGATCGGTGAGGACCCGTTTCGCAGGCCGCCTCCGTTTGAAACGCTCATCGGTGACCTTTCCGGGGCGTACTCGCGGCGTATCAACATTCAACATCGTCTGGTTTATCAGGTGCTTGAAAACCAACGCGTTGTGAAAGTGCTTCGCCTCTGGAGCCATTACGCCTAGCCCCTGGCCTCAAACCGTCAGATATTTCTTCACCAGGCCGTCATTCAATTCCCCCACGCCCCCTTCCGCCACCTTGCTGCCCCGGTCGAGAATCGCGAAGCGGTCGGCGACGGCGCGGGCGAAGTGCAGTTTTTGTTCCACCAGCAGAATGGTGAGGCCCTCTTCCCGGTTCAGGGTTTTGATCACCCGGGCGATCATGTCGACGATGTTGGGCTGGATGCCTTCGGTGGGTTCGTCGAGGATCAGCAGCTTGGGGCCGAGGGCGAGGGCGCGACCGATGGCCAGTTGTTGTTGCTGGCCGCCGGAGAGGTCGCCGCCACGGCGGTGGCGCATTTCATGGAGCACCGGGAACAGCTCGTAGATGCGCTCGGGAATTTTACGGCTGCGGTCGGCGCGCGCCTGCAGGCCGGTTTCCAGGTTTTCTTCCACGCTCAGCAGTGGGAAGATTTCCCGGCCCTGGGGCACGTAGCCGATGCCGGCGCGGGCGCGCTCCTCGGCGGCTTTTTTGCTTAGGTCCTGGTCCTGAAACCCAATCGCGCCGGAGGCCACCGGTAGCAACCCCATGATCGATTTCAGCAGGGTGGTCTTACCCACGCCATTGCGCCCCATCACACACAGGCATTCGCCTTCGGGCAGTGCAAGGTCCAGATCCCAGAGGGTGTGGGATTGGCCGTAGAATTGGTTCAGGCCTTGGATGTTCAGCATTTTTTTCTCCGTAGGGGGCGGTGGAAAGTTAAAAGTTGAAAGTTAAAAGGCGCGAGCACGGCCGTGCGGTCGGCACGGCTTCTGCCGCGTTTCAACTTTTAACCTTTAACTTTCAACGTTTTCCCCGAGATAAACCTCAATCACCTTCGCGTCGTTCTGCACATCCTGCATGCGGCCTTCGGCGAGCACGCTGCCCTGGTGCAGCACGGTGACGGTGTTGGCGATGGAGCGGATGAATTCCATGTCGTGTTCGACCACCATTACCGAGTGCTCGCCGGCCAGGGATTGCAGCAGTTCGCCGGTGCGTTCCACTTCCTGGCGGGTCATGCCGGCGATCGGTTCGTCCACCAGCAGCAGTCGCGGTTTCTGCATCAGCACCATGGCGATCTCCAGCCATTGTTTCTGCCCGTGGGAGAGCGCGCCGGCGGGGCGGTCCCGTTCGGCGAGCAGGCCCACGGTGTCCAGGGTGCTGGCCATCCAGTCCCGTTGTTCGCCGGTGATCGGGGCGAGCAGGGCCTGCCAGGGGCCTTTCGGGCCGGCCATGGCCAGTTCCAGGTTTTCCAGGGCGGTATGCTCGGGGAACACGGTGGGTTTTTGAAATTTTCGGCCGATGCCGGCGGTGGCGATGTCGGTTTCGCTGAGGCGGGTCAGGTCCAGGGTCTGGCCGAAATAACAGGTGCCGTGGTCGGGCCGGGTTTTGCCGGTGATCACGTCCATCATGGTGGACTTGCCGGCGCCGTTGGGGCCGATGATGCAGCGCAGCTCGCCGGGTTCGATGTACAGCGTCAGGTCATTGAGCGCTTTGAAGCCGTCGAAGCTGACGGTGATCTCTTCCATGTAGAGAATGTATTTGCCGCGCGCGTCCAGTTCGCCGGGTTGCACCGGGCGAACCCCGGAACGCAGCGGCGAGAACACCTGGTCGCGGCGGAAGGTGTCGCGCACGGCGTTGGGCAACGAATCAGGCCGGCTCATGGGGGCTCTCCTTGTTCGTCGTTTGTGGCGCAGTGGGTGGGGTGCGGCGTTTCCGCTTTAAAAGATCGGAAGCCAAGCCCACCAGGCCCTGGGGCAGGAACACGGTGACCGCCACGAACAGGCCGCCCAGCGCAAACAGCCAGGCTTCCGGCATCACGCCGGTGAACACGGTTTTGCCGTAGTTGACCAGAATCGCGCCGATCACCGCGCCATACAGGGTCGCGCGGCCGCCGACGGCGACCCACACCACCAGTTCGATGGAGTTGAGCGGTGAGAATTCACCCGGGTTGATGATGCCCACCTGGGGCACGTACAGCGCCCCGGCGATGCCGGCCAAAACGGCACTGAGAGTGAAGATCCACAGCTTGTAGTGTTCGGTGCGGTAGCCGAGAAAGCGGGCGCGGGATTCGCCGTCGCGTACCGCCAGGGTGACGCGCCCCAAGCGGCTGCCGGTGATCCAGCGGCACAGCACGAAGGCGCCGGCCAGAGCCAGGGCGGTGGCGATCAGCAGCGCCACCCGGGTGCTGTCCGCCTGCAGCGAGAAACCGAGGATGTCCTTGAAGTCGGTGAGCCCGTTGTTGCCGCCGAAGCCGAACTCGTTGCGGAAAAACGCCAGCATCAAGGCGTAGGTGAGCGCCTGGGTGATGATCGACAAGTAAACGCCTGTGACCCGCGAGCGAAACGCCAGCCAGCCGAACACGAACGCGAGCAGGCCCGGCGCCAGGCCGACCAGCAGCAGGGTCAGGCCGAAGTGGTCGGAGGCCTGCCAATACCAGGGCAGTTCCTTCCAGTTCAGGAACACCATGAAATCAGGCAGGTTGGGGTTGCCGTAGACGCCGCGATCACCGATCTGGCGCATCAGGTACATGCCCATGGCGTAGCCGCCCAAAGCGAAGAAGGCGCCGTGGCCGAGGCTGAGAATGCCGCCGAAGCCCCACACCAGATCCAGCGCCAGCGCCAGCAGGGCGTAGCACAGGTACTTGCCCAGCAGGGTCACGGTGTAGCTGCTCACGTGCAGCGCCGAGTCCACCGGCACCAGCAGGTTAAGCAGCGCCACCAGAATCACGGCGCTGAACAACACGCCGATGAACACTTTGGCGGCGCGGTCGGTGAGCGCGGTTTTCAGGTCCGAGTGTCGCATTACTCCTCCGCTGCCCGGCCGCGCTGCGGAAACAGGCCGCGCGGTTTGCGTTGAATAAACAGGATGATGAACACCAGGATCACGATCTTGGCGAGCACCGCGCCGGCCATCGGCTCGATCAGCTTGTTGGCGATGCCCAGGCCGAAGGCGGCGGTGAGTGTGCCCCACAAATTGCCGACGCCGCCGAACACCACCACCATGAACGAATCGATGATGTAGGCCTGGCCCAGGTTGGGCCCCACGTTGGTCAGTTGCGCCAGAGCCACGCCAGCAATGCCGGCGATGCCCGAGCCCAGGCCGAAGGTGAGCGCGTTGACCCGCTCGCGGCGGATGCCCAGGCCACGGGCGGTATTGCGGTTCTGGCTGACGGCGCGCACCTGCAGGCCGAGCCGGGTTTTTTTCAGCACCAGTTGCAGAAGCAGAAACACCGCCAGCGCGAAGAAGACGATATAGAGCCGGTTGAAGGTGAGCGAAAACACCGGGTTGATTTGCAGCGCGCCGCTCATCCACTCCGGGGTGACCACGGTGCGGTTGAGCGGTGAGAAGATCAGCCGCACCGCCTGCTGCAGAATCAGGCTGACGCCGAAGGTGGCAAGCAGGGTCTCCAGGGGGCGGCCGTAAAGAAAGCGGATCACCAGCCGCTCGATCAGCACGCCGGCGAAGCCGGACACCAGAAACGCGGCGGGCACCGCCACCAAGAGCGACCATTCGTGCCCTTGCGGAAAGATCTGTTGCACCATGTAGGTGGTGTAGGCGCCGAGCATGATCAGCTCGCCGTGGGCCATGTTGATCACGCCCATCACGCCGAAGGTGATCGCCAGGCCGATGGCGGCGAGCAGCAGCACCGAACCCAGGCTGAGGCCGAAGAACAAGGTATCGGCCATCTGGTAACGTTCGGCCCGGGCATCAATGCTGGCCAACGCTTTTTGCGCGGCGCGTTTTTCACTGCTGGCATCGGTTTCAGAAAAACGGTCGCGCAGCACATTGCGCACCGCTGGTTCCAGGCTGCCGGCGACCGCGTCGATGGCGTTCAGGCGCACCGCCAACTCGGTGTCCGGGTTGCGCAGCACGGCGATGTTCAGAGCGGTGTCGATGACGCCGCTGACCAGCGGGTTGTCTTCCTCGCGCTGCCGTTCGCGCAGGGCATCGAGCACCACCGGGTCGTCGTTGCCCACCAGCTGGCTGGCGGCGGCGCGGCGTTCCAGCGGATTGGCGCTGGCCAGCGCCGCCACCGCGCGTAAATTATGAATCAGCTCGCGAAGGCGGTTGTTGATCACCACCGGGCGCGCGTCGCGGCTGCCCACGGTGCCCAGCGCTTCGCCGCTGATCGGGTCTTTGAGAACCCAGCCGTCGCCGCCTTTTTCGCCGAGTACGATGCGCTGGTTGGCGCGATCTTCCACCAGTTCGCGACTCTCCAAGGCATCGAGAATCACCGTTGCCTGGGGGTCGCCGGAGCGGGCGATTTGTTCAATCGCCTGCGCCTTATCGTCAAAACTCCGGCTGCCAAGGCCGGCCACCGCCTCGTGCAGGTCGGCACGGGCCAGCCCACTGGCACCGATCAGCACCAGTAATAAAATCAGAACCCTGGGCATGATGCTTCCTCGCGTTCTTGATGGCGGGGTGAGCCTTCACCCCTGAAAACGCCCGGCGGGCATTCTTCAGTGAAAAAAACGGGCCGGCGCACCGGCCCGCGGGGTTGCACGTTGGCGGCGGCTATTGAGCCGCCTGTCCGCCACAGGTCTTGGTTTTGCTGTTGTAGTTGCCGCACATCACCGGTTTGGTCCAGTCCGCGATCAAATCCTTGGAGCCGGGCAGGTAGTCGGACCAGGCATCGCCCTTGACCAGGCCATCGGTCTGCCAGACCACGGCGAACTGGCCGTCGTCCTGGATCTCGCCGATCAGCACCGGTTTGGAAAGATGGTGGTTTTTGTTCATCACCGCGGTGCCGCCGGTGAGGTTGGGGGTTTGCATGCCGATCATGGCGGCGGCGACTTTGTCGGTGTCGGTGGATTTGGCTTTCTCCACCGCTTTCACCCACATGTTGAAGCCAATATAAGTGGCTTCCATGGGATCGTTGGTGACGCGCTTGTCATCGCCGATGTACTGATGCCACTGCTCAATGAACTTGTCGTTGGCGTCGTTGTAGACGCTTTCGAAGTAGTTCCAGGCGGCCAGATGGCCGACCAGAGGCCCGGTGTCGATGCCGGACAGCTCTTGTTCACCCACCGAGAACGCCACCACCGGAATGTCCGAGGCGTCCACGCCCTGGTTGGCCAGTTCTTTATAGAACGGCACGTTGGCGTCGCCGTTGATGGTGGACACCACCGCGGTCTTTTTGCCTTCGCCACCGAACTCCTTGATCCGCGACACGATCGACTGCCAGTCGGACTGCCCGAACGGCGTGTAGTTGATCATGATGTCGTCTTCCTTGATGCCCTTGGCTTTCAGGTAGGCTTCCAGGATCTTGTTGGTGGTGCGCGGGTACACGTAGTCGGTGCCGGCCAGCACGAAGCGCTTCACGCCCAGGTCGTTAAGCAGATAGTCCACCGCCGGGATCGCCTGCTGGTTGGGCGCGGCGCCGGTGTAGAACACGTTCTTGGACGATTCCTCGCCCTCGTACTGAACCGGATAAAACAACAGGCCGTTCAGTTCTTCGACCACCGGCAGCACCGACTTGCGCGACACCGAGGTCCAGCAGCCGAAGATCACGTCCACCTTGTCCTGGGTAATCAGTTGGCGCGCTTTCTCGGCGAACAGTGGCCAGTCGGAGGCCGGGTCCACTACCACCGGTTCCAGCTTCTTGCCCATTACGCCGCCCTTGGCGTTTTGCTCCTTGATCATCATCAGGACCGTGTCCTTGAGCGTTGATTCGCTGATCGCCATGGTGCCCGACAGCGAATGCAGCACGCCCACCTTGATGGTGTCGGCGGCCAGCGCGGCGCTACCGTAGAGCAGTGAGCCGCAGGCCAGGCCGGCGGCGGCCAGCCGTTTCAGATTGATTTTCGATTTCATCACTTTCCCCTTTGCGTTTCCGTGTGAGATCACCGCGGTTACATCTGTAACTGCAGACCAAGTACGAAGGTGTTGTTGTCGGTGAAGAGCTCGTCGTCGCGTTGCTGCCAGGCGGCGCTGATGCGCGCGTTGTGGCCGAGCATGATGTAGTTCAGGTTGAACTCCTTGATGTCCCCTTCGGCGCCGTCGGTGACTTCACCCTTGGTGTAGCGCACCACCGGCTGGAAGCGGCCTGGGCCGATTTCCTGCGGGAACAGATAGCCGATCAAGGCGAAGTAGCCTTCGCTTTCATCGAGGGTCGGATCGATCGGGTCGGCGAGGCCGCCGAGGCCGTCGTATTTGTAGTAGGCGCCTTCCACGGTAACGGTGCCGACGCCCAGGTTTTTCTCGAACAGAGCGTCCACGCTGTAGGCGTTGTCGGAGCCCTGTTGCTGGGTCACCAGGCCAAGGGCGAGAATGTCTTTTTCGCCGTAGTAGGTGCTGGCGTTGTAATAGCCCGGTTCCGGGTCCAGGAAGTTGAAGGTCAGCCGGCCGCTGAACAGCAGATCGTCATCGTCGTCGGCGGGCACCGGATCGTCGGGGCCTTCGGTGACCGAGAACTGCCATTTCACCTGGCCGCCCTGGTATTGGCCCCAGTAGGCGACACCGTCGTCGCGGCCGGCGAAGATCGCCGGGTAGGCCTGCACGGAGGGGAAGTTCCAGGTGGTGAGATAATAGGGCCCGGAAAGATTGGAACGGTCACTGGGCGGCAGGAAGCGACCGGCCCAGAAATTGACGGTGTCGGAATATTCGAAGCGGGCGATGGCGTCGAGCACCTTCACCTTCTCGTCCACGTCGTCGTAATCGGTGTTGAAGGTGACGCCGATCTGGTCGGTGATCTGGCCGTTGATGTACAGCCGGATGCTGTCGAGATTGAAGTCGTTGGAACGGGAGTCGCCATCCGGTGCGCCGTTCTCCACACTGGTAAAGCTGGTTCTCAGGCCGGCCCCCACCGACAACTTGTCATTGATCTGCACGGCGCCGGCGCTTGCCGAAGCCCCCAGGGCGGCGAGCAATACGCCGTGTTTCAGTGCTGCTTTGTGGTACATGGGTTTCCCCCCATCGTCATTGATAAACCGTCGCCTTGCCGGCGTTTTATGTACTTGCCACTTGTCGTTCATACGGCTTCGCCACCCCGCTGGCGTGCTTCGTGCAGCATGTGAAGCGTGATCTTACGGACCTCGTTGCGGCTGGCGCGGATGTGCGCCTTGAGCATCATTTGCGCCGGCTCGCAGCGGCGGTGCTCAATCGCTTCGAGAATCGCGCCGTGTTCGTCGTAGGTGGCGCCGATGCGCATCGGCTTGGTGAAATCCAGGCGGCGGATGATGCGCAGCCGCTCGGTGAGGTCGTGGTGGATGCGTGCCATTTCGCCGTTGCCGGCGGCCTCCACCAGCATTTCGTGGAAGCGCTCATCCAGGCCGGACAACGTGGCGCCGTCTTCCAGCCGGGCCGCCGCCGGCACCCGCCAGATGCGGTTGAGGTCGTCGAGCAGCGGTGCCGGTTCGCTGTGTTCGCACAGGCGGCGTACCGCCGCGCATTCCAGCACCGTGCGCACGTCATAGAGCTCTTCGAAATAGGTGAAATCGAACGGTTTCACCTGCCAGCCACTGCGATGCAGCACCTCCACATAGGCTTCCCGTTCCAGGCGGAACAGCGCCTCGCGCACCGGTGTGCGCGACGCGCCCATGCGTTCGGCGATCTCGTTTTCGCTGAAGCGATCGCCAGGCAGCAGGCGAAAATCGAAAATGTCTTTCTTCAGGTGCTGATAGATGCGGTCCGCCAGGTTCTCGCCTTTGCGCCCGCCGGTTTGCAAAGAGAGGCTCATGCCGCGCTCTCCGTGTCGATCACCGCGACCGGGTCGCCGGCGTTGATCACCGCTCCGGGTTTGCAATGCAGGCCGGTGACGATGCCGGCGACACTGGCGGTGATTTCAAACTCCATTTTCATCGCCTCGACAATCGCCAGGGTCTGGCCGGCCTCGACCACGGCGCCCTCGGCGACCAGCAGCTTCCACACATTGCCGCTGATTTCGGCGCTGATCAGATGCCCGTCCACGTCGCCAATCTCGACGCGCTCACCCATCAGCGCCGATTCCACCGCCGCGTCTTCGTTCTGCCAGCGGGCCACTTCCCGATTGAAGGCGGCTTGCTGTTTGTCGCGGAACGCCGCCATCTCCGGTTCGATGTCGGCGAGGAAGGCGCGGTGTTCGGCGAGGCTGAAGGTTTCTTCGCTGATCTCCACTTGCAGGCGGCCCTCACGGAACGCCTCGCGCATTTCATCGAGCCGCGCCTCGCCGACCGGGTAATAGCGCACCTGGTCGAAGAATTTCAGTAGCCACGGTTCGCCGGGTTGGAACTGGGGGTTCTTGAGATGCTTGTTCCAGATCGGCAGGGTGCGGCCGATCAGTTGGTAGCCGCCCGGCGAATCCATGCCGTAGATGCACATATAAACGCCGCCGATGCCCACCGTACCCTCGGCGGTGTAGGTGCGCGCCGGGTTGTACTTGGAGGTCATCAGGCGGTGGCGGGGGTCCACCGGAACGGCGCACGGCGCGCCCAGATACACGTCGCCCAGGCCGAGCACCATGTAGCTGGCCTCGAACACGATGTCGCGCACCTGCTCGACGGAGTCCAGGCCGTTGATGCGGCGGATGAATTTCACATTGTTGGGCAGCCAGGGAGCGTCCGCGCGGATCGTTTCCTGGTAGCGCTGCACCGCGTCCAGCGTGGCGCTGTCCTCGAAGGCCAGCGGCAGGTGCACGACGCGCGAGGTGACCACCATGTTGTCGACCGAGCCGATCAATTTCTCGCGCTCCAACAGCGCGTTCACCAATTCGTGCTGGCCGAGCCGGCGCGAGTCGTAGTGAATCTGCAGGCTGCGCACGCCCGGCGACAATTCGAGAATGCCTGGCAGTGGCGTCGCCTTGAGGTTTTCCATCAGCGCGTGCACGCGGAAGCGCAGGGCCAGATCGAGCACGTTGTCGCCGTATTCGATCAAGATGTATTTGTCGCCGGCCTGGCGGTAGGTGATGCGGGGCGTGTCGCCGTCGGCCTGCTGTTCGGCGAGCATGGTATTGGAGGTAAACGCCGGCGAAGTTAAAGCGCTGTCCGGCGTGGTGATCGCCGGCACCGCCAGGCGCCGCTGGATGCTGGCGTCCTGGGCTTGCTCCAGGGCCAGGGCGTCGGCGAAGCCGATCGGCGCGAAGCGGATGCTGTCGCCGGGTTTGAGCTGGCCGACTTTCCAAAGCTCCGCTTTGGCGATGGTCACCGGGCAGACAAAACCGCCCAGGCTGGGGCCGTCCTTGGTGAGAATCACCGGGAAGTCGCCGGTGAAATTGATCGAGCCGATGGCGTATTCGTTGTCGTGCACGTTGGAGGGGTGCAGGCCGGCTTCGCCGCCGTCGGTGCGGGTCCATTGCGGTTTGGGACCGACCAGCCGAATGCCCAGGCGGTTGGAGTTGTAGTGCACCTGCCAGTCGGCGGCGAAGAACGTTTCGATGGCGTCTTCGCTGAAAAAATCCGGCGCGCCGTGGGGGCCGTACAACACTTTGATGTGCCAGTGTTGTGGGTAATCGGGGATCAGAGCGGCATCGACGGCGCCGGGTTCGTCCTCGGGTGCCGGAGTCGGGCAGCCGGCCAGTTGCGGCTGGCAGAGCGCGAGCACGTCGCCTTTGCGCAGGGTGCGCCCGCCGTGGCCGCCGAACTGGCCGAGCACAAAGGTCGATTTGCTGCCGAGGTAGTCGGGTACGTCGATGCCGTTGCGCACCGCCAGATAAGTGCGGCAGCCGTGACTCACCTTGCCGGTGATCAGGGTCTGGCCGGCCTTCACCGCCACCGGTTTCCAGAACGCCAGCGGTTCGCCGTCCAGGGTGGCGGCGCAGGGCGCGCCGGTCAGGGCGATCACGGTGTTGCTATGAAACCGCAGGGCGGGGCCAACAAGAGTGGCTTCCAGGCCGGCGGCGCTGGGATGGTTGCCGACAATGCGGTTGCCAAGCCGGAAGGCATAGTCGTCCATCGGGCCGGAGGGCGGCACGCCGATGTCCCAGTAGCCGGCGCGGCCCGGGTAGTCCTGCACCGTGGTGTAGGTGCCGGGCTCGATGATCTCGAAGGCGGTGGGCCGGTACTCGAAGGTCTCCAGATAGCGCGTGGAAACGCGGCCCGCGACAACGTTCTCGTCGATCAGAATACGGCGCAGGTAATCCAGATTGGTGGCGATGCCAGAGAGCCGCGTGGCGGCCAGGGCGTCCTGCATTTTTTTCAGCGCGGCGGGGCGGTCGTCGCCGTGCACGATCACCTTGGCGAGCATCGGGTCATAGTGCGGGCTCACCTGGGTGCCGGTGTCCACCCAGCCGTCCAGGCGGATGTCATCGGGAAAGAAGACCTCGGTGAGTTCGCCGGGGCTGGGCTGGAATTGCTTCAACGCGTCTTCGGCGTAAATGCGCACTTCGAAGGAGTGACCGCGGCTGATGTAAGTGGCGTCCAGGGGCGGGCGCTCGCCGCCGGCGAGCATCACCATCCAGCGCACCAGGTCCACATCGAACACCGATTCGGTGACGCCGTGTTCAACCTGCAGCCGGGTGTTCACTTCCAGGAAATAGAATTCGTCGCGTTCGTCGTCGTAGATGTATTCCACGGTGCCGGCGGAGCGGTACTTCACCGATTCGCCGAGCCGCGCGGCGCTTTCATGCAGCTTTTCGCGGGTCGCCTGAGGCAGGTTGGGCGCCGGGGTTTCCTCCACCACTTTCTGGTTGCGCCGTTGCAGGGAGCATTCGCGCTCACCCAGTGCCAGGACCTTGCCTTCGCCGTCGCCGAAGATCTGCACTTCGATGTGGCGGGCGCGCGCCACGAACCGTTCAATGAACACGCCGGAATCGGAGAAGAAGCTTTCGCCCAGTCGTTTCACCGATTCGAAGGCGGCCACCAGTTGCTGTTCGTCGTTGCAACGGGACAAGCCGATGCCGCCGCCGCCGGCGGTGCTTTTCAGCATGATCGGGTAGCCGATTTGCCGCGCCGCCCGTTTTGCCTCATCCAGGTCGTTGAGCAAGCCGGTGCCCGGTGCCAGTGGCACGCCGGCCTGCTCGGCCAGGGCGCGCGCTTCGTGCTTTAAACCAAAGCGGCGCAACTGCGAGGCGGTGGGGCCGATAAAGGCAATGCCGTTGGCTTCGCAGGTGTCCGCGAAATCCGCGTTCTCCGATAAAAAACCGTAGCCGGGGATGATGCCGTCGGCGCCGGTGTCGCGCGCGGCCTGGAGAATGGCATCGGCGCGCAAATAGCTTTCGGCGGCGGTTTCGCCGCCCAGAGCCACCGCTTCATCGGCGGCGCGCACATGCTGGCTGTTGCGATCCGCGTTGGAGTACACCGCCACCGAGGCAACGCCCATTTGTTTTAAGGTGCGGCAGATGCGCACCGCGATCTCGCCCCGGTTAGCGATCAGCACTTTGGCCATGGGTCTCTTGGTCAGTGCGGCAGACTTAAGCATGTTGCGGACCTCATACAGTTGCTTTTGCTTTTATTGAAACGGGGGCCGCGCCGCGGCCCCCGGTCGGCGCGGTCAGGCGCCGGTGTCGGCGTTTTGTTGCTGCTCTTCGCGCAGTTTCAGAAACGCCTTCCAGCCCCCCAGGGCGGTGATTTCGGTGGCGTCGGCGATCGCCCAGCCTTCGCAGATAAACCCCTTCACCAGGCGCCCATCGGCGGTTTCCAGGGTGCCGATGCCCAGCGGTGCCGGGATCAGCGCAACGAAGCCGCCGAATTCGCTGAGCGGCAATTTCCACAGTTCAATCGGAATGGCCGCGCCGGCGCCGCCGGTGTCGCGGATCAGGCCAGGCTTTGGCGGCGTGGTGTTGGCCAGGGCGTAGAGGCGATAGCAGGCGGCGGTGTTGGTGCTTTCCAGCAGCTCGCCGCCACGCTCGGTGAGCTGATGATTGAGCGGCATGCCGGTGAGGTGGGCACCGACCACGGCGACTGTCACGGTGCCGTCGTCGGCGCTGGCGGCGGGTTCATCGGCGGGCGTCGGCAAGGGTTGTCCGGTGGCGCCGGCCAGCCATGGCCGGCGGCGTTGCCAGCGGCGGCCGAACTCGGCCAGGGCGGCGTCGTGCCAGGCCGGGCCGATCAGGGTGATGCCGCAGGGCAGGCCGTCCTCGCGCAATCCGCCGGGCAGGGCCAGCGCGCACTGGTCGAGCAGGTTGACGAAGTTGGTCCAGGTGCCGAGTTGGCTGTTCAGGGTGATCGGGTCGGCGTTGACCGCCGCGCGGGTATAGATGCCGGGTGTGCTGGGCACCACCAGGGCGTCCAGCCCGGCCATCAACTGATCCGCTTCGCGGCGCAGATCGGCGAGCTGGTATTGGGCGCGGAAGCCGTCAGCGGCGCTCATCGTCCGGGCCGGCATGATCACGTCGCGGATCACCGGCAGCAGGGCGTCGGGCTGGTCGAGCAGTTGTTCCGCCACGGTGTAACGCTCCGCCACCCAGGGGCCCTGATAAAGCAGGGCGGCGGTGCGGTGGAACACGCCGGCGTCGATCGGCACCAGCTCGGCGATTTCGCCCAGCTCGGTCAGCTGCGCCTGCCAGGCGTTCGCCGCTTGCTGGTCGCCGAACCAGGGGGTATCGGTGGGCACCCCCAGGCGCGGGCGTGCGGGTAGAGCGCCAGGGCGGTTGGCGGGCGCTTGGCGGGCGTAACCGTCCTGTTCATCGAAACCGCTGTAGAGCTGGAACACGGTGTCGGCGTCGTCCACGGTGAGCGCGAACACGCTGATGCAATCCAGGGTGCGGCAGGCCGGCACCACGCCGCGGGTGCTCATGCTGCCCTTGGTGGGCTTCAGCCCGACCAGATTGGTCAACGCCGCCGGCACCCGGCCGGAGCCGGCGGTGTCGGTGCCCAGGGCGAACGGCACCAGGCCCAGGCTGACCACCGCCGCCGAGCCGGAGCTGGAGCCACCGGTGACGTAGTCCGGGTTGAACGGATTGGGCACTTCGCCGAACGGCGAACGCACGCCGACCAGCCCGGTGGCGAGCTGATCCAGGTTGGTTTTGCCCACCAGAATGGCGCCGGCATCCAATAGAGCCTGCACCGCCGGCGCGGTCTGTTTGGCGGTATAGGTGTAGGCCGGGCAGGCGGCGCTGGTCGGCAGGCTGCCCACATCGATGTTGTCCTTGACCGCGAACGGCACGCCATACAGCGGCAGGGAGTCATCACGCAGGCGCTCCGCCTGGGCCAGCAGACTGGATTCGTCGAGCAGGTGAATCCACAGGGCCCGCTCGCTGTCTTGCAGCTGAGCGGAGAGAGCTTTCATGGCCGATACCGGGGTGTAGTGATGGTCCCGATAGGCCGCGCGCCATTGATCGATGGTCCAGCCAAGCACGTTCGCATACCTCGTTGTATACAAGTGGGTATGCGCTGCGGTGCAAAGCGGGTGCCAGCCAGCAGAAAAAATAAAAGAGCAGTAAAATCAAATGGTTATCGATATGAGCGGCAGAGCGAAGGGGAGGCCGCCAGCGGCCGGCGGTGCGTTTTCTTGGGGCGGCTGCGCCATCGCTGTGCAATGCACGTGCGCACGGTATATGTATTTCTTTATTCTGTATCTCGCCGGCTAACTGTCTGATCCTGCGCTGATTTTGCCTTTGGGTTGGCGCCTTTTCAGGGTCGAAATTGAAACGATTCAATAAATAGTTTGACGCGCCGGTTGGCCTAAAACTACCTTCTAGAGTTATGGCGTTGGGCTGGCTTGGGTGAGAAATTGAATCGATATAATTTCAGTGCGCCCGCCATGCCCGCCATTGATGAACAAACGGAAAAGACCCGCGAACAAGAGACCAACGAATAAGAAAAGGATAAGCCGATGAATGTGCCAGAACGGAAAGTCAGCCCGGCCACGCAGATGTTCCAGGAAGCGATTGGCGCGGCCCCCGGCCGTGGCCGCATGGAAGGCCGCCATCTTTTGGTGGTGGGCGCCGGGCAGCGCGACACCGACGACGAAGAAGTGGCGGTGGGCAATGGCCGCGCCATTTCACTGCTGGCGGCGCGCGAGGGCGCCCGGGTGGCGTGCGCCGACATCAACCAGCAAAGCGTGCAGGGCACGGTGGACCGGATCACCGCCGACGGCGGCCAGGCCAGCGCCCTGCAAGTGGATGTGTCCGACCCGCAAGCGATCAGCGCGATGATCGAGCAGGCGCGCGCCGCGCTCGGCCAACTGGATGCGCTGGTAGTGAACGTGGGCATCAGCCACGGGCTGCCGCTGGACAAGATCAGCGCGGAAAGCTGGGACAAGGAACACGGCATCAATATCCGCAGCCACATGTTGATTTGTCAGCAGGCGTTGCGGGTGATGGAGCCGGGCTCCTCGATCGTGCTGACCTCGTCGCTGGCCAGCCAGCGACCCACTGGCCGCAACCCCGCTTACGAGACCTCCAAGGCGGCGCAACTGGCGCTGGGCCGCAGCGTTGCCATGGCCGGCCACGGGCAGGGCATTCGCTGCAACGTGGTGGCGCCGGGCCTGATCGATACCCCGATGGGCCGCGCCGCCACCGCGCGCCGTGCTGACCGCGCGGTTAACGTGCCGTTTGGCCGCCAGGGCACCGGCTGGGAAGTGGCCTATCCGATGCTGTTTCTACTCAGCCATGAATCCAGTTACGTCAACGGCCACACCCTGATGGTCGACGGCGGTCTCGGCAACAGCATTTTTTAATCCGACACACAGGAGAACAACGCCATGGCCAGAATTCCCTATGCGGATGTGGATTCCCTGTCCGATGAGCTGCGCGCCCTGGTGGCCTCACGCCGGCCACTGAACATCTATCGCATGCTCGCCCACGGCGGCCCGGCGGCGGAAGGCTTTCTTGCTTTGGGCTCGGCGCTGCTGCGCGAAAACAGCCTGGATACCCAGTGGCGGGAGCTGGTGATCGTGCGCGTCGGCATTCTTTGCCGCGCGCCTTACGAAGTGCACCAGCACACCCGGTTGGCGCTCAGCGTCGGCATTGAGCAACAAAAAATCGACGCTCTGTACGACGGCCCCGACGCGGCGGTGTTCAGCGAACAGGAGCGCACCCTGCTGCGCTACACCGACACCGTGGTGCTCAACGTCAAGGCCGGAGAGACCGCGTTCCGCGCCATGGAAAAACTGCTCAGCGCCCAGCAACTGGTGGAGCTTCATCTGCTGATCGGCTTTTACATGATGGTGTCGCGTTTTCTGGAGAACTTCGAAGTGGATCTGGAAGACAGCGAGCCCGCGCCCTCCGCCTGATCGGAAGGGCCGGGCGTGCCGTGGCTCCGATAACAACAACTCAGGAGAACAACGATGATCAACGCAAACGGAAAATCCGTCACCGGCGGGCGCACCCTGGCGATCGCGCTGGGCGTGCTGCTGCTGAGCTGCGTGAGCGCGGCCCAGGCCAGAACGCTGTCGTTCGCTATGTCCAGCCCGCCCAGTGAAACTCGGGTCAACCAGGTATGGGAATGGTGGGCCGGGCAAGTCAAAGAGCAATCCGCTGGCTCGCTGGAAATCAAATACTACTGGCTGCAAAGCCTGGTGAAATTGAAAGACGCCGCCGGCGCGGTGAGTTCGGGCATCGCCGACATCGCCTTTATCTCTCCAGCCCACTCGCCGGACAAAATGCCGTTGTGGTATCTGGAGAACACCCGCACCGGCTCCGGCGATCAGTACGTGGTGGCCGAGGCGTTGCGGCGGGTACGTAATGAGGACGCGCCGCTCAAGGAAGAAGAGAAGCGCAACAACATGAAATACATCGTGCATGTCTCCAACGGCCCGCAGGTGTTTCTCAGCAAGGATCGCCCCTACCTGACGCCAGAGGATTTCAAGGGCGACAAGGTGCGCATGCCCGGCACCATGGCCAAGGTGGCGATGCTGGCGGATTGGAATGTCTCGCCGGTAAGCCTGCCGTTCCCCGACATCTATTCCGCCATGGAGCGCGGCACCGTGGACGGCGCCATGACCTATGTGCCGTTGATCGGCCCGAACAGCCAGAACGAGGTCGGCAAATATGTGGTCGAGCCCAACCTGGGGCAAAACTGCAACGTGGTGATGATGAACCTGAACACCTGGAACAGTCTCGACGCCAAGCAGCAGACGCTGATCGACGGCCTGCAAGACGAGTTGCTGGTGAAACTGGCCCGCGCCAGCGTGGAAGACGAAGCGCATTACCGGGTGTCGTTGCAGAAAGATCCCAAATACCCGCTTGAGTTCAGAAAGATCAACGCGCAGCAGCGCGCGGAATGGGCCAAGGGCCTGGCGCTGGGTGCCGACGAAATGGTCAAGCAAATGTCGCGCTGGAGCGATCACGCCGCCGCTTTCCACAAGAAATTCCGCGCCGAGATCGACAAGGTCGAGCAGGAAGTGGCGCGCGACGGTTATCCCTGGGACAAGCAGGCCAGCCAGTAAAGGAGCCGCGCCATGGCACGTATCGCCTATTTCGACCTGCGGGATGCCTCGGCACCGCTCAAAGCTTTGGTGAGCACCCGGCCGCCCTTGAATATTTACCGCATCGCCGCCCACGCCGGGCCCGCCGCCGAGGGCATGCTCGCTCTCGGCTCGGCGCTGCTGCGCGACAACGAGCTTGACGATTGCTGGCGTGAGTTGGCGATTGTTCGCACCGGCATTCTGTGCGGCAGCGATTACGAGGTGCACCAACACAAACGGCTGGCGGCACGGGTCGGGGTCAGCGAGGCGAAAATCCAGGCGCTGCACGATGGCCCGGAGGCCGCCGTGTTCGACGCCGACGAGGCCCTGGTGCTGCGCTTTACCGACCAGGTGGTGCTGCGTGGCAAAGCCGGCGATTCGCTGTTTTACGCCCTGCACGACCGGCTTTCGCCGCGGGCGCTGGTGGAGCTTCAACTGACCATTGGCTATTACATGCTGGTGAGCCGCCTGCTGGAGAACTTCGAAGTCGACCTGGAAGACAACGAGCCTTCCATGGACAGCTTCCCGCCGGCGCGGCCATCAAACTGAGTGGGCATCGTCCCTAACGTGGGCATCGTCCCTAATAAGGAATTCGAAATGACCGCAGTGATTGTGACCGGCGGCTCGCGGGGCATTGGCGCCGCCATTTGCGAGCGCTTCGCCGCCGATGGTTATCAGGTGCTGGTGCTTGATCCGCTGACGCCAGAGCACCCGCACGCCAGCGAGCACCGGGTTGTGGATGTGGCGGACAGCGTCGCGTTAAGAAAAGAAGTGACCGCGCTGGGCAACCTCTATCCGGTGACCTGCCTGGTCAACAACGCCGGGGTGGCGCTGCCGGCCGACCTCGAATCCACCACCGATGAGCAGATCAACCGCATCTTCGCCATCAACCTGCGCGGCAGCATCGCCGCCACCCAGGCGGTGTTGCCGGCGCTGCGCCGCGCCGGGGGTGGCAGCGTGGTGCACATTGGCAGCCGCACCGCGCTGGGCAAGAAACTGCGCACCGCCTATTCCACCAGCAAGGCCGGGCTGATCGGCATGGCCAGAACCATGGCGCTGGAGCTGGCGGGCGACAACATCACCGTTAACTGCGTGGCTCCCGGGCCGATTCGCACCGCCGGCTTTGAAGGCGCCAACCCGGCGGACAGTGACGCGACCCGGGCGATTATCGACGGCGTGCCCCTGCGCCGCATGGGCGAGCCCGCCGACGTGGCCGACGCGGTGGCGTTCTTCGCCGCCGCCGGCTTCGTGACCGGCCAAGTGCTGTACGTGTGCGGCGGTATCACGGTGGGCGCGGCGCCGATGTAACGGCCGCCGGCTGGCTTGCGATCAACGCTTGCGACCAATGGCGGCAATCAATAAGGAGCCAATAATGACAACAATCGATTCTCCACTGGTGCGTTTCATGGACCGCGTGGATGGCGTGTTTATTTTCGTCGCGCAGCTGTTGCTGGCGGCGATGATGCTGCTCACTTTCGTTTCCGTGGTGGGCCGGAGTTTTCTGCACAAAACGGTTCCGGATGGCCTGTTGATCAGCGAAATGCTGATGGTCGGCATGGTGTTTTTGCCGCTCGGTTATGTGCAATCGGTGGGCGCGCATATCGAGGTCACCGTGCTCAGCGACCTGTTCAGCCGGCGGGTGCAGAGCCTGCTGATCTCCATGGGGCTGGTGTTTGGCATCGTGGTATTCGGGCTGATGGCCTGGCTGGGCTGGCTGAATGCCTATGAATCCTGGCGGACCGGCGGCTATGGCTTCAGCAGCGTGCTTTATATTCCGGAGTGGCCGGTGAAAATGCTGATCCCCCTGGGGCTGGGCTGGTGGTGTCTGCGCATGCTGATTCAACTGGTGCTGCCCGCCACCCGCCCGGCGGTGGCGCAGACCGAGGTGCGCCAGGCGCTCGACGAAGTGGACATGGCCGCCGACGCGGATCGCGGCGACGGCGCCCGCCACCGGGAGACGCGCCCATGAACCCGCAAACCATTGGTATCGGCGTCACCGTATTGATGCTGGGCATGCTGTTATTGCGCGTGCCGATCGCGATTTCCCTGGTGGCCGCCGGCTATGGCGGCCTGGTGCTGGTGCTGGCGGCGCGCGGTGGCGACACCCTGATGTTCGAGAACGCCTTCAACGCCGCCAACAGCTTCCTCGGCCAGCTGGCCTATTCCAGTACTGCGGAATACACCTTCACTACCATTCCCATGTTTCTGTTAATGGGCTATCTCGCCACCGAAGGCGGTTTTACCCGGGACATCTACGGCACCGCGCGTCTGTGGTTCGCGCGCGTGCCCGGTGGCCTGGCGGTGGCGTCGTCGGTGGGGTGCGCGTTGTTCGCCGCGATCAGCGGTTCGAGCCTGGCCACCGCCGCGGCGATGGGGCGCATGGCGGTGCCCGAGATGCTCAACTGGAAATACGACAAGGGCCTGGCCGCTGGCGTGGTGGCGGCGTCGGGCACGCTGGGTTCGCTGATTCCGCCCAGCATCCTGATGATTCTCTATGCGGTGTTCACCGAACAATCCATCGCCAAGCTGTTCGTCGCCGGCATCATTCCGGGGTTGCTGTCGCTGTTTATGTACGTGGGCATGGTGATGCTGCGCTGTAAGCTGAACCCGGCGCTGGCGCCGCCGGTGCCGCAGGTCAGCTTCCGTGAAAAAGTACACTCTCTGAAAGGCACCTGGGGCATGATCACCTTGATCGGCGTGATCGTGATTGGCCTTTACACCGGCATGTTCACGCCGTCGGAGGCCGGCGGCATCGGCTCGTTCGGCGCCTTTCTGATCTGCTTTCTCAGCGGCCGGCTGAACCGCCACAAGACGTCCAATGCGTTCAAGGAGACCCTGAAGAACACCTCCATGCTGTTCGCCGCCATCATCGGCGCTTATATGGTGACCACCTTCACGGCGCTGACCGGCATCGCCGGCGATCTGACCACCTGGGCGGCCGGGTTCGAGAATGTGCCGCCGCTGGTGATCCTCGCTTCGTTGTCGTTGCTGTATGTGTTTCTCGGCACCTTTATGGGTGCCATGGAGATCATGCTGCTGACGCTGCCCATCGTGATCCCGATCATCAAGGGCTTGGAATACGACCTGATCTGGTTCGGCATCATCATGATCAAGTACCTGGAAATCGGCCTGGTGACGCCGCCCATCGGCATCAATGTGTTCATCATCAAGGCGGTGGCCGGCGACAGTATCCGGCTGGGGCAGATCTTTCGTGGTGTCAGCTGGTTCATCGTGATGGACCTGATCACGCTGGCGATTCTGATCCTGTTTCCCGGCCTGGCGCTGTATCTGCCGTCGTTGATGTAGCCGGCCGGGCAGGCGACAAGGCGACAGGGCGTGAATGAAACGATATAATCGCGCCTGATTTTGACCGCTTGCGGGCACGTCGGGTGCCCGCGAACGCGTTTTTTGTGATCCCGGCGCGGCACCCTGGAACCCAGATGACGGGATTTACCATCAAGGACGTAGCACGTGAGGCGAAGGTCTCGGTGGGCAGCGTTTCCCGGGTGTTGAACGGCCTCGCGGTCAGTGAGGCGATGAAAAAAAAGGTCGATGCCGCGGTCGCCAAGTTGGGCTACCAGCCCAACAGTCTGGCGCGCAGCATGCGCACCCGCTCCACCGGCGCGGTGGGGTTTCTGGTCACCGACATTTCCAACCCTCTTTATGGCGCCACCATCAACGCGGTGGACGCGCGCCTGCGCGCCAACGGTTTGATGCTGCTGCTGGCCAGTTCCGGCAACCGCTTGCAGACCGAGCTGGACGTGCTGGCGGAATTCAAGCGCCGCCGCGTGGACGGCCTGCTGATGGCGCCGGGCAGCGACGCCAATGGGCCGATGCTGGAGACCCTGGAGCGTTTTGGCGCGCCAATCGCTTTGATGAGCGGCGACTTCCCGCGTCGCTTCGCCTCGGTGACCACCGATTACCGCAGCGGCGTGAAGTCCGCCACCCGTTACCTGCTGGATCTGGGCCACCGTCGTATTGCCTTGCTGACACCGCTGGCGCACCTGTGGCCCGGGCGCGAGCGCATCGCGGGATTCCGCGCGGCCTTTCGGGAAGCGGGGTTGCCGGAGCAAAACGCCCTTGTCCGGCCGCAAAATCTGGGGCTGGACACCGCCGATGACGTCGCCGACCTGCTCGATGTGGCGCAACCGCCCACCGCGCTGGTGTTGCTGGGCACGCGCATTCTGGCCGGCGCCCTGCGTACCCTGCGCGAGCGCCGGCTGCGGATTCCCGCCGACCTGTCGATCATCAGCATCGGCGATACCGAGTGGACCGCGGTCCACGAACCGCCGATTACCGCGCTGCGCTGGAGCGCCGACGATGTGGCGGACGCCCTGGTCGGCTTGTTGTTGGCGCAGATCAATGGCGTGGCCGCGGGCGCCGCGCCGGGGCGTGTCACGGTGCCCACCGAACTGGTGCTGCGCGGCTCCTGTGCCGCCCCGCGTGACCCGGGAGCCTGAGAACGCCCTGAAGGCGCGGTGGGAAGCGGCGCGCACAACAACAAAACACCGCAGAGGAGAGGCCGGTTGAGTAGTGAATTAAGCCGCATGATCGAACGCCACGGTGAGCGCTACCGCTGGCTGGTCACGGCCACCGCCATGGTCGGCTCGCTTTCCATGTCGCTCTCCTCAACCATTATCAACGTGGCCCTGCCGCACATCATGGTCGACTTCCACGTTGGCCACACCGACGCCCAATGGTTGTCCACCGCGTTTCTGAGCTGCATGACCATGGGCATGCTGATCAACGCCTGGTGCGTCGGCGCGTTCGGCGTCAAATACACCTACCGGGGCGCCTTGCTGGTGTTCCTGTTGGCCTCGGCGGCCGGTGGCATCGCGCCCTCATTCGGCTCGCTGATCGCGGTGCGGGCGGTGCAAGGGCTGACCGCCGGGCTGGTGCAGCCGCTCGCGCTGCTGATCATCTACCGGGTATTTCCCGTCGAGCAGCGCGGCCGCAGCGTTGGCCTTTATGGCATGGGGGTGATCCTGGCGCCCACCTTCGGGCCGGTGCTCGGCGGCGTGCTGGTGGATCTGATTCACTGGCGGGCGGTGTTTCTGGTGGTGGTGCCCAGCTCCTTCGTGGCTTTGTTCATGGGCTCGCGCTTTCTGTTCGATGGCCGTGAAGAGGGCCGGCGCCGGCGTCTGGATCTGCCCGGCGTGATCCTGCTGGTCGGCTGGCTGCCGACCCTGCTGTGGGCCCTGGCAAGGGGGCCTCACCGTGGCTGGGACGATGGCGCGGTACTGAGCGCCCTGGCCATCGGCGCGTTGGCGGCGGTGCTGTTCGTGGCCCGGGAATTGACCTGCCGGGACCCGCTGCTGGCGCTGTCGGTATTCCGCCGGCCGGGCTTCAAGGGCGCCTTCGGGCTGGCCATGCTCACCGGCGGCGGCCTGTTCAGCTCGGTTTATCTGCTGCCGCTGCTGATGCAAACGGTGCTCGATTATTCGCCCACCGAGGCCGGGCTGATGCTGATGCCCGCCGGCCTGGCCATGGGCCTGATTTATCCGGTGGTGGGCCGGCTGGCGGACCGTTACAGCGTCACCAGCATGGCGTCGGTGGGGCTGGTGGGCTTTTGCCTGGCCGCGCTGGCGCTGAGTGTGTGCGCCGGTGGCGCCTCGTTCTTCTGGCTGGCGTTCTGGGCGGTGATGACCCGGGTGGCCTGCGCCTTCCTGATGCCGCCGGTGATCGTCGCCGCGTTGAGCTTGCTGCGTGAGGATCAGATCAATCAGGGCGCCGGAGTGATCAGTTTTGCCCGCCAATTGGGCGGCGCTTTTGGCATCAATCTGGTGGCGGTGGTGCTGCAGGAGAACTCCGCTTTGTTCCCGTTCGGTCAGGGCGCCGGGGCCGCCCAGGGCTACCGGGACGCTTTTTTGTTGCTGGCGATGCTGTTCGCCACCGGGGTGATCCCTCTTTATAACCTGGCCCGGGGCAAGCGGATTCTGGCTGGCGAACCGGTCGTCAAGGCGTGAAGAATTGGGCAATTGGCAAAAGATGTAATAGAGTAACGCCTTTCGCGAATCAGATCGGCCTGTGAGCAGGCGCAAGAATAGGTCATCGTTATGTCCAGCACTACGGTGAAGGCCACCCCTTTGAGTTCGATTTTCAAGCCGCTGCTGGCGCCGGCTCTGATTGTCGTATCCCTGGCCTTCTGGTGGGCCAGCCGGCCGTTGCCGGAGCCACCGCCAATGCTCGATCAGGCCCTGATGCGCCTGACCGGCAACACCGAATTCCACACCCTGGATGAGACCCCGGAGCCGCTGCCCTGGGAACATTACACGATTGCCCGTGGCGACGTGCTCGCCAACCTTTGGAACGATCAGTGGCAGCTGCCGCGCGAGACCCTCTATCACCTGCTCGCCAACGCCGAAAAGGGCCAGATGCTGGCGCGCCTGCGCCCCGGGCAGCACCTGGAATGGCAGGCCGACAGCGAAGGCCGGTTGCTGAACCTGCGCGTCTGGCTTAACGAAGGTGAGGGCTATCAGTGGCACCTGGATGGCGACGCCATCAGCGGCGGGCCGCTCAACCTGAGCCGCACCCTCCATGAGGTACAGATCGCCGGGCGCATCGACACCAGCCTGGCCGCCGCCCTGGCCGGCGACCCGTCGCTGGGCGGCAGCGCCGACAGCATCGCGCGGCAGGTGGCGGAACTGCTGCCACTGACCAAGAAAGCCCGCCGTGGCGACCGTTTCTCGGTGATGGTGCAAGTGGAGCGGCTCGGCGATCACGCCGAAGCCTATTCCGCCAAACTGATGGGCTTTGACTACGAAGGCGCCAAGATCCAGGTGGCCGCCGCCCGCTTCGACGACGACCGTTTTTATACCCCCAGCGGCGAAAGCCTGCTGCCCAGCTTCTGGCGCTATCCGTTCGAGCAGAGCTACCGGATCAGCTCCAACTTCAACCCGCGTCGCCTGCATCCGATCACCGGCCGGGTCAGCCCGCATCTGGGCACCGACTTTGCCATGCCGGTGGGATCGCCGGTGGAAGCGCCCGCCGACGGCGTGGTCAAACAGGTGGTGCACCATGCGCTGGCCGGCAATTACGTGGTGATCGACCACGGCGATGGCTACCAGACCCGTTACCTGCACCTGAGCCGCATCAAGGTGCGCCCCGGCGACACCGTCCACCAGGGCCAGGTGTTGGCCTACAGCGGCAACACCGGCCGCAGCACCGGCCCGCACCTGCACTACGAACTGCGCATGAACGGCCGCCCGGTCAACGCCATGGCGGTGTCCCTGCCCACCAAGGGCAAACTGCAAAGCGACGAGCTCAAGCGCTTCCAAAGCCGCTACGCCGGTTACTTCAAACTGGACCGCGACGACCAGCAAGCCGGCACCGCCGTGGCTCAGCAGGGTGGTTCGGATAAGGGTGGGGTTTGAGGGTAGGCGTCTGACGCTGGACGCCGGACGCTAAAATCAAAACCCGGGTTTGCCAGCGTTGCGGATTTGCATCGCCGCATTGCGAAGCCGCAACCCGGTTCAGTTAAGGTGTTTAAAAGCGTCCAGCGTCCAGCGTCCAGCGTCAGGCGCTCAGCGCCCCACCTCACTGCAACCAAGCCTTAACCGGCACCAACGGCTCCGGTGGTGTCTCGCCGAGCGCCTGCGCCACCGAGATTTCGTGGGTGCGGCACAGCGCGTCCAGGGGCAGGTCATTGGCATTGCGGCCGAACGGCGTCTCCAGTTCCTCGGCGAGGCGGTCCAGGCCGAAGAAGGTGTAGGCCACCAGCGCCACGAACAGGGGCGTCGCCCAGCCAATCGCGCCGATTAGCGCCACCGGCAACAAATAGCAGTACAGATAGGCGGTGCGGTGGGCGAGCAAGGTGTAGGCGAACGGCAGCGGCGTCGAGGCGATGCGCTCGCAGGCGGCCTGAATGCCGGCCAGTGCGGTCAGCCGTTCGTCGAGGACGCGCACGCCGACGCTGTCCAGTTGTCCGCCGCGGTAAAGCTCCCCAAGCAGCTCGCCGGCCTGATGCAAAAAATCGTCGGCGCCGTTGCTGCGTGTCAACGCACGCTGCACGGCGGCGTCGCCCGTCACCCGGCGCAGGTCCTCCTCCACCGTCTCATCGCGCAATTGCCCGCGCAGGGCATGGACGAACCCCAGCAGTAAGCCTAGCAACGCCCGCCGCTGTGCGTTTTCCGCGCCCAGCAGCGTGCCGCTGGCCCGCGCCAGCGCGCGGATCTCATAAACCATCTGGCCCCACTGCTTGCGCGCCTCCCACCAACGGTCGTAGGCCGCGTTGTTGCGAAAGCTGAGCAGAATCGACAACACAATGCCCAGCAGCGTCACCGGCAGCACGGTGTAATGGCTGATGTCCAGGTAGTGAAACTGATTGATCAAAGTCAGCCCGGCGGCGAACAGCGAGGCAGCCAGAATGTGCGGCAGTATCGCCGGCACCACCGAACCGCGCAGGGCAATCAGCAGGGCCAGGGCGTGGGGGCGGTCTCGAACGATCATGGCGGGCATCCGGCGGCGGTGGTGACAGGTAACAGTGTGGATCTCAGACCACGCGGCCACAACGCAAAAGGCCCCGCATAAGCGAGGCCTTTCAGAGATGGTGCCCGGAGACAGAATCGAACTGCCGACACGGGGATTTTCAATCCCCTGCTCTACCGACTGAGCTATCCGGGCGTTAGGGCGCGTATTAAACCGGCTGTGCGTGGCTCCGTCAAGAGTCGGCGGCTATTGGTTGGCGTCTTTCGTGGGCGGAACATAACCCTCTGCTTTCTCTACGCTTTCGTTGTTTAAAAAGCGATCACGCTGTTCGTCGAGAAAGGCCTTGGCCTTGGGGTCCATGACGTTGAGATGCTTCTCATTGATCAGCAGGGTCTGGTGGTGCAGCCATTCCTGCCAGGCCTGGCGGGACACGTTGTCGAAGATGTCCTGGCCCTTGGGGCCGGGGAACGGCGGCTTGTCCAGGCCTTCCAGCTCCTGCTGGTTTTTGCGGCAGAACACGGTGCGGGTCATGGGTTTCTCCTTGCTGATTCCGGGGCGGGGCCGTGGTTACAGAAGCCCGCGCTGGCGGGGTGAGTCGAGCCGGTCGAGCAGTTTCTTGACCGGGGCGGCCAGGCCCAGTTCGCCGGGGTCGGCGGGGCTGACCCAGCGGCCGTCGGCATCGTGCAGGTCGCGGCCGGTGCTGTCCACCCGCAGCAGGCGCGGTTGAATGTCCAGGTGAAAGTGACTGAAGGTGTGGCGGAAGGGCGTCAGGCTTTCCGTGTCTCGCACGCTCAGGCCACGCGCTTGCAGGGCGTGTTGCTCCGGCTCGTCGCCGTCCAGTTGCGGGAAGCACCACAGGCCGCCCCAGATGCCGCTGGGCGGGCGTGGCTCCAGCCACACCTGGCCGTCGCGGTTGCGCAGAATCAGCATGCGGGTCTGGCGTACCGGTTTTTGTTTGGCCGGTTTGCGGCCGGGGTAGTCCTGGGGGTTGCCGTCGGCGCGCGCCTGGCACAGTGTCGCCACCGGGCAGCGCGGGCAATCCGGGCGGCGGGCGCACAGCGTGGCGCCGAGGTCCATTACCGCCTGGGTGTAATCCGCCAGCCGCCGGGTGGGGGTGTGCTGTTCGGCCAGTTCCCAGAGCCGCTTTTCCACCGGTTTCTTGCCCGGCCAGCCGGGCACCGCGTGCAGGCGCGCGAGCACCCGTTTGACGTTGCCGTCCAGAATCGGTGCGCGCACGCCCCGGCTTTGCGCGAGAATGGCGCCGGCGGTGGAGCGGCCGATGCCGGGCAGCTCCGCGACTTCCTCGACGGTGGCGGGAAATTCGCCGCCGTGCTCGGCCACCAGTTGCCGCGCCGCCTTGTGCAGGTTGCGGGCGCGGGCGTAGTAACCGAGGCCGGTCCACAGGTGCAGCACTTGGTCGGTGTCCGCCGCCGCCAGGGCGTGCACGTCGGGGAACGCGGCCATGAAACGGTCGAAATAGCCGATCACGGTGCTCACCTGGGTCTGTTGCAGCATGATTTCGGAAACCCAGACGCGGTAAGGCGTGCGCGGGTGCTGCCAGGGTAAGTCGCTGCGGCCGTGCTGGTCGTACCAGGCCAGCACGGCGTCGCTGAAGGCGGGTTCGCTCAACGGTTAAACAGCCCCTTGAGCTTGTCGCCCAGTTTTTTGTCGATCTCTTCCTGGGCTCTCTGCTTGGCGGCGTTTTTCAGTACTTCCTCGGTGGTATCGCCTTCCGCGTCGATGCCCAGCTTCTCTTTCAGCTTGCCCTTGGCGGCGTTGGTGGCGGCCTGCTGGGCGAGCTTTTCAAAGCCCTCGCGGTCCGGGCCACACCATTTCGCCGGGCTGCCGGCCAGATTGCCCTGGCAGCGCAGCGGCCAGGTGGCCTGTTGCAGATACTTGCCGCCGCCCAGTTCCGGGCTTTGCATGCCGATGCGCAGATCGAAATCCTGGTTCAGGGTGTTCACCCAGCCGTTGCCGGAAATGCTGCCTTTCTCCAGTTTGGCGTCCAGGCTGTTGAGGGTGGCGACCTGCTTGTCCAGGCTGGCCTTGGCGTTCAGATCAATGATCTTGGTGTCCTCGGAGAGCGCCTTGGGCAGCTTGCCGGATTCCTGGTTGGGAATCAGCGCGGCCAGTGCCTGGAAGCGGCCGAGCATGTCGTTGATGCCGCCGACCAGGGTGTTGTAGAGGTTCAAGCCGCGCACGGTGCCGTCGCTCAGGCCGATGTCCACGTTGCCTTTGGCGGAGCCGACCAGGGCTTTTTCGCTGTTGCCGCTGGCGTTGAGATTGGCTTTCAGGTTGAGGATGCCCTTGGCCAGATCCTTGTCGCTGGCCAGTTGCGCCAGCGGTTGCAGCTGCATGTTGTTGAGCTCACTGGCGACCTGAATACGCGGGGTCTTGGCGGAAGCGTCCAGGCTGCCGCTGGCCTTGAAGCTGCCTTGCAGCGCCTTGCCGCTGGCCTGGGTCAGTTTCAAGATGCCGTTGCTGGCGTTCACCGCGAACAGCATGTCCTGGGCCTGAATGCCCTGGTAGCTGAGCTGGCCGATGCGCAGTTTGCCGTCCACCAGCAGCGGGCGCAGGGTGTCCACCGGAATCAGTTCGGCGTCGGAGAGCGCTTCGGTGCCGCCGGTCTTACCGGTGCTGGAGCCGGCGGCGGTGGCTTCGCCCTTGGGCTCTTCCTTGGCGGCGGCTTGCGGCGGCAGGTAGCCGTCCAGGGCGATCTTGTCCAGCGCCAGGTCGAACACGATTTTGCCGGTGTCCAGGCTTTGCAATCCGGCGCTGCCGCTCAGGGTGCTCTGGTCCAGGGTGATCTTAAGCGGGTTAACCATGACGCTGTTTTCCGGGCCCGCCAGGGTGGCGCTCATGGCGATCTTGCTCAGGGCGTTGTCGTCGCTGGTTTCAATCGGTTTCTCGCCGATCGCTTCCAGGGCCTTGTTGGCGTCGAACGGTTCGGTGTTGAGCTGGCCGGCCACTTTCATCTTGCCGGTCAGCCCGGTGACGGTGGCCTGGCCGGTGGTGCGGGTGCCGGCGGCTTCCAGCACCAGATCGCTGATCGAGGCGCGATCTTCGTTCAGATTGACCTCCAGGCGTTGCTCGAGATGCACGTCCACCGGGTTGATGGTGACACCGGCGATCTGGGCGTCCAGGGTCATCGGGTTCAGCTCATAATGGTTGCTGTCCAGGTCGGCGGCCAGGGTGGTGGCCAGATTCAGGTCCATGCGGATATCGCTTTGATCCTGGTAGCGCAGCGACATTTGCAGCGGGAAGGGTTCATCGAAGCTGACGTCCTGGGCGTTCAGGTTGAAATGCTCAACACGGATGTCGGAGCCGTCGGTGGTGTTGCGATAACGCACCTGGCCGTTGCTCACCACCACGCTGGGGATGGTGAGCGGAATCTCCATGCTGCCGGAATCCGCCGGTTCTTCGCTGGCGGGTTCTTCCTGGGCGGTTTCGGGGCTCTTGTCCCGCGGGCCGATCTGTTCCCAGTTGGCGCCGTCGGCGGTCTCTTCCAGGTTCAGCTCAAGGCCGTCCAGTTGCACGCCGTCCATCTGAACCTGGCCGAACAGCAAAGGCCACACCGAGACGCTGACGCTGGCGGAATCGATGGCGGCGAACAAAGCCTGTTGATTGGCGATGCGCGCTTCGGTGCGGCCCATGCTCACCCCCAGGGAGGGCCAGAACTGCCAGGCCAGCTCGCCGGGGATTTGCAGGTCCAGGTTGGCCTGTTCGCGGGCTTGCTCGCGGATTTGCGGCTTGAAATCGTTGGGGTCGATCACCTGGGTAATGATGAACAGCGCCGCCGCCACCAGGATGATCAGGGCGGCGATGACGATCAAAACAATCTTTATTGCGCGTCTCATACAGAGCTCTCCTTGCGCCCCGGCCTGTGGGCCGGGATTATATCAACCCGGTAGGCTCATGCGTAATGAGCATGGACAATGGTGACCGGGCGCGGTGATCTGGTCAAAACATGCGTTCAGCAGGCAAATAATAAACGGGGCAGAGCGCTGTCCGGCTCTCCGGGGGATGCATCTTTGTTAAAAAACGGCAATTTTTTGCTCCGCCCGATGCTGCTGTGGCTGGCCTGGTTGTGTTGCGCCGGCGTCCACGCGCAAACCGTGGCGCCTTCCTCGGATCAGACCGCGATCACCGTGGCGCGGTTCATGGACGTGCTGGTGGACCCGGAGGGGAGCTGGGATTTCAACCAGGTGCGCGGCGAGTTCGCCGGCCGGTTCGCGCCCAATGCCGCCGACGAGCCCAACTTCGGTTTCACCGGCAGCGTGATCTGGCTGCGCTTCACCCTGGATCTTTCCGCGGCGCGCGCGCACAACTGGTATCTGGTGGAACGCTACCCGATTCTTGACCACATTACGTTGTTTAAACCCGACCAGCGCAATCATTATCAGCGCGTCGAGATGGGCGACACCCTGCCGTTCAGCCACCGGATGATGGACCATCGGGCGTTCGTGTTTCCGCTCGATACCAGCATAGAGGGGCCGCGCGTCTATTACGTGAAGGTCAGCGGCAAGGGCGCGATCAATCTTTCGCCAATGCTCTACAGCGCCGAGGGACTGGTGGAATACACCTATCGGGACACGCTGATCTACGGGGTGTTTTACGGCTGTCTGCTGATCATGGTGGTGTACAACGCGCTGCTGGCGCTGTCGTTGCGCGAGCCAGTGTACCTCTACTTCGTGGCCTTTCTGGCCGGTATTCTGCTGTTCAATCTCAATATCAACGGTTTCGGGCTGCAGTTCGTGTGGCCGAATCTACCCAGGTTGAATGAGTACTACTGGTTGGGCATCTATATCTGCACCCCGGCCCTGGCCATGTATTCGCGCCATTTCCTTAGCCTTAAACAGCGCTTCGTGCGCTACGATCGCCTGCTGCGGCACTATCTGGCTGCCCTCGGTGTTCTGCTGGTGGTGCAATTGCTGATCCCGCCGCCCTGGTCCTATTACCTTTCCACGCTGGTGGTGTTGATCACCGTGCTGTTGTTCAGCTGGTTGGGCTGGATGGTGTGGGCGCGGGGTTATCAGGCGGCGCGCTTGTACGTGGCCGCCTGGTCGGTGTTCCTGCTGCTGATTTTTATCTTCGTGCTCGGCAACCTGGGCTGGGTGCCCTATGCCACCATCATCACCATGCTGCCGCACATCGGCGCGCTGTGGGTGGTGGTGATGCTGTCCCTGGCGCTGGGCGACCGAATTCGTTTTCTGGAGCGTGAGCGCAGCCAGTTGTTCATCGAAGCGCGGCAGAACCTGGAGCGCCACGTGCGCGAAATCGAGCAGATGAACCGGGATAAATCCACTTTTTTGCAGTATGTCAGCCATGAGCTGAACACGCCGATCAACTGGCTGGGAGCCGCGCATTCGGCCAATGACGACGGCGCTGAGCGGGATGTCTGGGCTTTGGTGCGCAAGGGCCAGCAACGCCTGATGGGCATGGTCGCCACCTCGTTGCGTTATTTCGATCTTGCCGACCGGGATGGTTCGCCGCTGCTGGCCCGCTGCTCGCCGCGGCGCCTGCTGGATGACACTCTGGCCGGCGCCAGCGGGGCTTTGCGCGAGCGCAATCTGACCGTGCATAACCACATCGATGCGGATTTGCAGGTGCGCGCCAACGAGACCGAGTTGCGCGAAGTGCTGGCAATGGCGCTGGATAACGCGATCCGTTTCAGTGAGCCCGGTGGCCGCATCGAGCTGACCAGCACCGCCCGTGGCGAGCGCGCCGAAATCCGCGTGCGCGACGATGGCCGCGGTGCCCACGAAAGCCAGCTGGAAAGCCTGTTCGAACCGTTCTTCGTGGTCGGCTCCCGCCACCATGAAGAGGGCTACGGCCTGTCGCTGGCCATGGCCCGAGTGATGATCGAACAAACCGGCGGCCGCATCTGGGCGGAAAGCGACGGCCCTGGGAAGGGGTTTATGTTGGTGATTCGGTTGGATGCGGAGGGCGGGTGAGTCGGGGCGTTAAAAGTTAAAAGTTAAAACGCGGGTGCGGCGCGGAGATGACTGATCGGTGGTGGGGCGCGCTTGAGCATTAAAGTGCGCCGCCGCCCACTTCAGCGCGTTTTCAAACCGTGGATTACCCGGTAGGCCCGTAAGCGAGTTTCCAACTTTGTGGTAGAGGCGGCGCTCGACCGGCGTTCAAACGCGGTGTTGGCGGTTCCGCGACCGGGCCACCTCCGGCGCGTTACAACTTTTAACTTTCAACCTTCAACTGCTTTTACATTTCTCCGGCAACTCCACCCCATGCCCCAGCCGCTTCTCAATCAGTCGCAGGAAATCCCGGCCGACGCCGCGGCCGCGGGTGGCGGGGTGGACCACCATCCAGGCGAGTTGATTGCCGTGCAGAAGCGCCACGGCGACCGGTTTGCCGTTGAAATGGGCGGCGACCAGGTCGCGGTTTTCGCCCAGGGCGAGCTCCAGCTCGGCGGCGTAATCGGGCTGGTCACGCAGGACCTGGGCGAAGGTTTGCGCCAGTTCCGGGCGGCTGGGGTGAAATTCAACGCTGATCGGCATGGTGTCTCCGCTGGTGAGGGGCTCCGGGGGTACGTATAATAGCGGGCTGCACTTTCGGGAGGTACCGATGAGCGAACGTCGCGCCACAGTTGAGCGCAACACCCTGGAAACCCAGATCCGGGTTTCCGTCAATCTGGATGGCACCGGAGCCAGCAAGCTGGACACCGGATTGCCGTTTCTGGAGCACATGCTGGACCAGGTAGCCCGCCACGGCCTGATCGACATCGAGGTCAAGGCGGTGGGGGATCTGCACATCGATGCCCACCACACGGTGGAAGACATCGGCATTACCCTGGGCCAGGCGCTGGCGCGGGCCTGGGGCGACAAGAAAGGCCTGCGCCGTTATGGTCATGCCTATGTGCCCCTGGACGAGGCGCTCTCAAGGGTGGTGATCGACCTGTCCGGCCGGCCGGGCCTGGAGATGTTCGTGGATTTCACCCGGGGCATGATCGGCGGCTTCGACGTGGACCTGTTCTTCGAGTTCTTCCAGGGTCTGGTGAACCACTCCATGATCACCGTGCACATCGATAACCTGCGCGGCAAGGACGCGCACCATCAGGCGGAAACCGTGTTCAAGGCGTTCGGCCGCGCGCTGCGCATGGCGGTGGAACCGGACGCGCGCATGGCCGGGGTGACGCCGAGCACCAAGGGCACCCTCACGGAAGCCCCCTAGTCAGTCAGACCCCGGCTGGACGCGCGCGGCCGTGGCCGCGCCTCGCCTGAATCACATTAAGAGGCTCCGCAATGAGCGAAACCGTCGCCGTGCTCGACTATGGCATGGGCAATCTGCACTCCGCGGGCAAGGCCTTGGAGCGGGTCGCCTCCGGGCAGCGCATTCTGGTCACCAGCGACCCACAGCAACTGCGCCAGGCCGACCGGGTGGTGTTTCCCGGCGTCGGCGCGATCCGCCATTGCATGAAAGTGATCACCGAGACCGGCCTGGATCGGGCGATCCTCGATGTGATTGACGCCGGCAAGCCGCTGCTGGGTGTGTGCGTGGGCATGCAGGCGCTGATGGATTTCAGCGAAGAGAACCAGGGGGTGGATTGCCTGGGCGTGTTTCCCGGCCAGGTGACCTTCTTCGGCGAGCAACACGGCGACACCGGGCAGCGTTTGAAAGTGCCGCACATGGGCTGGAACCAGGTGCGCCAGATGCATCCGCACCCGATGTGGGCGGGCATCGCCGACGACAGCCGTTTCTACTTCGTGCACAGCTATTGCGTCACCGGCTTGCCGGATGAGCAGGTGTCGGGCGGTTGCGAATATGGCATCCAGTTCGCCGCTGCCGCCACCCGCCGCAATGTGTTCGCGGTGCAGTTCCACCCGGAAAAAAGCGCCGACGCCGGCCTGCAACTGCTGGAAAATTTCCTGCGCTGGCAGCCCTGAACCAGCGCCCGAACAAACCCATCGAGTGAGAGAACCATGGAACTGATCCCCGCCATCGACCTGAAAGACGGCAAATGCGTGCGCCTTAAGCAGGGCCGAATGGACGACGACACGGTATTCTCCGACGATCCGGTGGCGGTGGCCGGCGACTGGGTGAAAAAAGGCGCTCGCCGCCTGCACCTGGTGGATCTCAACGGCGCCTTCGCCGGTGAGCCGGTCAATGGCGAGATCGTCAACGCCATTGCCCGCGCCCACCCGGGGCTGCCGATTCAGATCGGTGGCGGTATCCGCAGCGCCGAGACCATTCAGGCCTACCTGGACGCCGGCGTGCAATGGGTGATCATCGGCACCAAGGCGGTGCGCGAGCCGGCGTTCGTGAAAGAGATGTGCCAGCGTTTTCCCGGTCATATCATCGTCGGTCTGGACGCCAAAGACGGCAAAGTGGCCACCGACGGCTGGGCCCAGGTCACCGATGTGGACGTGATCGATCTGGCCCGCCAGTTCGAACACGACGGCGTGGCCGCCATCGTTTACACCGACATCAGCCGTGATGGCATGCTCCAGGGCGTTAACGTGGAAGCCACCGAGCGGCTCGCCCGCGCGGTCTCGATTCCGGTGATCGCCTCCGGCGGCATCACCGATCTGCAAGACGTGCGGCAGCTGTGTGAAAGCGATGCCAGCGGCATTACCGGTGCGATTACCGGGCGCGCCATTTACGAGGGCACCCTGGATTTCGAGAAAGGCCAGGCGCTGGCGGACGAACTGAAAGGCCGTGGCCCGGCGATGTCCGGCACCAGCGGCAGCGGGGTGCGCGAATGACACTGGCGAAACGGATCATCCCCTGCCTCGACGTGGACGCCGGCCGGGTGGTCAAGGGCGTTCAGTTCGTCGATATCCGCGACGCCGGCGATCCAGTGGAAGTGGCGCGCCGCTATAACGAAGCCGGCGCCGATGAAATCACCTTTTTGGACATCACCGCCAGTCATCAGGACCGCGACACCACTCTGGATACGGTGGAGCGCATGGCCAGCCAGGTGTTCATCCCGCTCACCGTGGGCGGCGGCGTGCGCACTTTGCAAGACATCCGCAACCTGCTCAACGCCGGCGCCGATAAGGTGAGCATTAATTCGGCGGCGGTGCGTGACCCGGATTTCGTGCGCGAGGCCGCCGAGCGGTTTGGCGCGCAATGCATCGTGGTGGCCATCGATGCCAAGAAAGTCAGCGGCGAGAGCGAGCGTAATCGCTGGGAGATTTTCACCCACGGCGGCCGCAAGCCCACCGGCATCGACGCGGTGGAGTGGGCGCAACGGATGACCGATTACGGCGCCGGCGAGATTCTGCTCACCAGCATGGACCGCGACGGTACCAAGAACGGCTTCGACATTGCCCTGACCCGCGCCATCAGCGACGCGGTGCCGGTGCCGGTGATCGCCTCCGGCGGGGTCGGCAATCTGCAGCATCTGGTGGATGGCGTGATCCAGGGCGGCGCCGACGCGGTGCTGGCGGCGTCGA
Organism: Alloalcanivorax mobilis; assembly: GCF_002864685.1. GTDB lineage: Bacteria > Pseudomonadota > Gammaproteobacteria > Pseudomonadales > Alcanivoracaceae > Alloalcanivorax > Alloalcanivorax mobilis. Next base: position 61,959 of record NZ_NMQZ01000006.1, read on the forward strand.
TCTTCCACTTCGCGGAATACACCATCGGCGAGGCCAAGCGGTTCATGCGGAACGCCGGCATCGAGATGCGGCTTTGAGCCCTGGCAGGCTGCTGTCATGAATCTCTGGATCGACGCCGACGCCTGCCCCGCGGTGATCCGCGAGGTGCTGTTCCGCGCCGCCACCCGGCGCGGCATCGACACCACCCTGGTGGCCAACCACTTTATTCGCACGCCGCGCTCGCCGCACATTCGCGCGGTGCAGGTGGCGGCCGGTTTTGATCAGGCCGACGACTACATCGCCGAGCAGGTGCAACCCGGCGATCTGGTGATCACCGGCGACGTTCCGCTCGCCGCCCGGGTGGTGGACAGCGGTGGCACCGCGCTCAATCCCCGTGGCACCCTCTACGACACCGAAACCATTCGCGAGCACCTTGGCCGCCGCGATTTCATGGAGGAGCTGCGTTCCACCGGCGTACAGACCGGTGGGCCCGCTTCGCTGAGTAAAAGCGACGTGCAGACTTTCGCCAATGCGTTGGATCGGTTTCTGGCTCGACGCTAGGCGCCGGACGCCGGACGCCGGACGCCGGACGCCGGACGCCAGACGCCAGACGCCAGACGCTAAGTCAAAACCCGGTTCCGCGAGCTTTGCGGCTACGCATCGCGGATAGGGTGCCCACGCACCGGGCAGACCAGATGTTTTAAGCGTCCGGCGTCCGGCGTCCAGCGTCCAGCGTCCAGCGCGCAGCACCCAAACAAGGATAATCCCATGCTCCGACTATCAAACACCGTGACCATCCCCGATGCCGAGATCGAGTGGCAGGCGATTCGCGCTCAGGGGGCGGGCGGGCAGAACGTTAATAAAGTCGCTTCGGCGATTCATCTGCGTTTCGATATCGCCGCGTCGTCGTTGCCGGATTTCTATAAGGAGCGGCTGCTGGCGTATTCGGATCGGCGCATCACCGGCGAGGGCGTGGTGGTGATCAAGGCACAGCGCTTCCGCACCCAGGAAAAGAACCTGGACGATGCTCTGGCGCGCCTTAAGGCGCTGATCCAGGACGCCACCGTGGTGCACAAATCCCGCACCCCGACCCGCCCCACCAAGGCCGCGAAACGCAGGCGCGTGGACAGCAAGACCAAGCGTGGGGGTATCAAAGCACTAAGAGGAAAGGTGAAAGGCGATGACTAGGAGACAGGGACTGTTGGGGGCGTGGCTGATGATGGCGGCGCTCATTTCATCACTGTGGGGCGTGGCCGCCCAGGCGGCCACCCGGGGGCTGGACGAGAAATGGCATTTCACCGATCAGTCGCCGGCGTACCAGGTGCGGTGGCCGCCACAACGAAGCGGTGAGCTGTGGCGCGTCGACATCGACTACGCCGGCGGCGGGCTGGCGTTTGAAGGTTACATTGCCGAGCCCCAGAGCGATGAGCCGCTGGCCCAGGAAAACCGCCGTGGCGATTACGTCTTTTATCATGAAAACGGTAAGCCCCATTTGCAAGGGCAGTACGATGACGAGGGCCTGATTACCGGCATCGAGACGGTTTACCGCCGTGATGGCAGCCGCGAAGAGCTGCGCCAATATGAGCCGGATGGCTATTACCCGGTGAAGCGTTTCTATGCCGACGGCAGCGTCGAGCTGGAATCGCTGGAGAGCACCGCCGAGCGCCGGGACCCGATCAAACGTTACCGCCGTGACGGCTCCCTGCTGATGGATTATTTCACCTTGCAGCGCGAGGGTAAGCCGGTGCGGGTGCGGCTCACCTATGATGCGCAGGGGCGCGTGACGCAGCGCAAGGAAGAGGCGAACGGCGAGGTGATGACCGAGGCGTATCGCGCCGACGGCAGTTTGAAAGAGCGCAACCGGCGCGGCCAGGGCGAGTCCTATCGTTCGATCACCCAAGCCTATGATGAGCAGGGCAAATTGAAACATCGCCGCGCGGTGATGATGCCGGATTTTGATTACGATGGCCTGCAGGTCCACGTCGACGGCGATACGCGCACCGAGGAGCACTACAAAAACGGCCTCCAGGAGGGGCTGTTCACGGTGCGCCGCGACGGTCAGTTGCTCAGACGCGGCGAATACCATGATGACAAGCCGGTGGGCGAGTGGTTTGAAACCGATCAGGACAGCGGCGCCGTTACTTTTATCACCTACGACGAACACGGCGAATTTCAGCACCAGTTCGAGATCGGCGCGGATCTGGTGGTGCGCGACGATCAGGGAATACCCGGGTTGCCGGAGGCGTTTCAGGAAGTGACGCGCACCCTGCCCGAGGTGGGCACCACCTGGCTGTACCAGTTCAACGACGCGGAACCGGTGGTGCTGACTCTCACCGAAAAGGACGGCGATCAAGCCCGCTACCAGGTGGGCCAGGGCCAGGCCACACTGGAAGAGGATGTGCACCGCTATCAGCCGGTGGACCAGGAGAACGGGCCCATGCTGCGCTTCCCCCTGCACCCCGGGGACGTGTGGCGCTACCGCACCGAGGACACCGTCAAGGTGCCGGCCTCGGACGGCGCCCACTGGCAGTACCGCTACCGCACCCAGATCACCAGCACGGTGAGCGCGGTGGAAACCATCCGCGTCGGCGCCGGCACTTTCAAGGCGCTGCGCATCAGCCGCGAGCTCGCCTGGCGCAAGGACCAGGCCAGCGGCGAAGGCGGCGGGCTGGACCGCATCAAGAACGGCGGCGACGGCCAGGTGGACGGCTTTACCCAAGAGTTGCTGTGGTACGCGCCGGAGGCCGGCCGGGTGGTGCTCAAGGCGCATATGGAATCCGGTGACCCGAACCTGCCGGGTCGCCCGGCGGAGCAACTGCTGGACAACGCCGCCACCTGGTTCACCGAGCTGGTGGCCCTGGCCGGCCCGGGCGACACCGCCGAGGCCGGCGAGCCGCGTCATGCGCGTGCCCCGCAGGCCGGTTGGATCGGTTTCCCGATGCAGCGCAACAACACCTGGGAATACCTGATGCAGAGCCATTCGCCGCAATAGCCCGGGCGGTTGCACGTGGCCGGCCCCGTTACGTTGAGGTACGATCGTGCAAAACAACGGATGGGAAAGCGGGCATGGATCAGGCGACATTGATTGCGGTGGGGCTTCCCGCCGCGCTGTTTTTGATCATGGTGGGGATGGGGCTGACACTCACGCTCCGTGATTTCCGGGAAGTTCTGGTGGCGCCGCGCGCCACCCTGTTCGGGCTGGTGGCGCAGATCATTCTGCTGCCGCTGGTGGGCATCGGCCTGGCGCTGACGCTGGACTTGTCGCCGGCGCTGGCGGTGGGGCTGGTGATCATTGCCGCCTGCCCCGGCGGCACCACCTCTAATCTGTTCACCTTTCTCGGTCGCGGCGACGTGGCGCTTTCCATTGTGCTGACCGTGGCCGCCAGCCTGATCACCATTGTCACTTTACCGCTGTTCGCCGGCTGGGCCCTGGAGCGCTTCAGCGATGCCGGCCGCACCGTGTCGTTGCCGGTTTTGCGTACCATCGCCACTTTGCTGGTGATCGTTCTGGTGCCGGTGGCGCTGGGCATGGTGGTGCGTCATCGGCGGCCAGCTTGGGCGGCAAAAGGCGAGAAGGTGGTCAGTGTGTTTGGCCTTCTGGTGCTGATCGTGGTGATCGTTATGCTGCTGGTGGACCTGGGCGAAGAAGCTCTGGTGTTGCTGCGCCAGGGTGGTGCCGCGGTGGTGTTGCTGAACCTGGTCGGGCTGGCGCTGGGCATGGCCGGTGGCCGCCTGATCGGCCTGAGCCGGGCCCAGGCGTTCACGGTGGCGATTGAACTGGGCATCAAGAACGGCACCCTGGGGCTGATGGTCACGCTCACCCTGCTGCAATCCGAAGCGATGTCGGTGCCGGCGGCGGTGTACGGCGTGCTGATGTTCCTGTTCGGGTTTCTGATGTTGGGCTACAGCCGGCTTAGCGGGATTGGGCGGTAGGTGAGGCGGCCTTTGGCCGCGATGCAGGATGCAGGATACAGGATTCAGGCGCGGGGGGAGCCGTGCTCTCCCCCTGGGCCGTGGCCGCGAAGTTTGGTGTGCCGCGCGAGCACGGCGTTGCAGCCAGGAACGCCCGTCTCGCGCGCCTGAATCCTGAATCCTGAATCCTGTATCCGTACCACCCTTCAGCCGGCGTCGTCGGGTGGGCGGGTTGGGGTGGCGGCGGTGTGGCGCTTGGGGGTGTGCAGCAGGGCTGACACTGGCACCAGCCGCACGCCGGCTTGTTCGATCACCGGCAATACCTGGCGCAGGTAGGCGATGGTTTCCGGGTAGGGGTGGCCAATGGCGATGGCGTGGCCGCGCTGGCGCGCCAGCTCCAGTAGCTTGTTGAACTGGTCGTTGATGCGCGCGAAATCACGCTGGTTGTCGAGAAACACGTCGCGGCGGCCGGTGGCCACGCCCTGTTGCCGGGCGGTGCGCTCGGCGACCGTGGCGGCGCTGGTGCGGCTGTCCAGAAAGTAGAGGTGCCGTTTGCCCAGTTCGCTCATCAGGCGCCGCATCGGCTGGTGCTCGGCGGTGAGCGCGCTGCCCATGTGATTGTTGACGCCGCGGGCGGCCGGCAGAGTGGCGCGGGCCTGATCGAGGACCGCGGCGATGCGGGCCTGGCTCATGGTGTCGTTGATGGCGCCTGCGTCCAGGTGGCGCGCGTCCAGCGCGGCCATTGGCAGATGAATCATCACCTCTTTGCCGGTGCTGGCGGCCTGGGCACCCAGGCGCCGGGCAAACGGGGTTGCCGGAATCACCGCGCAGGTGAGTGCGCCGGGCAGAGCGAGCACCGCCTCGCCATGGGCGCGGTTGTAGCCCAGGTCATCGATGATGATGGCGATGCGGGGCGGGGCCGCCATGGCGAGCCCGGCGGCCACCCCGTAAAGGAGTGCCGCCGCCATGAAAAGCGGTCTCACCTTGGTGTGGAGGCCGCGTTCCGCGCGTCGTCGGGGCGCCGCTCAAGTTGGCGCCGCTCGGCCAGGTTGATGCCCTTGAGAATGGACAGCGCCTGGGAGAGCGGGTAGTCGCGGCTGGCCAGCGCCTCCGGGGGCTCTTTTTTATCGTCCGCCGGTTCGCTGGCTTTCTGGTTGAGCAGGTGATGGGGCAGATCGGATTCGCGCAGCAGGCTGTCTTCCACCAGCTTGACGCTGGCCACCTGAATCGCAATGTCCGGAACAATACCCTGGGCCTGAATCGACCGGCCCTTGGGAGTGTAGTAACGCGCGGTGGTCAGTTTGAGGGCGTTGTCGCCGCTGATCGGCAGCACCGTCTGCACCGAGCCCTTGCCGAAGGTGCGGTTGCCCACCACTATGGCCCGGCCCTGGTCTTGCAGGGCGCCGGCAACGATCTCCGAGGCGGACGCCGAGCCGCCGTTGACCAGCACCACCAGGGGCAGGCCATGCAACTGGTCGCCGGGGGTGGCGGAAAAGTCGTTGCGGCTTTGCGCGTCGCGGCCCTGGGTGTAAACCACCAGGCCGCTGTCCATGAACAGATCCGCCACTTCCACCGCGCCGGTCAGCACGCCGCCGGGGTTGTTGCGCAGATCCAGAACCAGACCCTTCAGATCGCCGTTGGCTTCCAGCTTGTTCAGGGCCTGGCCGGCTTCGGTGCCGGTGTTGTTCTGGAACTGGGAAATGCGCAGATAGCCGTAACCGGGCTCCAGGGTTTCCTGTTTGACGCTGTGCACCTGAATGCGATCGCGTTTCAGAGTCACCGAGTGGGGTTTGTCGGCGCCGTCGCGCAGCACCGACAGGGTCACTTCGCTGCCGGTCTTGCCGCGCATCAATTCCACCGCTTCCTGCAGGCCGATGCCTTTCACGAAGGTGTCGTCGATTTTCAGAATCAGATCGCCGGCCTGGATATCGGCGCGGCTGGCGGGGGAGTCGTCGATGGGCGTGACCACCTTGACGAAACCGTCTTCCATGGTCACCTCCAGCCCGAGCCCGCCGAATTCGCCGGTGGTCACCGATTGCAGGTCCTCGAACTGGTCCGGGGTCAGGTAGGCTGAGTGCGGGTCCAGCTCCATCAGCATGCCGCGAATCGCCGCCTGGATCAGGTCATGCTCGTCCACCTCGGTGACATAAGCGCCACGAATGCGCTCCAGCACCTCGGCGAAGGCGCGCAGCTCGGTCACCGGCACGCCTTGTTTCTTGGCTTGCTGATCGACTTCCGGGTCTTGGGCGTGGGCCAGGGGGGCGGCCAGGGCGATCACGAAAAAAGCATTGCGCAGTATGGCGTGAGAGGTCTTCAGCATGGTCTTCCTCAACCCGGGAGCGGTGTCAGTCATCGGTGCGGGCAATCGGCGGCAGTGTAACACGGTGGTCGCACCAACGCGCCGGATTGACCACCTTGCCACGGTGGCGGATTTCAAAGTAAAGCGCGCTGCGGGCATTGCCGCCGGAGCGTCCGGCCAGGGCCAGCACATCGCCGGTGGCGACCCATTCCCCGACCTCGCGCAGCAGGCTCTGGTTGTAACCGTAGAGCGTCAGGTAGCCGCCGCCGTGGTCGAGAATAATCAGCAGCCCATAGCCGCGCATCCAATCGGCGAACACCACCCGGCCAGGGTGAATGGCGCGCACCGGCGTGCCGGTGTCGGCGGCCAGGATCACGCCGTCCCAGCGCAGGGCGCCTTCGCGGGTTGAATTAAACCCGGACAGCACCTTGCCCGGCACCGGCCAGGGCAACTTGCCGTCCAGGGTGCCGAAGGGTTTGCCAGCGGCGTCCGGTGGCACCCCGGGCAGGGTGCGACGCATGTCCTCGAGCAGTTTTTCCAGGTGCTTCTGATCCTGGCGCAGCCCGGCGATGTTGCTGCCGCGCTGATCCAGAGAGCGGTTCAGGCTGGCGATGTTCTGTTCGCGCTCGGCCACCGCGCCCTTAAGACGCTTTTCATGGGCCGCCAGTTCCGTGCGCCGGTCAAGCAGGTCGGCGCGGGCGGCGTTGACCTGTTCGGCCACCTGGCGCAATTCCACCAGTTCGCCCTGCAGGGCGGTCAGCCGCTTGGTGCGGGCACGCTGAAAATACTCCTGATAGCGCAGCAGCCGGGCGATGCGTTCCGGGTCTTGCTGATTGAGCAGCAGCTTGATGCGCTCCTCGCGGCCGGTCTCGTAGCTGGCGCGCACTGTCTTCGCCAGCCACTGCAGTTGCAGCTTCTTTTCCTCGGCCAGTCGCGCCTGGTGTTTCTCCAGCCCGTCCAGACGCCGCTGCGCGGCGCGGGCGTCGTTCTCCAGAGCGCGCCGCTCGCGCACCAGCTTGCTGATCCGGGTTTCGGTGGTGCGCAGGCTGGCCCGCTGGCTGTCGCGCTCTTCGAGATCCTGGTTCTGGGCCTCGGAGAGCGTCTCGATGCGGGCTTTGAGCTCCTTGAGCTGCTGCGGAGAGGCCTGTTCGGCGCGCAGCAGGACGGGGATCAGTAGTAGCAGCAGAAAAACAGGCTTCATGGTGTCCTTATATTAACCGACCGGTGGTGTGTATACTTGACGCCGATTTTCCGCCGGCAGGATTGCAATCATGGATCGTATCATCGAGTTCGCCAGCAGCCACTATCTGTTGGTCTCCGCCTTTTTCCTTTTGTGGGCGGTGTTTTTTACCCTGGAGTCCCGTCGCGGCGGTAAGGCGATCAGCCCGCAGATGGCCACCAACCTGGTCAACCAGAACGACGCGGTGATCGTGGACGTGCGCGATAACGACGAATTTCGCGCCGGTCATATACCCGGCAGCCTTAACCTGCCCGCCGGTAAGGCCATGGAGCGCCTCGCCGAGCTGGAGCAGTATAAGGAACGGCCGCTGATTCTCACCTGCAAGGCGGGCAATCAGGCCGCGCACCTGGGGCGCCAGCTGCGCACCAAGGGCTTTAAGGACATCTATCGCATTCAGGGCGGGGTGACCGCCTGGCGCAATGATAACCTGCCAGTGGCGAAAGCCTGATGGCACGGGTCACGCTCTACACCACTGCCTGGTGCCCGTTTTGCGTGCGTGCCAAGCAATTGCTGGCCGGCAAACAGGCCGAGGTGGATGAGATCGACGTGGATCGCGATCCGGCCCGCCGGCGAGAGATGATGGAGCGTAGCGGCCGCCGCACCGTGCCGCAAATCTGGATTGGGGACCGTCACGTTGGCGGTTGTGATGAACTTTACGCATTGCAGCGGGCGGGGGAGCTCGACGACCTGCTCGCCGGATAACGGAGAAAAACCATGGCTGACGATCAGCAAAAGGTATTCCAGCTTCAGCGCGTGTATCTGAAGGACACCTCGTTCGAGTGCCCGGGGGCGCCGGACATCTTCCTTCAGGAATGGAAACCCAAGGTCAACGTGCAGTTGAACAATGCCGCTCGCCGGCTGGGCGAGGGCAACGAATTCGAGGTGGAGATCACCGTCACGGTGACCGCCAAGGACGAGCAGGAAAGCCGCACTTTCTATTTGGTGGAAGTGACCCAGGCGGGCATCTTCACGGTGGTTAATATCGAGGGCGAGGAACGCGCCCAGTTGCTGGGTTCCTACTGCCCCAGCGTGCTGTTCCCTTACGCTCGCGAAGTGGTTTCCGATCTGGTTTCCAAGGGCTCATTCCCGCAGATGATTCTGCAACCGCTCAACTTCGACGCGCTGTATCAGCAGCAGCGTGACAAACAGAATGGCGAGGGCGCCGCCACCGGTACCTCCGCCACCATGCAGTAACCGGGCTTCGCGCCTATCCGGCGCCCGGGTAACCGAGCTGCCGCCACGCTTCGTAGAGCGTTACCGCCACCGCGTTGCTGAGATTAAGGCTGCGGCTGCCAGCGACCATCGGCAGCCGCAGGCGCTGTTGTTCGGGCAAACCGGCCAGCAGCGCTGTGGGCAGACCCCGGGTTTCCGGGCCAAACAGCAGCACATCCCCGTCCTTGAAGCCGGCGTCCGCCGATGCCCGCTGACCGCGAGTGGTCAGCGCGAACACGCGCGCGCCTGGCAGCCGCTTCAGAAACGTCGGGTAATCCGCGTGCACCTCGACGCTGGCCAGATCCCGATAGTCCAACCCGGCCCGGCGCAGCCGTTTCTCATCCAACTGAAAGCCGAGCGGTTCAATCAAATGCAAGGTGGCGCCGGTATTGGCGGCAAGGCGCATCACATTGCCAGTGTTGGGCGGTATTTCCGGTTCGAACAGGGCGATATGCAGCATGGTCGGCGGCGTTGGCGGCGGGGCAAACATGGTAACCGCTTGCCGCGCACTTTTCTTTGCGCTTTGCTGGGCGCTGGTTCGGCCGGGCAGCGGCGATCACGGAAAAGAGGGCAGGCGATGGCACCACGGAGCACACCATGAAACGGGTCTATGAAGCCCGCGACGGGTTGGAAGCGCACATGGTGGCCGGGTTGTTGGAGCAGGCCGGCCTGCTGGCGCAGGTCAACGGCGATATGCTGCAGGGGGGCATCGGCGAACTGCCGGCGCTGGGCCTGGCCAGTGTCTGGGTCGCCGACAACGACGAAGACCGCGCCCGCGAAGTGATCACGGATTTCGAGGCCCGCCAACCGCTCCCCGCCGCGCCATCGCTGCGCGAACGCCTGCGCCCCACCGAGCACCACCATGACGACACCCGCCGCGCGTTCCGCCACGGCCTGCTGATCGGCCTGGTGGTCGGAGCGGTGGCGGTGCTGTGGTTGTTGCGCGGCGGGTGACGCACCCTTTCGCGGTCGAGGACCGCTCCCACAGCGGCTTCGTTGCCAAGCGGGGCGAATCTGACTTGAAACAAGCAAGACCCGCCGCTCACGGCTGGAACGCCGAAGGCGGCCCGAAGGGTGAGTGGCAACGCCACGAATCAAGTAGAGCGCCCCAAAGGGCGTCAACAGCGGTAAGAGGTATCTTCTCACGGTCATTGCTCTTGCAGGACACCATGGAATCTCCCACAAAAACATTCCAACCCGGATATGGCCCTGCTACGGCGCCGCGTGGGAGCGGTCCTTGACCGCGAACCGAGCCTGAAAGGCGAGGCGGGTCTGGCAGAGCTCTTTCGTGGTCAGGGACCGCTCCCACATAAAAAAACGGCCCCGAAGGGCCGTCCTGCTACAACGCCAATCAGCGGCTGGCGCGTTTGCGTTCGGTTTCGGTGAGCAGCTTTTTACGCAGGCGCAGGTAGTGGGGGGTGACCTCCACCAGCTCATCGTCTTCGATGAAGTCCAGCGCCTGTTCCAGGCTGAAGCGCACCGGCGGGGTGAGGATGATGTTTTCGTCGGTGCCGGAGGCGCGCATGTTGGTGAGCTGCTTGCCCTTGGTGGGGTTGACCACCAGATCGTTGCCGCGGTTGTGGATGCCGATCAACTGACCTTCGTACACTTCCACGTTGGGTTCGATCAGCATGCGGCCGCGTTCCTGCAGGTTGAACAGGGCGAAGCCCAGCACCTTGCCGCTGACCATGGACACCAGCACGCCATTGCTGCGCTTGGCCATGTCGCCGGGTTTGTATTCGCCGTAGTGGCTGAAGGTGCTGTTGAGAATGCCGGTGCCGGAGGTGAGGGTCAGGAACTGGCTGCGGAAACCGATCAGGCCACGACTGGGTACGGTGAAGGTCAGGCGCACGCGGCCTTTGCCGTCGGGTTCCATGTTGGTCATCTCGGCGCGGCGCAGGCCCAGGTGCTCCATGATGGAACCCTGGTGCTGGTCTTCCACGTCCGCCATCACGCTTTCGTAGGGCTCCTGCTTGACGCCGTCCACCTCGCGGATGATCACCTGCGGGCGGCCCACCGCCAGCTCGAAGCCTTCGCGGCGCATGTTCTCGATCAACACGGACAGGTGCAGCTCGCCCCGGCCGGAAACGCGGAACTGGTCGGCGCTGCCGGTTTCTTCCACGCGCAGGGCCACGTTGTGCTTGAGCTCGGCTTCCAGGCGCTCACGAATCTGGCGGCTGGTGACGAACTTGCCGTCCTTGCCGGCGAACGGCGAGGTGTTGACGTGGAAGAACATGCTCACCGTGGGTTCGTCCACGGTCAGCGCCGGCAGCGCTTCCACGTTGTTTGGATCGCACAGCGTATCGGAGATATCCAGCGGGTCCATGCCGGTCACACAGACAATGTCGCCGGCGCTGGCGCTGGGCACATCGACCCGATCCAGGCCGTGGTGGCCCATGATCTGCAGCACGCGGCCGTTACGCACGGCGCCGTTGAGGTCGATGATCTTGACCGGCGAGTTGGCCTTGACGCTGCCGCGCTTGATGCGGCCGATGCCGATCACGCCCAGGTAGCTGTTGTAGTCCAGCGAGGAAATCTGCATCTGGAACGGGCCGTCGGCGTCTACTTCCGGCGCCGGTACCCGGTCGATGATGGCCTGGAACAGCGGCGTCATGTCGTCGGCCAGGTTGTCCTGGTCGAGACCGGCGATGCCGTTCAGCGCGGAGGCGTAGACCACCGGGAAGTCGAGCTGCTCGTCGCTAGCGCCCAGGTTGTCGAACAGGTCGAACACCTGGTCCATGACCCAGTCGGGGCGGGCGCCGGGGCGGTCAACCTTGTTGATCACCACGATCGGCTTAAGGCCGGCGGCGAACGCTTTCTGGGTGACGAAGCGGGTTTGCGGCATCGGGCCGTCCACCGCGTCCACCAGCAACAGCACCGAATCCACCATCGACATCACGCGCTCCACCTCGCCACCGAAGTCGGCGTGGCCGGGGGTGTCGACGATGTTGATGCGGTAATCACCGTATTTGAGGGCGGTGTTCTTGGAGAGAATGGTAATGCCCCGTTCCTTCTCCAGGTCGTTGGAGTCCATTACCCGTTCCACGTTGCCGGCGCGGTCTCCCAGGGTGCCGGATTGTTGCAGCAGCTTGTCCACCAGGGTGGTCTTGCCGTGGTCAACGTGGGCGATGATGGCGATGTTGCGCAGGCGTTCGATCACAAAAAAAGCTCCGTATTACGGGTAATGCCACCGCCGGTCCAATGATATCGGGATGCCCGCGAGCAGCTTCGCCGGGGCGGACAAGCCCGTCGTTCGGGGCATGTTGGGGGGATCGGGGGGCGGATTCGGGGGCGCATTGTACAGTCCTTAGCCCCGGGGAAGCCATAACAACCTGATGACATCGGTGTCAGCGGCTTTTCCGGGGCCTCGCGCGGCGGCCGGCCGGGCGGTGGGCGGGGCCGGGCAACCATGCCAGAATGTGACGCCGTTCATGGCCCCGGCCCACGCTGACCCGCTCAGGCAGGGCCACGACGCCGATGCGCAACCAAATGGCATCGGACCGGTCGTAGAGCCTGTCATGATTTTTGTGCCACTGAGCTGGGGATCAATATTGGTTATGCGTTACCGCTGGGCACCGGCGTTGCTTGCCCTGGCCTGCACGGCCCAGGCCGGCGGGCCGGCACCGGCCAGCAAAGTGATATTGGGGTTGCATGAGCAGGTGCATATCCGAGAATTGGGGCTGACGCTGCCGGCCAAGCTGGACACCGGCGCGGAGTCGGCGTCGCTGAGCGCCGATCAGGTGCGCACTTTTTTGCGTGACGGACACCAGATGGTCTCCTTCGCGTTGGCCGTGGACGCCGACACCCGCGAAAAATGGGGCCTCGGCGCCGGCCCGTCGGATCGTATAGAGTTGCCGCTGGCCGATCATGTACGTATAAAGCAGCGCGCGGAGAGCGCGCTGCCCGGTGACAAGGGATATACCCGTCGGCCGGTGGTGGCATTGACTCTGTGCGTGGGCGATCGCCTCGCCACGGTGGAGGTCAACCTCACCGATCGCCGGGCGTTCAGCTACCCGTTACTGGTCGGGTCGGAGGCGTTGCGTGATTTGGGCGCGCTGGTGGACCCGGCGGTATCGATGGGGCGCGGGGCGCCGGATTGTGCTCGCGGCGGAGTCGCTGCGGGCGCCGAATAATTGGAATAAGGCTAGACAATGCGTTCTGTAAAGTTGCACGCCCGGCTGCTGGCCACCACTTTGCTTATCGTTGGCATCGGCAGCATGGCGTATCAGGTGCTGGTACAGAAAGTCCCGCTGAAGGAAAGCGAAACCGACCCGGTGTGGGTGGTGGACGCCCAGGTCAGTTTCACCGCCCGTCCCAACCAGCCCCTCAAGGCGCGCATGTTCGTGCCGCCTCTGGACAGCGGCTTTACCGCGCTCAACGAAAGCTTTATTTCCAATAATTACGGGGTCAACGTCAACCGCGAGAACGGCAACCGCCTGGTGACCTGGTCGGCCCGTCGCGGCGCTGGCGAGGAAACCCTCTATTACCGTTTGATGTTGACCCCGCGCTTCGCCGAGCCGGCACCACCGCCGGAAGGCGGGCCGCAGTTTCGTCCCAGTCCCTCTTTGCAGGGCGCGGAGCGGGTCGCCGCGGATGCTCTGCTGGCGCCGATTCGCCAGCATTCGGCGGATATCGAAACCTTTATCAGCGAGACCATCAAGCGCGTCAACAACTTGGAAAACGATAACGTGAGGCTGCTGCTGGGCGGCGACCTGCGCCCGGAAAATCGGGCCCGCGTGGTGGATTTGCTGCTGGCGGTGGCGCATATCCCCGCCGAGCCGGTGCACACCCTGCAGCTGGCGGACAACAAGAGCCAACAGCCGGAACTGTGGCTGCGCACCTTTAATGGTCAGGACTGGCTTTACTTCAACCCGCTGGATGGCCGGCAGGGCCTGCCCGAGGACCGGTTGGTATGGTGGAGCGGCGAAAAGCCGCTGCTGACCCTGGAAGGCGGGCGCGGATCGCGGGTCAGCTTCAGTGTGCACGAGAACGAAATGAGCGCCCTGCAATTGGCGCAATCGCTGAAGCTGCAAGACCGCAACACCTTTATTGATTTCACTTTTTATGAACTGCCAGTGCCGACCCAGCAACTGTTGAAGGTGCTGATCATGATTCCGGTGGGTGTACTGCTGGTGCTGCTGATCCGCTCGCTGGTGGGCATGGAGACGCTGGGCACGTTCACCCCGGTGCTGATCGCGTTGGCGTTCCGTGAGACTCAGGTGATCTGGGGCGTGCTGTTGTTCACCGGCATCACCACCGTGGGCTTGTCGGTGCGATCCTATCTTGAGCATTTGAAATTGCAGCTGTTGGCGCGATTGTCGGTGGTGCTGACGTTCGTGGTGATCATGATGGGCGTGATCACGCTGCTCAGCTATAAGCTGGGGCTGTCCACCGGCTTGTCGGTGGCGCTGTTCCCGATGGTGATTCTGACCATGGTGATCGAACGGGTTTCCATCGTCTGGGAAGAGCGCGGCGGGCCGCAGTCATTGAAAGTGGCGATTGGTACCCTGATCGCCGCCGTCCTGTGCCATTTCCTGATGGTCTGGGAGCAGCTCATCTATCTGGTGTTCACCTTCCCCGGCATTCTGCTGATGCTGGCGGCGGTGATGGTGGTGATGGGCCATTATCGCGGCTATCGCCTGATGGAACTGCTGCGCTTTCGGGCGATGACCGAAGAGGGCAACTGATGTTCGGGATCAACACCTGGAAGGCCCTGCGCCAGCGCGGGGTGATGGGCATCAACCAGCGCAATGGCGACTATGTGCTGATGTACAACGACCGCCATCTCTACCCGCTGGTGGACGATAAGATCCGCACCAAGAATCTGGCGCTCAGCGCCGGCATCCGGGTGCCGGAGATGTACGGCATCATCGATACCGAGCAGGGCATCAGCACGCTGGATCACATTGTCGAAACCCACGGTGACTTCGTGATCAAGCCCGCCCAGGGCGCCGGTGGCGATGGCATCATGGTGATCTCGGATCGCTTTGAAGGCTTCTACCGCAGCTCCTCGGGCCGCATGATCAGCCCCGAGGAGCTGGAGTTTCACATCTCCGGGATTATCTCGGGCATCTATTCCCTGGGTGGGCACCGCGACCGGGCCCTGATTGAGTATCGGGTGCGTTCCACCGACCTGTTCGACCGCATCAGCATTGGCGGTGTGCCGGATGTGCGCATCATCGTGCTCAAGGGCTACCCGGTGGCGGCCATGCTGCGCTTGCCAACCCGCCAGTCCGACGGCAAGGCCAACCTGCACCAGGGCGCCATTGGCGTGGGCGTGGACATCGCCACCGGCGTGACCCTCAGCGGCACCTGGCACAACCTGAAAATTGATCGCCACCCGGACACCGCCCATCCGGTGGCCGGGGTGCAAATCCCCGATTGGCAGGAATGTCTGGACCTGGCCGCACGCTGTTATGACCTCACCGGCTTGGGGTATCTGGGCGTGGATCTGGTGATGGACAAGCACAAAGGCCCGATGATGTTGGAGTTGAACGCCCGGCCCGGGCTGAACATCCAGATCGCCATCGACGATGGCCTGGTGCGCCGCTGTCAGATCGTTGAGAAGCACCTGGAGAAGCTCGGCGACGACGCCGAGGCCGAACCGGTAGCCCGGCGGGTGGCGTTGTCCAAGCAGCACTTCGCGGTGGCCCGGCTGCCTGATCAGGTGATTACGACGGCGCAGTAGCGCCGTCTCCGCGACCTTCCCCATATTAAGGTTCAATTAACACTGGTTGGTTATTCTCGCGACTTCTCATTTCGGTTCGCGGTGTTCCCATGGCAGTGGCTCCCGCCCATAAGGGCCTGTTCCCCCGTCTTTTTTTTCTGACCAACTACGGCCTGTTGCTGGTCGTGACCGGCTATATCGCCCACCAGAGCCTGATGCCCTGGGAGAAGGGCTGGAACGTGCTGTTCACGCTGGCGGCGCTGTTCGGTTACGCCTTTGTCTATTTGCTGCCGACCCTGTTGATGACGGCGCTGGCCTGGTGGTTGTTGCCACGTCCGCTGGCGCGAGTGCTGGCGGTGCTGCTGGCCAGCGCGGTTCTGATGCTGTTGATCGTGGACAGCCAGGTGTATCGGCTGTACGGCTTTCACATCAACGGATTCGTCTGGAACCTGATGGTCACCCCGGGGGGCATCGCCTCCATGGGCGGCAGCGACGGCACCGTTTACTCGGTGGGGCTGGTGTGTCTGGCGATCGTGGTGCTGGAGGCAGCGCTGATGGCGCTCTCGGTGCATCGTCGTGGTCCGGTGCTGCGCTGGTGGCTGGTGGCCACGGTGTTGTTGGGGTGCATGCTCGGCGAGCGTTTTGTTTATGGTCTGAGTCATTTGAACGGCTATCGCCCGGTGCTGGCGATTGCCCATGAAATCCCGCTTTATCAGCCCGCCACCTTTGCCAGCGTTGCCAAGGATCTGGGTTACCAGGTCAAGCGCCGCACCAGTATCGATGTCACCGATTCCGGCCGGCTCCAGTATCCGTTGAACGCTTTGCAGCGGCGGGACAACCCGCCCAGCCCGAACGTGCTGTTTCTGGTCGCCGAATCCCTGCGCGGCGATATGCTGACCCCGGAAATCATGCCCAATCTGTGGCGCTTCGCCAGCCAGCATGGGCGGCGCTACAGCGATCACTTCAGTGGCGGCAATGGCACCCGCATGGGCATTTTTTCCCTGTTCTACGGCTTGCCCGGCAACTATTGGTTTTCGTTTCTCAATGCCCGCAAGCCGCCCTTGCTGATTAGTGAAATGCAGCGGCGCGACTACCGGTTCGGCTTGTACACCAGCGCCCGTTTCAGTTATCCGGAATTCGACAAGACCGTGTTCTCCGGCGTGCCCCAAGACGTGATGGTCAGCGACGACACTGGCCAGGGCTGGCAGCGCGATCGCCGCAACGTGGCCCGGCTGCTCGATTTCCTGCACCAGGATGGCAATGGCAGGCCGTTCTTCGGTTTTATGTTTTTCGAATCCCCCCACGCCCGCTATTACTTCCCCGAAGAAAGCGTGATTCGCAGCGATTATCTGGCCGACTTCAACTACGCCACCATGGACGTACACGAAGACATGCCGCGCATCTTCAACCGCTACATCAATTCGGTGCACCATCTCGATCAGCAACTGGGCCGGGTGATCGATGAGCTGGAGAGCAGCGGCCAACTGGACAACACCCTGGTGGTGATCACCGGAGACCACGGCGAGGAATTCATGGAGCATGGCCGCTGGGGCCACAACTCGGAATTTCATGATGAGCAGGTGCACGTGCCGCTGGTGATCGCCGGCCCGGGCATCGACCCGGCGGTGGTCAACCTGCCCACCAGCCACCTGGACGTGGCGCCCACGGTGATGCAGCGCCTGGGCGTCACCAGCCCCAGCGGTGATTACGCGGTCGGCGTGCCGCTGGACCAGGTCAGCCCGGATCGCTACCGGCTCGCCGCCAGTTGGGACGCGGTGGCCTACATGGGCCAACAGTTCAAAATCGCCATGCCCATGAACGCCGGCGGCCTGGCCGAAATGAGCGTCAGCCGCGCCGATGATGAACCGGTGGCGGACGAAGAGGCGGTCTTCGCCAGCGAACAGACGCGGCTGGCGAGGGTGCTGCGCGACATGTCGCGGTTTTATCGGAAATAAGACGCCGGACGCTGGACGCCGGACGCCGGACGCTAAGATCAAAACCCGGACCAAGAGCATTGCGGCTACGCAAGAGCCTTTTGCGCGCCCCCATCGTTGCGGTGCCAGGGTTAAGCGTCCGGCGTCCGGCGTCAGGCGTCAGGCGTCAGGCGTCAGGCGTCTAGCGTCTAGCGTCTAGCCTCCAGCATCAGGCATATAAGCTCCACCTCCTTCCATGCTATACTTTCGCGCCCATTTTTTGATCAGCGAAAATCGCAGGCGGAGTGCATGTCCGAGGTAGCCCCCCCACCGATTCAAAGACGCGCCATTGCTTTGGTGTCTGGCGGCCTGGACTCGATGCTGGCCGTGAAGGTGATGCAGGAGCAGGGTGTTCACGTGGAGGGGGTGAATTTTTTCACCGGTTTCTGCGTGGAAGGCCATACCCATGCGATCCGCAAGAAAGACCAGGACAAAGACAAGCGCAACAACGCCCTGTGGGTGGCGGAGACGCTGGGCATCCAGCTGCACATCGTGGACATCTCCGAGGAATACAAGGATGTGGTGCTCAACCCCAAGCACGGTTACGGCGCCAACCTGAATCCCTGCCTGGACTGCAAGATCTTCATGGTCAACCAAGCCACCCTGATGCTCAACAAGGCACGGGAGCTGGCCGGCGAGAAGGGCTTCGATTTTATTGTCACCGGCGAGGTGGTCGGCCAGCGGCCGAAGAGTCAGCGTAAGGAAACCATGCCGATCATCAGCCGCGAGTCCGGTGCCGATGATCGCCTGCTGCGCCCGCTCAGCGCCCGCAATCTGCCGCCGACCCTGCCGGAACGGGAAGGCTGGGTGGACCGCGAGCGCCTGCACGGCTTCTCCGGGCGCAACCGCAAGCCGCAGATGGCGCTGGCCAAGCAGTTCGGCCTGGAAGAATACGCCCAACCCGCTGGCGGCTGTTGCTTTCTCACCGACGAATCCTACTCCCGTAAGCTCACCGACCTGTGGACGGCGCGCAACGAACGCCGCTATGAGCTGGATGACATCATGCTGCTCAAGGTCGGCCGACACATCCGTCCGGCGCCGCACTACAAGCTGATCATCAGCCGCGAGGAAGGGGAGAACCGCTTCCTGGAAGGCTACCGTTACCAGTTCACCAGCCTCACCACCGCCAGTTGCCCCGGGCCGCTGGCGCTGGTGGACGGCACCCTGGAAAACGAAGAGCAGCGCCACCAGGCGGCGGCCATCGTCGCCCGTTACTCGAAGGGCCGTGGTGATGATCAAGTGGTGGTGGAGATGCGCGAGCCCGGCGGCGTGGCCCGGGAACTGACCGTCACCCCGGCCCACCCGGACGACATTCCTCTGGCCTGGAACGTGGGGTAGACATGGCTGAACAGCAGCTGGACGCGCGCCGTCTGCTTTGCCCGATGCCGGTGATCAAAACCCAGAATCGGGTGCGTGAACTGGAAAGGGGCGACATCCTGACGGTAACCTGCACCGATCCGGGGGCGCTCAACGACATTCCCGCCTGGTGCCGGATTAACGGCCATGAGGTCCTGGAGACGCGCGAGAGCGGCCATGATGTGCTGATCACGCTGCGTGTTGGTGAAGCTCGATCCGCACTTTAATGGTGCACTAACAGGCCATCGGCACCCATTTGGTGCGCACACCTCTGGTGCAGCGCACGGCTTGGGACGAAAATCCGGACAATGCGCCAAAAAAGGGCTGGCATACTAATTGCTCCCCTATTGGCGTCGCGGGCCTTCTGGCCCAGAATAGCGGCTCTTTGCGTGCCCGCTCCGGCGGCGGCGAGAAGCCAGACACATACCCGTTCCAGGAGGACGCTCAACAATGTCTGAAAAGACGCTGAAACTGATCAAAGATAATGACGTGAAGTGGGTGGACCTGCGTTTTACCGACAGCCATGGTAAAGAGCAGCACGTTACCATTCCGGTGGGCGAAATCGACGAAGACTTCTTCCAGGACGGTAAGATGTTCGACGGCTCCTCCATTGCCGGCTGGAAGGGGATCAACGAATCCGACATGATCCTGATGCCGGACGACGCCACCGCGGTGCTCGACCCGTTCACCGACGTCACCACCATGAACCTGCGCTGCGACATCGTCGAGCCGACCACCATGCAGGGTTACGAGCGTGATCCGCGCTCCATCGCCCGTCGCGCCGAGGAATACCTGAAGTCCACCGGCATCGCGGATTCCGCGTTGTTTGGGCCGGAGCCGGAATTCTTCGTGTTCGATTCGGTGCAGTGGAAGTCCGACATGCAGGGCTCCATGTACAGCATCTATTCCGAAGAAGCCGCCTGGGTGTCCGGCGACGACTTCGAGAAGAACAACATCGGTCACCGTCCCGGTGTGAAAGGCGGCTACTTCCCGGTTCCGCCGGTGGATTCGCTGCACGACCTGCGCGCCGCCATGTGTTCCGCCATGGAGCAGATGGGCCTGGTAATCGAAGTGCATCACCACGAAGTGGGCACCGCCGGCCAGTGTGAAATCGGTGTGGGCGCCAACACCCTGACCGCCAAGGCCGACGAAGTGCAGATCCTCAAGTACTGCGTGCACAACGTGGCCCACGCCTACGGCAAGACCGCCACCTTCATGCCCAAGCCGCTGATCGGTGACAACGGCTCCGGTATGCACGTGCACATGTCGTTGTCCAAGGACGGTAAAAACCTGTTCGCCGGCGACGGCTACGCGGGCCTGTCCGACGAGGCGCTGTTCTACATCGGCGGTATCATCAAACACGCCCGCGCCTTGAACGCCTTTACCAACGGTTCCACCAACTCCTACAAGCGTCTGGTGCCCGGCTTCGAAGCCCCGGTAATGCTGGCGTACTCCGCTCGCAACCGCTCCGCTTCCATTCGGATTCCGTGGGTAAGCAACCCGAAAGCGCGCCGCGTCGAGACTCGTTTCCCTGATCCGTCCGCCAACCCGTACCTGTGCTTCGCCGCGCTGATGATGGCCGGCCTGGACGGTATCAAGAACAAGATCCACCCCGGCGACGCCATGGACAAGGATCTCTACGATCTGCCCGCCGAGGAAGCCAAGGACATCCCCACCGTGTCTCACACCCTGACCATGGCCCTGGATGCTCTGGAAGCCGATTCCGACTTCCTGACCACCGGCGACGTGTTCACCAAGGACATGCTGGACGGCTACATTGACCTCAAGCGTGGCGAGATCGAGCGCCTGAACATGACCCCGCACCCGGTCGAGTTCGATATGTACTACAGCTGCTAAACACCGGCAGTGCTTCACAAAAAACCCGCTTCGGCGGTTTTTTTTGTGGGCGCCTTCCCTGGCCCCCTCTCCCCAACCCCTCTCCCGCAAGGGGAGAGGGGCTAAAAATCGTGCTCTGGAACGTTGCGAACGGCAGGTCATGATGGCGTGTTTTGGTGAGTCCCCTCTCCCCTTGCGGGAGAGGGACAGGGAGAGGGGGCTGTGGGCCGGCCATGTGAAGCCTGATCATTTAACCGCGCCAGCCCGGCCGGCTGCGCCTGTGCCCGCAAAAGCCAGCCTCTCGTCTTGCGCGCGCCCCCCCCTTTCATTCCCGCTCCCCTGGCGGCAGAATCAAAGCAACCCGTTGAAAGGACCGCCGATGCGAGTTTGTCTGATCTTTCTGCTGTTGCTGGGCTTGTCGCCCGCCTGGGCCGACGAAGCGTCCGGTCGTGACGACACCATTTACCGTACCACCGACAAAAACGGCAACGTGGTCTTCACCGATAATCCCGCCGACAAAAGCCGCGCCGAACCGGTGCGGTTGCGCGAGCCCAATACCGTGCCGATGAAAGCACCGTTGCCGGTGGGCGAGCCGAAGGCCGCCGATGACAAGCAGCAGCCGGCCTTTCAGGGCTATCAGCGGCTCGCCATCACCAGCCCCGAGGATCAAGCCACGGTGCGCAATCCTTCCTCTCCGGTGCCGGTGCGGATATCGCTGGAGCCGGCACTGCGGGATGGCCACCGTCTGGTGGTGCTGGATAACGGCACCCCGCTGCAGGGCCAGGCGTTGGAGAACCCGAACCGGGGCAGCCACACTCTTCAGGTCGAGGTGCGCGATGCCAGCGGTGCCAGCGTGGCCCGCTCCGAGCCGGTGGTGATCTATGTGCACCGCACCAGCGTTTCCCAGCAGGGCCGCGCCAGCGGCGGCTCCGGCGTGGCCACCTATGGCGCCCCAGCGCGTCTGGGCAGCCCGGCCAGCGTTGGCGGCGCCGCCCGCTTCGGGGCCCCGGCCACCACCGGTCCGCCGGCCACGCCCGGGCGCGCCGCCACGCCGTCGTCGGTGGGC
Organism: Alloalcanivorax mobilis; assembly: GCF_002864685.1. Lineage (GTDB taxonomy): Bacteria > Pseudomonadota > Gammaproteobacteria > Pseudomonadales > Alcanivoracaceae > Alloalcanivorax > Alloalcanivorax mobilis. The sequence goes on from NZ_NMQZ01000006.1 coordinate 83,499, forward strand.
GGAGCGTCTTCCTCTTCTTCCTCGTCTTCCTCCTCCCGATGAGCCTGTTTAAATAGCGCTTGCACCATAATGGGGCAATGCCCCATCGTGGACCTTGTTTCGCACCGCGGTCGCGGTGATTCCCATGCGCACAAGCCCGATTCCGGCCCTGTCGTGGGTGGCCTGATAATTGCTTATGCCCTGTTATGGGCCGACTTATGACCAACGACACGATATTGCAAAAACGCTTGCTGGATCACCTGCGCACGGCGGTGGTGATGCTCGACGCGGAGTTGCTGGTGCGCTACCTGAATCCGGCGGCGGAGATGCTGCTCTCCACCAGTGCGTCCAGGGTAGTGGGGCAGCCTCTGCCGGATTACTTTTTTGATGACCTGGATGCCCGTGGCGCCCTGAAACAGTGCATTGAGGAAGGCCACCCGTTCACCCGGCGAGAGGCCCGGCTTAACGTGGCGCCCGGCCAGCAAGCGATGGTCGATTACAGCGTCAGCCCGATCCACGAGCCCGGCCAGGCGATGGCGCTGCTGATTGAAATGCAGTCGCTGGATCGCCTGCTGCGCATCACCCGCGAAGACGCGCTGATGCATAGCCATCAGGCCACACGGGCGTTGGTGCGTGGTGTCGCCCATGAAATCAAAAACCCGCTGGGGGGCATTCGCGGCGCGGCGCAGTTGTTGGAGCGCGCTCTGCCGGACCCGGAACTGGCCGAGTACACCCGCGTGATTATCGACGAGGCGGATCGCCTGCGTTCGGTGGCGGATCGCATGCTCGGACCGCGCAAGCCGCCGGCGTTCGCACCGGTCAACGTACACGAGTGCCTGGAGCATGTGCGGCAACTGTTGCTGGCGGAGTACCCGCAAGGGGTGCTGCTGCGTCGCGATTACGACGTCAGTCTGCCGGACGTGATGGCCGATCGGGATCAACTGATCCAGGTGCTGCTGAATCTGATGCGCAACGCCATTCAGGCGCTGCTGGAAGCCCACGTGGCGGACGCCCGGGTGATCATGCGCACCCGCGTGTTGCGACAGTTCACCATCGGCGCGCAACGCCACCGGCTGGTGCTGCGCTTGGACATCGAAGACAACGGTCCAGGCATCGCCGAGGACCTGCAAGAAACGCTTTTCTATCCCATGGTCAGCGGCCGCGCCAACGGTTCGGGTCTGGGGTTGTCCATCGCGCAGTCGATCATCAGCCAGCACCAGGGGCTGATCGAATGCGAGAGCGAGCCCGGACGCACCCTGTTCAGTCTGCTGCTGCCCATGGAATCGCTGGATACAACGGAGAGTAATGGACCATGACGGCAACCATCTGGGTGATCGACGACGACCGCTCCATACGCTGGGTGCTGGAAAAAGCGCTCAGCCAGGAGGGTTTCCAACTCGCCTGCTTCGAGGACGCCGATGAGGCTCTGAACAAACTCGATGAGGGCGCTCCGGAACCGGACGTACTGATTTCCGATGTGCGCATGCCCGGCACCGACGGCCTGCGCATGCTGAAAATCCTCCAGCGCAACAACCCCAATCTGCCGGTCATTATCATGACCGCGCACTCGGATCTGGATTCGGCGGTGGCGTCTTATCAGGGCGGGGCGTTCGAGTATTTGCCCAAACCCTTTGATGTGGACGAAGCGGTGGCATTGGTGAAGCGGGGGATCAAGCACCGCAAGGAGACCGAAGAGGAATTCGTCGCACCGCCCCCGGAAACGCCCACCGAAATCATCGGCGAAGCGCCGGCCATGCAGGAAGTGTTTCGCGCCATCGGCCGGCTCAGCCATTCCAACGTGACGGTGCTGATCAATGGCCAGTCCGGCACCGGTAAGGAACTGGTGGCGCGAGCGCTGCACCGCCACTCCATGCGCCGCGAGAAGAATTTCGTGGCGCTGAACATGGCGGCGATCCCCAAGGATCTGATCGAATCGGAATTGTTCGGCCACGAGAAGGGCGCGTTCACCGGCGCCAACAGCCAGCGGGTCGGGCGCTTCGAACAATCCAACGGCGGCACCCTGTTTCTCGATGAAATCGGCGACATGCCCCTGGAGGCACAGACCCGTTTACTGCGTGTGCTGCAAGAAAGCGAATTCTACCGGGTCGGCGGCACCACACCGATTCACGTTGACGTGCGCATTATCGCCGCCACCCACCAGGACCTGGAAAAACTGGTGCACGAAGGGGACTTCCGAGAGGATTTGTTCCACCGCATCAACGTGATCCGCATCCACATTCCCAAGCTCGCCGAGCGCCGCGAGGACATTCCGCGCCTGGCCGGTTATTTTCTGCAGCACGCCGCCAGTGAATTGGGGGTGGAGCCCAAGGTGCTGCACAAAGACACGGAAAAATACCTGGCCACCATGGCCTGGCCCGGCAACGTGCGGCAACTGGAAAACACTTGCCGTTGGCTCACGGTGATGGCCTCCGGCCGCGAAGTATTGGTGGATGACCTGCCCCCGGAACTGCGCCAAAGCGCCAGCAAACCGGCGGAAGCCGGCGGCGACTGGCTGAAATCCCTGCGCCACTGGGCCGACCGTGCCCTGGCCCGTGGCGACCGCGGCATCCTCGACCAGGCGGTGCCCGCCTTCGAACGCACCATGATCGAAATCGCCCTGCAACACACCGGCGGCCGCAAACGCGACGCCGCCGCCCTGCTCGGCTGGGGCCGCAACACCCTGACCCGCAAGATCAAGGAGTTGGATATGGAAGCGGAATTCAGCGGCGAGGATTGAAAAGGGAGGTTGAAAGTTAAAAGTTAAAAGTTAAAAGTTAAAGGCGCGTTTCTGGGCTATTGCAGGGTGAAGAGGCCGTGCACGCGAACCGGAAGATTGCTCTTTGTCATCAGCCGCGTGCCCCTTCTATCAACGCAGCCGCCTTCAACTTTTAACTTTTAACTTTCAACCCGATCCACCCCCTTGCACCTCCGCCGTCGCGGACTATGCTGTTGCGGTGTTTTCCGTCGGATCGCCGCCATGCCTTTGTTTCCCCCGATCGAGCCCTACCATCGCGAGCATCTGAATGTCGGCGATGGCCATTCACTGTATGTCGAACAAAGCGGCAATCCGCGCGGCGAGCCGGTGGTGGCCTTGCACGGCGGTCCGGGCGGCGGCAGTTCGCCGTTGCTGCGCCGGCTGTTCGATCCCCAGCGCTACCGTATCGTGGTGTTCGATCAGCGCGGCGCCGGGCGCAGCAAGCCCTACGCCACCACCCACGCCAACACGCTGCCGCATCTGGTCGCGGACATCGAGCGCATTCGCGAGCATTTGCGCGTGCCGCGCTGGGCCCTGGTGCTGGGCGGTTCCTGGGGGGTGACGTTGGCGTTGTCCTACGCGCTGGCTTACCCGGCGGCGGTGGGCGCGCTGGTGTTGCGCGGCGTGTTTCTGTGCCGCCAGCAGGATCAGGACTGGCTCTACACCGAGCACGGCGCGGCGCGTTTCCGGCCGGATGGCTGGCAACGTCTGTTGGATGCGTTGCCCGAAGGCGAGGGCACCCTGTTGCAGCGCTATCAGCGCGCGCTGGATGGCGCCGGCCCGGACAGTGAACGGCTGGCGCGAGAGTGGACCTTCTGGGAGGCGAGCCTGTCGACGCTGGTGCCGCCGCCACACATCAATGTGGACCACAACGCCGGCGCCATGGCGAGCCTGGAGATTCACTACTTTCTCAATGGCGGCTTTCTTGATCGACCCTTGCTGCCCCGTTGTCCCGCCATTGAGTGCCCGGTGGAGATCGTGCACGGCCGCTACGACATGGTCTGCCCGCCGGAGCAGGCCTGGCTGTTGCACCAGGCGTTGCCGCACAGCCGCCTCAACTGGGTGGACGCGGCCGGCCACTCCAGCGCCGAGCCCGCCATCAGCGATGCACTGGTGCAGGCGGTTCAGCGCCTTGGCGATTATTAAACAGGGAAAGGGCGACACAACAAGGAGGCGCTCCAGATCGGCCTCAGCAATTCCGTTACGTCGAGTTGTCCATTCTGGTGACTTTTTTGATCTGGCGTGTTGCGCGCAGCGCGAAGCTTGCCGCGTGTCAGCGTGCCAGCCTCAGCACAAACCGCCGTTCACCGCGATCACCTGGCGGGTGATGTAGCCGGCCTCTTCGCTGAGCAGAAAGGCGACGGTGGCGGCCACTTCCTCCGGGCGACCCAGGCGGTTGGCGGGAATCGCTTTGAGAATATCGCGCACCGGCAGGTCGTCGGTCATGTCGGTTTCGATCAGGCCCGGCGCCACGCAGTTCACCGTGATGCGGCGTTTGCCCAGTTCCACTGCGAGTGCCTTGGCGGCGCCGATCAGGCCGGCCTTGGCGGCGCTGTAATTGACCTGGCCGCGGTTGCCGATCATTCCCGATACCGACGACAGCACCACGATGCGCCCCGGCGCGCGCCGTTGGATCATCGGCATCACCAGGGGATGGAGGACGTTATAGAAACCGTCCAGATTGGTGTGCACGACCCGGTCCCAGTCGTCTTCGCTGAGCGCCGGAAACGGTTTGTCTTCGCTCAGGCCAGCGTTGCAGACCACTCCGTAATAGGCGCCGTGGGCGTCCACATCCGCTTCCAGGGCGGCGCGGGTGGCGGCGCGGTCGGCGATGTCGAAGGCCAGGGTGCGCGCCTGGCCACCGGCGTCGCGCACCGCCGTGGCGACCTGCTCGGCCTGTTCCGCCTGTTGCCGGTAATGGATCACCAGGGTGTAGCCCAGGGCGCCCAGGCGCAGGGCAATGGCGCGGCCAATGCCGCGGCTGGCGCCGGTCACCAGCACGCGCAGTGCGCTTGGATCGGTCATCGCGTTGCTCCATCGGTTTGCGGGGCGGGCCGGTAGACGTTGAGGCGGGCGCTGGCATGAATGCCTTCACCGCTGAGCAGGCAGTCGAACACCGCCATGCCGGTGTCTTCACCGAGCACCTGGCTGACGCTCACCCGCAGGCTGGCACCGACGGTGAAATACGGCACATCGCACTGATAGCGGCGAGTACCGAGCAAAAAGCCCGGCGTCACCGGTTGCCGGCGCTGGCGGGCGCGCAGGCCGCCGAGCGCCGCCACCGCCTGGCTCATGTATTCCAGGCCCACCCAGGCGGGCACCCGGTCGCCGTGGTTGTACAGGCCATCGGCGCGCACTGTCAGCCGGGCATGAAGGTGGGCCTCGCCGGCGTCCTCGATGTGTTCCAGCAGCACCAGATCACCCTGGTGCGGGATCAGTTCAGCGACCGGCGGTAACGCGGTGCTCATGGCGTGGTTTCCAGCAGCAGAGAGAGATTGTTGCCACCGAACGCGAAGGCGTTGCTCAGGCAGCGGCGGGCGTTGGCGGCGCCGCCACCGGCGGCGACCAGATTCAGCGCCGGCAGCGCCGGGTCGAGCTGGCCGTCGTTGCAATGCGGCGGCAGCGGGCAGGTGGGATCGCTGAGCACCAGCCAGCACAGCCCGGCTTCCAGGGCGGCGGCGGCGCCCAGGCAGTGGCCGGTGAGTGCCTTGGTGGCGCTGGCGGGCACTCCTTCTGGAAAGACCCGCCGCACCGCCCGGGCTTCCATGGCGTCGTTTTGCGGCGTGGCGGTGCCGTGCAGGTTGAGATAATCGATCTCGCCGGCGTCACGGTCGGCGTCCGCCAGGGCGGCGTTCATGGCGGCGCTGGCACCGGCGCCGTGCGGGTCCGGCGCGGAAATATGGTGGGCATCGGAGCTGGCGCCGACGCCGGTAAGGGCCACCGGGCCCGGTTCTCGGGACATCAGGAACAGGGCCGCGCCTTCACCGATATTGATGCCGTCGCGATTGACGCTGAACGGATTGCAGAGCCGGTCGCTGACCGCGCCCAGGCTGCGAAAACCCTGCACGGTGAGGTGGCACAGGCTGTCGGCGCCGCCGGCGATGACCAGATCGCACAGGCCGTTGCGCAGCAGGGCACGGGCGCTGGCCAAGGCGCGACCACTTGAGGAACAGGCGGTGGACAGGGTCAACGCCGGGCCGCGAACGTCCAGATGGCGGGCCAGGAAATCGGCACCGCTGCCGAGCAGTTGCTGGCGGTAGTGGTAATCCGCCGGCGCCGGCTGCTCGCGGCGCCAGCAGGCCATCGCCCGCTCGCCCTGATCGATACCGGAGGTGCTGGTGCCCAGCACCACGCCAATGCGCTCGCGGGGCACGCCCCGGGCCAGCCGCGCCAGCTCATCGCGCAGTGGCGCCAGGGCGGCCAACAGCAGTTGATTGTTGCGGCAGGCGTAGTCCGCCAGCGCCGCCGGAATCCCGGGCAGCTCGCCGCGCACCTGGCCGAGCGGCCCCGGGTGGCCGGGGTGCCAGTGGTCGGTGATCACCAGCCCGCCACGGTCGCCGGCGCTCATGGCGCGGCGCACGCTGGCCGGGTCGTTGCCGAGCGCGCACACCAGCCCCAGTTGGTTGAGATAAACGGTCACGGCGCGGCTCCGGTGGCGTCAGGCAGCGGGGTGACGGTGAGCCGGTAGCCGTATTGTTTGTTGTCCAGGGTGGCCGGGCTGCTCCAGCGCTCCTTGCCCTGGTAGTCCACATGGGCGCGCAGCACCTCGCCTTCGTAGAGATCCCGGGAGCCGGCGTGTTGTTCCAGGCGCCAGGGCGGCGACAGGGTTTTGCGCAGGCTGTCGATGGGCCAGAAGATCAGCTGAATGTCCGCCAGAATGATGTCCGGAGACACCGGCCGGGGCAGCAGCGGCGAGCGGTTGATTTCGATGTTGCCCGGCGTTTGCAGAAGCTGGAACACCGGCAAGCCGGTTTCGGTGAGCGCCACCACCCGGGTTTCGCCCTCGGCGGTGATCAGCACGCAGTGCAGGCGCTGGCTCTGCTGGTCCCAATCGATTTCCAGCAAATGCTCCACATGGTGGCGTTCGGTGAGCGGCGCGGCCAGCGGGCGCACCGAGCGCGGCGGCATCAGCCAGGACTGGCAGCCAGCGAGCACGGCGGCGCATAAACAGATCAGAAGTCTTGAGCGCATAGTTCGGCGAGGGTATCCAGGCGGCGTTGATGGTGTTGCACGTAGGGGTTGTTCTGGTCCCAGGCGTAGCCGGCCAGAATCGAGCAGATCATGCGTTTGATCGCCGGCGGCGGGGCGCGGTGGAACAGCACTTTCTGAAAGCGGCCGTCGTACCAGCCGCTGACATAACTGCGGAACGTGTCCACGCCCCGTTGCAGCGGCGTGGCGAACTGGTGTTGCCAGTCCACCGTTTCTCCGCCCAGTTGCCGCGTCAGTACGTCGGCGGCCAGCGTGGCTGAGTGCAGAGCAATGGTAACCCCGGAGGAGAACACCGGATCGAGAAATTCACCGGCGTTGCCGAGCAGCGCGTAGCCGGGCCCATGCAGTTGGCTGACCGCCGCCGCATAGCCGCTTTGCCGGCGCGCCGGGGTGAGTGGGCGCGACGCCAGCAGCAACAGGGAAAGCCCCGGCTCGCTGTCCACCGCCGCTTGCAGCGCGGCGTCGTTGTCTTGCGGCAGTGTATCGAAATAATCCGGCGGGCCGACCACGCCCAGCGAGGCGCGGCCATCCGCGAATGGAATCAGCCAGAACCACACGTCCGGGCGCTTTTCATGCACGGTGATGAGGATCTTTTCGCGGTCGAAACCGGGGCCGCGAATGCGATCCTCGATGTGCGCGAACAGGGCGCCACGGGCAGCAAAGTCACTGGGCTTTTCCAAACACAGCAAGCGTGGCAGCACGCGGCCGAAGCCGCTGGCGTCGAGGGCGAAGCGGGCGCGCAGCCGGCGTTCGTGCCCTTGCTCATCGCGCAGGGTGGCGGTGACGCCGTCGCCGCCGGGCTGGAAATCGATCACCGAGGTGCCGAACTCCAGGCGCGCGCCGCGCTGTTGCGCCTGCTCCGCCAGGATCTGATCGAAGCGGGCCCGTTCCACCTGCCAGGTGTAATCCCAGCCGGCGGTGAACTGTTCATCGAAATGGAACGCCGCTTTACGCGCGCCCCAGGCAAAGGCGGCGCCGTTCTTGCGTTGAAAGCCCGCCGCGCCCAGTGCCTCGAGCATGCCCGCCTGTTGCAGGTATTCCATGCACTGGGGCAGCAGGCTCTCGCCAATCGAGAAGCGCGGGAAGTGCTGCTTCTCAACGATATGGACATCATGGCCGGCATCGCGGAGCAGGGCACCGGCGACGCTGCCGGCGGGGCCGGCGCCAATGATCAGTACATCGCAATCGAAACTCATGGTCGGGTGGTGTCCTCGCTGGGTGCGGGGGGCGGCCGGGACAACAACGGTGCCAGCAGCAGCGCCCCCAGGATACCGATAAGCAGGGTCAGGCCGAAATCGTGAACCAGCCGGGTGCTGCTCAGACTCAGCAGGCCGAACGACAGACCGGTGGTCAGCGCGGATACCAACACCGCCAGGGCGGCGCCACCGGCCCCGTGCTGTTGGGTCGGCTGGGCGCAGAAAATGGCGTAATCGATGCCAATGCCGAGCACCAGATACAGCGCCACCACGTTGATCAGGCTGATGCCGCCACCCAGCCAGCCGAGCGCGCCCAGGGTCAGCAGCGACGCCAGCGCCGGCACGCCGAGCAGGCTCAGCGCCCGGCGCGGCCCACGGACCAGCGTCAGCACCACGCCGCTGAGCAGATAGGCGGCGATCAGCAGCAAGCCCAGATGGTGGCGCAGGGCGGCGAAGGTGGCGCTGAGGCGGCCGGCGCGATCCACGAAATAGACGCCGCCCGCCGGGTTCTGCAGGGCGGCCAGCGCCGCCGGCCGCTGTAATCCGCCGAGGCTGACCAGGCTGGTGCAGCCATTGGCATTACAGCCGCCCCATTGCGCACTCAGCCCGTCGTCGCCCAAGGCCCGCAGCCAGTCCCGCAGGGCCAGCTCGCGGCCGGCGGCATCCCGCCAGGCCTGGCGTTGCGCCTCGATGGCTGGTTGGCCGAAGCCGAGCCGTTGCAGATAGGCCGCCAGGCGCGGCTGCTGATAGAGGCCGGCGCCAAGTTGCTGGTGGGTGCGCTGCTGTTCGGCGGCCGGCCGCCAGCCCTGGCTGAGCGCGCGGAAATCGTCCAGGGCGCCGTCGCGCACCCGCGCTTGCAAAGATTTCACCAGACGCTGTTCGCGTTGCCACCACTGGGATTCGTCGTCGCCGTGCACGATCAGATACTGGCTGGCGCCGCCGGGCAGGATCGCCTGCACGCTGCTCGTCTGCGCCTCCAGCCAGGGCGGCGGGCTCTGGAACCGGCGCACGTCGTCGGCGCCGTGCAGCCGTAGCGCGCCGGCCGCCAGCAGCAACGCCAACAACGCCAGTGGCCAGCGCCCGCGCCGCAGCAGGCCCGGCCATTTCAGCCGCCAGCGGTGGGCGGCGGCGAGCAGACGCTGGCGTGGCGGTAGCGCCAGAGCGCCACTCAGCGCTGGCAGAACAACCATCACGGTGAGCCAGGCGCCGGTTAGCCCGGCGGCGGAGAACACCGCCACCTGGCGCAGCCCGGGAAACGCCGCCAGCCCCATGGCCAGGTAGCCCAACACGCTGCTGATCAGCGCCAGGGCCAGCGGCGCCGCCAGCCGTTGGCGGGTGCGCCAGGCGGATTCGCGGGCGGCGAAGCGGTGGCAAAAGAAATGCACGCTGTAATCCACCGCCACGCCGATCAGGCTGGCCCCGAACACCAGGGTCAACAGATTGAGCTGGGCGAACAGCGCCAGGCAGGCGGCCAGGCCGCACAGTACGCCGCTGGCGACGCTGAGCAGCGCCAGCAGCATCGGCCGCGGGCTGGCGAACAGCGCCAGGAACAGCACCACCACCGCGATCAGCGAGACGCTGCCGATGGTGCTGATTTCGCGCCGCGCGCTGTCGGCGCCGGCGGCGCTGTACAGCGGCACGCCGGTAAAGCGCAGCGCCAGCCAACGCTGTTGCAGCCGTTCGGTGAGTGCCAGCAGGCGGCTCTGGTCGGCCAGGGAGAAGCCGTTGCCGGCCAGCGATGCCACCGTCAGGCTCCAATAACGCTGGCCGTGGCGGGTCAGGGGAATCTTCCCATCAAGCTCCAGGGCCAGGGGCGCCAGACTTTGCAGGTAGCGCTCGAACAGAAACAGGGGGTCGCTGCCGAGCTGGCCGCTGGACACTCCGAACGGGCCGAACACCCGGGCCAGCGCCTGATCGATCAGGGCCCGTGGGCGCCGCTGGTCCAGGGCGGCCTGGTCGGCGTCGGCGAGCAGGTTGAAGCGGTATCGGTAGAGCGCCTGGTAACGCTGGCGCATGGCCTCGGCGTCGAGGCTTGGGCCGATGTCGTGAAACAGGCCACTCGTCGCCAGCGTTTGGCGCAGCGCCCGGGCTTGTTCGGCGGCGTCGGCGCCAGTGTCGGCGGGGATCAGCCACAGGGTTTGCGTGGCAAAGCGCCGCTGGTAGCCCTCACTGAGCGCCTGCGCCCCGGGCGGTAATGTTTGCCCGGGCAGCAGGTCGAGCAGATCACTGTTCAGCCATGGCCCTTGGGTGCGTGTCGCCACCAGACCGGCGGCCAGCGCCAGCACCGCCAGCCACAACAGCGGGCCGGCGGCCCGCCGTCGCTCAGGGCGCAAGCTGGCGCTCCTCCTCGGCGCTCAGGGCCTCGGGGTATTCAATGTGGGTCAGGGTGGTGATGCTGTAATCGCCGTTGGGATAATCCAGGCGGAAAAACGACGGGCTGCTGTCGCCGGTTACCAGAAGGCGGCTGAGCACCTGGGCCAGGTTGGCGTTGCGCGGCGTCATCGCCAATCGCCAGTTGCCGTTTTTCAGTTCGCTGGCCTGGATATCGAAGTGCGGCTCCAGGGCGGCGATGTCGCCGGCCAGCACTTCCATCAGCCGCCGCGCGAACTGCTCGCCGCCGGGCAGCAGGCCCACCTGGCCGTTGCTGTAAAGACGGCCGTTGACCAGTTTGATGCGGCTTTGGAAGGGAGTGGCGACGGTCCACACCAGCCCGCGGTCGCGTACCAGCAGGATATGGCCGGTGGCGGTGAGCGGCGCCGGCAACAGGGAAAGATGCTGCTGCTGTTGGAAATCGGCGCGCACAATGGGCACCTCCACCAGACGCTCGCGAATCTGATCCAGGCTGACATCGGCGGCCTGGGCGGTGGCGGCCAGCAGCCACAAAGCGAGGCCGTAACACAGCGCGCGCAGCGGTGAGCGTGGCAAACGGGCAATGGCGTTCATAACGGTTTTACTCCGAGGCGATCCAGTAACACCGGCGGCGAGCGGTAGAGCATCTCGCCGGAGGCGATCTCCACCGCCACCTGCACGCTGTGGCCGCGGGCCAGGCGCTGGCCGTGGGCGTTGTGGATCTGGTAGCTGATTTTCAAACGCTGGTGCCACTCACGCACGGTGGCGGTAACGGTGATGCGTTCGCCGAAGCGCGCCGGGTGCGCGTAACGCAGGCGCACATCGATGATCGGCCAGAGGTAGCCGGAGGCGCGCATCTGCGGATAGTTGTAGTCGAAGCGCTCGAGCAGGGCGCAGCGGGCCAGTTCGCAATATTTCAGGTAATGGCCGTGCCAGACCACTTCCATCATGTCCACGTCGTGGAACGGAATCTCCACTTCCACGCTGTGTCGCAGACGCGCCTCGGACGCTTCGTTCATGGCCGCTCCCGTTCCGTGTCCACGGAGTATGACGCCGGCGTTTCATGCTGGTGCCAGAAATCGTAAAAATTAAACCATTGCAGGGGCGCGCCCAGGCAGTGCCGCTCCAGTTCGGCGGCGAACGCGCCGACATAGCGGGCCAGCGCCGCCTGGCGCTCGTGGCGCGGCAGCCGCACCCGTTCGGTGAGCCGTGCGAAGTGAATTTCGAAGCGCTGCTGGCGGCGCACGCAAAACAACGACAACACCGGACAGCGCAACAGGCTGGCGAGAATAAACGGGCCCTGGGGGAACGGCGCGGGGGCGCCGAGAAACGGCACCGTGGTGGTGCGCGGCGTGCCGCTCAGTGGTACCCGGTCGCCCATGATCGCCACCAGCTCGCCGGCGTCGATGCGTTGTTGCAGCACGATGGCGGTGGCCGGATTGAGGCTGCTGACCTGGATCAGCGACAGGCTGGCGTCGCCGCTCACCTCGCTGAGCAGGCGGTTGAATTTCTCGGCGTGGTGAGTGTGCACCAGCACGGTCAGGCGCACCCCGGGGCGTAACTGGGACAGCGCCCGGCACACTTCCATGTTGCCCAGATGGGCGCCCATCAGAACCGCGCCACGGCCGCTGTCGAGCACCTTGATAAGGGTGTCGCGGCCGATCACGTCGACCGTATCCAGAGCCACTTCGCCGCGCCAGGCGCTGAGTTTGTCGATCATGGTGGCGCCGAACGCCTGGAAATGACGCAGGCTGTCGCGCCGGTTGCCGCGCAGGCCGGTGTGCGGTGCCCACGTCGCCAGCCGGGCAAGATAGTCGCGGCTGGCGCGGCGGGCACCCGGATTGGTCAGCCAGAAATACAGCACCGCCGGCTTGATCAGCCACAGGCACAGCCGCCGCCCGAGCAGCCGGTACACGGCCAGCACCAGGCGCATGCCCCACAGCACGCCGCGTTCCTCGATCTGAAACCAGGGGCGCGGGTCGCTCATCGCCAGCGCCGCCGCAGCAGGACGGGCAGGCGGCGCAGCATGCCCAGGAACAGCCGCGCGTGCATGCCGGCGATCAGCACGTTGTCGCGTAGCAGGCGGAAATGGGACACGCCGTCGTTGGGGTAATGCACCGCGGTGGGCAGGTTGATCACGGTGACGCCGCGCCAATGCAGGCGCACCAGGATCTCGCAATCGAATTCCATGTGTTTGCCCGCCCCTTCGCTGTCGATCAGCGCCAGGGTGCTGGCCAGCGGATAGACGCGAAAACCACACAGCGAATCGCGAATCTCCAGAGACAGGGTATTGATCCACACGCACACGTGGCTCAGATAGCGGCCGTACAGGCGTATCGCCGGCACCGAATCGTCGTACACCGGGATGCCGGTGATCAGGGCTTGGGGGTGCGCCTCGGCGGTGGCCAGAAAGCGCGGCAGGTCGTTGCTGTTGTGCTGGCCATCGGCGTCGATTTGCAAGGCATGGCTGAAGCCCAGCCGCTGCGCCAGGCGCAGGCCGTCGATCACCGCCGCGCCCTTGCCGCCGTTGCGCTCGCGGCGGTGCAGGGTGAGGCGTTCCGGCTCGGCGTCGGCGAGCGCGCGCAGAATCGCCGCGCAGTCGGCGTCGCTGCCGTCGTCGATCAGCAACACCGGCAGCGCGCAAGACTGCGGCGGCGCGCGCAGGCTCTCCAGCACCCGGCCGATGCCGTGGCCGTGATTGAACACCGGGATCACGATGCAAGGGTGCATCAGCGTGGCTCCTCGAACACCAGGCGGGCGCTACTGTGCGGCCCCTGCCGTGAACGGAAAGCAAACCGCAGGGTGCCAGTGGAGGCCTGCCATTGCAGGGTCAGCTGCAACTCGGCGCCGGGCAGGATCAGATCGTGGAATTTGAGTGCCTGCAACCGGTAACCGCCGTCGGGCAGCTCGAAGTAACGCCGCGCCAGGCCCTCCGCCCAGTCGATCTGCACCACACCCGGCAGCACCGGCTGGCCAGGAAAATGGCCGCTGAACCACGGCAGGTCAGCGGCCACGCCGAGGCTGACGGTAACCTGGTCGGCGGCGCTCCAGTGGGCGTCGCCGGGTTCGGGCAGCCGCGCCTGGCTGTGTTTGAACAGCGCTTGCAGCGCCCGCATTGGCACCTTGCCCTGGCCGGTCTCGGGCAGCGCCGCCACCAGCCGCCAGCGGCGTGGCACGGCGATGGTTTCCAGGTTGGCGGCGAGCCGCTGGCGCAGCCGCCGGATCAGCGCGGCGCGGCCCTGCTCCCGTTGCAGGGTCTCGCCCTCGGCGGAGAGCACCAGCACCGCGCCCAGGCGCTGTTCGCCCGCTGGTTGCAACGCGCGCGCCTCGGCCACCGCCGGGTCGGCCAGCAGCGCCTGCTCCACGGCGCTCAACGAGACCCGCTTTTCTTCCACTTTGACGATGCGGTCCAGGCGCGCGCCGAGGTGGAAGCGGCCGTCGTCGCGCAGGGTGATGGCGTCGGCCAGGGGCCAGGGCTGGCTCTCGCCCAGATGTGGGGAGCGCAACAGGGTGGCGCCCCGTGGGCCCGGTTCCAGGCGCACCCCGGGCAGCGGCGTCCAGGCGTCGTCGTTGTCCGCGCCCTGGCGCCGCCAGGCGATGCCGCCGGTTTCGCTGGAGCCGTACACTTCAATGGCGGCCTGGCCGGCGCGCTCGGCCAGGGCCAGAGCGGCGTCCTCGGGCAGTGGCCCGCCGGAGGAGAACACCGCCTGGAGGCCGCCGGCGCTGGCCCAGGGCAGATCGTCGGGGAGCCGTTTAAGGTGGGCCGGGCTGGCCACCCAGGCCAACTCGCCGGCGCTCGCCAGGGCCAGCACGCTGGCCGGGTCCTGCAGCGTTTCGCTGTGCACGGTGCGGCCGCTGGCCAAGGGCCACAACAGCCGGAACAGCAAGCCGTAAATGTGTTGATGGCTGACCGTGCCGGCGAAGGCAGCGCCGCCCAGCCCGGCGCCGAACGCCTGCTCCAGGATCGCCACCTCATCGAACAACTGGCGGTAGCGTTTGCTGATCGCCTGGGGCTCGCCGCTGGAGCCGGAGGTGAAAATCACCAGCTCCGCGTCCGCGTCCAGGGGGCCGGCCGGCAGAGGCACGGTGCCGGTGGGCAGCGCGGTGGGGCGCGGCCAATCGCCGAGCAGCGCCTGGCAGTGCCGGCCCAGGGCCTGTTCGGTGCCGGGCTGGTTATTGCCGGGCAGCCAGGCGCGTTTGCCGCTTTGCCACAGCGCCAGCAGCGCCACCAGGGCCGGGTAGCCATGGTCATGGAACAGCCCCCAGTCGCGCGCCGGGTGGGCGGCCAGGGCGCCGGCCAGGGCGGCCACGTCCTGGCGCAGCCGCTGGCCGTGCCGTGGCTCGCCGGCGTGCATTGCCAGCACCGCCTGGTCGGGCAGGTCGAGCAGCAAGCCGGGGGGCGAGAGCAAGGTGTTACTCATAAAGCCTGGTGGTCCTCTTCATCCTTGGGGTGGCCCATCTTCTTGGCATGCCGAGCCCGGGCCCGGCGGCGATACAACCACTCACCGGCGAACAGCACGGCCATCAACAGGTAGCTGATCAGACCGTTATACAGGCTCCAGATGGCAACACTGGTGAACCGCGCGGTGTACAGGGCGAGTGTGCCATTGAGCAGAAAAAAAAAGCACCACAGTAACGTCACGCCACGGGTATAGCGCACCGCCGCCGCCGGCAGCTCCGGTTCGCGCCAGCGCGCCAGCCGCTCGATCAGCGAGGGCGGGCGCCAGAGCGTCCAGGCGAACAGCGCCAGCAGGGTCAGATTCACCAGCACCGGGTACAGGCGCAGCGTGAACTCGTCATCGCGCCACATCGCCAACACCGCGAACGCCAGCAGCGCCAGCCCGGCCAGCCCGCCGTGGCGGGGGCGGGCAATCAGCAGGCGCGCCGCCAGCAGCGCGGCCAGTGCGGCCGCCAGAACCTGGGGTGAAAAATGGCGCAGCCCGGCGTACACCGCCAGCGGATACGCCAGGGTGGCCGCGATCACCAGGATCAGCAACGCGCCACGCATGGTGGTCAGGCCCGGGTGTTGCGTACGAAATCCGCCAGAGCGCGGACGCTGGCGAAGTGTTCCCGGGTGGTTTTGTCGTCGGCGTCGATTTTCACGTCGTAGCGTTTGGAAATCGCCAGACCCAGCTCCAGGGCGTCGATGGAATCCAACCCCAGGCCGTCGCCGAACAGCGGCTCGCCGGCATCGATGTCGTCGCTGCCGATCTCTTCCAGATCCAGGGTGGTGATGATGAGCTCCTTAAGCTCCTGTTCCAGATGGTCGCTCATGAACGGTGGGTCTCCTCGCTGAATCGGTGTTGCAAGTGTTCGGTCAGCCGCCGGGCCGCCAGGGGCAGGGCGGTGCCGGTGAACGGGGTCAGGTCGATGTCGTCGCCAACGCGCAGGCTCACCGTGAAGCGGCGCGTTGGAATCCGGTACCAGGGTGTGCCCTTGGTCAGGGTCGCCGGCGAACAATGGATGAACACCGGCGTCACCACGGCATCGGCGCGCAGCGCGATGTTGGCGGCGCCGCGTTGAAAGCGCGCCAGCTGACCCGGCTCACTGCGGGTGCCCTCGGGGAAGATCACCATGCTGCCGCCCTGGCGTAACCAGCGTACCGACTCGTCGACCATGGTGACCGGATCGCGGTTGCTGATAAAGCCGGCGCCGGCCACCGGCCAGCGGGTAAAGGGGTTGTGCCGCAGCGACGCCTTGACGATGCAGTTGGCGTGGCGGATGCGGCTGACCAGGCACACCACGTCGATCAGGCTCGGGTGGTTGGCGATGACCAGCTGGCCGGGTCGATTAAGCCGCTCGCCGCCGCTGACCTGGCAACGCATCACGCCGAGCCCCTGCATGATCGCCAGATGCAGCCGGAACGCCAGATGCACCAGATGCTGGCCGCGCCGCGCCCGTCGCGCTGGCGGTCCCGGCAGCAACCGGTTCAGGCTCATGGGCACGGCCAGCAGCAAGGCACCCAGGCCGAACACCATGAAACTGAGGGCGGTGCCGGCCAGTCGCCAGGCTTTATTCAGGGCGCGCATGGTGGCTCCAGTGCCAGTCACTGCGATCGCCAGCCAGCGTCAGATCGGCCTCGCCACGGGCCAGAAAGCGGGCCAGCCGGGGGCCCTGAGCGAGCTGAGGACGGCTGCCCGGGGCGCTGGTCAGGGTGTAGCGCTGCCCTCGCTCGCCGAGCAACAGGGCCAACGCCCAGGGAAAGGGGTCGCTTTTGTAGTAACGGTGATACTGGTGCGGCAGGGGCGCCTCGTAGAGCACCACCAGCACCGGCTGTGACGGTGAGGCCAGGCAGTGCGCTTCGAGCAGGGCGGCGCCGAGGCCGTCACCGGCCAGGGCAACGCTGCTGGCCGGTGCCCGGTTGCCCAGGGCGATGCTCAATTGGCCGCTGACGGCGTTGTGGACCGACAGACTGAACGCCGCCGGAGACAGGGGCTCGCCATCGGCGATGTCTTCCAGCAGGCCGATGGTGCGGCTCAATTCGCCATGGGTGGAGGCAAGCACCGTGGGCACCGAGCCGGCCAGGTCGCCGGCCGCCTGGCGGGCCACCTGGAACACGCCCCGGGCCAGCGGCGCCAGGCGGCGGCGCTGCATCGCCGGCAGCCATTCCAGGGCCGGTGGGTTGCCGGTGGCAGGCGCGGCATCGCCGGACCAGCGCGCCCATTGTTCGGCGCTTTCCAGACCTGGTGCCCATGCGGCCCAGCGGGCCAGTGTGATGGCGAATTCGGGCATGATGTCCCAATCAGAAAGCCGCGACGTGGCCCGGGCGGGGCCGGCCGGTCGGGCGGTCCTGCGCGCCCCGGCCGCCGGGGCGGCGGTGGTGTTATCGTGGTTTGTTTTCCGTGCCGCGATTATACATACACCGATAAGGCGACACACGTGGGTTTGAGCGGTCTTCTGGTAGGCTCGGGCGGCAAGGTCCGAGGTTGGGTGAGGGAATCGATGAAAGTACTGATACAGAGGGTCAGCGAAGCCCGTGTCGAGGTCGGCGGAGAGGCCGTCGGTGAAATCGGCCGGGGCTTGCTGCTGTTGGTCGGGATTGAACGGCACGACGGCCCGGAGACGATGGCGCGAATGGCCACGCGGGTGGCTGGCTATCGGTTGTTCGCCGATGCCCAGGGCAAGATGAACCTGGACGTGGGCGAGGCCGGCGGCGCGCTGCTGGCGGTGTCCCAGTTCACGCTCGCCGCCGACACCCGCAAAGGCCGGCGGCCGGGGTTTTCAGCGGCGGCGCAACCCGCTGTCGCGCGCGTGTTGTTCGAGGCGTTTGTGGTGGCGCTGCGCGACGCGGGGCTGGCGGTGGCCTGCGGGCGCTTTAGTGAAGACATGCAAGTACACCTGGTTAACGACGGCCCGGTGACTTTTATGCTGGAGATGTGAACAACGTCCTGTTGCGATTTGTAAATGTTAAACATCTCCGAGCGGATTATATTGCAAAGGCGTGACCCTCAATTATGATGATTTTCAAGGGAACTTCCGAACCAACACAGAGTTATCGAACCTATCGAGAGCTTTTGGGAGGTTTCCCGCTCTCCGGGGGAACACGTCGGGAGCGCAACGGACGACCATTGCATAATCAGGAGATAACCGATGAAAAAAGTACTGTTGGCAACGGCCCTGTTGGGCGCCTCTTTTTCCGTACAGGCGGCGGCGCCGGGTGGCCCGGGCTGCGGTTGGGGTAACCTGCTGTTCGAAGGCAAATCCGGAACCGGCATGCATCTGCTCGCCACCGTGTTCAATGGCAGTACCGGTAATGCCACTTTTGGTATGTCCAGCGGCACCAATGGTTGTGACACCAGCGGCGCTTTGACCTACAGCGGCGAGAGCCTGCTGTCCATGAACGGCGTGCTGGAAGAAGTGGCCCAGGACGCGGCCACCGGCAACGGCGAAGCGCTCACCGCGCTGTCCGTTTCCATGGGCATCCAGACCGAAGACCGTGCTCAGTTCAACGCGCTGATGCACCAGAACTTCGCCGCCATTTTCCCCCGTCAGGACGTCAGCGCCGGCGAAGTGATGCAGAACATCACCGCGCTGATGCAGAAAGATCAGACTCTGGCCAAGTACGTTTAAGCAGTACGGCCCACCGCCCCCGTTCACGGGGGCGGTTTTCGTTTTGTGTCCCGTCACGCACTGATCCGGCCTCGCCGGCGGCGGACGGGTATTTCCGTTCATTCCAATCGGATTGTTCATGCGCACCGGGTTGCTGTGTCTTCTGTTTTGTCTGCTTGCCGGTGTTACCCGGGCCGACGATGGCCTCGCCACTCTCGCCAAGCAGCCCCGCTGGCACGCACTGCTGCACATCAATCCCGGCGCCACCCTGCGTGATCGCCACCGCAGTTACGTGGACGACGACAATTTTTTTCTTGCCGAGCATGGCGCCGACGATCCGTTCGCCGAGTTGCGCGCCAGCGTGGCGGCCCTGCGCGAACCCGGCGCCGAGCGCTGTCGCTTTCCCGCCCGTTACCGGTTTATCGCCACATCGTTGGGTTGGCACGACCCGCAGCCGTTCGCGCACTGCGCCGATTACCTGCAATGGCGCGCCTCGGTGCACGCGAAAAGAGCGGTGCTGGTGTTTCCCGCCGCCTACCTGAACAGCCCCTCGTCCATGTTCGGCCACACCCTGTTGCGTCTGGATCAGGGCGAGGACAGCGCGGTGTGGTTGTCCTGGGCGGTCAACTTCGGCGCCATGACCAGCGAGCAGGACAACTCCCTGTTCTATATGTATCGCGGCCTGGCCGGCGGCTACCCCGGGCAATTCAATCTGGTGCCCTACCTGAAAAAAATTCAGGAGTACTCCCACATGGAAAGCCGTGACATGTGGGAATACTCGCTGGACCTGAATCAGGCGCAGATCGACTGGATCATCGATCATTTGTGGGAACTCAAAGAGATCAACTTTGATTACTACTTTTTCGATGAGAACTGCTCGTTCCGGTTGCTCGAACTGATCGAAGTGGCGCGGCCCGGCACCGGCGTGCTCGATGAATTGCGGTTCGCTGAGTTGCCGGTGAACACGGTGCGCTCGCTGGACCAGCGCGGGCTGATCACCGAGCGTCATTATCGGCCCTCCAAGCAGGTGGAGCTGGAAGCGTTCAGCGAAGGGTTGAGCGCCGATGAGCGATCGCTGGCGCGGGCCCTGGCCGACGACCCCGGTCTGGCGGACAGCGATGCGTTCCGCGCCTACCCCGCCGAGCGGCGCGCACTGATGGCGCAGACCGCCTACCGTTATGTGCGTTTCGTGCACCGCAAGGAAGATCGCAGCGAGGCGGTGGCCGGCCAGTCGTTTGCCCTGTTGAGGCTGATCAGCACACTGCCCGCGGTGGCGCCGCCGCGCGCCACCGGCAAGGCGCCGCCGGAATCCGGCCACGGCTCGCAGATGATCGCCGCCGCCGCCGGCCAGCTTGGCGGTGACGATTTCGGCGAATTCAGTTACCGGCTGACCTACCACGATCTGCTCGACAACTCGCTCGGCTTTCCCGAGGGCGCGCAGATTCAGGGGTTGGGCCTGACCGTGCGCAGCACCGAGTCCGGCGCGCCGGAGTTGGAAGAACTGCAATTGGTCGGCATCCGTTCGTTCTCACCGCGCGATCAGTTCGCCAAACCCTTGAGTTGGTACGTGGAAGGCGGCCTGGAGCGCGCCTGGGCCGGCCGCCGCCGGCTGGTGCGCTACCTGCAAGGCGGTGCCGGGGCGAGCTGGCGCTACGGTGGCTGGCAGCCGTATTTGCTGGCCAGTGCCCGCGCCGAGAACAACAGCGAATTCAGCGAAGTGGTGACACCGGGGGGCGGCGGCGAAGCGGGGATGCTGTATCATGCCGGCCGCTGGCAGTGGCAACTGAGCACCGCCGGGCATTACTTCACTAACGACGTCTACCGGCATCGCTCCCGACTGGCTGTGCAGTACGCCTTGAGCCAGCAGCAGGGCTTGCGCGCCCAGGTTGAGCGGGAAGGCTGGCGTGGCGGCGACGACACTGAGTTCAAACTGCAATGGCGATGGTATTACGACTGATTTCCGGTGCCGTGCTGCTCGCCATTCTGGGCGGTTGCAGCGGCGTGTTTTTCTATCCCATGAAGCCCTGGGCACAGAACCCGGCGCGTCAGGGGCTGGATTACCAGGACGTGGTGCTGATTCAGCCCGATGGCCTGCGCCTGCATGGCTGGTGGTTGCCGGCGCGCGGCTTTAATCGCGGCACGGTGTATTTTCTGCATGGCAACGCGGAAAACATCAGCACCCATCTGATCAATGTGCAGTGGCTGCCGGCGCGCGGCTATAACGTGTTTCTGCTTGATTACCGGGGCTACGGCCTTTCCGAAGGCGATCCGGATCTGCCCGGCGCGCTGGCGGATGTGCAATTGGGTCTGGATTGGCTGAGTCACTCCGGGCGCCTGCAAGGCAAGCCATTGGTGTTGTTCGGGCAGAGCCTGGGCGGTGCGCTGGGCGTGGATGTGCTGGCGGACCCGGCCAACCAGGGCAAAGTGGACTGCGTGATGCTGGAAGCGACGTTCGCCAGCTACCGAGGCGTGGCCGACGATGTGATGCGCCGCAGCTGGCTGTTATGGCCGTTACGCTGGGCGGTGTTGCCGACGTTGCCGGCGCCGGCACTGGACCCGGCCGGGAACATCGCCGCGCTGGCGCCGCGGCCGTTGCTGCTGCTGCACAGCCACCAGGACCCGGTGATTCCCTATGCCCAGGGCGAGGCGTTGTTCGCCGCCGCCGCCGAGCCGAAAACCTTTCAGGCGCTCAAGGGCGGCCACGCCCAGGGCACCCGTGACCCGGCGGTGCAGCAGCGGCTGCTGGATTTTCTCGATCACAGTGGCTGCATGGCGGAGCCACCGGAACAGCCCGGGATGGCCGAGCCGGCCCAACCCGGCATGCCAACGCCGCGCCATCGTGGAGTGGATTCGGAGAACGCCAGTGGCGACGCCGATGCGCTGCGGGCGCCGGCCGAGGCTTATCGGTTCTGAGTGGGTAAGAAAACCTGTGCAAGGTGGCGGAACGCCGCCCTACCTGCTCCTGCGCCGTGGCAGTGATCCCCGATCGCGAATGGGCTCTGCCAGGCCCGCCTCGCCTTCGGCTCGGTTCGCGGTCGGGGACCGCTCCCACAGCGGCTTCGTCGCAGAGGCGGAACCAGGAGGCTGCAAAGAGCAACCGGACTCGCACCGGTGCGATCTGGAGGGCCTCACCCCGTTGTGTCGCGCTTCGGTTGCCCCTCTAATCCGCGAACCATCCAAAATGAGTGATCAGGGAGCGTCGGCTTCCTCGTTCTCATCCGCTTCTTCCTTGCGGCGCTGCACCAGGCGGCCGAACAGCAGGCCGATCTCGAACAGCATCCACATCGGTACCGCCAGCAGCGTCTGGCTGACCATGTCCGGTGGCGTCAGCAGCATGCCGACCACGAAACAGGCAACCACCACATAGGCGCGCGCGGCGGCCAGTTTTTCCACCGTGGTCACGCCCACGGCGATCATCAGCACGATGGCGATGGGCAATTCGAACGCCACGCCGAAGGCGAGAAACAGTGCCAGAACAAAATCCAGATAACTGCTGATGTCGGTGGAGACCGCCACCCCCTCTGGCGCGCTGGTGGCGAAAAAGCTGAACATCAGTGGGAACACCACGAAATAAGCGAAGGCGGCGCCGGCGTAGAACAACAGCACGCTGCTGACCAGCAGCGGCACCGCCAGTTTCTTTTCGTGGCGGTACAGGCCGGGGGCAACGAACGCCCAGGCCTGATGCAGAATAAACGGCACCGCGATAAAGATGCTCACATACAAGGTCAGCTTGAACGGCGCCAGGAACGGCGCCGCCACGCCGGTGGCGATCATGTGCGTGCCTTCCGGCATCGCCTGCATCAGCGGTTGCGCCACCAGGGTGTACAACGGCCGCGAAAAATAGAACAGGGCGAGGAACACCACCAGCACCGCCACCGCCGTTTTCAACAGGCGGGTACGCAGTTCAAGCAGGTGGGAAATCAGCGTTTGCGGGGTGTCCTGGTGGTCCGGGTCGGTATGGTCCTGGGAAGAGTGATCGTCAGTCATCATGCTTCTTCTGTGCGGCCGCCGGCGGCGCGGTGTCCGTGACCGCCGGCTCCGGTGTGGGTACGTGCGGCTCGGGCCCGGGCTGGCCGTCCTTGTCGATGGCGGGGGCGTCGGCGGGCTGCTCATGGGTGTGCGGGCGGCGCCGGGCGCTGGCGATCTGGTCCGGCGAGAGCAGGCTGTCCTTGGCCTCGCGGATTTTCTCTTCGTCCAGGCCCATCTCGCGCATCTGCTGTTCCATGCGCTCGCGCATGTCCTGATTGAGCGCTTCGCGCTCCAGCTCGTTGCGCAGATGGTTAAAGGTGGAGCGCGCGCGGCCCATCCAGTAGCCGACCGTGCGCGCCGCCTTGGGCAGCCGCTCCGGGCCGAGCACCAGCAGGCCGATCACGAACACCAGCACCAGTTCGGAAAAGCCGACGTCAAACATCGAGTTCACTCATGGGGGCTGCTCCCAGGGGCTGCTTCAGACCTGGTCGCGGTCCTTCTCTTTTTGCTGGCGCGTGGCGTCCGGGTCCTGTTCGTCGGCGATGCGTTTATGCTCTTGTTCCTGCTCGCCTTCGCGCATGGAATCCTTGAAGCCCTTGACCGCGCCGCCCAGGTCGTTGCCGATGTTGCGCAGCTTCTTGGTGCCGAACAGCAGCACGATAATGGCGAGGACAATGAGCAACTGCCAGATGCTGATACCGGAAAACATGATTAGTCTCCTGAGCCCTTGCGGGCGGCTTTTTCGTCGTGACCCGACAGGCCGAAGCGCTGTTCGAGTTCTGCCAGAACCTGGTCAGGGCCGAGCCCGAGGTGGGCCAGCATGACCATTGAGTGGAACCACAGATCGGCGGTTTCGCCGATCAGATCCTTGGGGTCCCCGCCGGCTTCCGTGTCGCGGGCGGCGAGCAGGGTTTCCACCGCTTCCTCGCCCACTTTTTCGAGAATCTTGTTCAAGCCCCGGGCGTACAGGCTGGCCACGTAGGAGGTCTCCGGATCGGCGCTTTTGCGGCTTTCCAGGACCTGATGCAATTGCTTAAGAACGTCCGACATGGTCTCTCCAGGGCAGGCGGTCAAGTCTAACAGAGTCCGGCCCGCGGGAAATGGTCAAGCGTATTACCTTTTTAGTGCGGCGCCCAGCAGCACCAGAGCGGCGGCGGCCAGCGGCCACAGGCGCGGGCCGCCGCCCTGCAGCACATCGGCGGCGCACACCAGGCCCAGAGCAAGGCCGCCCATGGCGGCGATCATTTTCAGCCGGTGGCGGCGCAGCTGGTCCGCCAGGTGGCTTTCCAGCTCACGCTGGCGGTGCGGGGCGTCGCGCAGGTTTTCCAGGGCGTCACGCAGCAGATCGGGCATGTCCGGCAGCTGGGCGGTCCACTCCGGCAGGCGGTTGCGCAGTTTGCGGGCGGTGGCGGTGGGGCCGTATTCCTGCATCATCCAGGCTTCCAGCAATGGCCGCCCCACGGTCCAGATGTCCAGTTGCGGATAAATGCTGCGGCCCAGCCCTTCGATGTGCACCAGCGTCTTCATCAGCAGGATGTACTGAATCGGCGCTTCGATGTGGTAATCGCGGGCCAGATCGAACAGGCGCAGAATCAGCGGCGCGAACTCCAGCTGTTCCAGCGACGCCGAGCGCACCGGCTCGATGATCGCGGTGACCGCCTGTTCGAAACGCTGGCGGTCAATCGGCGCGCGGCTCCAGCCGGTGCGGATCACCAGATCCACCAGGGCCGGGTAATCCTCGCGCATCACCGCCAGCACCATGCGGCCAAGAATATTCAGATCGTGGCGCGACAGACGCCCGGCGATGGCGCAATCCACCGCCATGTACTGGGGCGATTCCGGGTGCGCCGGATTAACGAAAATATTGCCCGGGTGCATGTCGGCGTGGAAGAAATTGTGGCGGAACACCTGGGCGAAGAAAATTTCCACGCCGCGCTCGGCCAGTACTTTGGGGTCGATGCCGGCGGCGCGGATCGCCTCGATGTCGTTGACCGGAATGCCATGAATGCGGTCCGAGACCATCACCCGCCGCGACGAGAGCGCCAGATGCACGGCGGGAATGTGCAGCAGCGGACTGAACAGAAAATGGCGGCGCATGGTTTCGCTGTTGCGCGCTTCGCGCTCCAGGTCCAGCTCGGCGCGGATCACGATCTGATAGTCGCGCACCACCCGGCGGGGGTGGAAATAGCGCGAGTCCGGCCACAGCTTTTCCAGCACCCCGGCGGAAAATTCCATCACCTTGAGATCCTGCTCGACGCGCCGTTCCACCCCCGGGCGCAGCACCTTCACCACCACCTCGGTGCCGTCGGCGAGCGTGGCCGGGTGCACCTGGGCCACCGAGGCCGAGGCCAGCGGCGTGTCGTCGAAATGCTGGAAGGCTTCCTCCAGCGGGCAGGGCAGCGCCTGCTCCACCAGGCGCCGCGCCTGGGCGCCATCAAACGGCGTCACGCGGTCCTGCAGCCTGGTCAGGGCCTCGGTCCAGGCCACCGGCAGCATGTCCCGGCGGGTGGCCAGCAACTGGCCGAACTTGATGAAAATCGGCCCCAGGGTTTCCAGCGCCTGTTGCAGGCGCTCGCCCTCGCTGAGGGTGCCGGTGCCGCGCCAGCTGGAGGGCACCAGATATTGCAGCGCGATCAGCAGCGGGCGTGCGGGATGGGGGGGCAGCAGGGACAAAAGCCGGTAGCGGCACACCACGTGGGTGACCGTCAGCAGGCGGATCAGCGGCGGCATCAGGCGTTCTCGCTCCTGGCTTTCAGGCGCTGGATGCGCGCGTCCAGGCGATCGACGTCGCCGCGCAGTTCATCCACGTCCTGGTAAAACTCATAGACATCGCGGCGCAGCGCCAGCAGGCCGGCTTCGTTGCCCAGGTAATCGCCGACCTGCTCGTTGAGCCGGTCGAACGCTTGCCGGGCCCAGCCGAACAGGCGGCGCGCGCCCAGGTCGATCTGTTGCGCCAGTTCGCCACCGGTGAAGGGTTCCAGCAGCGCGCCCCAATCCAGGTCCAGATCGGCGGCCAGCGTCCGCAGCTCTTGCAGAAGTTCGCGGTTGCCTTCGATGCGCACCGGCCCGCCAATCGGATTGGGCTGGCGGCGCCAGTTGAGCAAAAAGGCGGCCAGATCCACCGGGTTGCCGTGCACGGTGACGTCGGCGTCCGCGTCGCTGCGCAGGTACAGTTCCACGCCGTCGTCGACGATCAGCAGATACAGCGACAGCGCCGGCAGGGTCAGGTGCACCGCCAGCAGGCGCCCGGCGTGCTGGGCGAGCCGCGCGGCGCTGGCCGGGTCGGCGCGCAGCGCGGCATTGATGGCCCGCTCGGCGGCGGCCACCGTGGTGGTGGAAATCAGCCCCGGTTCCGACATCAGACCTTGAACCCCCGGTGCAGGGCGACAATGCCGCCGAGCATATTGAAGTATTCGCTGCGCGCGTAGCCGGCATTGGCCATCATGCCCTTGAGCGTTTCCTGGTCGGGATGCATGCGGATCGATTCGGCCAGATAGCGGTAGCTTTCCGAGTCGTTGACCACCAACTTGCCGAGACGCGGCCACACCGCGAACGAGTAGAGATCGTAGAGCTTGCCCAGGGGCTTGTGCACCGGCTGGGAAAACTCCAGAACCAGCAAGCGGCCGCCGGGTTTGAGCACGCGCAGCATGGAGCGCAGGGCGGCGTCCTTGTCGGTAATGTTGCGCAGCCCGAAGGCGATGGTGATGCAATGGAAGCTGTTGTCCTCGAACGGCAGGCACTCGCCGTTGACCTGGGCGACCTGGGTGTTGTGGCCGCAGCCGGCGTCGATCAGGCGGTCGCGGCCCACCGACAGCATGGCGTCGTTGATGTCGGCCAGCACCACCTGGCCGGTTTCGCCCACCAGCCGCGAGAATTTGATCGCCAGGTCGCCGGTGCCGCCGGCCAGGTCAAGCACTGTCTGCCCCGGCCGCACGCCAGCCAGCTCAATGGTCATGCGTTTGAGCACCCGGTGGCTGCCCATCGAGATCAGATCGTTCATTACGTCGTAGCGGCCGGCCACGGAGCGGAACACCCCGGCCACGCGCTGCTGTTTTTCCCGCCACGGCACCTGCTGGTAACCGAAGTGGGTGACCTTGTCGTTGTCGTTCACGTCTGTCATTGAGGGACGTCCTTGAAGGGGGCGGGGTGATGCGCGAACAGCCGCTCGAGAATGACCGTTTCGTCGGCGGCCACCTGTCGCAGAAGCCGGCCCACGCTGGGCGCCGGTTTCATCACCCGGAAACTTTTATCGATGAAATCATACAGGTTCGTGAAGCCCGCCGCATGAGCCGGTTTGCGCACCAGCCGGAAGGTACTCAACAGCATGCGCGAACGGATATAACGATCCAGGGGTTCGCCCAACCCGGCGATCAGCGCGAGCTGCTGGCGGCGCTCGGGCTCGCGCCCCAGGGTCTGGTAGGCCTGGGCATAGGCGGCCTCATCGAGGGCCGTGTCCAGGCGCTCGCCGAGGCACGCGGTGAGCGCCTCGTCCAGCTCCTGGGTAATGATCGCCGCCTCCAGCGCCAGGGCGCTGGTGCTCATCACCCGGTCAGGCAGCAGTTTCATCGCCTTGGGCAGGGCGCGCCGGATTTCCCGCGCCACCGGCAGCAGGTGGCGCCCGCCGTACACATCGTCGAGCAGAAATTCGACGCCCGGGCGCAGACGCGGGTCCGCCAGCAGGGCCTGGTGGGTGCCCATCAGGCGCTGGCGCTGGAAGCTTTGCAGCCGGTGCAACCGATCAAGGAACAGGCTGTCGTCGCCGTGCTGGCGCAGGGCGAAGAATCGCTCAAGGTAGTGTTGCAGTCGCTCGCCAGCATTCATGGGCAGCCCTCCGGCGAGCGATCATAGCAGCCTGGCCGGGCGGCGCTACAGGTCCGTGGCGCCGCCGCTCGGCGCCGCCACGGTAATCCAGCTAAGAACGCCGTGGGCCGGGTCTTCCTGCCAGTGGAACGGCAAACGCGCGCCCGCCGGCCACGCCTGGGACAGGGTTTTCAACAGCACCGTCTGATCGTCTTCCAAGGCGGCGTCGTGAAAATAGAAACGCTGGCCAGTGAGCGGGTAGAGCGCCTTGAACAGGCTCTCTTTCACCGAGAAGGTCACGGTGATCCGGCGCGCGCGCTGGTGCGCATCCAGGCCACCCAGGGCTTCCCGCTCCGCGCCGGTGAGAATCTGCTTTTCCAGCCGCTGGGCCCGATCCGGCGGCAGCCAGGCTTCCGCGTCCAGCCCCACGCCCCGCCAGTGCCGGGCGTCGCCGACCAGGGCGGCGGCGCGGCCCTGGGAATGGGTGATGGCGCCGGCCACCCCCGCCGGCCAGGCCGGTGAGCGGTCCGCGTTCACAGCCGGTGCTTGCACCGGCCGGTGACCCAGCGCGGCCATCGCCGCCTGCGCGCACACCCGACCGGCCAGGTATTCGGTGCGCCGCTTGGCCACGGCGCTGGCCAGGCTTTCCGGCAAGGGCACGCCGGCCTGTGGGAAATGTTCAGTGGCGAGGAGGTCCGAGCGGTAATCGCAGCGGGCCAGGAACAGCCTCTCGCCCCAGGGCCGGGTTTCCAGTGCGCTGAGACAAGCAGGCGGGCAAGAGTGGGGGGCATGGGTCATGGCGGTTACTTTACGCGATCCCGGCCTGGGTGTCGGCGGCTTTACGGGATTGCGCCACGGGCTGGGTCAGTGCTACTTGTGGGGCTCTTTTCTGTCGAGACATTGCCATGCTGAAACTCAATGTGATCATCGCCAGCACCCGCCCCGGACGGGTCGGTAAAGCGGTGGCGGACTGGTTCGATCAGGCGGCCCGCCAACACGGGGCTTTCGAAGTGAATCTGGTGGACCTGGCGGAGATGGCGCTGCCGATTTTCGACGAGCCCCATCATCCGCGCCAGCAGAACTACCAACACGACCACACCAAGCGCTGGGCGGCCAGCGTCGACAGCGCGGATGCCTATGTGTTGGTGGTGCCGGAATACAATTTCGGGCCGACCCCGGCGCTGGTCAACGCGCTCAATTACGTCTACAACGAATGGAACTACAAACCCGTCGCGTTCGTCAGCTACGGCGGTATGTCCGGTGGCATCCGGTCGGTGCAGACCACCAAGCTGACCCTCACCACCTTGAAAATGATGCCGCTGATCGAGCAGGTGGCGGTGCCCATGGTCAATCAGCATCTGGACAACGGCGTGTTCAAGCCCGAGCCGGTCCATGAAGAGGCGGCCACCGCCATGCTCAATGAATTGAACCGCTGGGCCAGCGCGTTGAAACCGATGCGCGGTTGAAAGTAAGACAATTCGCGATTCGATAACCGCAATAACCACGATAACGATAATGGGAGAGCAGTATGCAACGCCGTACTTTTTTGATCACCGGCGCCACCAAGGGGATTGGCCGGGCCGCCGCCGAGCGGCTGGCGGCGGCCGGCCATGGAGTGGTGGGCATTGCCCGTAACGGTAACGATGCGGATTTCCCCGGCACCCTGGTGAGCGCCGACCTGGGCGACCAGGCGCGGACCGACGCGGTGTTGCGCGATCTGGTTGGCCGCTTCGAGTTCGATGGCGTGGTCAACAACGTGGGCATGATTCGCCCGCAGGCCTTGGGCGACATCGATCTGGACACCTTCGATGCCATCCATGCCCTGCACCTTCACCCGGCGATCCAGGCCAGCCAGGCGTTGCTACCGGGCATGAAGGCGCGCGGTTGGGGCCGCATCGTCAATGTCTCCAGCCTGACCATCTTCGGGTTGCCGGGGCGCACCGCCTACGGCAGCGCCAAGGCGGCGATGGTCAACTTCACCCGCACCTGGGCGCTGGAGTTGGCGCGCACCGGCATCACCGTCAACGCCATTGCCCCCGGGCCAATCGAAACCGAGCTGTTCCGCGAGAACAACCCGGCCGGCAGCGACCGGGAGGCGGCCTATCTGGCCATGGTGCCGATGAACCGGCTCGGCGAACCCCGGGAAATCGCCGCCACGCTGGAATTCATGCTCAGCGAAGACAGCGGTTATATGACCGGCCAGACCCTCTGCGTGGACGGTGGCGCCTCGGTGGGCCGGGCGGCGTTTTAACCCCTGCGGGTGTCCGCCTCCGCCATGGCGCGGGGGTGGGCGGGCTGCCACCATGGGGTTTGTTGACGCCATGCTCCGGAGCCGCCCGCCATGCAGGATTCCCTCACCTATTGTCTTAGCGCCGCCACCGAGGTGGCGCCGATGGCCGACCTGACGGACTGGTGCCAACGATGGCAGGCCCTGGCCGCCGGCGGACATGCGCCGGCGGCGCTCGCCATGCGTGGCGGTTTCGCCGCTGACCGGGTGGGCTGGGCATTCGCCGCCGGCTACCAGGGCGCGCTGCGCGCTCTGCTGGCCAGGCACGCCGGTTACGCCGCTGGCGCTGGCGAGTTGTTCGCCATGTGCGCCACCGAGGCGGCGGGCAACCGGCCCCGTGACATCCACACCACCTTGAGCGTCAGCCAGGATTCGCTCACCGTCAGTGGCGAAAAAAGCTGGACCACCCTGGGCCCGGCGGCCAGCGCTTTTCTGGTGGTGGGTCGGGTGGGCAGCGACCGCGATGATGCGGCGTCTCCGTCGCTCAAGGTGGCGCTGGTGCCCACCAGCGCGCCGGGCATTCACTTCCAGGACAAGCCGCCGATTGAATTCGTGCCGGAGATTCCCCACACCGGCAGCCGCTTCGACGCGGTGGCGCTGGGTAGCGACGCGCTGTTGCCCGGTGACGGTTACAGCGACTATGTGAAACCGTTTCGCACCGTGGAGGACACCTACATCGCCCTGGCGGTGCAGGCCTGGCTGCTGCGCGAGGCCCGCGCCCGGCAGTGGCCGTTGGCGTTTCAACAGCAGCTGGCGGCGCAACTGGTGACGCTGGCGACCCTCGCCGACAGCGACTGGTCCAGCGCCGCCACTCACCTGGCCCTGGCCGGGGCACTGGAACGCAGCCAGGAGCTGTACCAGCAGGCAACCGGGTATTTCGATCAGGCGCCGGCCGGGGACCCGGTGGCTCAGCGCTGGCACCGCGACCGGCCGCTGTTCCGGGTGGCCTCGACGCCCCGCGAACTGCGCGCGGAACGCGCTTGGCAGCGGTTGCGGGACGCGCCGCGAAGTTAGCAGCGTTCCACGTGCGGAACGCCGGCCGATCGCGGGCCGCACCGGTTCGCGACGGTCATGGCGGTTTTACATGGTTTTGCTTCATGCGGCGGGCGGGTCTGCTCAAATGACAGGCAGACACCGTCATGGAGGGTGCTGTCATGATGATCCAACTGAACCCACCGATTCCCCTGAATACGCCGAAAGGAAAGGGCGTCGCTCATATCCTCATCGACTACGGCCCGGAGTTGCATTTGCACTGGACCGTGATCATCGAGGACACCGGCGAACTCTGGACCTTCTCAAACGCTGATGTGCGGGCGCTGACCAACGTGACCCTGGGCCGCGAAAACCCCCGACGCCCCTGGCAGCCACCCGCGCCGACACCGGCGCCATCGAAGATCAATGGCGCCGGCGCGCGCTGAATAAGGCGCCGACGGTGCCATTCCGGCTACCCCGGCGAGCGCCGGGGTGTGAGGTGTGAGGTGTACCGGCTCGCTCAGTGCCGGGCGGCGGGCAGGTATTGGTTGGCCCAATCCATCGCATCGGCCAATGATGCGGGTACCGTGTCGCGGTGCACGGCCGGCGCCTGGCCCTGAATCGGGTAGGTGCGGTAATCCACCTGCACGCCCAGGTTCTTGAAGCGCGCCACCATCATGTCGGTGAACGGCTTAAGCACGATGTGATCGTGGTCCGCCTGCAGCACCAGCAACGGCACCGACGGACGCACGTTCTCCACGTCGGTGAGGCTGGCGGCGGCGGCGTTCAGAGCCTTGAAATCCGCATTGGTGTTCAACAGCTTGTTATTGGTGATCGCCCAGCCGTCGGGCCGGCGCAGTTCACCAATGCAGCCCTCGTTGACCATGCCAATGCGCTTGCGGCCTTCCTCGGTGAGCAGCTTATCCAGGTCCACGCCCGGCGCGGAATGGGCCAGGCTGGCCAGAATCAGCGGCGTAAAGGCGCTGCCGGGCATGTCCGGGTGAGTCTCGATGTACTGGATCTGGACGCTGATGTGGCTGGCCGGAGAGATCGCGATGGCGCCGGTGAGGTTCAGATCCTGAGCGTAGATCGGCCCCAGATAGGCCGCATAGGCCGCCGCCTGGCCCCCTTGGGAATGGCCCATCACCAGCCAGTCGCGGCTCAGCGCCGGGCTCACCTGGCGGGCGGCCAGCACCATGTCGGTGGCGCCCCGCGCTTCCGAGGGACCATTCAGGTAAGGGTGAGTGCCCGGCGTGCCGAGCCCTTCGTAATCGGTTTTCACCACCGCGTAACCGCGCTGCACCCATTGATCCAGGGTCACGTTGATGCCGCTGACGTAATCCCGATCCAGATAATCCGGACCGTTCTTGGAGGGCGCGCACACGTCGGCGATGCCCGTGGTGCCGTGGGTCCAGCTGATCACCGGCCAGCCACCCTCGGGCGGCGTGCCCTTGGGAATCGCCACCGTGCCGGACACCGCGATCGGCTCGCCGGCGATGTTGGTGGAGCGGTACAGCACCAGCCAGTTTTGCCCGGCGGAGGGCAGGGCGGCTTCGTTGGTGAGATCGCGCGCCCAGATCACGTCACCGTGTTTGCCCTCCGGCAGGGTGGCCGGCGGCGTATAGAAAGCGTCGCCGGCGGGGCCGCTGGTGATGGCCGGGCGGCTCTCGCTGTTGGGGCTCAGGTGGGCGCAGCCCGCCAGCACCGTGAGGGCGCCGGCGGCGGCCAGATTCAGCAGGGTCGGCCGGGACGGCCGGAATGAGGACAGACGCATCCGGTTTTTCTCCTTATCGGGTAGGAAATCAAACCGGGAAAGTGGCACGGCCCGCGGGCGCCGCCAAGTGCAAAAGACGACGAAGTGCGTCGGCCGTGTCAGGAGCCGGGCACCCGCACCGGAAGGGCGCGGAAGAAACCGGCCTGATCATTGCTCAGGACCTGCCTGACCGCGCCGCCGCCCAGTCCTGATCGCCGGCCAGGGATGTTCGGGCCGGGGCTTCTTGTGGCACCGGCGTGGCGCCAGGGATGGCGAATCATGCGAGACAGCCGCTGTTTAGTCCGCTTCGAGGTAGAGAATCGGCACGAGGCAGAACCATGACAGTCGGGTGAATACCATCACTACACCGACAGCTTAGTGAATCGCAAAGTCGCGAATAGCTTGCGTCCCGTTGCCGTCCTTATCAAGGGCTATTTCCGCAAAGCGGGCGAGCTCATCACGGACGTCACGAAACGCAAAATCACGCTTGCGGAAATCCAGAGAATCGGTGATTTGTGGGCCCTTAACGGCGAATAGGACTCGCTCAGGCATAAGCTGCATGTCTTTCAGGCGCTTGAGTTTAGCGATCCAGCGGTCTGCGTGGTCATAGATGGCATTTGGTGTTTGTTGGCCGAGGTAAAAGGGTTTGATCGCTTTTGTCTCGCGGTCATTGATGGTCTGAACGAATGGAAACTGAACAGCAAAGAGCTCATTGCCAACCTTCTTGTTCTTGAAGGGGGCAGCCAGTTCCAGTTCCTGAAGGTAATGTTTGACCTTCCGCTCCAGCTCCGTTTCGTAATTGGCATCCTTGGCAAAGCCGTGGCGGACATAGTGCTCGAAGAGGTCGTCCAGCTCTTGGGTAGGGTTATCCGTCAGAACAACCCTCGGGGTGCCAAAGCGGAGAATGGTTTCTCTGGGGTGGGTCAGGCTGGCGAAGGTCTTGATCAGGTCGCTTTTGAAACCATGGGCAGTCAAGTTTCGGATACGCTTCATCGCCTCCGCCAGATTTTTGGTCGCGTACCGGTAAAGGCCCGCATCCAGGCTCTGGAAGAAGGAGGTATAACGGCTAGTCCGCTTGGTTTCCAGGCGGAAATCCAAAAGCCCAGTCTTCTCACATACCAGCAGAACGCCGACGTTAGCGAACTCGCCGGTTTCCGGGTAGGGGAGAAACTGAATAATGCTGTATTTGCAGGCTAGACGTTCCATCATATATTCCAAAAACTACTACCGGCGCACCTTTTTATGGCTTCTTCGCAATGCTGTGCGTCGAAATTGCTCGGCACTGTAGCGTCGCTATCGAACCATTTCCACTCTTCTGGCGCCTCAGCGATAGTCTTGCTGAAAACGGGGATGAGCTGTCTAAATTCATTCTGTAGCGCGTCTCGCTCAATGTAGTCGGAGAACAGATTCCTGCCCTCGTCAGCGAAGATGTGCTGCTGGATAAACTGTTGTGGGTCAAAATCCGTGTCGAAAGCGTTGTTGTGGTCAATAACAACGAGTGACCCTTCGTCCAGCAACAGGTTGGGGTTATGGCTACCCCTGTCCAAATTATGAATCCACCAGTCAAACGCGACTACTCGACGTTGTAGCTGGGCTGGTACGTTGCCTACTGAGGCTTGCTCGAACCAGATAGCTTTCTGGATGGCTTTGGATCCGAAAGCGAGACCAACACCAATGTCCGCTAAATCTGGCGGGAGCGCGTCAACCAGGGCTGGGTCAAGTTCAACCAGTGCATAGTCAGGGATCGGTAGCTTCAGGCTTTTAGCGAGGTGTGCACAGCCCCACTCCTTGTACATGCTATCAGCGTCAGTGTTTCTGCCTTTCACGTAATAAAGGTCATTGCTGACACTGCGGCAGAGGTAGGGACGGCTAAATCCTTGATCGGCGGGCCTGATTACCTCTTTTATCTGAACTGGATCTGCCATTCATTCCCCAAGAGCTGAAAAGCGGTTCACGCTGACTCCACTATATCCCATACCTGCTTCAAGCGTTCAACGGTGTGCGCCCACTTGGCGGTTGTAGGCGTGCAGACAGAATTATGGTTGCCGAACAGTCCAGTTTCTGTAAAGGCTTAACTGGCGGGAACGGCATGCCCCAGTGGATTAGCACGACGTACTCGGTGGTCTCATTGGGTTCAGAAGCCAGCGCCTTGTAATCAACACTACTCTGAAGCTCGGTCGGAGGTGTCCCCTTCACCTTGAACTCGCATAACGGCATACGCTCACCGGTGACGGTACCAACGCCCACATCGGAGGCATCAGTGGCGCTGTTAAACCCAGATGCCAAAATTGAACCTGAATCGTACTGCTTCGGATGAGCTTGGACTATTCCTGGCACGCGCTTCGATTGCGTGGGAAGTTGTTCGGTCGGGGGTTTCTTGTGGCACCGGCGTGGCGCCAGGGATGGCGAATCCAGCGTTTGGTATGAAGGGAATGGTGGGGTGAACACGACCGAAGCAGGGCTTCGCAGCGTGCGAACGCCCGGACAGGATGTTCGGGCCGGGGGTGTCTGTGGCGCCGGCGTGGCGCCAGGGATGGCGAGACTAAGGTTTGGTGAGGAACGAGTGGTGGGCCCACCAGGACTTGAACCTGGAACCAACGGATTATGAGTCCGCTGCTCTAACCAATTGAGCTATAGGCCCATGAGCGGGTGAAAAACGAGGAGGGGTATCCGTCCCCTTTTTTCGATCTTTTTATGGGGCTGAAAATAAAAAGCCCGGGCGGGGTGAGCCGTCCGGGCCGCTAGTTATATACCAGCTTACATGTCCGCGTCCAGGAAGCTGCGCAGGTGCTCGCTGCGCGAGGGGTGGCGCAGTTTGCGCAGCGCTTTGGCTTCGATCTGACGAATCCGTTCGCGGGTGACGTCGAACTGCTTGCCCACTTCTTCCAGGGTGTGGTCGGTGTTCATGTCGATGCCGAAGCGCATGCGCAGCACCTTGGCTTCGCGGGCGGTGAGGTTGGCGAGCACTTCCCGGGTGGCTTCTTCCAGGCCCAGGGAGGTGGCCGAATCCACCGGCGATTCCATGTTGCCGTCTTCGATGAAGTCGCCCAGGCTGGAATCCTCGTCGTCGCCGATCGGGGTTTCCATGGAGATCGGTTCCTTGGCGATTTTCAGCACCTTGCGCACTTTGTCTTCCGGCATTTCCAGGCGTTGGCCCAGTTCTTCCGGGGTCGGTTCGCGGCCCATTTCCTGAAGCATCTGGCGCTGCACCCGGTTGATCTTGTTGATCGTTTCGATCATGTGCACCGGGATACGGATGGTGCGCGCCTGGTCGGCGATGGAGCGGGTAATGGCCTGGCGAATCCACCAGGTGGCGTAGGTGGAAAATTTGTAACCGCGGCGGTATTCAAACTTGTCCACCGCCTTCATCAGGCCGATGTTGCCTTCCTGGATCAGGTCCAGGAACTGCAGGCCCCGGTTGGTGTATTTCTTGGCGATGGAGATCACCAGGCGCAGGTTGGCCTCGACCATTTCTTTCTTGGCCCGGCGTGCCTTGGCTTCGCCGATGGAGATGCGGCGATTGATCTCTTTGATCTCGCCCACCGGCAGACCGATCACGCTTTCCATGGTCAGGATCTTGCGTTGGTTGCGCTGGATGTCTTCGCGCACCAGGGTGAGCTTGTCGGCGTAATCCTTGGATTTTTTGCCTTTGAGCTGCTGATCGACCCAGTCCAGGTTGGTTTCGTTACCGGGGAAGGCGCGGATGAAATCCTTGCGCGGCATGGAGGCGCGACGGATCGCGAACGCCATGATCTGGCGCTCGAAACGGCGCACGGTTTCCAGGTGGCTGCGCGCCCCGCTGAGCAGTTCGTCGTAAATGCGCGGCACCAGCTTGAACAGGGTGAAGTGCTGGGCCAGGGCTTCCTGGGCCTTGCCGGAGCTGGCGTGATCGCGACCGTTGCGTTTCAGTGAACGCTGCAGTTTTTCCTGCAATTTTTTCAGCTCGGCGAAACGCTCCGCGGCCAGGATCGGGTCCAGACCACCTTCGTCCTCGTCGCTGTCGTCGTCGGTGGTGGTGGCGTTGGCGGTGTTCTTGTCGTCTTCTTCCTCGTCATCGTCGTCTTTGCTGGCCGCCGCCGCTTCCTCTTTCTTCTTCTGCAGCTGTTGTTGCTGTTGCTGCTGATTGAAGCGAGGTTCCTTGTTGGCGTTGGTGGCGGCCGCGCCGTCGTCGTTGGGGTCGAGGTAACCGGCGATGATGTCGGTCAGCTTGCGTTCTTCACTGATGATGCGGTCGTATTCGTCGAGCACCATTTCCACGGCGCCGGGCCAGTAGGAAAGGGCGTGCATCACTTCCCGGGTGCCTTCCTCGATGCGCTTGGCGATCTCGATTTCGCCTTCCCGGGTGAGCAGTTCCACGGTACCCATTTCACGCATGTACATGCGCACCGGGTCGGTGGTACGGCCGGGTTCGCTCTCCACGGAAGCCAGCACCGCGGCGGCTTCCTCGGCGGCGATTTCGTCAGTGCTCTCGGCACTTTCATCCATCATGATCTGATCGGCATCGGTGGCTTTTTCCACCACGGAGATGCCCATGTCGTTGATCATCTGGATGATGTCTTCCACCTGATCCGTGTCGGTGATGGACTCGGGCAGATGGTCGTTCACCTCGGCGTAGGTCAGGTAGCCCTGTTCCTTGCCCAGCGCGATCAACTGCTTCAGCTGTGACTGCTGCTGTTTTTGAGTCGTCATGCGAAATGCCCGTAGTTTGGAGGACGAGAAGCCGTCGGGAAACGGCGTATTATACGTGGATATGGGGGCGCGGGCCAGTTGGCTCAAGCCCCGCTTAAGGGTCGTGCAGGGGCGCCTGCCGGGCCTCGGTGCGGGCCGCGGCCAGTGCCTGGTGCAGCGCCGCCAGGCGCGCGCCGTCCGGGTTGGGGCGGGCTTCCTCGCTTTGCAGGGCTTGCTCCAGCGCCAGGGTGTGAAGGCGCTGCAGTGCATCGCGCCAGTAGCGGCGGGCGGTGGCGTCGTCCATGGGCGGTTTGAGCGCTTCGCGCAACATCGCCGACAGCGATTCGCCCTGCTCCAGGGCCATCACCGCGCCCAGCACCGCCGCTGGCGAGTCGTTGTGCTCCACGGCGGCGGCCACTTGGATCAACAGATCAGCGTGGGCCAGGGTCAGTTCTTCAAGACCTTCCGGCAGGGGTTGCTCCTTGAGCACCCCGGGGTGGGACATCAGCAGCACCACCAGCCGTTCCGCCAGCCCCAGGCCGCCACGGGCGCGCCGCGGGCCGCGCGGGCGTTGCGCCGGCGCCGGATCGCGGCCGGCGCGCTCGGCGGGCTGTTGCGCGCCGTAGTCCGCCAGGTAGTCCGACGGGTAGCCGGGGTCGTCGTCCGGCTCATCCCATTGCGGCGCCGGCGCCGGCGCGGGTGCTGGCGGCACTTCCCGGGCGGGACGCTGCTGGCGGAGTTTTTCCAGGGATTCCCGCTCCATGCGGGTGAGGCGCGCCAGTTCGTCTTCCAGCAGGGTGCGGTAAAACGGGCCGGCGGGCTTGTCCAGGTAGGGCAGCGCCAGGCGCGCGAAGCGGGCGCGGCCGTCCACGGTGTCCAGGTTGAGCCCTTCGCCCAGGTGCCGGAACAGATAGGTGGACAGGGTGTCGGCGCGCTCGGTGAGCGCCAGCAGCGCTTCCGGGCCCTGGGCGCGCACCAGGGTGTCCGGGTCTTCCCCTTCGGGCAGAAACAGAAAACGCGCCTGTTTGCCGTCGTCGAGCACCGGCAGGGCCGATTCCAGGGCCCGCCAGGCGGCCCGTCGGCCGGCGTCGTCGCCGTCGAAGCAGAACACCACTTCGTCGACGGTGCGAAACAGGGTCTTGCAGTGGTCTTCGCTGGTGGCGGTGCCCAGGGTGGCCACCGCGTTGGGCACGCCGTGCTGGGCCAGGGCGATCACGTCCATATAGCCTTCCACCACGTACAGACGGTCGCTCTTGTCGCGGCTCTGGCGCCATTCCCACAGCCCATAGAGTTCGCGGCCCTTGTGGAATACCGGGGTTTCCGGGCTGTTCAGGTATTTCGGCTTGCCGTCGCCGAGCACCCGGCCGCCGAAGCCGATGGTGCGGCCACGGGCGTCGCGGATCGGGAATTGAATGCGATCACGGAATTTGTCGTAGGTGCGGCCGGTGTCGTCGCGGCGCACCACCAGGCCGGCGGTCAACGCCAACTCCAGGCCGTGATTGTCCAGCGACAGGCCGCCGATCAGGTTGTCGAAGCCGGGCGGCGCGAAGCCGAGCCCGTAGCGGGCGGCGATTTCACCGGTCAGACCGCGACCTTTCAGGTAATTCACCGCCTTCTGCCGCTCCGGAGCCGCCTTGAGCTGCTGGCGGTAGAAGTTCTCGGCCCGCTTGAGCAGGTCATACAGGGTTTGCAGCCGGTCGCGACGGGCGCGGTCCTGCTGGCTGTCATGGCCTTCTTCCCGGGGCACTTCCATGCCGGCGCGAGTGGCCAGCTGCTCCACCGCCTCGGGGAAGTTGAGGTGGTCGTATTCCATCAGGAAGCCGACCGCGTTGCCGGAGGCGCCGCAGCCGAAGCAGTAATAGAACTGCTTGTCCGGGGCGACCGTGAACGAGGGGGTTTTTTCCTGGTGGAACGGGCAGCAGGCGGCGTAGTTGCGCCCGGTCTTTTTCAGGGGCACACGGGCGTCTATCAACGCGACCAGATCGGTACGCGCCAGCAGATCCTGAATAAAGTGCTCGGGAATACGACCGGCCATGGGGGGAAATAGTCCGATTTGGCCGCCGGAATGACAAGTCCGGGGGAATCTGAGATGCGGAGTGAACCGCGATCAGGCGTTGAGCCTGGCCTTTACTTTGCCACTGGCGGCGCCCATGTCGGCGCGGCCCTGCAGCCGGGGCTTGAGAACGCCCATGATCTTACCCATGTCCTGCATGCCGGAGGCGCCGGTTTCGGCGATTGCCTCGTCAATCAGGGCATCGATTTCCGCGTCGCTGAGGGGCGCGGGGAGGAATGCTTGAAGCACCACGATTTCCGCTTCTTCCACGTCGGCCAGGTCGTCGCGGCCGGCGTCCCGGTACTGGGTAGCGGAATCCTTGCGCTGCTTGATCAGCTTATCGAGCACGGCGAGGGCGCGTTCGTCGTCGACTTCGACGCGCTCGTCCACCTCGATCTGCTTGATCGCCGACAATGTCATGCGAATGACGCCCAGGCGCACCTTGTCTTTGGCGCGCATGGCGTCTTTCATGGCATCGGTCAGCTGTGCTTTCAATGTGCTCATGGCAGCGTACCCGGATCATGCCGCCCGTTGGAGCCGGGCGGCCGGACCTTAGTAGAGACGCTTACGGGCGAGCTGCTCGCGCTGGAGCTTTTTCAGGTGACGCTTTACCGCTGCGGCACGCTTGCGCTTACGCTCCTGGGTCGGCTTCTCGTAGTTTTCGCGACGACGAACTTCGGAGAGAACACCCGCTTTTTCACAGGAACGCTTGAAACGGCGCAGAGCGACGTCGAAGGGTTCGCCTTCTTTCACTTTCACCTGAGGCATGAAGTATCACCTACCTTGAGATTTGGATTAATGGATTCGCTGCGGGCTCAGGTGGTCCCTTGGGGGCCAGGGCCCGTGAGGCCGGTTGGGCACCCAGGCAGCAGGGCGCGAATTCTACCGCACAGCCGGACAAATGCAAATAGGGGCCGGGGGCGCTATTATGCGCCCGCCGAGACCGGCCCCGACGCGGCCGGCTCGCGGCGCCCTTTTCAGGAGGAACCATGCGCGTATTGGGTATCGAATCCAGCTGTGACGAAACCGGGGTGGCGATTTACGACACCCGTGCCGGCTTGCTCGGGCAGGCGTTGTTCAGCCAGATCGCGATGCACGCCGAGTACGGCGGCGTGGTGCCGGAGCTGGCCAGCCGCGACCACGTGCGCCGGCTGCTGCCCCTGGTGCGCCAGGTAATGAGCGAGGCGGACACCGGCCCGGAGAAACTGGATGGCGTGGCGTATACCGCCGGGCCGGGGCTGGCCGGGGCGTTGCTGGTGGGCGCCGGGGTGGGGCGGGCCCTGGCCTACGGCTGGAATCTGCCGGCGGTGCCGGTGCATCACATGGAAGGCCACCTGCTGGCGCCGCAACTGGAAGCCGACGCGCCGGCGTTCCCGTTCGTGGCGCTGCTGGTCAGCGGCGGCCACACGCTGCTGCTCGACGCCCGCGGCCTGGGCGACTACGTGCCCCTGGGGGAATCGGTGGACGACGCCGCCGGCGAGGCGTTCGATAAAGTCGCCAAGATGATGGGCCTGGGCTACCCCGGCGGCCCACGGGTGGCGAAGCTGGCCGAGACCGGCACGCCCGGCCGGTTCCGTTTCCCCCGGCCGATGACCGACCGCCCGGGGCTGGACATGAGCTTCTCGGGCCTGAAGACCTTCACCCTCAATACCATCAACGACCTGGGCGGGCCCGCCGCGCTCAGCGACCAGGACCGCGCCGACGTCGCCCGTGCCTTTGAGGAGGCGGCGGTGGACACCCTGGTGATCAAGTGCCGGCGCGCCATCCAGGCCAGCGGCCACCAGCGCCTGGTGGTGGCCGGCGGCGTCAGCGCCAACCGGCGCCTGCGGGAAAAACTGGACGCCGACATGAAAAAGCGCGGTGTGCGGGTGTACTACCCGGGCCTGCAATACTGCACCGACAACGGCGCCATGATCGCCTACGCCGGCGCCCTGCGCCTGCAGGCCGGCGAACACAGCGACCTGCCGATCAGCGTGCGGCCGCGTTGGCCGTTGGTGGAGTTGGAGGCGCTGGGGTAGGGCGCTGGACGCCGGACGCTAGACGCCGGACGCTAGACGCTGGACGCTAAACCCGTGCCACCGGCCAGCTTTGCGGGTTTGCAGAAACGTTCTGCGAACCCGCAAGACTTGCGGCCACGGGTTTTGACTTAGCGTCCGGCGTCCGGCGTCTGGCGTCCAGCGCCTAGCTCTTCCTCCGAAACCCCAATTCCTCGCCGCTGAGCAGCTTGGCGAGGTTGGCGCGGTGGCGGATGAACATGATCACGGTGAGGGCGGCCATTGGCCAGAAGGCACCGGGGAGCCAGAACCACAGGCTGATCGGGGCGGCCACGAAGGCGCTCAGCGACGCCACCGAGGAAATCCGGGTGATGCCGAAGACCCCCAGCCAAACGCCGCCGGCGATCAGGCCGCTGAGCCAGTGCAACGGGAACAGCAGACCGAAAGCGGTGGCCACGCCCTTGCCGCCGCGGAATTGAAAGAACACCGGGAACAGATGGCCGAGAAAAGCGCAGAAGCCGACCAGCGCCACCGCGAACGGCGACAACTCCAGGGCGCGGGCGATCAGCACCGGCACGGTGCCTTTGAGCACGTCGCCGAGCAGGGTCAGGGCGGCGGCGGGTTTGCCGCCGATGCGCAGCACATTGGTGGCGCCCGGGTTGCTGGAGCCCTGGGTGCGCGGGTCGGGGTAACCGAACAGCCGGCACACCAGAATCGCGCTGGACACCGAGCCCAGCAGGTAGGCGCCCGCGCACAAAGCCAACAACCAGATCCCGCTTTCCTGTAATGCCATGGCGTCCACCGGCTATAATTCCCATTGTGAAGTCCACGGCATTGTACACGCACCGCGTGGCTTGCATGCATACGCGATGACCGGCCCGCCCGGGGCATCGCGTCCGCGAACCGTAACAAGAGATGTGGCCGTGCGCACGCGCCACCTGGAGCCCCATGGATATCGTCTATATCAGTGACCTGAAGGTCAGCACCGTGATCGGCATCTTCGACTGGGAGCGCCGTATCCGCCAGACCGTCAGCCTGGACCTGGAAATGGCCACCGACATCCGCCGCGCCGCTGCCAGCGACCAGATCGACGACGCCCTGGACTACAAGTCCATCGGCAAACGGGTGATCGCCTTTATCGAGGAAAGCGAATTCCAATTGGTGGAAACCCTGGCCGAGAAAGTCGCGCAAATGGTGCGCGAGGAGTTCGGCGTGAGCTGGTTGAAACTGCGCCTGAGCAAGCCCGGCGCGCTGCGTGGCTCGCGCGACGTGGGCGTGATCATCGAGCGCGGGGAGCGCGGCTGATGGCAACGGTGTTTCTCAGCCTGGGCTCCAACATCGACCGCGAGCACAACATCCACTCCGGCCTGGACCACCTCGCCGAGGCGTTTGGCGAGCTGGCCTTGAGCCCGGTGTACGAAAGCGAAGCGGTGGGCTTCGACGGCAGCCCCTTTTATAACCTGGTGGTGCAAATCGACACCGCCCTGGCGGTGGCCGAGCTGGCCGAGGCGCTGCGCCACATCGAACGGGCCCACGGCCGCGTGCGCGGCGAAAAGAAGTTCGCCAGCCGCACCCTGGACATCGACATCCTCACCTACGACCAGCTCAGCGGCGACGTCGACGGCGTCAACCTGCCCCGCGATGAGATTCTCAAGCACGCCTTCGTGCTCAAGCCGCTGGCGGACCTGGCGCCGCGCGCGGAACATCCGGTGCTGCGGCGCGGTTACGCGGCGCTGCTTGAGGAGTACGATTTTCCCGGGCAGCGTTTGTGGACGGTGCCGTTTCAGTGGCCGGCTGGAATCTGACGC
The DNA here is from genome assembly GCF_002864685.1 of Alloalcanivorax mobilis. Taxonomy (GTDB): domain Bacteria; phylum Pseudomonadota; class Gammaproteobacteria; order Pseudomonadales; family Alcanivoracaceae; genus Alloalcanivorax; species Alloalcanivorax mobilis. The sequence continues at coordinate 126,340 of NZ_NMQZ01000006.1, forward strand.
GCCGCGGAAAGATCAAATCCGTCGCTGGCACGGCGGCCACTGCCCCGAACCTGATGGTTTTGGCATCAGTCGTTGCGTGCCGAAGGCAAAAGATCAAAACCAAAAGGCGGAGGCCGGCGGCAAAGCTCAGCGCAGGCTGAGCGGAGAGCCGTCGATGGGTAGCCATTGTCTGAATTCGTCACAGCTCATATCGTGTGCCACGCCATTGACAGTCACCGTGATCTGATCGCTGCCGGCGAAATACACATTAATGCTGGTGTTGTCGGCGCCGTTGACAGTAATGTCTCCGCTTTCGCTGCAGACGTCGCCGTCGTATGTCCGTGGCGTGTTGGTCACCACGTCCACGTAGCTTTGCAAACCCTCAGCAAGCAGCGGTGTAAGGCGACCGTTAGTGGTCACTCCCGGCTGTTCTTCAGAAAGCATCTCGACAACGCTGGACCAGTCTTTGACACTGAGCTGGAAATTCATTTCCGACGCATCGCCGGTCTCGTTTTCGATCTTTTGATTTATTTTAAAAGTAAAGTTCGCTTCGGTGAGCGAGGGAGCTGGGTCAGAACTCACCTTCCCAGAGCCGTCCAGCTCCAAAGATTCTGAGTTAAAATATTCATAACTCAGTTCCAACAAAACATAGAACCGCTGAGCGTCGAAAAAGAAAGGAGAAGCCGGCTCGGGGCTGTCATAAGTTAATTGCAGCTCGCCATCAAGCACCTCACGAAAAGTTTCATCGTCGTTGGTAGCGGTACAATTGTCGGCGGAGAGGAGGCTTAGTCGTTCATTATTTGTAGCGTCAAGGCTGGTCTCTAGGGTGGCGCTGCCACTTTGGCATTCCGGACTGGTGACGATAGTTCCAGGGATGGAAAAATTCGTCAGGCTGAGCGCTATCTCCGGCGCTATAAGTGTTTGTGCGACAACCTGAGCGGCGTTGTCGTCGGTGATTTTCAGTGGGCCGGCGCTGCTGTCGTGGTGGCTGCTGCTGTCGCCGCCGCAGGCGCTGAGAACAAGGGCGCCGAGAACGGCGGGCACAAGGGTGCGTGTCCGGCTGTGGGCAGCCGGGAGTAGACGGTGTTTCATGGTGGTATCCCCCCTAGGGATTGAGTCTGTCAGGATAATCGGGCGCTGACCGGCTGTTGTGAAGTTTGGGTATTGTTGGTGTGCCGGTGCGCGGATTCGAATAATAGCGCATTGCCGGGGGCTGGGAAGCCCCCGGCGTGCATCAGCCGTTGGCGGTGGGTTCGGCAAGCCACTGCAGGAACTGTTCGCAGGTTCGTTCGCTTTGCGCGACGCCGTTCACCGTTACGGTGATGTGGTCCGCGCCGTTGAACAGGACGCTGGTGTAGCTGCTGCCGGCGCCTTCCAGGGTGATCTCGCCGCCGATCGGGCAGTCCGAGTCGGGACTGACTCTGATGCCGGGCGCTTCGGTGATCAGTTCCACGGGCAGGTCCGAGCCGGGGATTAGCAGTTGGCCGCTGACCTGGAGCAGGTCGTCGTCGCCGGTGGCGCTGGCGATTACGCTCAGGCCGGGAAAGCGCAACACGATGTCATTGGGTGGATCGCTCGGGGCGGTGTTGCGGAAGCTGGTCAGGGTCCCGTTGGCGGTATAGCTGAGCGGCGAGACGGTGCCTTCCGGTAACTCGAATACGCCGTCGGCGGTATCCACCCGGCCGTTGGTGTCGCCAAGCTGTAACTCGTTGGAGAACTGCTCGGCGACGATGCGGCTCACATCGCCGTTCTCGTTGTATTCAAAACTTAAGCCGCCGTCGATTATCTGGCCGAACCAGGGACCAGACCCGAAACTATAGCTTTGCGTGCACTGGTCAAAGAACACCGAAGTGACCCGGTTCTGGTCGTTCAGGGTTTGTTCCTGGCTGCCGCCGTCGGTGCAATCGTTGAGGACCACGTAGTTCGGGTCGGTGGCGTCGATCAGCGCCGCCAACAGCGGTGGGCTGGTGGTCAGGCTGGACCAGGTCTGATCGATGGCCACCGGCGCGGTGCTTTCATCAATGCTTAATGCCGTTTCCGTGCGGTGGTGGTGTGAGTCGCCGCCGCAAGCGGCCAGTGAAAGTGATGACAATGCCGCCAGCGCGCACAGCGCAAAGCGGCCGGTTCGGGCGTGGTGCCCGCCGGTCGTTTTCTGGTTCATGGTTCCCCCCAAATGGAGCCCGTGGGCTCCGGTTCAAATGCAAAGTTATGGTGCAAATGCGGCGCGGCCTGGCCGCGCTCGGTAATGTTTTAGCATTCGGCCAGGGGTGGGGCAATTTTTCGCTGCGCGCTTTGTTTTATACAAGTCCGTTTAAAACGCGTAGGGCAGCACCCGGTAGATGTCCTGCAGGTAGGGCGCCAGGGTGTCGCAGGTCAGGGTTTCGCCATTGCCATTGGTGGTCAGCACCAGTTCATCGCCGTTGAAGGTCAGGTTGGCGCTGCTGTCGTCGTCGTCGGCCAGATCCAGGGCGCCCAGGTCCGGGCAGGTGTTGTCGGAGAAATGGATCGGGATCGAGGTGCTGGCGTCGGCGCTGCCGGCCAGCTCGCCGTGGAAGGTAATCCGGCCGTCGATGCTGTTGTCGGCGTTGCCGTCGTTGGCCAGTGCGAAGCGGGAGTCGTAGTCCTGGAAATCCCAGCGCAGACTTTGCGCGTCGATGGGGGTGGGGTCGCCTTCGACTTCGCGGTGGTAATCGACAGCGAGCCTCATGTTGACATCCACAAAGCTGAATTCCACCGGCTCGGGCAGCAACGAGACGGTAAAGGCGCCGTCCAGGGTAAGGGTGTGCACGGTGATCTCGCCGTCGCTGCTTTCCCGGGTTTCCACCGTCAGGTTGTCGGCGAGCACATGAATGGGCGCGTCCACGCCCTCGCCGTCGTAGATCATGCTCAGGCCGCCATTCTGAATGCGCTGGTAGCCGTCGTCATTGAGCTGGCAGTCCTGATAGGTGACCTGTTCGGTTCTGAAATCCTCGCCGAGTTCGGCGTCCGCCGTGGCCGGGTCGTCGCAATAGATGGCGGGTGCGTACATCAGTTGGGTGACCGGGTCGAACAGCATCAGCAGGGTATTGCTGGACAGTATGGTCTGGGCCATCAGGTTGAGGGCCGAGTCGCGATTGATCAGTGCGGTGGTGTCCGGTGGCTCGGAGCCGTTGTCGTCGCCATTGTTGTCGCCGCCATTGTCCACCGGCGGATTATTGTCCCGCTGGTCATGGTGGTGGTCATCGCCGCCGCAGGCGGCGAGCAGAATCGTCAGTACGAGAATAAACAGCCAGACGCCGGCGCGGGCGCTGCTGCGGTTGGTAAAGTCCATGTGGTTGTCCCCAAAACACAGCCCAAGGGCGAGGCCGAGCCTCGCCATGCGATCACGTGGACACCTCGAAGGCGTGCCACCGCCAACAGACTGCCAGGGGCGTGGGGCCGGCTCTATCACCGTGGTTTCAGGGAAAGTGGACGTTTTGTCCCGGCGGGCTTACCGCCCCTGATCAGAGGGGCGGCAGCGTGTTGCCGTGGCGGGCAATCAGATCGGTGAATTGGGGAAATCCATGGCTTCCTGGAGCCAGGCCCCGTACTCCTCGCAGCTGTAATGGGTGCCCACGCCATTAAGCGTGATCAGAATGTCGTCATTGTCGATCACGCTCAGGTTCAGTGAGGTGCCGTCGCCGCCCTCCGCGGTGATGTCGCCCGCACTGGGACAGCTCGAGAGACCGTTCGCGCCGACCGGCGCGTAGGTGGTCAATACGACGCGGCCAGCCGGGTCACCCAGTGTCACATCGCCGGAGAGCTCGGCCAGGTAGGCGCCACTTTGATTGACCCCAATCTGGCGGTAGTCATCAAGGATCCACTGGCGTTGGAATGACTGCTGCTCCCCGTCGTACGTGCTGTCGAGGGAAAAGGCCAGAGTGCCATCCACTTCTTGGAAATCCGAGTTCTCCAGATTCTCATCCACCTGGAAATCAATCTCGCCGTCGAAGCTGAAGTGAGTCTCCGATGAATTGTCGGTGTCGCCGTACGTGGAGATCAGGGTGAAACTCTCTGCGTTCAACTCCGAGGGCGGCGCATCGGGGTCCTCACTGTCGTAGTCAAATCGCAGGGTCCCGTCCACTGTAACGCCGTTCTCCACCACGCAATCGCTCATTGAAGCAGAGACCGGCCGCTCCAGGTCGTCGGATTGCACACTTGCCTCGCCTGACAGGCAGTTTTGTCCGGTTGCCAGAAAGCCTGCCGCTGAAATCATGGCATAGAAACTCTCGGGCAGTAGTTGGGCAAACAGCAGCGTATCCCCTGCGACCCGGGCGGCATTGGCTTCGCTCAATACCAGAGCCTGGGGCTCGGGGTCGGGGTCGGCGGAGGAATGGGAAGAATCGCCGCCGCAGGCGGACAGCATCGCGCACGCCACGGCGAGCATCGCCATGGCGTTTTTCTTTTTGCTCATCATTGGTTGACCCCCAGTAAAGTGTTAATGCCCGGCACGGGCGCTATTATTTTGTCTTCTTTCCGAGCTGAAGGATACTTCGGAATGAGAGGGGCGCCCCTCCTTGCTATCGATGCAAGGGTCGCGGCGCGCTCGGCTCAACCGCCGGGGAAGGACAGCGAACGACCGCCGTCCACGGCCAGGATCTGGCCGGTGACGTAGGGGGCGTCCAGGGCCAGCCAGGCGACCGCGCCGGCGATGTCGCCGGGGCTGCCGGCGCGGCCCAGGGCGGTGGCGTCGACAATGGTGGCTTGTTGGTCCTGGCCGTTTTCGGACGACAGGGGCTCGGGCCACAGGATCGCCCCGGGGGCGACGCCGTTGACGCGCACCGTCGGCCCCAGTTCGCGGGCCAGGCCGCGGGTCATCGTCGCCAGGCCGGCCTTGGCCATGCAGTAGAGGCTGTGATTGAGCAGCGGCTTTTCCGCGTACACGTCGACCAGATTGACGATGGCGCCGGTGCCCGTGTCGGCGAGGGCGCCGGCCAGGCGCTGGCTGAGCAGAAACGGAGCACGCAGGTTGCTGTGCATGAGCGCGTCCCAATCCTGGTCGGTCGCTTGGGCCAGGGGGGTGGGGTAGAAGCTGGAGGCGTTGTTGACCAGCACTTGCAGGGTGCCGAAGGCGTCCAGGGCGCGGTCCGCCAGGTCGCGCACCGCGTGCGGGTCGTTGAGGTCCGCTGGCAGCGCCATGGCGCTGTCGGCGCGCCGCTGGTTCAGTTCCGCCACCAGTGCCTCGGCGTCGGCGGCACTGCGATGGTAGTGGACGATGACCCGGCACTGCCGTTGGTGGAGGCCGCGCACGATTTCCGCGCCGATGCGTCGGGCGCCCCCGGTGATCAGGGCGACGGGTCCTGTTGCCATTGTTCCTGGAACTCCTTCTTGTATTCCTTGAGGGCGCGCACCCGTTTGTCGTCCAGGGCGCGCCCCAGGGCCGGGCCGTTGAGGCCGGCTTCACGCAGGCCGGCGACGTCCACGGTGCGAATGATTTCCGCCGCGCCGATCAGAAATTCCCGTTGTGGGAACGGCGCTTTGGGGTCGGCGGCGCAGGTGCGGAAATCCGCTTCGCAGGCGTCCACCAGGAATTTGAGACGCCGCGGCCGGCGCAGCACGTCGAGCGTGCGCAGCAGGTGCAGCAGCGCCGGGGGGCGCAGTTTAAGCGCCCGGTGCACCTGAACCTGCCAGCGCACCATGGTCATGCCCGCGTCGGCCATCTCTTTGGGGGCCTTGAGCCGCTCGGACATTTCCCGGGCCGGGGTTTCGCCGCGCCGTTCGTGGTTGCGGTGATCCGGCCAGCCGTCCGGGGTGGTCATGCTTTTGCCGAGATCATGACACAGCAGGGCGTAGCGGGGCGTCAGGGGCAGGTTCTGGCGGGCCGCCTGGGCCAGGCAGCGCCATTGGTGGGTCAACACGTCCACGGTGGGGTGATGATCGGGGGCCTGGGGGATGCCGTCCAGGTCGGCCAGTTCCGGGAACAGGTCGGCCAGGGCGCCGCAATCGTGCAGGGTGCGGAAGAAGATCTGCGGCGATTTTTCCATCAGGGCGCGGCTGGTCTCTTTCCAGACCCGCTCGGCGACCAGGTGGCGCAGCTCTCCGCTGAGGGTAATGCGGGTCATCATCTGCACGGTTTCCTCGGCGACGCGAAAGCCCAGTGAGTAATAGCGGGCGGCGAAGCGCGCCACGCGCAGCACGCGCAGAGGGTCCTCGGCGAAGGCGTCGGACACATGGCGCAGCACCTTGGCCTCGAGGTCGGCTCGACCGTTGAAGGGATCGATGATGCTGCCATCGGGGGCCTGGGCCATGGCGTTGATGGTCAGGTCGCGGCGGATCAGATCCTGCTCCAGGGTAATGTCCGGCGCGGTGTGGAACACGAAGCCGCCGTGGCCATGGCCGCTCTTGCGTTCGGTGCGCGCGAGCGCATACTCCTCGCCGGTTTGTGGATGCAGGAATACCGGAAAGTCGTTGCCGACCGGTTTGAAACCGCTGGCCTGAAGCGCTTCCGGCGTGCCGCCGACCACCACCCAGTCCTTTTCCTTGACCGGTAATCCAAGTAGTTCGTCGCGGACGGCGCCGCCTACCAGATAAATGTCCATTTGTTCGTTATAACCCCTTTAACGCAAAATACTCGCACGTCTGTTGTTGTTCTGGAACCGGCCGTGGTTGGCGATGGCAGGTGCATCAGGCGGGTGTGTGGCCCGTCGAGCAGGCCCCGCAGCCGCATTGTCACCACGCGTGCGCTTGTTCACAACCCCTTCCGCTTGCGAATTTGCTGTCCCCTTTTTTATTTCTTTGCGTCGGAGAATGAATGAATACCGCGCTTGCGTACCTGATCGTGATCGCTGTCTGGGCGACCACGCCGCTGGCGATTAAATGGAGTGGCGAGGCCTTGCCGCCGCTGGCGGCGGCCGGTGCGCGCATGGCGTGCGCCGCGCTGCTGGGGCTGGTGTGGCTGGCGGCGCGGCGCCAGCCGTTGCCGCTGCACCGCCATGCCTTGCTCAGTTACGTGGCGGCGCTGCCGGGCATCTTCGGCGCCATGGGCTGCAGCTATATGGCGGCACGGGATCTGCCCTCGGGGCTGATTTCGGTGATGTTTGGGCTGGCGCCGTTGATCTCGGGCATTTTTTTGCAACTGGTGCCTGGTGGATTCCGGCTCAACCGCTGGCACTGGCTGGCGTGTCTGTTGGGCGTGGCGGGGCTGGCGCTGGTGTTCGATGACAGCCTGGCGTCCCTGTTGCGGGGCGACCCGGGGCAGCGTGGCCGGGGGCTGCTGTGGATGCTCTGCGCGGTGACGCTGTTTGCCGGCTCGGGCATCGTGGTGCAGCGGGTCGGTGCGGGGCTGGCGCCGATGGCGCAGACGGTGGGCGGCTTGTTGTTGTCGGTGCCGTTGTACGGGCTGGCACTGTGGGCCAGTGGTCAGGGGCTGGCCTTCAGCGGCGCGGCGCGCGGCCTGTTCGCGATTGCTTATCTGGCTACCTTCGGCTCGTTGCTGGGCTTTTATTGCTATTTCCAGGTATTGGCACGGATGCCGGCGGCAACGGTCGCGCTGGTGACGCTGATCACGCCGGTGCTGGCGCTGTTGCTGGGCGCCTCGCTCAACGATGAGCGGCTTGGCGTGCCGGTGCTGGCGGGCACCAGCCTGATCGTGATGGCCCTGGGGCTGTATCTGCTCGGCGACCGGCGAGTACGCCGGCGGGTCGTTTCCACCACGATTGATGACGGGTAAGGTCATTGCGCCCGTGGGATTGCCTCAGTAGGGTCGAAACCTGTTTAACGGCCGCCGCCGCGCAGCCTGTCCGCTGTGCCGCCCGCGTGGCCATTCGCGAGCATCTGGGAGAGAGAAACAATGAAAACACGCATTACGGAATTGCTGGGCACGCGCTATCCGATTGTCCAGGGCGGCATGCAGAACGTGGGCTACGCGGAACTGGCGGCGGCGGTCTCCAACGCCGGTGGCCTGGGCGTGATCACCGGCCTGACCCAGCCGACGCCGGAGGATCTCGCCAAGGAGATCGCTCGCTGTCAGCAAATGACCGACCAGCCGTTCGGGGTTAATCTGACGCTGCTGCCGACCATCAAACCGGTGCCCTACGACGAGTACGTTCAGGTGATCGTCGATGCCGGCGTGAAAATCGTCGAGACCGCCGGGCGCAGCCCGGAGCCGTTCATGGCCACCTTTAACCAGCATGGCATCAAGGTGATTCATAAATGCACCTCGGTGCGGCACGCCCTGAAAGCGGAGAAGCTGGGCTGTTCGGCGGTCTCGGTGGACGGCTTTGAGTGCGCCGGCCACCCCGGTGAAGACGACGTCACCAACCTGGTGCTGCTGCCCGCCGCCGCCCGCGTGCTGAAGATTCCCATGCTCGCCTCTGGCGGCATTGGCACCGGCGTGCAGATGGCCGCCTGCCTGGCGCTGGGCGCGGACGGCATCAATATGGGCACCCGCTTTATGGCCACCAAAGAGGCGCCCATTCACGACAACATCAAGCGCGCCATCGTCGCCGCCAGCGAACGGGACACGGCGCTGGTGTACCGGCCGCTGCGCAACACCGCGCGGGTCTATAAGAACAAGGTCGCCGAGCAGGTCAACGAGATCGAGCGCGAGGCCGGTAAGGACATGAAGTTCGAGCTGATCCGCGACATGGTCGCCGGCACCAAGGGCAAGGTGGCCCTCAGCGAGGGCGACATCGACCACGGCATCTGGACCAGCGGCATGGTGCAGGGCCTGATCGATTCCATCCCCAGCTGTGAAGAGCTGATCCAGGACATCATCGGCGAATGCCAGAGCACCGTGCGCGAGCGTTTGAATGCGTTGATGGCGTGATCGCGGCGCGGTTGAGGAGACGCCGGACGCCGGACGCCTGACGCCGGACGCTAAACCCTTAGTCGGATGGGTGTGACGTGTTTCCTGCTACGTTAGCGTTACAGAAAACATGCCCATCCTTTCCGCATCGGGTTTTAGCGTCCGGCGTCAGGCGTCCAGCGTCCAGCGTCCAGCGTCCAGCGTCCAGCGTCCGTGCGAAACGCCACCAACGGCGTCACCGCCGGTGCCAGGCGAACCCGGCTGCCTTCGGCCAGGCGCGGGTGGCCGGGCAGGCTGCACACCAGTTGCTGGCCGTCGTTAAGCGCCAGGGTGTACCACACGCGGGCACCACGAAACACGCTGCCCACCACCCGCGCTCGCAGTGGGCCGTGCGGGTCGGTGTGTAAATCCTCCGGTCGTATCAGCACCTCCACCGGGTCACCGGGGCGGGCGTCGTGCACGGCCGTCACCGGCACGCTGGCACCGTCCAGTTCGGCCTGGCCCGGGTGGCTCAGGCGTGCTCGCAAAAAACGCCCACGGCCCAGGAATTCCGCCACGAATCGGTTGGCGGGCCGTTGGTAGAGGCGCGCCGGCGTATCCCACTGTTGTATTCGTCCCTGACGCATCACGCCGAGGCGGTCGGCCATGGCGAAGGCTTCCTGTTGATCGTGAGTGACCATCAGCGCGGTGCTGCCCTGGTCGCGCAGAATGGCGCGCACATCGGCGCTGATCTGTTCGCGCAGTTCCGCGTCCAGAGCGGAGAACGGCTCATCCAGCAGCAACAGACGTGGCCGTGGCGCCATCGCCCGGGCCAGCGCCACGCGCTGCTGCTGGCCGCCGGAAAGCTGGTGTGGGTAGCGCCGGCCGAGCCCGGGCAGGCCCACCCGGTCCAGCAATTCCGCCACCCGCTGGCGGCGCTGGGAGCGGCGTTCGCGGGGCAGGCCAAAGGCGATGTTGGCGGCCACGTCCAGGTGCGGAAACAGCGCCATGTCTTGAAACACCATGCCCACCCGGCGCTGCTCCGGCGGCACCGGTTCGCCGGCGCCCAGCATCCGCTCGCCGGCCAGCGTCAGCGCACCGCGCTGGGCGTCCACGAAGCCGGCGATCAGCCGCAGCAAGGTGGTTTTACCGCAGCCGGAGGGGCCCAGCAGGCAGCCGATCTCGCCTGTTGGCAGGCTCAGGTCGATGCCGTCGAGCACGGTCTGGCCGGCCAGCCGGACGTGCACGGCGTCAAGGCGCAGCATGGGCGGTCTCCTCAAGGCGCTGGCCGGGCGGGGCGTTGCCCGGGTCGGATGTGGGCCGCGGGTGATCCAGGGAGCGGGTCAACAGCAGCACCGGAATCACCCCGGCGAGCAGGATCGCCAGTGCCGGCAGGGCGGCGTCGGCGAGGCGCTCGTCGGAGGCCAGCTCGAAGGCGCGCACCGCCAGGGTGTTGGTGTTGAACGGGCGCAGCACCAGGGCGGCGGGAAGCTCTTTGAGGGTGTCCACGAACACCAGCAGCGCGGCGCTGGCCAGCGGCACCCGCAACAGCGGCAGGTGCACCCGGCGCAGCAGGCGCGCCGGGCCGGCACCCAGCGAGCGGGCGGCGTGATCGAGGCTGGGCGGCAATGCCTGAAGGCCGGCGTCCAGGCTTTGAATGGGAATGGTGGCGAAGCGCACCGTGCAGGCGAACACCACCGCGAACAGGGTACCCGAGAGCAGCAGGCCGGGCGCGGCCAGGCCAACGGCGCCGGCCAGCCGGTTCACGCCCTGATCGAGCGCGGCCAGCACCAACACCGTGCCCACCGCCAGCACCGTGCCGGGCACCGCGTAGCCGAAACCGGCCAGGCTGGCGGCCAGCCGGCGTGGCCGGTCGGGCCGCAGCCGGCGGGCCCAGACCAGCGCCAGGGCCAGCGCGGTGGTGGCCAGCGCCGTGCACAGCGCAATCAGCAGGCTGGTGCCGACCAGCTTGAGAAAGTCCGCGTCGCCGGCCTGGGCCAGGCGCGGCAGGCTCCAGATCAGAAGCTGCAGGGCCGGCAGCACGAAGCCAAGTAGCACCGGCAGGCACAGCGCCAGCGGCACCAGCACCGCCGGTGCCGCGCGCAACGTCAGCGCCGCTGCCGGGCGGGCGTCGCCGCTCACCCGGCGCTGCCGCCGGGCGCCTCGCTCCAGGGCCAGCAGCGCCACCATCGCCGCCAGCAGCACGGCGGCCAGTTGCGCGGCGGCGAGCCGGTCGCCGAGCCCGAACCAGGTGCGGAAGATGCCGGTGCTCAGGGTGGGCACGCCGAAGTAGGCCACGGTGCCGTAGTCGGCCAGGGTTTCCATCAGCACCAGCGCCAGGCCGGCAATGATCGCTGGCCGCGCCAGCGGCAAGGCGACGCGGAAAAACCGCCGGGCCGGGCCGGCGCCGAGGCTGCGCGCCACCTCCTGGGCGAGGGCCGATTGGTGCACGAAGGCGGCGCGGGCCAGCAGGTAGACATAGGGATACAGCACCAGGGTCAGCATCAGCGCCGCGCCCCAGGGGTTGCGGATGTCGGGCAGCGCCACCGGCAGCCAGGCCTGCAGCGGCCCTTCCGGGGCCAGCAGGCCGGTCCAGGTGTAGGCAATCAGATAGGCGGGGCAGGCCATTGGGAGCAGCAGCGCCCATTGCAGGAGCCGATGCCCGGGAAAGCGCAGCCGCGCCACCGCCCAGGCGGCGGCGGTGCCGATCACCAGGGTGCCGCCACCGGTGAGCAGCGCCAGCAATAACGAGTGCCGCAGATAGACCGGCAACACCGTGGCGGTCAGGTGCGACCACTGCGGCGACGGCCCCGCCAGCCAGCTGCCGGCGACCACCAACACCGGGGTCGCCAGCGCCAGGGCCAGGGCCAGCAGCAGCGCCGAGCGCGGATTAAACCGGCGGGCCGTGCTCAGGGAAACCTCAGCGCCAGCCGGCGCGGTCCATCACGCGGACCGCCTCGCCGTTGAGTTCGCCCAGCTTCACCAGCGGCAAAGTGTCGGCTTTGAAATCGCCCCAGCTGGACAGCCGGTCGCTGGCCGGCACGGTGGCGCGCACCGGGTATTCGTGGTTGGCGTCGGCGTACCAGCGCTGGGCTTCGTCACTGACCAGGAATTCCAGCAGCCGCACCGCGTGATCCCGATTCGGCGCATCGCGGGTGACGCCGGCGCCGGAAATGTTGATGTGGGTGCCACGGCCATCCTGGTTGGGCCAGAACACCGCCACCCGCGAGGCGGTTTCCTGGCTTTGTGGGTCGGCCTGCATCATGGCCAGGTAGTAGGTGTTGACCAGCGCCAGGTCGCACTCGCCGGCCACCACCGCTTTGATCTGGTCGCGGTCGCCGCCCACCGGGTTGCGCGCCAGGTTGGCCACCAGGCCACGCACCCAGGTTTCGGTGGCCTCGGCGCCGTCATGGGCGATCAGGCTGGCGACCAGGGACTGGTTATAGATGTTGTCCGAGGAGCGCACGCACAGGCGGCCGCGCCAGCGCGGGTCGGCCAACCCTTCGTAGCTGGACAGTTGAGCGGATTCGACCCGGTCCGGGGCGTACACGATGACCCGCGCGCGCACCGACAGACCAAACCAGCGGCCTTGCGGGTCGCGCAGTTCGGCGGGCACCGCGTCTTCGAGCACGGCGTTGTCGGTGCTCGCCAGCAGGGCGGCCTGATCGGCGCGGTAGAGGCGCCCGGCGTCGGTGGTCAGCAGCAGGTCGGCGGGGCTGTGTTCACCTTCCGCTTTGATGCGCTCGACCAGGGCATCGGCGTTGCCGGTGATCAGGTTGACCTTGACGCCGGTCTGTTCGGTGAAGCGCTCCAGCAGAGGCTTGATCAGCGCCTCTTTGCGCGCCGAATAGACGTTGACCTCTTCGCTTTCGTTGCCGCAACCGGCAACCAGGAACAGGGCGAACAGCGGCGACAAAAACAGTAAAGAGCGCATGCAACAATCTCCGGATAACGAGGGCGCCGGAGTATAAACACTAATGAGAATATTTATCAATTAAGGGTCAAGACAGTGTACGCAGAGGCTCCCTAGATCGCTAACTCCGGCATGGAAAGGCGCTCCACCACGGCGCCGTTGTCGATGCTTTCCAGGTGCACGTCAAAGCCCCACAGGCGATGCAGGTGGCGCAAGACTTCGTTGCCGGAGTCCGGGTCCAGGGGCCGGTGGTGCTGGCGCACGTGCTGCAAGGTCAGCGAGCGGTCGCCGCGGATGTCGGCGTCGTAGACCTGGATATTGGGCTCCTGAATGCTCAGGTTGTACTGCTCGGACAAGCGGTTGCGCACGGTCTGGTAGCCACGATCATCGTGGATCGCGTTGATCTCGATGTAATCGCGCTCGTCGTCGTCGAACAGGCTGAACAGCTTGAATTCCCGGATCAGGCGTGGCGAGAGAAACTGCTGAATAAAACTCTCGTCCTTGAAGCTCTCCATGGCGAACTTCAGCGTTTTCACCCAGTCGCTGCCGGCGATGTCCGGGAACCACTGGCGATCTTCCTCGCTGGGCTTTTCGCAGATGCGGCGCAGGTCGGTGAACATGGCGAAGCCGAGGGCGTAGGGATTAATGCCCGAGTAGTAAGGGGAATCAAACGGAGGTTGATACACCACCTGGCTGTGGTTCTGCAGAAACTCAAGCATAAAGCCGTCGCTGACCCGGCCCTGGTCGTAGAGGTCGTGCAGCAGGGTGTAATGCCAGAAAGTAGCCCAGCCTTCGTTCATGACCTTGGTCTGGCGTTGCGGGTAAAAGTACTGGGCCATCTTGCGCACGATGCGAATGATCTCGCGCTGCCAGGGCTCCAGAAGCGGGGCGTTTTTTTCCAGAAAATAGAGAATGTTCTCCTGCGGTTCGGCGGGGAAGCGGCTGGTGGGTTGACGGCGCTGGATCGCCGGCTGCATGTCCGGGAAGGTCTTCCAGAGTTCCGACACCTGCTGTTGCAGCAGGGCTTCGCGTTCGCGCAGGCGGCGTTTTTCCTCCAGTGCGGAGATCGGCGTGGGCCGCTTGTAGCGGTCCACGCCGTAGTTCATCAGGGCGTGGCAGGAATCCAGTGTTTCTTCCACGGCGGCGACGCCGTGGCGTTGCTCGCACTCGCTGATGTAGTGCCGGGCGAACACCAGGTAATCAATGATCGCCGAGGCGTCGGTCCAGGTCTTGAACAGATAGTTGCCTTTAAAAAAAGAGTTGTGGCCATAGCTGGCGTGGGCGATCACCAGGGCCTGCATGGTGATGGTGTTCTCTTCCATCAGGTAGGCGATGCAGGGGTTGGAATTGATTACGATCTCATAGGCCAGGCCCATCTGGCCGCGCCGGTAACGGCCTTCCACTTCCACGAACTGCTTGCCGAAGGACCAGTGGTTGTAGCCCACCGGCATGCCCACCGAGGAGTAGGCGTCCATCATCTGTTCCGAGGAGATCACCTCGATCTGATTGGGGTAGGTGTCCAGGCCGTATTTGCCGTGGGCCAGCTCGGCGATGGCCTGGTCGTAGCGGGCCAGGGTCTCGAAATCCCAATCCGACCCGGTGGAAAGCAGTTTTTCGTCAATCGTGCTCATGCGGCCTCCATTCGCCGTTTGAACAGCCGACGGAATACCGGGTAAATGTCGCCCGGGTTATCGATCTGCGCCATCGCGAAGGCGTCGCCGTGGCGGTCCATCACGGTTTGGTACTGGTCCCACAGCGCCTGGTGGCTGCGCGGCATCACTTCCACGTAAGAGAAATGCTGCATGCGTGGCAGCAGCTCTTTTTCCAGCAGGCGGGCGCAACCGGGGGAATCGTCGTTCCAGTTGTCGCCGTCGGAGGCCTGCGCACCGTAGATGTTCCATTCCTGCACCGGGTAGCGCTTTTTGATGATGTCCAGGGTCAGCTTAAGGGCGCTGGAGACAATGGTGCCGCCGGTCTCGCGGGAGTAGAAAAACTCTTCTTCGTCGACCTCCTTGGCGCTGGTGTGGTGGCGAATGAACACCACTTCGGTGTGTTCGTAGTTGCGGCGCAGAAACAGGTAGAGCAGCAGGAAGAATCGTTTCGCCAAGTCCTTCATGTCCTGATTCATGGAGCCGGACACATCCATGATGCAGAACATCACCGCCCGGCTGACCGGCACCGGCACCTTGACGTGGTGGTTGTAGCGCAGATCGACTTCGTCGAGGAACGGGATGCGGTCAATGCGACGGCGCAGCCGGGCGATTAGTTCTTCCAGCTCGCCAAGGCGCTCCTGGCGGGCCGGTGATTGATCCTGTTCCAGCAACTGCGCGTGCTCGGCTTCCAGCTCGCGCAGCTTGCGCCGGCTGGCGGCGCTGAGCGCGCGCCGGCGCATGGAGGCCTGGCGCATGGAGCGCACGATATTGATTTTCGCCGGCAGCCCGTGGCTGATGATGCCGCCGTGGCGGGTATGGAAGCTGCGGCTGCCCTGCAACTGGCGCTTGACCAGATTGGGCAGCGCCAGATCCTCGAACAGGAAATTGAGGAATTCCCGCTGGTCGATTTCAAAGGCGAAATCGTCATCGCCCTCACCGCTGTCGCCGGCCTGCTGGCCAGCGCCACCACCGGCGCCACCGGGAGGGCGCTGGACCCGGTCACCCTGTTGGAACTCCCGATTGCCGGGGTGAACGATGTTGCGCTGGCCGCCACCGCCATGCTGAAAACCGGGTTCGGAAAGATCCTTGCGGGGGATGGTGATGCGCTCGCCCTGTTCCATTTCCTTGATCGAGCGCCGCCCCACCGCATCATTGACCGCTTCACGAATATGGCGCCGGTAGCGATCAAGAAACCGCTGCCGGTTCACCGTGCTCTTGTGGCGGCCATTGAGACGCCGGTCGATGATATAGCTCATGGCTTCCTCCGGAAGCAGTTGCAAGTTGAAAGTTTCAAGTTGCAACGCGAAATACGCTTGTAAGCGGCTTTTCCCGACGCGGGCCGCGATTCCGGGTTGTACGCGGGCACCGCCGTTAAGATTCCCGAAACGCGCCCGCGTTGTAACTTTTAACTTTTCACTTGCAACTGCATTTATTGCGCCTTGCGCACCCGCAGATACCATTCCGAAAGCAGGCGCACCTGCTTCTCGGTGTAGCCACGATCCATCATGCGATGCACGAAGTTGTCGTGTTTGCGGCGATCGTCGTCGCTGCCCTTGGGGTTGAACGAAATCACCGGAAGAAGCTCCTCGGTATTGGAGAACATTTTCTTCTCGATCACGTCGCGCAGCTTTTGGTAGCTCATCCAGCTCGGATTGCGGCCCTGATTGTTGGCGCGTGCCCGCAGCACGAAATTGACGACTTCGTTGCGGAAGTCCTTGGGATTGGAAATGCCCGCCGGCTTTTCGATTTTCTCCAGTTCTTCATTGAGTGACTGGCGGTCGAAAATCTCGCCGGTGTCCGGGTCGCGGAACTCCTGATCCTGAATCCAGAAATCGGCGTAGATCACGTAGCGGTCAAAAATGTTCTGGCCGTATTCGGAGTAGGATTCCAGATAGGCGGTCTGAATCTCCTTGCCGATGAATTCCACGTAGTGCGGAACCAGGTATTCCTTGATAAAGCGGCGGTACAGTTCCTGGCGCTCCTGGGCGTACTGTTCCTGCTCGATGCGCTGTTCCAGCACATGCATCAGGTGCACCGGATTGGCGGCCACTTCGGTATGGTCGAAGTTGAACACCTTGGAGAGAATCTTGAACGCGAAGCGGGTGGAGAGCCCGTCCATGCCTTCGTCGACGCCCGCCATGTCGCGGTATTCCTGCAGCGATTTGGCGCGCGGGTCCACATCCTTGAGATTTTCGCCGTCGTAAATGCGCATTTTTGAATAAATGCTGGAGTTTTCCGGTTCCTTGAGCCGGGTCAGCACCGAGAATTGCGCCAGCATGCGCAGGGTGTCCGGCGCGCACTGGGCGTCGCGCAAGCTGGAATTGCGCAGCAGCTTGTCGTAGATCATCTGTTCTTCGTCGACACGCAGGCAGTACGGCACCTTGACGATGTAGACGCGGTCGATAAAGGCTTCGTTGTTCTTGTTGTTGCGGAAGGTTTGCCACTCGGCCTCGTTGGAGTGCGCCAGCACGATGCCCTCGAAGGGAATCGCGCCCATGTGTTCGGTGCCGTTGTAGTTGCCTTCCTGGGTGGCGGTGAGCAGCGGATGCAGCACCTTGATTGGCGCCTTGAACATCTCCACGAATTCCAGCAGCCCCTGGTTGGCCCGGCACAGGCCGCCGGAGAACGCATAGGCATCCGGGTCGTCCTGGCCAAAGTCTTCCAGCTTGCGGATGTCCACCTTGCCGACCAGAGCGGAAATGTCCTGGTTGTTCTCGTCGCCGGGTTCGGTTTTGGCCACGGCGATCTGATCGAGAATCGAGGGGTAACGCTTGACCACCCGGAACTGGCTGAGGTCGCCGCCGAACTCATGCAGACGCTTGACCGCCCACGGAGACATGATGGTGCGCACATAGCGGCGCGGGATGCCGTATTCCTCTTCCAGGATCGGGCCGTCTTCGTCGGGGTCGAACAGGCTCAGCGGCGATTCGTTCACCGGCGAGCCCTTGATCGCGTAGAACGGCACTTTCTGCATCAGCGCCTTGAGTTTCTCGGCGAGCGAGGACTTGCCGCCGCCCACCGGGCCGAGCAGATAAAGGATTTGTTTCTTTTCTTCCAGGCCCTGGGCGGCGTGGCGGAAGTAGCTGACGATGTTCTCGATCACGTCTTCGAGGCCGTAGAACTCGTCAAAGGCGGGGTAGCGGCGGATGATCTTGTTGGAAAAGATGCGGGAGCGGCGGGGGTCTTTGGCGGTGTCCACCAGCTCCGGTTCGCCGATCGCCATCAGCATGCGTTCGGACGCCGTGGCGTAGACGCCGGGGTCGCTTTTGCACAACCCGAGGTAGTCCTCGAGGGACATCTCGTCTTCCTGATAGGCGTCAAACCGGGCCTGATAGTGGCGAATAATGCTCATGCCTTACTCCCTCCTGGCGGTCTGGGAACCCTCGCGGCTCCTGGGGCCGTCATCTGTTTACATGAAAGAAAATCCTTGCTGGGTTGATATCCGGGCTGGATTCAATAAACGGGCCAATCCCGTTTGCGATCCGATTCGGTTCTAGCATGGCGCCAAAACGAACGCCAAGTCAAAGGCCAAGTCGATGCCGGCTAAAAAAATAAATTGTCGGAAGTTTTTGCGAATAAAGCGTGGATAAACGGCGTGTTCGGCGTGCTTAAGAATCTCACTCGGGGCTGTGGCGGGGTGGGGAACAGGGGGGAGGTTGAAGGGAGCAGTCAGGCCTGCGCTGGACGCTGGACGCCGGACGCCGGACGCTAAAACCCGATGCGGGCAGGATGGTCATGTTTTCTGTAACGCTAACGCAGCAGAAAACACGTCACACCAATCCGATTAAGGGTTTGGCGTCTAGCGTCCGGCGTCCGGCGTCCAGCGTCTTCAGGAGCAGGGAGCGTGAAACCGCCGCAGATCGTCCAGGCGCAGGGCGGTGAGGCGATTGCCCCACACACAGCCGGTGTCGAGCGCTTCCACCCGCTCGACGCCGGTGTGACCTTCGAGTGCGGCCCAGTGGCCGAACAGCACGCGACCGCCGTACTGGCGGCGCGGGTGCTCGAACCAGGGCATGAAGCCCGCTGGCGGCTGGTCCGCCTCGCCCTTGCTGGCCAGATCCAGCTCGCCGGCGTCGTTGACGAAGCGCATGCGGGTGAAATAGTTGGTGATCACCCGCCAGCGGGCCGGGCCTTGCAGGGTGTCGTCCCAGCCGGCGGGGGTGTTGCCGTACATATTGGCGAAGTAATCCGGGGCCCGGGCCGGGTCGGCCAGCACCGCCTCGACCTCGCGGGCGCGCTCGCGGGCCTCGGCCAGGCTCCACAGCGGCGGCAAGCCGGCGTGGGCCATCACCGCGTCGAATTCGGGCACCTCCACCAGCAGCGGTTGGCGCTGCAGCCAGGCCAGCAGGCGGGGGCCGTCGGTGGCGTCCAGAATCGGCTGCAGGGTATCGTGTTTCTTCAGCCTGGCGTGGCCGTGGGCCACCGCCAGCAAGTGCAGGTCGTGGTTGCCCAGCACCACCTGGACGTCGTCGCCAAGCGCATGCGCCCGGCGCAGCGTGCCCAGGGAATCCGGCCCACGATTGACCAGGTCCCCGGCCAGCAACAGCCGGTCCCGCCCGGCCGCGAACCCGATCCGCTCCAGCAACGCCTCGAACGGCCCCAGACAGCCCTGTAGATCGCCGATCACGTAGGTGCTCATGGTGTGGCTGCGCCACGTCTGGCGTCTGACGTCGGACGTCGGACGCTAAACCCGGAACCTGTAAGGTTGATCGTGTTTTCTGCCGCGTTCCAGATAGTAAACACTCCGATGATTTCAGCCACGGGTTAAAGCGTCCGACGCCCGACGTCCGACGTCCGACGTCCGACGCCCGACGTGTATTCAATGCAACGCCCGGGGTACGGCGAGGGTGAAGGCGGGGATGTCGGCGTCGAAGCAGGTGCCGTCTTCGGCGAGCATTTGATAGCTGCCGCGCATGCTGCCGACTTCGGTTTCCAGGATCGCGCCGCTGGAGTATTCGAACTCCTGGCCGGGGGCGATGCTGGGCTGTTCGCCGATCACGCCTTCGCCGTGCACTTCGCGAACCCGCTCTTCGCCGTCGGTGATCACCCAATGGCGGGTGAGCAGGCGCGCGGTGATCTCGCCCTGGTTGAGAATACGGATGTGGTAGGCGAACACCCAGCGCTTGTTGCCTTCGTCGCTTTGCTCGGGCAGGTATTCGGCCGTTACCTGCACCTGGATTCGATAGCGGTCGTTGTCGACGGCGAGGGTCATGACGACAAAGCTCCTTGTCGATCGGCGGTGGCGTTGGCGAGGGCCACGTAATCGGCCACGTGGAGGTGGTCCGGGCGCAGCCCCGGATCAACGCCGACGGTGGCGAAATCGGCGATCTCCACCAGGGTTTTCAAGCTGTTGCGGATCGCCTTGCGGCGCTGGCTGAAGGCCTGGGCCACCAGCCGCGCCAGCCACGCCGGGTCGTCGGCCGGCCAGGGCGGGGTGGCGTGGGGCACCAGCCGCACCACGGCGGAATCGACCCGCGGCGGCGGGCTGAACGCCCCCGGTGGCACGAAAAACAGGTAATCCGCCTGGCAATGATACTGCACCATCACCGACAGACGCCCGTAATCCTTGCCGCCGGGGGCGGCGGTGAGGCGCTCCACCACTTCTTTCTGCAGCATGAAGGTCATGTCGCTGATCACGTCGGCCTGGCTGAGCAGGTGGAAAATCAGCGGCGTGGAGATGTTGTAGGGCAGATTGCCGACCACCCGGATCGGTTGGCCAGCCACCGCCAGGGCGCGGAAATCAAAGCGCAGCGCGTCGCTTTGATGAAGGGTCAACCGTTCCGGGGCGACCCGCCGTTTGAGCAGGGCGATCAGGTCGCGATCCAGCTCCACCACGTGAAGGTGGCTGATTTCATCGAGCAGCGGGAAGGTCAGGGCGCCCTGGCCGGGGCCGATTTCCACCAGGGTGTCCTGGTCGCGGGGCGCCACGCTGCGCACCAGTTGGTCGATCACCCCGGTGTCGGTGAGAAAATGCTGGCCGAACC
This sequence comes from Alloalcanivorax mobilis, assembly GCF_002864685.1. Lineage (GTDB taxonomy): Bacteria > Pseudomonadota > Gammaproteobacteria > Pseudomonadales > Alcanivoracaceae > Alloalcanivorax > Alloalcanivorax mobilis. The sequence goes on from NZ_NMQZ01000006.1 coordinate 146,611, forward strand.
GTTTCCGGGCGCGGTGTTCGCTCATGGTGCGTCGCCCCCGGTCAGGTGTGCCGCCAGTCGGGTGGCGGCCAGCAGGCTGCCGCCGTGAGCCTGGCCGCTGCCGGCCAGTTCGAAGGCGGTGCCGTGATCCACCGAGGTGCGCACGAACGGCAGCCCCAGGGTAATGTTGACCGCCTCGCCGAAGCCGGCGTACTTGAGCACCGGCAGCCCTTGATCGTGGTACATGGCGAGCACCGCGTCATGGCGCTCCAGCAGGGCCGGTTGAAAGGCGGTGTCGGCCGGCAGCGGGCCGGTGAGGGCAAAGCCCGCGGCGCGCAGACGTTCCAGGGTGGGGCTGATGATGTCGATCTCCTCGCGGCCGAGGTGGCCACTCTCGCCGGCGTGGGGGTTAAGGCCCAGCACCAGGATGCGTGGTTCGGCGATGGCGAATTTGTCGCGCAGGTCGTCGCGCAGAATGGTCAGGGTGCGGGTCAGGTCGGCGCCATTGATGGCCGAGGGTACCCGCGCCAGGGGCAGGTGCGTGGTGGCCAGCGCCACGCGCAGATCGCCGGCGGCGAGCATCATCACCACCCGCTCAATGCCGGCGCGAGCAGCCAGGAACTCGGTGTGGCCGGTGAAGGCCGGGTCGGCGCGGTCACGGATCACGTTTTTCGCCAGCGGCGCGGTGACCATGGCGGCGAAAGTCCCGTCCAGGCAGCCGTCGGCGGCGCGCTCCAGCATGGTCAGGGTGCCGGCGCCGGTGGCCGGGTCCGGCCGGCCGGCTTGCACCGGCGCACCGGCGGCGCAATGCCACAAGGCGGTGCCGTGTTCGGGCAGGGCCTGGCCGGGCCGCCAGTCAATCAGCGCCACGTTCAGGCCGAGTCGCCGGGCGCGCTCATCGAGCACCTGGCGGTCACCCAGTAACACCAGCGGCAGCCCGGGCAGGGCCGCCGCCAGTGGCAATACCAGATCCGGGCCGATGCCGGCCGGATCGCCGCTGGTGATGGCGAGCGGACGCCGGCTCATGGGCGCGCGCTCGCGATCAGGCACGGCTCTCTCATCAAGGGATGAGTCATGAAGGGTTGAGTCGAATGTCCACGTAGGCCTCGGAGCGTTGCTCTTGCTCCCAGGTCTGCAGTTCTTCGTCGAAGCGCCGTTTTTGCAGCGCCTGGCGGGCCTGCAGGCGGCGGAACTCATCGCTCATGTCCGCCTCGCGCACATCCTCGACCTGCAAAAAATGGAACCCGAACTGGGTTTCAAACACCGGTGACAGCGCTCCTTTTGGGGTCTCGGTCATCATCTGTTCGAACTCGGGCACCATCTGGCCCGGGGTCACCCAGCCCAGCTCGCCACCCTGGCTGGCGCTGCCCGGGTCGTCGGAATGTTCGCGGGCGATGTCGGCGAAGCTCACCTGGCCGCTGGCGATCTGGTCGTGGGCGCGCTGACTTTCCTGGCGGGCCTGGGCTTCGGTGGTGAGGGCATCGGTTTTCACCAGCACATGGCGAACCTGATACTGGGTCACCACCTTGGCGGCGCCGCCACGGCGGTCGATCATTTTCAGAATATGGAAACCGGCCCCGGAGCGCAGTGGCGTGGAGATGTCGCCTTTTTGCAACTCCACCGCCGCCTCGGAGAACAGCGACGGCCATTGCGCCGCCGGGCGCCAGCCCAGGTCACCGCCTTCCAGGGCGTTGGGGCCGTCGGATTCGGCCACCGCCAGCTCGCTGAAATCGGCGCCGCCGCGCAACCGCGAGACGATCTGGTTGGCTTTCTGCTGGGCCTGGGCCACCTGCTCGGGGGCGGCGCTGCCGGGCACCTTGATCAGAATGTGGCCGAGGTGGAAGTCGGCCTGGAACATCTTTTCACCGAGCTGGGAGCTCAGAAAGCGATCCACTTCCCGGTCGGTGACCCGCACCCGCGACGCCACGGTGCGCTGCTGCAGCCGCGAAATGACCATTTCGTTGCGGATCTGCTCACGGAAACGGGACCAGTCCTGGCCCTGGGAGCGGACCGCATCGACAAACTGCTCCAGGTTCATGTTGTTCTGCCGGGCAATACCGGCGAGCGCCTGGTTGAGGCTGGCGTCGTCCACGCGGATGCCGCCGCGTTCGGCCAGTTGCAGTTCGATGCGTTCCTGGATCATGCGCTCGAGCACCTGCTCGCGCATCACGTCCAGCGGCGGCATTGATCGATTGTCGGCCTGGAACTGGGCGCCGATTTCGGCGACCCGGTCCTGCAGTTCGCTGTTCATGATCACGCCGTCGTTGACCACCGCGACGATGCGATCAAGCATCTCGACCCGGGCCTGGGCGGCCAGGGGCAGCAACAGGCTCAGGCCCAGCAGGCAAATCGCCAGGGGATGGATCGCCGGCTTCGCCAGGAAGCTGCGGGTGTGCCTATTCATATTCGCTCCTGTATCCGGGAATACTGCGCTCAAGCAGCGAGTCCACACGCCCGCCAAAGCCGCCGAGCCCGGTCATCTGTATCTGTAGCAAAACGGTGGAGTCCGCTTCCAGGGTGGTGTCGCCGTCTTCATCGGACAGCTCCCGCTGGCTGAGCAGACGGATTTTCCAACAGCAGTTGCGCCATTCGGCGCCGGCCAGGGTTTCCAGGGTGCGCTGACGATCAACGTCGTACAGCCAGCGGCCAATCAGGCGCCAGTTGTTGTGGATCGGCCAGATCGCGGCCACCTCCGACTGGCGAATGTCATCCTGCGGCCGGTCGGTGAAGCCCAGATTGAAAATACGTCTCTCCCGGTCGGTGTAGCCCAGGCGCAGCGTGGAACGCTCGCGCTCGTTGATGTCGCTGTCCCATTGGCCCTCGGAGTAGAGGTACCAATCGTGCCCAAAGTTCCACCGCATATCGGCGACCATCGGGGTCTGGTCGGCGTCTTCCGGGTCCTGGCCGTCCAGTTGCACCCGCTGCTTGCCGCGGTAATAGCCCTGGCCGACGCGCAGACGCAACTGCTCGCGGCCGTCGTCGTCGCGCAGGAAGCGGCTGGTCAGGCCCAGGGCGATCTTTTCTTCGTCGCCGATGCGGTCGTAACCGATAAAGCGGTTTTCGCGGAACAGGGTGTTGTAGCCGAAGGTCAGCTCGCCGGCGTCGAAGTCCGGCAGGTTGCTCTGATCCTGATAGGCGACTTTGTTGATGAACACGCGCGGTTCCAGGGTTTGCGAATAGTTGCGGCCGAACAAACTGGTGCCGCGTTCCATGAACAGCCCGGAATCGAGGCTGGCGCCCCAGGTGGTCAGGCTCGGGTCGCTGGAGGTGGCGAAGGCGTCATCGAGCTGATAGCGGGTGTGGTACACCTTGAAACGCGGTTCCAGGTAACCCCAACTGCGGGTCAGGCGCATGCCCAGGCCGGGTTCGAAGTGCACGCGCGCGCCGGTCGGGTTGGAGCTGGTGTCCTTGCTGGGCCGGTCGAAGGCGGTCACGTCGCTGAGCCACAGGGCGTGCAGCGGGCCGATCAGGTGCGGCGAACCGGAAAGCTGCAACTGCGGCAGGCGGCGGTAGGGCAGCTGGTCATCGGGCAGCGTCGGGTCAATGGTCTGCCAGGACTGTATCCGCGCCAGCGCCCGCCAGGTGCGGCCGTAGTAGCGTGCTTCACCGAGGCGCGGCAGGTGGGTCCGCGAGCTGACTTCCAGGCCGGTGTCGAGATCCTTGAAGTAGAAATCATCGGACACGTAATTGACGTCCGCCTTGAGGGTCCAACGGCCCACCGAGCCGTCGTGCTTCCACGACGCCAGGGTGCGGTTCTGGTCGTCGAACTCCCGGTCCTTGAACAGCACCCCGTAATTGACCTGACCATGGCCGAGGTGGGACAGGTAGCGGAACTGGGTGTCCACGCCGCTGCCCCGGCCGTCGATGTAGCGCGGCGACACGGTGGCGTCCATCTGCGGGTGGATGTTGACGTAAACCGGCTGGGTAAAATCCAGGCCGCCGTTGTCGCCGCTGGCGATGGTCGGGAACAGCAGGCCGGTTTTGCGCCGGTCATCAATCGGGAAGGTAATCCAGGGCAGCCACAGCACCGGCATGCTCTTCACCCGGATTACCACGTCACGGCCCTCGCCCCAGCCTTTTTGCCGGTCCAGGCGAATCTGCCGGCCGGCCACTTCCCAGCCGTTGGAGCCGGGTGGGCAGGTGGTGTAGGTGCCGCGCGTCACGGTAATGAAATTCTTGACCTGATCCAGGTATTTGGCGGTGCCGCGGGCGCCGGCGCCGAAGATCGAATAGCGGGCGTTTTCCAGGCTGATGTCGCCGCGCTGGGTCTGGCCGCTCATGCCGTCGGCGAGGAAGGTGACCTGGTCGGATTCCAGGCGCAGGGCGCTGTCCACCTCGAACTTGCCACTGGACTGATCCAGGGTGGCGCTGTCGGTGGTGACCCGCCGGCCGGGGCGCTCGATCAGCACGTCGCCGCCCATCTGGATCAGGCCGTCGCGGGTCAGGCTGGTCTGGTCGGCGGTAATGATCGTGTCGCTCTCTTCCGCGGGCACGCCGACATCCGGGTTGTAATAGATTCCGCTGCACCAGACCGGTATATCCCGCTGGAGCACCGGCGGAAGCGCGTTCATGGTGTCGCGGTCGACCCAGTTCAGATCGTCTTCGGCATGGGCGCCGGCGGCGAAAACCGCGATCAGGCCGGGCAATAGCAAACGTGAGGGCAGTGGCATCGGCTGCTCAGAACAGGTAAAAAGGCCGCTTTGGTACCTCTGAACCATCCTGTTTGAGGTTATGGCTCTCCCTGGGGCCCGTGTTCCGCGCTCGGCTTGGGGCTGTTCAGAGGTTCCTTCGAATAATCGCGGCAGTGTAATCGATCAATGATGGCAATGCAGCCTGAGAACGGTAACCCGGACCGGCGCCGCCGGGAACTTGACCAGTGGGTGAGCGATTGGCTGGGGGTGGCGGTGCGTGGTGAGAACGCCTCCGCCGACGCCAGCTTCCGCCGCTATTTTCGTTATCGGCACCAGGGGCGCAGCCTGGTGGCCATGGACGCGCCGCCGCCCCAGGAGGATTGCCGGCCGTTTGTCCAGGTGGCCGGGCGGCTCGCCGCCGCCGGTGTCAATGTGCCGGAAATTCTCGCCCAGGACCTGGAACGCGGCTTTCTGCTGCTCACCGACATGGGCTCGGAAACCTGGCTCACCGCGCTCAACGACGCCAACGCCGACGCCTGGTTTGGCGCCGCCCTGGAGACGCTGATCGTTCAGCAGAGCCGCGCCGACGCCAGCGGCTTGCCGGCCTATGACCGCGCGCTGCTGCGCCGCGAGCTGGACCTGTTTCCGCAATGGTACCTGGCGCGGGAGAAAAATCTGACCCTGGACGCTGCTGCCAGCGCTCGCCTGGACGCGGTGTTCGATACCCTGATCGAGGCCGCCCTGGCCCAGCCCACCGTGTTCGTGCACCGCGATTACATGCCCCGCAACCTGATGGTCAGCGAGCCCAACCCGGGCGTGCTGGATTTCCAGGACGCGGTGCGCGGGCCGATCACTTATGACGCCATCAGCCTGTTCAAGGACGCCTTCCTGAGCTGGCCGGAGGCGCGCGTGCACGGCTGGCTGCGGGAGTATCAGCGCCGTGGGCTGGAAGCCGGTCTGCCGGTGCCAGCGGATTTCGAGGCGCTGCTGCGCGATTGCGACCTGATGGGCGCCCAACGGCACTTGAAGGTAATCGGTATCTTCGCGCGTATTTGCCACCGCGACGGCAAACCCCGATACCTGGCGGACACGCCGCGTTTCTTTGCCTACCTGCGCACCGTGATCGCACGGCGCCCGGAACTGGCGGACCTGGGCGTGCTGCTCGACGAATGGGGCTGCCCCACCGGTGAGGGGCCCTCATGCGCGCCATGATTCTGGCCGCCGGCCACGGCAAACGCATGCGCCCGCTCACCGAGCACACGCCGAAGCCGCTGTTGGAAGCCGGCGGCAAGCCGTTGATCCAGTATCATATCGAGGCGCTGCGGGCGGCCGGAATCACCGATCTGGTGATCAACACCGGCTGGCTGGGCGAGCAGTTGCCGGCGCGCCTGGGCGACGGCACCGACCTGGGCGTGCGCATTCGCTGGTCGCACGAGGGCGAGCCGCTGGAAACCGCCGGTGGCATTCGCCGGGCGTTGCCGCTGCTCGGCGAGGCGCCGTTCGTGCTGGTCAACGGCGACATCTGGACCGATTACGATTTCACCGCGCTGGCCGGCGGTGAGTCCGCCGACCTGGCCCACCTGGTACTGGTGGACAACCCGGCGCACCATGTGGACGGTGATTTTCATCTCAGCGACACCGGGCGGGTGCGCGACAGCGGCCAGCCCAGGCTCACCTACGCCGGCATCGCGCGCCTCGATCCGGCGCTGTTCGCCGGCCTGGCGCAGGGCGAGCGGCGCCTGGCGCCGTTACTGCGTGAGGCCATCGCCGCCCAGCGGGTCGGCGGTGAGCACCATCGCGGCCAGTGGTGGGACATCGGCACGCCGCGGCGGCTGGAACAACTCAATGACTATTTACGAGCCTGAGGAATTTTGATGGCCAAGCAGGACTTCTGGATCGCGCCTTCCATTCTCGCCGCCGACTTCGCGCGGCTGGGCGAGGAGTGCGACGCGGTGCTCGCCGCCGGCGCCGACGTGATTCACTTCGACGTCATGGACAACCACTACGTGCCCAACCTGACCATCGGGCCGATGGTGTGCAAGGCGCTGCGCAAGCACGGCGTGACCGCGCCCATCGACGTGCACCTGATGGTCAGCCCGGTGGACGATCTGATCGGCATGTTCGCCGATGCCGGGGCGTCCATGATCACTTTTCATCCGGAAGCCTCCCGCCACGTGGACCGCTCCCTGCAACTGATCCGCGACGCTGGCTGCCAGGCCGGGCTGGTGCTCAACCCGGCCACCGGCCCGGAGTGCCTGGACTACGTGATGGACAAACTGGACATGGTGCTGCTGATGAGCGTCAACCCGGGGTTCGGTGGCCAGTCGTTCATTCCCGGCACCCTCAACAAAATCGAGCGGGTCCGTGAGCGGATCGACGCCAGCGGCCGCGCCATCCGCCTGGAAGTGGACGGCGGCGTCTCCGAAAAGAACATCGGCCAGGTGGCCGCCGCCGGCGCCGACACCTTCGTCGCCGGCTCAGCGATCTTCGGCAAGGACGATTACAAGGCGGTGATTGATGCCATGCGGGGGGAGTTGAAGGACGCCGGACGCTAGACGCCGGACGCCGGACGCTAAAAAAACCGGCCCCGAGCCGATTGGCGCGCGCAAAACGCTCTTGCGTAGCCGCAATGCCGTCAGCGATGGGTTTTGACTTTGGCGTCCGGCGTCCGGCGTCCGGCGTCTGGCATCCCGCGTCCAACGCCAGAAATCCAACCAACGGAAGGAGGCACAATCATGCTGGACTGGGTAACGTGGCCAATGCTGGTGGGCTGGGCGGTGGTGGATCTGCTGTGCGTGGCCTGGGTGGTGCGCGATCTGCGCCGGCACAACGCCTTTCTTGGCGGCATGATGAAAATGGTGTGGGTGCTGAGCGTGCTCTATTCCGGCCCGTTGGGGCTGGCGGTGTACGTCGTCACCGGCCGTGGGCAGATTCGCCGGGACTCCCTGTGGCGCAAGAGCTTTCGTTCGGTGGCGCATTGCTATTCCGGCTGCGGGCTGGGCGAGGTGATCGGCGTGTTGGTGCTCTCCGGAGCGTTCGCGATCACCGGCTGGCCGGTCAACGTGGTCACCTTCACGCTCGCCTATGTGATCGGCTTCGGTTTTACCCTGGGCCCGCTGATGCAGGGCGGCGAGCCGTTTTCCACCGCGTTGAAAGACACGGTGCTGGCGGAGACGCTCAGCATCACCGCCATGGAAGTGTCGGCGCTGTTGGTCAATAACGGTCTCGCCGCCGGGGCGCGCCTGTCCGAGCCGCCGTTCTGGGCGGCGCTGATAGTGTCGCTGTCCGCCGGTTTGCTGGTTGCCTACCCGGTCAATGCCCTGCTGATCCGCTTCGGTGTCAAGGAAGGCATGCACGACCCTCGCCATATGATGCACCACGCGCAATCGGGTGCATGAGCACTCGCTAACCCCGCCGGGTGCGCAGTCCGGGATTGTCGTGCCGTGGCGGCTGGTGCACTATGGCGCGGATCAAAGGAGATGAGAGGAGTCCGCGTGCCTTGGAGCGGAGCGTCACTGAGAACACCGTGTCTGGTCGCCCTGCTGGTGGCGGGCACCTTGCTTTACGGTTGTTCCGGCATGCCGGCACGTACCCATTCCAGCCCCGCCCAGGTCGAGGACCGTTACCGGCCCGAGCCGTCTCCGCCGCCCTCCCTGCGTGACGACCAACCCGCCACCGGGGTGCCGCCGCTGATTCTCTCGTCACTGCGCGACCAGGCCGAGCAATGGCGCGGCGTCCCTTATCGCTACGGCGGTTTGAGCGAGAACGGCGTAGATTGCTCCGGCTTCGTGTATCTCACCTTCCAATCGCGCCTGGGCATGGAATTACCCCGCACCACCCACGAGCTGGCCGAGCAGGGCGAAAAAGTGGCCCGGGATCAATTGCGTGCCGGCGATCTGGTGTTTTTCAAGACCGGTTTCCGCGACCGTCATGTGGGCATCTACATGGGCGGCGACCGCTTCCTGCACGCCTCCACCAGCCGTGGTGTGATGACCTCGTCGCTGAACAACGTGTACTGGCGTAAGCATTACTGGAAGGCGCGGCGCCTGGATCTGCCAGCGCGGCAGACGTTTCAGCCGACCTCGCTGTCGTCGTCGGCGCCGTAGGTGTCGCCCTCGGCGCGATAGAACACCTCGCGCAGGCTCAGAGCGCGGCCATCGGCGCTGTGCACCGTCACCGGTGGCACCGGGCGGCCCTGGGCGCGGTCCACCAGGGTGGGGGTGTCGCCAGCGCCGTTCCAACGATCGCTCCACTGGCGCAGGGCGATCACCACCGCGAACAGATCGCGGCCCTTGTCGGTGAGCCGGTACTCATAGCGCACGCCGTGCTCGCCCACGTCGCGCTTGCTGAGCACACCGTTGTCCACCAGCCGCGCCAGCCGGTCGCAGAGAATATTGCGGGCGATGCCCAGGTTTTGCTGGAAGTCGACAAACCGGCGCGTGCCCACCATCGCTTCCTTGACCAGCAGCAACGACCACCAATCGCCCACGTCGTTGAGGGCTCGGGCTACGGAACAGTGATCATCGGCAAGGCGTTTTCGGCTCATGGGGGCAGTGTGCCAAAAATGGTTGCAAGAGAAAACCTTTCTGGGTACGGTTTTGAAATGCAACCAGATTGCCGCCCTGACTGATGGCGGCCCCTATCAATGCGTCTTCGGGAGAGACCATGAGCGAGCCCCTGGCACCCCTGTTTCGTCCATTCGAGCACAAATCCCTGAAACTGCGTAACCGGGTGGCGATGGCGCCGATGACCCGCAACTTCTCGCCGGGACAGGTGCCCACCGAAGAGGTGGCGGGTTATTACCGGCGCCGTGCCGAGGGTGAAGTGGGGCTGTTGATCACCGAGGGCACCACCGTGGGCCACCCGGGGGCGCCCGGGCATGATGGCGTGCCGGCGTTCCACGGTGAGCAGGCGCTCAACGGCTGGCGCCGGGTGGTGGAAGAGGTGCACGCCGCCGGCGGCGCGATCATTCCGCAGCTGTGGCATGTGGGCGGCACCCGCCGGCCCGGCGTGGGCATCGACAAGGACGCCCCCGGCTACTCGCCGTCCGGGCTGTTCAAGCCGGGCAAGCCCAATGGCCAGGCCATGGACGCCGACGATATCCGCGATGTGATCCAGGCGTTCGCGGATTCCGCCCGTTCCGCCAAGGCGCTGGGTTTTGACGGCGTGGAAATTCACGGCGCCCACGGTTACCTGCTGGACCAGTTTTTCTGGGAAGGCACCAATCAGCGCAGCGACGGCTACGCCGGCTCTTTGGAGGAGCGTGCCCGATTCGGCGTCGAGGTGATCGAGGCGGTGCGCGAGGCGGTGGGCGAGGAGTTCGCCATCGTGCTGCGTTTCTCGCAATGGAAACAACAGGATTACGGCGCCCGGCTGGCGCAAACCCCCGAGGAGCTGGAGCGCTTTTTGAAGTTATTCGTGGACGCCGGCGTGGATGTCTTCCATGCCTCCACCCGCCGCTTCTGGGTGCCGGAATTCGAAGGCTCCGATCTCAACCTGGCCGGCTGGACCCGCAAACTCAGCGGCAAACCGGTGATCTCGGTGGGCAGCGTCGGGCTGGACGATGATTTCATCGGCGCCAACGACCAGGGCATCGGCGGCACCGCCAACCCCAACCCGCACGGCATGAACGAACTGCTCAAGCGCATGGACAACGACGAGTTCGACATGATCGCCGTGGGCCGCGCGCTGTTGCAGGACCCGAACTGGCTGATCAAGATGCGCGATGGCCGCGCCGAAGAAATCGAGCCCTTCACCAAGGCCGCGCTGGGGTCGCTGAGTTAGCACCAGTTAAAAGTGAAAAGTTGAAAGCGCGGGCAAGGCCTTGCCGCCATTGGGGCCTGCCCGCGTTTCAACTTTCAACTTGTAACTTTCAACCGATTCTTTTCAGTCGTTGTCTTCCAGGCGCCGGTTGACGCGCAGGGCGAGCAGGGTGCAGACCACGCCGGAGAGCAGGTAAACGCTTACGTAGGCGAGCCCGAACCGGGCCGACAAACCGAGCGCCACCAGCGGCGCGAAGGCGGCGCCGAACAGCCAGGCGAAATCCGAGGTCAGGGCGGCGCCGGTGTAGCGGAAGCGGGATTCGAAGTTGGCGGTCACGGTGCCCGATGCCTGGCCGTAGGAGACGCCCAGCAAGGCGAAGCCGATCAGGATAAAGGCGTCTTGCTGAATCGCCGAGCCGTTCATCAGCATCGGCGTGAACAGCGCGAACACCCCGATCAGACAAGCCAGTAGCGCCACGGTGGTGCGCTTGCCGATGCGATCGGCGATCCAACCCGAGGCGATGGTGCCGACGATGCCCACCAGCGCGCCGACGATCTGAATGGTCAGCACATCATTGATGCCCTGGCTGGCCTGCAGAGCGATCCAGGACAGCGGGAAGATGGTCACCAGGTGGAACAGCGCGTAGCTGGCCAGCGCCGCGAACGAGCCGATAAAAATGTTGTAGCCCTGTTTGCGCAGCATCTCGCGGGTGCCGATCGGCTCCAGGTCGCTTTCTTCCAGGGCCGCGGTGTATTCGTCGGTGAGCACCAGCCGCAGCCGCGCGAACAGCGCCACCACGTTGATGGCGAACGCCACGAAGAACGGATAGCGCCAGCCCCAGCCGGTGAAGTCGGCGTTGGAGAGGCTGGTATGCAAGAACAGGAACAGGGCGCTGGCCACCAGGAAGCCAATCGGCGCGCCCAGCTGGCCGAGCATCGCGTACCAACTGCGCCGGTTGCGCGGCGCGTTCAGCGACAGCAGTGAGGGCAGGCCATCCCAGGAGCCGCCCAGGGCGATGCCCTGCAATATTCGAAACAGCGCCAGCAGCACGATGGCGGCGCCGCCCAGTGTCTCGTAGCCGGGCAAGAACGCCATGCCGACGGTGGCGGTGCCGAGCAGGAACAGGGCCGCCGTCAATTTGACGCTGCGCCCCCAGTGTTTCTGGATCGACATGAACAGCGCGGTGCCGAACGGGCGCGCGATGAACGCGAACGAGAAAATGGTGAACGCATACAGCGTACCCTGCAGGCGCTCCTCGAAGGGAAAGAACACCGACGGGAACACCAGCACCGAGGCAATGCCATAGACGAAGAAGTCGAAATACTCCGAGGCACGGCCGATGACCACGCCCACGGCGATCTCACCGGGGGCGACCGGAGAGTGGCTGGCGGGCCTGGAATCCTGGTCCAGGGGCGGCGACGAAGGATGGGCTTGGTCTATGCTGGGCATCTCACTGGCTCGTAGTGCAAAAAGGCTGGTAAGCCTAAAGGATCACCGGTTTGTGCCCTGGCCGCCATAGGACAAAATGTCCAATTCAAGTCCACGGCTGAAGGGCGTACAGTTTCAGACACTCTAGGCCACGTTTATTCAGACCGGCAATGCCTTTTCTCAAGTGTTTACGCGGATTGTCTGTACTCCTGCCCCTCGCCCTGCTCTCGGGTTGCGAGGCGGTGGTGATGTCCCCCTCCGGCGATGTGGCCGTTCAGCAGCGTGACCTGATCCTGTGGTCCACGTTCCTGATGCTGCTGGTGATCGTGCCGGTGATCGTGCTCACCTTTGTGTTTGCCTGGCGGTATCGGGCCGGCAACAACGACGCCGACTACGATCCCGAATGGGATCACTCCACGGTGTTGGAGCTGCTGATCTGGGCGGTGCCGCTGCTGATCATTATCGCCCTCGGCGCGATGACCTGGGTCAGCACCCATCAGCTTGATCCCTATCGGCCGCTGGATCGCATCGACGCCCAACGCCAGGTGCCGGCGGGCATGGAGCCGCTGGTGATCGAAGTGGTGGCGATGGATTGGAAATGGCTGTTCCTGTATCCGGAACAGGGCATCGCCACGCTCAACGAAGTGGCGGCGCCGGTGGATCGCCCGATCCGCTTCAAGATCACCTCCACGACGATGATGAATTCCTTCTTCATTCCGGCGCTGGCGGGGCAGATCTATGCCATGGCGGGCATGGAAACCAAGCTGCACGCGGTGATCAATAAAGAGGGCGTGTACGAGGGCTTTTCCGCCAACTACAGCGGCGCCGGCTTCTCGGACATGCGCTTCAAGTTCCACGGCCTCAGTGAAAGCGATTTCAATGATTGGGTGGCCAAAGTGCACGCCGATGGCGGCGCGCTCAGCCGTGATGCGTACCGGCAACTGGAACAGCCCAGCCAGAACGAACCCGTGCAGCTTTATGGCGAGGTCGAGCCGGGCCTTTATGAGGCCATCCTCAATCGCTGTGTGGAGCCGGGCAGCCTGTGCATGAAAGACATGATGGCCATCGATATGCTCGGTTCGCAAAACATGTGCGGTATCGGCGATGGACCGCGCACGCTGGGCAAGACGCCGCTGGAAACCCTCGGCGCACCCCGATCCGCGCTGAATTGAGAGCTTCGGGCCGGCCGGTTCAGCGACCCGCCCGACACACCATTCATTAAACGCCTTGGGCGCCGGTAAAAACGATGTTCGATCAACTTGACCTGACCAAGCTTGTTTTCGGGCGGCTCACCTGGGAGTCGTTTCCGTACCATGAACCGATTCTGGTCGCCACTTTCGTGGCGGTGGCGCTGGGCGGCCTGGCGCTGCTGGCGCTGGTGACCCGCTACCGGTTGTGGGGTTACCTGTGGAACGAATGGTTCACCACCATCGACCACAAGAAAATCGGCATCATGTACATGATCCTGGGCATCATCATGCTGCTGCGTGGCTTCGCCGACGCCATCATGATGCGCATCCAGCAGGCGATTGCGTTCAATGGCTCGGAAGGTTATTTGCCGCCGGAACATTACGATCAGATTTTCACCGCCCATGGCGTGATCATGATTTTCTTTGTCGCCATGCCGTTGGTGACCGGCCTGATGAACTACGTGGTGCCGCTGCAGATCGGCGCCCGCGACGTGGCGTTTCCGTTCCTCAACAATTTCAGTTTCTGGATGACCACCAGCGGCGCGGTGCTGGTGATGATGTCCCTGTTCGTGGGCGAGTTCGCCAAGACCGGCTGGCTCGCCTATCCGCCGCTGTCGGGAATATTACAAAGCCCCGATGTGGGGGTGGACTATTACATATGGTCGCTACAGATAGCGGGGGTGGGCACGTTGCTGTCCGGCGTAAACCTGCTGGTGACCATCGTCAAGATGCGCGCGCCGGGCATGAACATGATGAAAATGCCGGTGTTCACCTGGACCTCGCTGTGCACCAACGTGCTGATCGTGGCCGCCTTCCCGGTGCTCACCGCGGTGCTGGTGCTGCTGTCGCTGGATCGTTACCTGGGGACCGCTTTTTTCTCCAACGATCTGGGCGGCAACTCGATGATGTACATCAACCTGATCTGGATCTGGGGTCACCCGGAGGTGTACATCCTGATCCTGCCGCTGTTTGGTGTGTTCTCGGAGGTGGTGTCCACCTACAGCAGTAAGCGCCTGTTCGGTTACGCGTCGATGGTCTACGCCACGGTGGTGATCACGGTGCTCTCGTATCTGGTGTGGCTGCATCACTTCTTCACCATGGGCTCCGGGGCCAGCGTCAACTCGTTCTTCGGCATCACCACCATGATTATCTCGATTCCCACCGGGGCGAAGATTTTCAACTGGCTGTTCACCATGTACCGCGGGCGCATCAAATTCGACGTGCCGATGTTGTGGACCCTGGGTTTTATGGTGACCTTCGTGATCGGCGGCATGACCGGGGTGCTGCTGGCGGTGCCGCCAGCGGACTTCGTGCTGCACAACAGCCTGTTCCTGATTGCCCACTTCCATAACGTGATCATCGGTGGCGTGCTGTTCGGCCTGTTCGCCGGGATTACTTACTGGTATCCGAAAGCGTTCGGTTACAAGCTTGATCCGTTCTGGGGCAAGTGCTCGTTCTGGTTCTGGCTGATCGGCTTCTATATGGCGTTCATGCCGCTGTACGTGCTGGGCCTGATGGGTGTCACCCGGCGCATGAACCACTTCGACGATCCGTCGTTGCAGATCTGGTTCCAGATCGCCGCGCTGGGCGCGTTCCTGATCGCCTTGGGCATCGCCTGTTTCCTGATCCAGCTGGTGGTCAGCTACCGTCGCCGCGAATCGCTGCGCGACACCACCGGTGATCCCTGGAATGGCCGCACCCTGGAGTGGTCCACCTCGTCGCCGCCGCCGGCTTACAATTTCGCGTTCACGCCGCAGGTGCACGACACCGACGCCTGGTGGCAGATGAAGCAGCACGGCTTTCAGCGCCCCGAGGACGGTTACCAGGCCATCCATATGCCCAAGAACACCGGCGCGGGCATTATTCTCGCCGGTATCAGCACGGTGCTGGGCTTCTCGCTGATCTGGCACATGTGGCTGCTCTCGGGCGTCGCCTTCGTCGCTCTGCTGGCGGTGGCCATCGGGCACACTTTCAACTACAAGCGCGATTACTATATTCCGGCCGAGGAGGTCGAACGCGTGGAAGCTGAACGTACACGGATGCTTGCTGACAATGTCTGATTCCAATGTCCTTTCGCCCAACGTAACCGGCGAACACGGCACCGACCGGCGCCCGCTGGAGTTCCTGGTTAAAGGGGAACACCATCCGCAGAGCCCGACGCTGCTGGGGTTCTGGATTTATTTGATGAGCGATTGCCTGATCTTCGCTTGTCTGTTCGCCACCTACGGCGTGCTCGGCCGCAGTTACGCGGCCGGCCCCACCGGCGCCGAGCTGTTCGAGCTGCCGCTGGTGGCGCTGAACACGGCGATGCTGTTGTTCTCGTCGATCACCTACGGCTTCGCCATGCTGCAGATGCAGCAGAACAAGCTGAAAGGCACGATGATCTGGCTGGCCATCACCGGCCTGTTCGGCGCCGTGTTCCTGGGCCTGGAGCTGTACGAATTCGCCCATCTGATCCACGAAGGCGCCGGCCCGCAACGCAGCGCGTTTTTGTCCGCCTTCTTTACCCTGGTGGGCACCCACGGCCTGCACGTTACCTTCGGTATTATCTGGTTGGTGACGCTGCTGGTGCAGTTGCGCAAACACGGGCTGATTCCTGAAAACCGGCGCCGCCTGTTCTGCCTGTCCATGTTCTGGCACTTCCTGGACGTGGTCTGGATTGGCGTGTTCACCTTCGTTTATCTGATGGGAGTGCTGTGATGAGCGAGCCGACCCGTTCCGCCCACGGTCACGACGATCATGGCGATCACCACGACGACGATACCCCGCACAGCAGCTTCAAGGGCTACATGACCGGGTTCGTGCTGTCGGTGATCCTCACCGCCATTCCCTTCTGGCTGGTGATGGCCGAAGTGTTCAAAACCGCCGAGGTCACCGCGGTGGTGATTCTGGGCTTCGCCGTGGTGCAGATTTTCGTGCATATGGTGTATTTCCTGCACATGAACTTCCGTTCCCAGGGTGGCTGGAACATGCTGGCGCTGATTTTTACTCTGGTGCTGGTGTTCATCACGCTGGCGGGTTCCCTGTGGGTGATGTACCACCTCAACCACAACATGATGCCGGGGATGATGCACGAGACGCATAACCTGCAGTCGTGAGCGCCTCCCGCCCCTCCTTCCCGGGCCGCGCCAGCGGCCCCGCCCCGCGCGCCACCGGCGGGCTGATTGTCTGGTTCGTGTTTCTGCTGATCGCGTTCGCGGCCTTCGTGGCCTTGGGCACCTGGCAGATCGAACGTCGCGCCTGGAAACTCGATCTGATCGAGCGCGTTGACCAGCGGGTGCACGCCGATCCGGTGGCCGCACCCGGTGCGGCGCGGTGGCCGGCGGTCACCGCCGAAGGCGACGAGTACCGCCATGTGCGCCTCAGTGGCCGCTATTTACCAGGGCCCAATACCCTGGTTCAGGCCAGCACCGAGCTGGGCGCCGGTTACTGGGTGCTGACGCCGCTGTCCCGTGGCGACGGTTCGGTGGTGCTGGTCAACCGCGGGTTCGTGCCCCAGGCACAACGGACCACGGCAATCGCTGAACCCGCGCCGGGGGGGCCGGTCACGGTGACCGGGCTGTTGCGCCTCAGCGAGCCCGGCGGCGGTTTCCTGCGCGACAACGACCCGGCTGCCGGGCGCTGGTATTCCCGCGACGTGCAGGCCATTGCCCGAGCCCGTGGCCTGGGCCCGGTGGCGCCCTATTTCGTGGACGCCGGCGTCGCCGGTGGCGAACCGCCCGCCGGGGCGCCGGTGCCGGGGTTGACGGTGGTGCGCTTCCACAACAGCCACCTGGTCTATACGATCACCTGGTACGCCTTGGCGGCCATGACCCTGGGCGCCGCCGTGTTGATCGCCCGGGATGAGCGGCGCCGGCGCCGGGTCCGATAAACCGCCGGCACCGGCTCGGATAGCAAAGAGACTCCGCATGGCAGTTTCCATACCACGGCTGGCGGGCGCCGCCTTGCCCAGAGCCGGGGAAGACGACGGCACCGGCCGCAAGAATCTTCAGCAACTGAGCCAACTGCGCTGGATCGCCGTGCTCGGCCAGGTGGTGACCATCGCCGTGGCCCATTTCGGTTTTCGCATCGACCTGCCTTTGAATTATATGCTGGCGGTGCTGCTCGGGCTGGTGGCCTTCAACGGCATCAGCCTGTTGCGCCTGCGGCTGCGCCGCGACGTCAGCAACGGCGAACTGTTTGTCTCGTTGCTGGTGGATGTGATCACCCTGACCATGCAGCTCTATCTCAGCGGCGGCGCCACCAATCCCTTTGTGTTCCTGTTTCTGTTGCAGGTGGTGCTCGGCGCGGTGCTGCTGGAGACCTGGTCAACCTGGACCATTCTGCTGGTCACCGCGGTGTGTTTCGTGTGGCTGGAGTTCGCCGGCCGGCCACTGGCGTTGCCGCTGGACTACGAGCGCGGCCCCTGGAGCCTGTACATCCAGGGCATGCTGATCTGCTTCGTGTTGAACGCGGCGCTGCTGGTCACCTTTATCAACCGCATTACCCGCAATCGCCGCGCCCGCGACGCGCGCCTGGCGGAGCTGCGCCAGCGTGCCGCAGAGGAAGAGCACATCGTGCGTATGGGCCTGCTGGCCTCCGGCGCCGCCCACGAGCTGGGCACGCCGTTGGCCACCCTGGCGGTGATCCTGGGCGACTGGCGGCGCATGCCGGCGTTCACCGATGACCCCGACCTGTTGCAGGAAATCGGCGAAATGCAGACCCAGGTACTGCGCTGCAAATCCATCGTCAGCGGTATCCTGTTGTCCGCCGGCGAGGCCCGTGGCGAGGCGCCGGAAGAGACCACCGTGCATCGTTTTCTGGAGGATCTGATCGCCGAATGGCGGGCCACCCGGTCGGTGGCCGGCTTTGGTTACCAGAACCACTTTGGCGAGGATCTGGCGATTGTCTCCGACTCGGCGCTCAAGCAGACCATCTGCAATGTGCTCGACAACGCCCTGGAGGCCTCGCCGCGCTGGGTGGGCCTGGAGGTTACCCGGGAAGAGGACACCCTGGTGCTCACCGTGCTCGACCGCGGCCCCGGCTTCGCGCCGGACATGCTCGAGCGCCTCGGGCGGCCTTATCAGTCCAGCAAGGGCCGGCCGGGTGGCGGGCTGGGGCTGTTTCTGGTGATGAACGTGGCGCGTACCCTGGGCGGTAACGTCAGCGCCAGCAACCGGCCCCAGGGCGGCGCCATGGTGTCGCTGTCGCTGCCGCTGTCCGCCATTGAACTGAGTGGAAACTAGATGGAACACACCGTCGACCCGCAGCCCCGCACCTTACTGATCGTCGAGGACGACGCCGCCTTCGCGCGCACCCTGAGCCGCTCGTTCGAGCGTCGCGGCTACCAGGTGCTGCATGCCAGCGGCATGGAAGCGATGATCGAACTGCTCGGCGAGCAGACGCCGGGTTACGCGGTGGTCGATCTCAAGCTCAAGGGCGAAGCGTCCGGGCTTGCCTGCGTGCAAACGCTGCACGAACACGACCCGGACATGTTGATCGTGGTGCTGACCGGCTACGCCAGCATCGCCACCGCCGTGGAGGCGATCAAACTGGGCGCCTGCCATTACCTGGCCAAACCCTCCAACACCGACGACATCGAAGCGGCGTTCGAACGCGCCGAAGGCAGCACCGACGTCGCCCTCACCCAACGCGCCACCTCGATCAAAACCCTGGAATGGGAACGCATCCACGAAACCCTGGCGGAAACCGGCTTCAACATCTCCGAAACCGCCCGCCGCCTGGGCATGCACCGCCGCACTTTGGCACGCAAGCTGGGTAAGCAGAGGGTTAAGTAAAAGTTGAAGGTGAAAAGTTAAAAGTTGAAAGCGCGGGTGAGGGCCTCGGAGCCGAGGAGCCGTGCCCGCGAAGAGACATAGAGCCTCTCAGCATCCTCAATCGTCGGGGCGCGGCCGCCGCGGCTTTCAAAGTGCACAGGGTCTCACCCGCGCTTTCAACTTTTCACCTTCAACTTTCAACCGCCTTCAAGGCACCAACCTGCGCGGCGCCTGCTCCCCTCGATAGAACCAATGCCGGTGCGGTGTACAAGCCAGTTCCAAAACATCGACGTTGTGCACGGTGAGCCTGAGCAGGGCGAAGTGGGCGGTGGGGGTGGCGCCGGCGGGGGTGGGTTCGCCGTGCCAGGGGCTGCCGGGCGGGGGGCCGTTGAAGCGCGCCCGGGCTTGCTCGTCGAGCCGGTCCCAGAGCCGCTGGCAGTGCTCGGCGTGCCGCTCGCGGGTGAGGAAATCCACGCGGCCGGCGAAACGCCATTGCACGCGGCTGGTGAGGTCGTACCAGCAGGCCTCGGCGCGCGGGTCGTCGGCCAGATGGCTGGCTTTAACGGAGCGCGTGTCAGTGGTGAACCAGAGCGTGTCGCCGTGGTGTTCGCGCAGGGTCAGGGTGCGCAGGCGCGGGCCCTGCTCGCCGATGCTGGCGAGCTGCATAAAGCAGTGGGGCGCGGCGGCGCGCAGGCGATCAAACCAGTGTGTCCAGGATGGGGGCGTTGTCATGGCCGTCAGTATGGCAACCGGCGTCCGGGCTGGCCATTGGCAATTGCCCCGTGGCGGGGCTAGAATCCGGCTATCGTTTTTTTGGTTTAAGGATTGGCGGTGTTTTTTCAACGTCCGCGCCACCACAAACTGACCCTTCCCCTCTCTCCCGCCTCCTGGCGATGGTGACGCTTCACCTTGCCCGCCGGTAACGGCACCTTTTTATTCGCATTCCGTCTACAATCTGACGCCTGTAAAAGATCGGGGACCACCATGTCACCACGAAATCTGGACGATTACGCCCGCCAGGGCTACACCCGCGTACCCGTGGTGCGCGAAGTGCTGGCGGATCTGGACACGCCGCTGACCGCCTACCGCAAGCTGGCCGCCGGTGCTTACAGCTATCTGTTCGAATCGGTGCAGGGCGGTGAACGCTGGGGGCGCTATTCGATCATCGGCCTGCCCGCCCGCGAAGTGGTGCGCATCGCTGGCTCGCGCATCGCGGTGAGTGGCGAGAATGGCGAGCGCGTGTTCGAGCATGACAACCCGATCGCCTGGATCGAAGAGTATCGCCAACAGTACCGCACGCCGGAGCTGCCCGATCTGCCGCGCTTCAACGGTGGGCTGGTGGGTTATTTCGGTTACGACAGCGTGCGCTATTTCGAGCCGCGCCTGGGGCCGGCGCCGGGCAAGGACGTGCTGGGCGTGCCGGACATCCTGTTGATGCGCTCCGAAGAAGTGGTGGTGTTCGATAACCTGCGTGGCAGCCTGTTCCTGATCGTGCACGTGGACCCGGCCCGCGAGGGCGCCGAGGCGGCTGCCCAGGCACGGCTTGACGAGCTGGAGCGGCAGTTGCGCGCGCCCCTGCCCGAGCCGGAGCACCGGGTGTACGGCGAGCCGGTGGACGAGACCGATTTCGTCTCCGAATTTCCCCGCGAGCTGCACGGCCAGGCGGTGGCGAAAATCCGCGAGTACATTCTCGCCGGCGATGTGATGCAGGTGGTGCCGGCTCAGCGCATGAGCTGCGATTTTCCGGCGCCGGCGATTGATCTGTACCGCGCGCTGCGCTATCTCAATCCCTCGCCGTACATGTTTTATCTGGATCTGGAGGATTTTCACATCGCCGGCTCCTCGCCGGAGATCCTTACCCGCACGGAACACGACCAGGTCACGGTACGGCCGATCGCGGGCACCCGTAAACGCGGCGCCACGCCGGAACGGGACAAGGAACTGGAAGAAGAGCTGCTCGCCGACCCCAAGGAGATCGCCGAACATCTGATGCTGATCGATCTGGGCCGCAACGACGTTGGGCGTGTCGCCAGGCCCGGCCAGGTGCGCCTGACCGGCAAGATGGAGATCGAGCGCTACTCCCATGTGATGCACATCGTCTCCAATGTGGAGGGCACCCTGCGCGAAGGCCTGGGGCCGCTGGAGGTGCTGGCGGCGACGTTCCCGGCGGGCACGCTGAGCGGCGCGCCGAAGATCCGCGCCATGGAGATCATCGATGAGCTGGAACCCACCAAACGAGGCGTCTACGGCGGCGCGGTGGGCTACATCGGCTTCAACGACGACATGGACATGGCGATCGCGATCCGCACCGCGGTGGTCAAGGATGGCCGCCTGTACGTGCAGGCCGGCGGCGGCATCGTCGCCGATTCGGTGCCGGAGATGGAGTGGAAAGAAACCATGAACAAGGCGCGCGCCGTGTTCCGCGCGGTGAACATGGCCCTGGGCGGGCTCGACCTGGGCGCGCCGATGCAAAGCGCCCCGGTGCAAAAAAGCACCCCCACGCAAACCAAAGAGGGGCAGTGATGCGCGTCCTGATGATCGACAATTACGACAGCTTCACCTACAACCTGGTGCAGTATCTTCAGGAGCTGGGTGCCGAGGTGCTGGTGCACCGCAATGACCAGATCACCCTGGGGCAGATCGAAGCCCTGGGCGTGGACCGGCTGATGATCTCGCCAGGCCCGTGCACGCCCAACGAGGCGGGCATCTCGGTGGAGGCGATCCGCCATTTCGCCGGCAAACTGCCGATTCTCGGAGTATGCCTGGGGCATCAGGCGCTGGGGCAGGCGTTCGGCGGCAAGGTGGTGCGCGCCGCCCGGGTGATGCACGGCAAGACCTCGCCGGTCCATCATAATGGCAAGGGCGTCTTCCGGGGCCTGCCGAGCCCCTATACAGCGACCCGTTATCACTCGCTGGTGCTGGAAAAAAACAGCCTGCCGGAGTGCTTCGAGGTGACCGCCTGGACCCTGGATGACCAGGGCGAAATGGACGAGATCATGGGCATGCGCCACCGGGAGTTGCCGCTGGAAGGCGTGCAGTATCATCCCGAGTCGATTCTCACCGAGCACGGCCACGATCTGTTGAATAATTTTCTTAAAGGGGAGCGCGCATGAACATCCAGGACGCCCTGGCCACGGTGGTCGAGCACATTGATCTGTCCGTTGAGCAAATGAACGGCGTGATGCGCCAGATCATGACCGGCGGCGCCACCGACGCGCAGATCGGTGGCTTCCTGGTGGCGCTGCGCATGAAGAGCGAATCCCTGGACGAGATCACCGGCGCCGCCATGGTGATGCGCGAGCTGGTTACCCCGGTGGTGTTGGAAAACCGCCGTCATCTGGTGGATATCGTCGGCACCGGCGGCGACGGCGCCAACCTGTTCAATGTGTCCACCGCCAGCGCCTTCGTGGCCGCCGCCGCCGGTTGCCGGGTGGCCAAGCACGGCAACCGCTCGGTGAGCTCGAAAAGCGGCTCCTCGGATCTGCTCGAAGCGGCCGGCATCCGCCTGGATCTGAGCCCCGTTGAAGTGGCCCAGTGCGTGGATTCCGTGGGCGTGGGGTTCATGTTCGCGCCCTCGCACCACAGTGCCATGAAGTACGCCATTGGCCCGCGCAAGGAACTGGGCATGCGCACCCTGTTCAACATTCTCGGGCCCATGACCAACCCGGCCGGTGTGCAAAGGCTGGTGGTGGGCGTGTTCTCCGACAAACTGTGCCGGCCGATGGCCGAGGTGATGGGCCGCTTGGGCGCGGAGCACGTGATGGTGGTGCACGGCCTGGACGGCCTGGATGAGATCAGCCTGGCGGGGCGCACCCATGTGGCCGAGTTCAAGGACGGCCAGGTGAGCGAATACAGCCTCACCCCCGAGGATCTGGGCATTGATTCCGCCTCCCTGGTGGGGCTGGACGTGACCGACCCGCGCGCCTCGCTGGCGTTGATTCGTGACGCCTTTGGCAAGCGTCGCCAGGCGGTCGCCGGCAAGGCCGCGGACATGATCGCCCTGAATGCCGGCGCCGCCATCTATGTGTCCGGGGTGACCCGCACCCTGCAGGAGGGCGTGCGCATGGCGGAGGATCTGATCCACAACGGCGAAGCCGCCGAACGCCTGCGCGAACTGGCCCAATTCACCTACGCCCTGAAGGAGGAAGTATGAGCACTGGCACGGTTCTGGATCGCATCATTGAGCGTAAGCGTGAGGAAATCATCGAGGGCAAACGGCGCTTCACCGTCGGTGAGCTGGAGTCGATGGCCGCCAGCCAGGGGCGACCCCGGGGTTTCATCAAACGGCTCTACGAAAGTGTGCACCTGGGGCGGCCGGCGGTGATCGCCGAGGTCAAGAAGGCCTCACCGAGCAAAGGCGTGATCCGTGAGGACTTCGATCCGGTGGACATTGCCCGCCGTTACCAGGCCGGTGGAGCCAGCGCGCTGTCGGTGCTCACCGATCAGGACTTTTTCCAGGGGCATGAGGACTATTTGCGCGCCGCGCGCAACGCCGTCGGGCTGCCGGTACTGCGCAAGGATTTTATCATTGACCCCTGGCAGGTGTTCGAGAGCCGCGCCATGGGCGCCGATGCGCTGTTGCTGATCGTCGCCGCGCTCAGCGATGCGCAGTTGAACGAACTGTATCGCGCCGCCCAGCGCGCCGGTTGCGATGTGCTGGTGGAAGTGCACACCGCCGAGGAGCTGGAGCGGGCGCTGGCCCTGAATGCGGAGCTGATCGGCATCAATAACCGCGACCTGCACACCTTCGATACTCGCCTGGACACCACTCTGGAACTGGCACAGCAGGTACCCGGCGACCACCTGGTGATCACCGAAAGCGGCATTCATACCCGCGAAGACGTGGCGCTGATGCGCAATAACGGCATCCACGCCTTCCTGGTCGGCGAGGCGTTTATGAAAGCGGAGGACCCGGGCGTGGCGTTGAAGGGGTTGTTTTTTTAGGGGCTGTTGAAGGTTAAAAGTTGAAACGCGGCCGGCGCTGGTCGTGCACCCAACGAAGGAGGCCGCGCCGGGATGCCCGGGCGCGGCCTCTTCTCCTTTCGGCCGCACCGGGGTGGGCCGCGTTTCAACTTTTAACCTTCAACTTTCAACTCATTGTGACCGGGCCGCGCCTCAGCGCGTGCCGTAAACCACCATCGTCTTGCCCTTCACGGACACCAGACCCTGTTCTTCCAGATTTTTCAGGACCCGGCCGACCATTTCGCGGGAGCAGCCGACGATGCGGCCGATTTCCTGGCGGGTCACTTTGATCTGCATGCCATCCGGGTGGGTCATGGCGTCGGGCTGTTTGCACAGGTCCAGCAGCGTGCCGGCGACGCGGCCGGTGACGTCCAGAAACGCCAGGTCACCGACCTTGCGGGTGGTGGCGCGCAGCCGCCCGGCGATCTGCGCCGACACCGCGAACAGGATGTCCGCGTCCTCGCGGGCCATCTGGCGGAATTTGGCGTAGCTCACTTCGGCCACTTCGCATTCGGTCTTGGCTTTTACCCAGGCGGAGCGGGACGGGTCCGTTTCGAACAAACCCATCTCACCGAAGAAGTCGCCTTCGTTCAGGTAAGCCATGATCATCTCGCGACCGTCGTCGTCTTCGATCATAACGGTGACCGAGCCCTTCAGAATATAATAGAGGGCATCGGATTCATCGCCGGCGTAGATAATGGTGCTCTTGGCCGGATACTTCCTGCGATGACAGTTAGCGAGAAAATGGTCCAGATTAGGAATAATTTTGTTTCCGTCGCTCATGGGGACTCTACGTAAAGCCAGAAGAAAGGCGTAGACATTTAAGCCCCAGGATATTGCCTGTTTTTTGCGGACATGCCAAGGGACATGCCTTACAACCTTGGTCGTGCCCGCCCCGGCGCCGGTTCGGCAGGCTCTTACTGTGCGCCTTTGCGGCGCTGATCGCCAGTGCCGGGGCGTCGTTCCGGGGGTGGCGAGAGGGTATGGCGAGGGGCCGCTCTATGGTACTCTGCGCCCCCGTTTCCAGGCGGCTCCGGGCGGGTCCGGCGCCGTGAGAGCCGGTGCTTCCTCCCTGGGGCGCCGGTTTGTCCGATCAGGAGAGACACAGATGAAAGCGGTGGTCCAATGGCAGGGCGAGGCCTGCTTTCAGGCGGAGTCGGAAAGCGGCCATACGGTAGTGATGGACGGTCCGCCGGATCATGGTGGTCATAATCGTGGCCCGCGGCCCATGGAGACCCTGTTGATCGGGGTCGGCGGTTGTTCCAGTTTCGACGTGGTGCACATTCTGGGCAAGTCCCGCCAGGACGTCACTGATTGCCGCTGCGAGATCAGCGCCGAGCGCGCCGACGATCAGGTGCCGGCCGTTTTTACTAAAATTCACCTGCATTTCGTGGTCTCGGGCAATAACCTCAAAGAGGCCCAGGTGAAGCGGGCGGTGGAACTTTCCGCGGAAAAATATTGCTCCGCGTCGATCATGCTGGCCCGTGGTGGCGTGGACATTACCCACAGCTACAGCATTGAAGACAGCCAGCCATGATCCCGGAGCGCAACGCGCTCCATATTGAGAATCCGGACCCGGTGAGCGATGAGGCTGTCGCGCGCCGGGGGTGAGTTCCTGCACTGTGAGCGGCACCGGCCGCCAACGGGGAAAAGCCGTGGTGAAAGATCCCAATCCCAAGATTACGGTTCATGGTTTCAACAACCTGACCAAATCATTGAGCTTTAATATCTTCGACATCGCTTACGCGAAGACCGAGCAACACCGCAAGGAATACATCGAATACATCGATGAGCTTTATAACGCTGAACGGCTGACCGAAATCCTCACCAACGTCACCCGCATTATCGGCGCGAAC
Organism: Alloalcanivorax mobilis; assembly: GCF_002864685.1. Taxonomy (GTDB): domain Bacteria; phylum Pseudomonadota; class Gammaproteobacteria; order Pseudomonadales; family Alcanivoracaceae; genus Alloalcanivorax; species Alloalcanivorax mobilis. Next base: position 172,176 of record NZ_NMQZ01000006.1, read on the forward strand.
ATTCTCAATATCGCCCGTCAGGATTACGACCCGCAGGGCGCCAGCGTCACCATGCTGATCGCCGAGCACGAAACGCCGCCCACCGGCGACTGGGACGAAGAAGCGCCCGGCCCACTGCCGGATTCAGTGGTGGCGCACCTGAACAAAAGTCATGTGACCGTGCACACCTACCCGGAATCACACCCGGATAACGGCATTTCCACCTTTCGGGTGGACGTGGACGTGTCCACCTGTGGCGTGATCTCGCCGCTGCGCGCGCTCAACTACCTGATCCACAGCTTCGATTCGGACATCGTCACCATCGATTACCGGGTGCGCGGCATGACCCGCGACGTGGACGGCACCAAGCATTACATCGATCACGACATCACCTCGATCCAGAACTTCCTCACCGAAGACACCCAGAACGCCTATCAGATGATCGACGTCAATGTGTACCAGGAGAACATCTTCCACACCAAGATGCTGCTCAAGGAATTCGAAATCGACAACTACCTGTTCGGCGCCGGCAGCGACGAGTTCGACAATGCCGAACTGGCCAACATCAAGGAGCGCCTGCGCACCGAGATGCTGGAGATTTTCTACAGCCGCAACATGTAAGCGGTGCACCGCGCCGCTCGCTTGGGCAATACGCCTGACGCCTGACGCCTGACGCCTGACGCTAAACCCGTAACCTGAAGGGTGTGGTGTGTTTCCTGCCATTCAGTAAACACACCATTGCTGTCCGCGCTGGGTTAGGCGTCTGGCGTCCGGCGTCTGGCGTCCGGCGTGTCCAGCTCGCCCCTCAAAGCCGATACGTGCTAAACGTCATCACCTTGCTCATCAACGCCATCGCCCCTTTGATCGGTGGGGGCAGGGGGGCGCCGCCGGCGTCGCTGGCGGTGATGGCGTGGCGCAGTTCGTCTTCGCGCATCTGGGTAAGGATGGCGCGGCTGCGCAGGTCGTTGTCGGGCAGGCGGGTGAGGTGATCTTCCAGGTGGCGCACCACCTGCTGTTCGGTTTCGGAGACGAAACCCAGGCTCCAGCGGTCGCCGGCCAGACCGGCGCCGGCGCCGAGGGCGTAGCTGATCGCGTAGAACAGCGGATTGAGGTGGCTGGGTACGCTGCCCAGTTCCAGAATCCGGTCTTCGCACCAGGCCAAATGGTCTTCTTCTTCGCGGGCGGCTTCTTCCATGGCGTGGCGCGCGTGGGGCAGGGTGGCGGTGCTGGCCTGGCCCTGGTAGAGCGCTTGGGCACACACTTCGCCGGTGTGGTTGATGCGCATCAAGCCAGCCACATGGCGTCGCAGGGTGTCCGGCAGGGGCGCGTCCTCGCCATTCACGGGGGCCGGGTTCTGGCGCTCCGCCCGGGTGGTGCCGGGGGTCAGGGTGCGCAGGGCGTTGTCGACCCGGCTGAGCAGCCGGTCCAGGGAAGAGAGCTGTCGGGCGGTCATGTTGGGCTCCGGAGCGGGGTTGTCGGCATGCTAGCGTTAATGGTGGGGGGAGGCTAGACGCTAGACGCCGGACGCCGGACGCCGGACGCCGGACGCCGGACGCCTGACGCCTGACGCCTGACGCCTGACGCCTGACGCTAAACCCGGCGCGGACAGCAATGGTGTGTTTACTGAACGGCAGGAAACACACCGCACTCTTCAGGCTAAGGGTTTAGCGTCCGGCGTCCGGCGTCCGGCGTCCAGCGTCAATCCCCCCGAGTAAACCGCACCAAAGCCTCCCGCAACACATTGATCTCCACCGGCTTGGGGATATGGGCGTTCATGCCGGAGGCGAGGCTGCGTTCGCGGTGCTCGCGCAGGATGTGCGCGGTGAGTGCGACGATCGGCACCGGCGCCAGGCCGTGTTCGCGCTCGTGTTGGCGAATCCGGCGGGTGGCCTCGAAGCCGTCCATTTCCGGCATTTCGCAATCCATCAGGATCAGATCGTAGCGGTTTTGTGATGCCATTTGCAGGGCCTCGCGGCCGTTGGCGGCGAGCTCGGCATCCAGGCCCAGCTTGTTGAGCATGCCTCGAATCACTTTCTGGCTGAGCTTGTGGTCCTCCACCACCAGCAGGCGCAGGCCCGGGTCGGGGGCTTGCTGACGGCCCGGTTCCGGGTGGCGCCGTTGCAGGCCGAGCTCCTCGGCCAGCACCTGTTTCAGACGCGGCGCCGACACCGGTTTGCTGAGCACCCGGTGGATGCCCACGTTGCGCGCCTCGGTGGCGGTGGGGGCATTATTGACACCGGTCAGCATGATCAGGATCGCCGGGTGGGTGATCACCGGGTCTTCCTGAATGCGGGTGGCCAGTTGCATGCCGTTGATGCCCGGCATCAGGTGATCCAGCAGCACCACGTCGTAGGGCTCGTTGAGATTGGCCTGGGTGCGTAACGAGGCCAGGGCTTCGCGGGGGTCGTGGCAGGCGGTGACGCGCATGCCCCAGCTCAACGCCAGATGGCGGATCACCCGGGTCACGGTGCTGGAGTCATCGACCACCAGCATGCTGCGGCCCTGCAGGGCGGAAATGTCGGTATCGATGCGCGGCTGGGGCGATTCCAGCGCCGGCAGGGGCACCACGAACCAGTACAGCACTTCGCTGCCGTGCTCATCGCGGAAGCCGCTGCGTCCGCCCATCGCTTCAAGCAATTGCTCGGCGATGGAAAGATTCAGGCCACTGCTGTCCTGGCGGGCGCTGCTCTCGCGCAATTCCACAATGGTGCCGGCGCGCAGCGCCGAGCCGCCCAGTTCGAAGCGCACCTGGCCGGCGCGGCCGGTGGGGTCCAGGGAAATATCGATGACCAGTTCGCCGGGCTGGGCGCGGCGGATCAGCGCGCCGATCAGGTTGGTGAGCACCTGACGCAGGCGGCCGGGATCGCCTTCCATGCGCTCGGGCAGGTTGGTGTGCACATGGGTGATCAGCTCGATCTGTTTCTCTTCGGCCCGTTCGCGGAACAGTTCCACCGCGTCCATCAACAGTTCATTGGCGTTCAGCGCCTCGCGGTTGATGTCCGCGCCCTGGGTGGAAAGCTGTGAGTATTCGAGCACGTCGTTGATGATCTTGAGCAAGCTTTCGCCGGCGTTACGAATGCCGCCGACACAGTCTTTCTGGTTGGGCGTCAGCGGTGTGTCCTCGAGGATTTCGGCCATGCCGAGAATGCCGCTGAGCGGGGTGCGCACATCGTGCCCCATGCGTGACAGGGTTTCCCGGCGGGTGGTGTCGGCGGTCTCTTCCACGGTCTGGCTGCGCCGCCGTTCCATCAGCAGGCGCAGGTCGCGTTGTTGTTGCAGCCGTAGCCCCACCGCCTGCACCACGCCGGCCAGGTTAACGGTGATCAGCAGGCACAGCGCCAGGTCAAGATCGTTCTGCAGCACCCCGATCATCGACAGGCAACTCACCACCACCGGGCTGCCGACCAGCAGGCTGCTGAGAAAATACAGCGTGCCCAGCGGCACTTCCCGGTGCCAGGCCAGCACCCCCAGGGTGACCAGCGCGGCGGCGGCGATCAGGGCGAAGCCATAGGCCAGCATGAACGCCACGGTAATCGGCAGCCAGGGCATCACCAGCAGAGACAACGGCCCGATGATCATCAGGACTTGCAGAAAACGGTCCAGGTAGGGCGCGTGGCGGCGGCTGTTGACGAAAGTACGGCCCACGCCACAGACGCTGGCCAGGGCCAGCATCAGGGTGGCGATTTTCAAGGGCGGCACCAGCGGGCCCCAGAAATCGTTGCCTGCCAGGGTTCCGGAGGAAACCAGGATCAGCGCCACCAGAAAGATCAGAAAGCCGGCGTGATAGGCGTGGCTGTGCGCTGAGCGCATCACCGCCACCAGCGCGTTGTACAGCGCCAGGGTCAGCATCATGCCCAGCAGCAGCCAGTACAGTGAGAACGCCGGGTCGTTGCTCATCGCCGCGGGCAGGGTGGTCAGCCGCAGCGAATAGACCAGGCTGCCGTGGGCGTTGATGCGCCAGTAATAGACGCGCGGCTGGCCCACCGGCAAGTCCAGCAGTTGCACCGGGGTGCGGTGCTGGAAGTGCTCGCTGGCGGCGGAAGGGCGGTAGCCGGAAGGCCCGGGCCGATAGAAGACGCTGTCGTGATAGTGGCGGGTGCCCAGCACCAGGGCGAACAGGCTCTGGCCGGCCATTTCGTTCTGGATCGACACTCGCACCCACCAGGGGTGATCGCTCAGGCCGAGCCGCTCGACGAACCGCGATGCCGGTTGGAAGTCGCCGTCAAAGCGGCCGCTGGCGATGTCCGCCACGCTCAGTGTGCCGCCGGGATCGGGCAGGTACTCGGAATAGATGGTAATGCGGGCGTCCTGGGGCAGGCTGCCTATCACGAAGGGCGGCGGCGGGGAGGCGTGGCTGGCGCTGGCCAGCAAGGTGGTCAGCACGATCAGCGGCCACCAGAAAGCGGCCGGCCGCCGCCGGCGTGGTTGACGAGGTGATCGATCCCCAGTGCCCATGATGTTCCCAATCCCTGTTGTCGCGGCGCTCCGAGTTTGGCGCTTCCCCGGCGCCGCTGCACCGCCAGAGGATAAAGGCATCGCCGGGGTCGCGTCGACCGCAGCCTCCATGACAGCGCGGTGGCGCGGGGTTAAAGGGCGGTGAACACAATGCCGCTGCCGGTGATCACCAGCAACACGAACACGCCCCGGCGCAGGGCTTTATCGGAGATGCGCGGCGGATAACGGGTACCCAGCCAGGCGGCCGCCAGGACCACTGGAATCGACAAGCCTCCCATGCGCAGCACTTCTTCGGTGATCTGCCCCTGCACGCCGACCACGGTCAGGCGCCCCACGCTCATGATCGAGAACAGCGTCACCAGGGTGATGCGAATGCGCAGCAGTGGCAGTGGCTGCCGGTAAAACTGATAGACCAGGGGTGGCCCGGACACACTGAACAGGCCGCCCAGCAGGCCACTGATCAGACCCATGCCGATAAAGCCGCCCTTGGAGGAAAGCGTTGCGCGCGGATGGGGGCGCCAGACCAGCACCAGGCCGCCGCCGATGATCATCAGCCCGAGCAGAATGCGCAGAATGTTCTGGGCGTGGTTGCTGAGACCGTTGAGCAGCAGCACGCCGACCACCATCGCCGGCATGGTGCCGATCAGGGTCAGGCGCAGGGTGGGCCAGTGCACTTTCTTCAGGCGCGGCAGCACCATCACCGTGCTGTTGGCCAGGGTCATGATGTTCATCGCCATGGCGGCCACCGGAATCGAACTGAAGTGCAACAGCGCCACCGCCGCCAGCACGAAGATGCCCAGGGCAAAGCCGGTGATCGACTGCACATAGGCGCCCAGGGCCACGGCGGCCAGAAACAGCAAGAGCGATGTGTCCATGAATGCCCCGAGGTCGCCGGCGGGGGCGCCTCTGTGTGTATGGGTGGCGCCGGCGCGGGCCGGCGGTGGTTACGGTGCGGCGGGCGGCGACACGGCTTCCGGCACCGCTGCCGGGCCGCTCTCGCGCTCCAGCACGTAGGCGTTCAGGCCAGCCTCGGAGAGCAAGTAGGCGCCCAGCTCACTGCGGCGGCCCTCGGCGCAAAGAATATAAGTGAACTCGGGCGCCAGCTTGAGCGCCTGCTGACGCAACTCCGCCAGGGGAATATGGCGGGCGCCGGGAATGCGGTCGTGGCGGGCTTCCATGGCCAGGCGCACGTCGATCAACTGGCACGGGCTTTCGCCGTCAAGTACCTGACGCTGCAACTCCTGCTCACTGATTCGCCGCACCACCGACGCCTGCACGATGGCCTGGAAGCGGGCTTTGTCCAGGGTCATCAGATCGCCGTCGCTGGTCATGGTGACGGTGGCGTTGCGCGGCTGGTCGCTGATCAGGGCGTCTTCGCCAAAAAAACGCCCTGGCCCCAGGCCGGCCAGGGTCTCCCGGCCGCGCGTGACCATCGCATGGCCGCGCTTGATCACGTAGAAGGTGTCCCCGGCGTCGCCTTCGCGGACCACTTCCTGGCCGAGCTCCACGGCGAGGGGAGTGAAGCGCATGAACAGTTCATGCAGGCGCGCCGGCGCCACCCGGGCGAACAGGCCGGAGCCGAGCAGGGCGTCCATCCAGTCGCGGTCGTCGTCGCCGGGTTTGCTTTCGGGCAGCAGATCGGAGGCGCCGGCCCAGGCCATCAGCAGGTCCAGCTTGTCGCGGTCGAGGCTATACAGAACGCACGCTTCGCGGGTGATCGCGTTGACGGTGTGGCGCGGATAATTGTCCACCGCCAGGTAGTTTTCGTCGTCGTCGGCGGCGAACGGGCGTACCGAGAAGCCGGCGTCCACCAGGTCCAGGGTGCCCTCGATCAGAAACCAGGCGACCCGGTCGACGTCGCCCCGTTTGAAGACCATGCGTCCGGCCGGCAGCCGGTGCACCTGAATCTGGTCGGCAAGCGCGTCCAGGTGAGAGGGGCTGAGGCCATCAAAAGGAATGAACGCGGCCAGCCGTGTGATCTGTGGTGTCGATGTCATGGGCTCTCCCGGCGAGCGGCGGGCCGCTGGTCAGAGCGGGAAACGCCCGACCACCAGCCCGTTATGGTCAGGGAGTCTAACAGGCTGCTGAAAAAACCGTGATGGACTCAGGAGCGGCCAGCCGTGTTCTCGCGCGCCACGGCACGATAGCCGATGTCGGTCCGGTGGTAGGCGTCGTGCCAGCCAATGCCGGCCAATGCCTGATAAGCGTTGCGCTGGGCGTCGGCGACGCTGTCGCCCAGCGCGGTGACACACAGCACCCGGCCGCCGCTGGTGACCACTTCGCCGTCGCGTTCGGCGGTGCCGGCGTGGAACACTTTGACGTGCTCGGAATCGGCCTGCTCCAGCCCGTGGATCGGGTCGCCTTTTCGATACTGATCGGGATAGCCGCCAGCGGCCATCACCACGCCCAGCGACGGCCGCGCATCCCAGTCGGCGCTGACGCGGTCCAGTTCGCCCTCCACCGCGGCCAGGCACAGGGCGGCCAGGTTGGAGCGCAGGCGCATCATGATCGGCTGAGTTTCCGGGTCGCCGAAGCGGCAGTTGTATTCAATCACCTTGGGCTCGCCGGCGGCGGAGATCATCAGCCCGGCGTACAGGAAACCGGTGTAGGGCATGCCCTCGCTGGCCATGCCGGCGACGGTGGGGCGGATCACCTGATCCATGATGCGCTGGTGGATCTCGTCGGTGACCACCGGCGCCGGCGAGTAGGCGCCCATGCCGCCGGTATTGGGGCCGCTGTCGCCGTCGCCGACGCGCTTATGATCCTGGCTGGTGGCCATCGGCAGAATGTGTTCGCCGTCCACCAGCACGATAAAGCTGGCTTCTTCGCCTTCCAGAAATTCCTCGATCACCACCCGATGGCCGGCGTCGCCGAAGCGGTTGCCGCCGAGCATGTCGCGCACCGCTTCTTCCGCTTCTTCCAGGGTCATCGCCACGATCACCCCTTTGCCGGCGGCCAGGCCGTCGGCCTTGACCACGATCGGCGCGCCGTGTTCGCGCAGGTAGGCGAGCGCCTCGTCGACGTCGGTGAAATTGCCGTAGGCGGCGCTGGGAATGTGGTGGCGGGCGAGAAAGTCCTTGGTGAACGCTTTCGAACCTTCCAGTTGCGCGGCCGCCTGTTTGGGGCCGAAGCATTTCAGCCCGCGACTTTGGAAGTAATCCACCACGCCGGCCACCAGCGGCGCCTCCGGGCCGACAATGGTCAGCGCCACGCCTTCGCGCTCGGCCAGATCGGCGAGCGCCTGCTGGTCCATCACATCGATGGCCACGTTCTCGACCCCGGCTTCCCGGGCGGTACCGGCGTTACCCGGCGCCACCAGCACCTTCTCCACGTCGCCGGCTTGCGCCACCTTCCAGGCCAGAGCGTGCTCGCGCCCGCCGGAGCCGATGATGAGTACCTTCATGGTGAGTTCCATTGGCTATAGATGGTTCAGTTGTTGGTTGGGTTGGCGTCGGACGCCTGACGCCTGACGCCTGACGCTGGACGCCGGACGCCTGACGCTAAACCCTGGCTCCGAAAGGCACGAAGTGTTTTCTGCCTTGCTCTCAGGAAACACGTCATACTTCCCCGTTTCCGGGTTGAGCGTCCGGCGTCCAGCGTCAATGCCGAAAATGCCGCATTCCCGTGAACACCATCGCCATGTCCGCTTGGTCGGCGGCGGCGATGACTTCTTCGTCACGAATCGAGCCGCCGGGTTGGATCACGCAGCGCACGCCGTTTTCGGCGGCGTTGTCGATGCCGTCGCGGAACGGGAAGAAGGCGTCCGAGGCCATCACCGAGCCTTGCACCGCCAGGCCCGCGTGTTCGGCCTTGATGGCGGCGATGCGGGCGGAGTTGATGCGGCTCATCTGGCCGGCGCCAACGCCCACGGTTTGGCGGTTTTTGGCGTACACGATGGCGTTGGACTTAACGAATTTGGCGACTTTCCAGGCGAAGATCAGATCGTGCATTTCCGCCTCGGTGGGGGCGCGTTTGCTGACCACCTTAAGCTCGCTTTCGCCGATCATGCCGGTGTCCCGGTCCTGCACCAGCAGGCCACCGTTGACGCGCTTGTAATCCAGGCCGCCGGCGGTGGCGCCCTGCCACTGGCCGCACACCAGCACGCGCACGTTTTTCTTGGCGGCGGTGATCGCCAGGGCCTCGTCGCTGGCGGACGGCGCGATGATCACTTCCACGAACTGGCGATCAACGATGGCCCGCGCGGTGTCGGCGTCCAGCTCGCGGTTAAAGGCAATGATGCCGCCGAACGCGGATTCCGGGTCGGTGGCGAAGGCCAGATCGTAGGCCGCGCCGATGCCGTCCAGGCTGACCGCCACGCCACACGGGTTGGCGTGCTTGACGATCACGCAGGCCGGTTTGGTGAACGACTTGACGCACTCCAGAGCGGCGTCGGTGTCAGCGATGTTGTTGTAGCTGAGTTCCTTGCCCTGCAACTGGCGGGCGGTGGCCACCGAGGCGTCGCCGGGGTGGCGCTCGGTGTAGAACGCCGCTTTCTGGTGCGGGTTCTCGCCGTAGCGCATCTCCTGAGCTTTGACGAAGTTCAGGTTGATGGTGCGCGGGAAGTCGGCGCTGCCGTTGCCGACCCGGCGGCCAAAATAGTTGGCGATGGCGCTGTCGTAGGCGGCGGTGTGCTCGAACGCCTTGATCGCCAGGTCAAAGCGCAGCGCTTCGGAGAGGGTGCCGCCATTGGCGGACATGTCTTCAAGCACGCGCGAATAGTCGGCGGTGTCGGTGACAATGCCCACATGGGCGTTGTTCTTGGCCGCCGAGCGCACCATGGTCGGGCCGCCGATGTCGATGTTCTCGATGGCGTCTTCCAGGCTGCAATCCGGATTGGCGACAGTGCGCTCGAACGGGTACAGATTGACCACCACCAGATCGATGGGGGCGATGCCGTTGTCCGCCATCACCGCGTCGTCCTGGCCACGGCGGCCAAGAATGCCGCCGTGAATGGTGGGGTGCAGGGTTTTCACCCGGCCATCCATCATTTCCGGGAAGCCGGTGTGTTCGGAGACTTCGAGCACCGCGATGCCCGCTTCGCGGATCGCTTTGAAGGTACCGCCGGTGGACAGCAGTTGCACGCCCCGTTCGGTGAGGGCTCGGGCGAAGTCAACGATGCCGGTTTTGTCGGAGACGCTGATCAGCGCGCGTTCAACGGCCTTGCTCATGGTGGGTCACCTTTGGTGACGCTGGCACGCTTCACGCAACACGCTTTCACGCGGGGGTGTGAGCGGTTTTGTGGGGGGCGTGCCAGCGTGCAGCGTGTTGCGTGTTAGCGTTACCAAAAAGAAAGGGGCAGTTTCCACTGCCCCCGACATTACGGATTGCTTCAGAGCAGGCCGTACTGTTTGAGTTTCTTACGCAGGGTGCCGCGGTTCAGGCCAAGCAGCTCGGCGGCCTTGGTCTGGTTGCCCCGGGTGTATTCCAGCACTTTCTCCAGCAGGGGGATTTCCATCTCCGCCAGTACCATCTGGTAGAGCTCGCTGACTGGCTCGCCGTCGAGTTGATTGAAATAGTCGGCGAGTGAGCGTCGCACGCAGTTGCGCAGCGTGTCGTGGGTTTCGCTGCGGGCCAGCGTGAGGTGCGGTTTGCGTGTTTCAGCGGTATTCATTTCTGTCAGTGTCCGTGCAGAAAGGGTCATGCGGCCAATGCTCCGTCTTTGTTCCGGGCAGACACTTCGCCATAGCGACCGAATCGAATGCGGTCGCCCAGGGCGCTGATCTGTAGGAAAAACTGCTCAACGGCCCGCCATTGTTGGCCGGCCTTTTCCAAATTGTTGAAACCGCGCCGGAAGTCCTCGCCACCGGGCAAATTCTGCGTATACCAGCCCAGGTGTTTGCGAGCGATGCGCACGCCGGAATACTCGCCGTAGAAGTGGTGCAGGTCGGTCAGATGCGAGAGCACGCGATCCTGAACATCCTCCACCAGCGGTGCCGGCGGCAACCGACCGTGCTCCAGGTAATGCACGGTGTCCCGGAATATCCAGGGATTACCTTGGGCAGCGCGGCCGATCATGATACCACCGGCGCCCGTGGTTTCCAGTATCCGTTCGGTTTTTTGTGGCGAATCGATATCACCGTTGGCGATAACGGGAATCGACACCGCCGCCACCACCTCGCGGATGGTGTCGAATTCCGCCTCGCCGTTGAATTTGTCGGCGCGGGTACGGCCATGAATCGCCAGCGCCTGGATGCCAGCCTGCTCAGCGAGCCGGGCGATGTGCAGCGCATTGCGTTGCTCCGGCGTCGGCCCGGTGCGGATCTTGAGGGTCACTGGCACGTCCACGGCGGCGACCACCGCGTCGAGGATGCGCGCCACCAGATCCGGGTCGCACAGCAGCGCCGAGCCGGCGGCGCGTTTGCACACTTTCTTGGCCGGGCAGCCCATGTTGATGTCGATGATCTGCGCGCCCCGGTCCACGTTGGCGCGCGCCGCCTCCGCCATCATGCTCGGTTCGCCGCCGGCGATCTGGACCGAAATCGGCCCGGGCTCGCCGCTGTGATCCAGCCGCTGGCGGGATTTGCGCGAGTCCCACAGGCGGGTGTCGGACGTGACCATCTCCGAGACCACCAGGCCGGCGCCCAGCTCCCGGCACAGCCGGCGGAACGGCTGATCGGTGACGCCGGCCATGGGGGCCAGGATCAGGCGATTGGGCAGGCTGTAGGGACCGATGCGCATGGTGAGGCGTCCGAGCGGGTGGGTGCGGGGTCGGGGCGCACCGGCATAAGGCGCCGGGCGCGGCCGCGCTGGCGCGGGGCGACCATGATAGAGATCCTGCCCGGCGGGGGAAAGTCCCAGCCTGGTTGGCCCGGCCAGGTTGGTCCGGCCAGGTCGCTGGGCTGGGGCGTGCCCGGGAAGTGAGTCGGCGGCGCCTAGCGGGCCAGGCTCAGGCGTGAGGATGAGGCGGGCGCGGGCAACAGGCGCAAATGATAGCTGACCGCGCGGCTGCCCGGGTCAACGATCTCCAGAGCCACATGGACCGGCGTTTGCACTGGCAGTTGCCGCAGTTCGCCGAGCTCCCCGTGCAGATATTCCACGGGCTGAAAACGGCGGCTCGCCACCGGTTCGCCCTCCAGATCGCTGAACGTCAATTCCAGCACCGGGAATGGCTGCGGCCAGCGCCCTTCATTGAACAGCAGGGCATCCACCACCAGCGCGTTGTCGTAGTGGGGATGGCTGCGCACCACCAGATTGGCGCCGCGCAGGTAACGCAGATCCGATTGCAGTGGCAACTGGCAGCCGATCACTTCGCAGGCCTGGGCGTAGAGCGGGCGCCACTGTGGCGAGCGCGCCAGGGTATCGAAATGAAACCAGGCGTATTGGCCGGCGAGCACCAGCAGAGCCAGAATCACCAGAGGCAGCCATTTGAGAACCTGGCTGACGCCGCGGCGGCCACCCCCCGGGTTGCTGTCGGCGGGCTCAAAGGCGTGACGCGGCGGGCTGGCGTTCAGAAAATCGAAGCTGTCGTCGTGACGTGCCGGAGCGCGGGGGGCCGGTGCCGCGGTGGCGGCCGGCGGCGGCGCGGTGGAGACCGGCTCGGCCTGGTCTTCCAGATCCTCCAGCAGCGCTTCGGCCCAGGACTCGTCGGCGTTGCCGCCCAGGGCGTCCTGCTGCCCCTCGAGCCCCGGGGCGTGGTCCGGCTCGTCCTGGTCCAGGGACAGAAAGGAGTCGCTCAGTTCCAGGCCCGCCGGGGCAACGCCGCCGGCGTGGGCGGGCGTTTGGCGGTCGGCTTCCGGGTCCATGTCCAGCGCGTATTGCCATTGCGGTGGCGTGGCGGCCTGTTCCACCGCCGGTGGTTCTCCCACCAGATGATCGGTGGCCTGGAAAATCTGCAAACAGGAACCACAGCGCACGGCCCCCTGAGCCTGGCCGAGATGCTCGTCGCTGATTTTGAACTGGGCGCCGCAATGCGGGCAGCGGGTTTTGTACTGGCCGGCCATGGTGGTCTCGATGATTGGGGAGCCGTTGAACCCGAAGGAGGCATTCCGGAGGACCGGGCGCCATCGCCGATCAGATCAAAGGCCGAGTTCCGTTGTACAGAAAAAGTCGGTGTTGCCGCAAGAGCAAAGCGCGGCGGGAGGACTCTTCTGTGATGGCGGCCGCGCTGATTTTACCTTCCCAGTGGCGGCGCTCGGAATCAATCGCTCTTGCGATGGCCGTCCACGCGCACCCAGTCACCGCGCTGGCTGAGCGGGTTGAGATCGAACCAGGGCGCATAGGCGTCGCGCACCGCCTCGGCCTGATCGGCGAGAATACCGGACAGCGCCATCGGTGCGCCGGGGCGGCAATAGCCGGCCAGCGTCGGCGCCAGCTCGATCAGCGGGCCGGCGAGAATATTGGCGATCAGAGCGTCACAACGGTAGCCGGCGGGCATCGCCGCCGGCTGGCACAGGCTCAGGCGCTCCGACACGGCGTTGCTGGTGGCGTTGTCGCGGCTGGCGGTGAGAGCCTGGTCGTCGATGTCAGTGCCCAGGGCATGCGCGGCGCCCAGCAGCAGGGCGGCGATCGCCAATACGCCGGAGCCACAGCCGAAGTCGAGCACTTCGCGGCCGGCCAGCCCGGTGCCCTCCAGCCATTCCAGGCACAACGCCGTGGTTTCATGGGTGCCGGGGCCGAAGGCCAGCCCCGGGTCCAGTTTCAGGTTGACCGCCTGCGGGACCGGCGGCGCGCTCCAGCTCGGCACGATCCACAACCGCTGGCCGAAGCGCATCGGCGCGAAGCTGTCCATCCAGGCCCGCTCCCAGACCTGTTCGGCGAGCGGCTCGACCCGGTGCTCGCCCGGCTTGAGGCCACGTTCCGCCAGGGCACGCAGCACCGCATCGGTGTCGGTGCCGGCCTCGAACAGAGCGGTCACCACAGTGGCGTTCCACAGTGGCCGGGCGCCCGGTGGCGGTTCGAACACCGGCTGGTCGGCGCCGTCGGTGAGGGTCACGGCGCTTGAGCCGAGGCTTTCCAGGGCGTCCTGGAAGGCGTCCGCCTGCCGGGGATCGGTGGCGATGTGCAGTTGAAGCCAGGCCATGGCGGCTCCTGAACAAGGGAGGGCGGAGAAGTCGGCGGCAGTATAAGCCAAGCCCCGCCAGGGAGGCGATTTTTTCACCCGGCGGGAGTACCATGGAGATTCCATTTTGCCCCTCACCGTTGTGTCGCTATGACCGAGAACGCCGCCGAACTGGTTCTGGTACTGATGACCTCCGCCAGCCTTTTGCTGCACTGGCTGGGCGTGCGCCGGCCGGTGCGCGCCCGGCACCGCCCGGCGCCGCCGCTGGACGTGGAGCAACTGGTGCTGGTGACTCTGGTGGCGATCACCATGGTGGTGATTCCGCTGCTCGATAACCTGGTGCCCTGGTTTGAATTCGCCGACTTCATGTTCCTGGATGAGTTCGCCTGGTTTGGCCTGATGCTGGGTGCCGCCGCGGTATGGCTGTTCTGGCGGGCCAACAGCGACTGGGCCAGCCGCCACCCCGGTGATGGCACCACGGTCATGGATCGCGGCGTCTACCGTTATCTGCGTCACCCGGTGTACGCCGCCATGTTGCTGTGGTCGCTGGCGCAATTGCTGCTGCTGCAGAACTGGCTGGCCGGGCCGGCGGCGGCACTGACGTTTATTCTCGTCTATCTGTTGCGGGTGCCTGTGGAAGAACAGCAGCGCCTGGAGCGGCATGGTCACCGTTATCTCGATTACATGGAACGTACCGGGGCGATCGTGCCCCGTTTCACGCGCCAGCGTTAAGCCGCGGGGTGGGGCCTGGCAATGCTCGGCTCGGCCCGCCTCGTTCACCAAGGAGACTCGCCGTCATGATTCGTATCCATCCTCTCAGCCGCGAACAGCTTGAGCGCGTGGTGGAGCGGTCGGAAGTGGTGGAGCGGGACAGCCACGGGATCAAGGTTCTCAGGCTTGAGGACGGGCGTTACCTGAAATATTTTCGTCGCAAGCGCTATTTCAACCGGGAGTTGCTGTCGCCGGCGGCGGTGCGCTTTGCCCGCCACGCGCGCCAGCTCGACCGCCTGCGCATTCCCACTGTTGAGGTCGAGAGCCTGCATCGGATCATTGGCGAGCCGCACACCGTGGCGGTGTACCGACCGATGCCCGGCGATACTTTACGCGCGCTGCTGGCGCGCAACGCGGTGGACACCCAGACGCTCTACCGGGTCGGCGTGTTCCTGGCGCGGTTGCACCGCCAAGGCGTATTTTTCCGCTCGGTGCACCCGGGCAACATCGTCATCGACGGGCTGCGCATCGGGCTGATCGACCTGCTCGATATGAAAGTGCGCCCCTGGTCCATGTCACGCTGGGCGCGGCGGCGTAACTGGGGCCATTTTTTGCGCTGCGAGGAAGACCGCCCGCACCTGCGCGCGGAACTGATCGATGCCCTGTTGTTCGGCTACCGCGACGCCGCGGATTTGCCGTTCAGTGAGGTGCGTGAAGTGGCGGAGCGGATTCGGGATTATTTGTTTTAGGGCTGGATGCTAGACGCCGGACGCCGGACGCCGGACGCTAAACCCGTTGCTGAGATTCTCGGTGTGTTTTCTGCTTCGTTCTCAGGAAACACACCAACGGTTTCCGTCTCGGGTTTAGCGTCCGGCGTCCGGCGTCCGGCGTCTGGCGCCAGGCGTCAATGACTCCCCAACTTCCTTTCCAAATGATGGATATCCACGCCGCCTTTTTCGAACGCGGGGTCGCGGAAGATTTTGTCGCGGTGCAGGGCGATGTTGGTTTTGATGCCTTCCACCACGATCTCTTCCAGCGCGTTGCGCATGCGCGCGAACGCCACGTCGCGGTTTTCACCCCAGGTGATCAGCTTGCCGATCAGTGAGTCGTAGTAGGGGGGCACGGTGTAACCGCCGTAGATGTGCGAATCGACCCGCACGCCGTTGCCGCCGGGGGCGTGGAAATAGGTGATTTTGCCCGGGCAGGGCACGAAGCTGACCGGGTCTTCCGCGTTGACCCGCACCTCAATGGCGTGGCCCTGGAACAGGATGTCTTCCTGTTTCAGGTTCAGGCCTTCGTCGCCGGCAATGCGCAATTGCTCCTTGACGATGTCCACGCCGGTGATCATTTCGGTGACCGGGTGCTCCACCTGAACGCGGGTGTTCATCTCGATGAAATAGAAGCGCTCGTTTTCGTAGAGAAACTCAAAGGTGCCGGCGCCCCGATAGTTGATTTCCTTGCAGGCGTTGACGCAGCGTTGCGCCACCTCTTCTTTAAGGTGAACCGGGATGTCCGGCGCCGGCGCTTCTTCCACCACTTTCTGGTGGCGACGCTGCAGGGAGCAGTCCCGGTCGCCCAGGTGCACGGCATGGCCGGCGCCATCGGAAAGCACTTGGATTTCCACATGGCGAGGCTGCTGCAGAAATTTTTCCATGTACACGGTGGCGTCGCCGAACGCGTTCTTGGCTTCGGCGCGGGTCAGTGCCACCGCGTTGAGCAGTTGTTTGCGGTCTTCCACCACGCGCATGCCGCGCCCGCCGCCACCGGAGGCGGCCTTGATGATGATCGGGTAACCGATTTCCTCGGCCATCATCAGGGTGGCGTCGGTGTCATCACCGACCGGGCCGTTGGAGCCGGGCACCGTCGGTACGCCGGCTTGCATCATCGCGGTGATCGCCGAGACCTTGTTGCCCATCAGGCGAATGGTGTCAGCGCGCGGTCCGATAAAGATAAATCCGGAACGCTCGACGCTTTCCGCGAAGTCGGCGTTTTCCGCCAGGAACCCGTAGCCGGGGTGAATGGCGTCCGCGTCGGTGACCTCGGCGGCGCTGATGATGGCGGGAATGTTCAAATAGGAATCGGTGGACGACGCCGGGCCGATGCACACCGCCTCATCGGCCAGCCGCACGTGCATCAGGTCGCGGTCGGCCTTGGAGTACACCGCCACGGTGCGAATGCCGAGCTCTTTGCAGGCGCGCAGAATTCGCAGGGCAATTTCGCCTCGGTTGGCAATCAGAACTTTTTCAAGCATCACCGGCTCCCGTTATACGACGGAGAACAGGGGCTGATCGAATTCCACCGGCTCGCCGTCCTCCACCAGAATGGCATCGATGGTGCCGGATTTGTCCGCCTCGATCTGATTCATCATCTTCATCGCCTCGACGATGCACAGCACCTCGCCGGCTTTCACCTTCTGGCCCACTTCCACGAACGAGGCGGCGCCCGGTGACGGTGAGCGATAGAAAGTGCCGACCATCGGTGAGCGCACCAGGTGGCCGCTGGGGGTGTTGTCTTCCACCGCCGGAGCGCCTGGAGCTTGTGCCGGCGCAACCGGTGCGGGCGCGGGGGCGAGCGCCGGAGCCTGGGCATAAATCGGCTGGCGGGTGCTGCCACGGCTGATGCGCACCGATTCCTCGCCTTCGCGGATTTCCAGTTCCTCAATGCCGGATTCCTCCAGCAGCTCGATCAGCTTCTTGATTTTTCGAATGTCCATGCTCAATCCAGTTTTTCCAGGGCGGCGGACAGCGCCAGTCGGTAACCCGTGGCACCCAGGCCGCAGATCACACCCTCGGCGATGTCCGAGAAATAGGAGTGGTGGCGAAAGGTTTCCCGGCGGTGGATGTTGGACAGATGCACCTCGATAAAGGGGATCGCCACCGCCAAAAGAGCGTCGCGCAGGGCAACGCTGGTGTGCGTGAAGGCCGCCGGGTTGATCAGAATGAAATCGACCCCCTCGGTGCGGGCTTCATGAAGGCGCTCAATCAACTCGTACTCGGCATTGCTTTGCAGGTGCAGCAGGTGATGCCCGGCATCGCCGGCCTGGGCCTGCAGGCTCTGGTTGATCTGCGCCAGCGTGGTGGAGCCGTATTTGTCCGGCTCGCGTTGGCCGAGCAGATTCAGATTGGGGCCGTGCAATACGAGTATGGTAGCCAAGATGGTTACCCCTGAAAGTGTCGATATCTGCGCTGAACGTGTCGGAAAAACGCCGAGTTGTGGGGTTTCTCCTACCGGTTTGCAGTCTAGGGGTATTCGCGCAAGGAAAAAAGGGCTTTACATTATTGGTTACATTACGCGGGCGGCGGCTGTGCCGCCGCGCTGGACGCTAGACGCCGGACGCCGGACGCTAAGTTCAGAACCCGGGGCTGATCGCATTGCGACTCCGCAACGGGCACTTCGCGTATTCGCAACGTAGCCCCCGCTTTTGACTTTTAGCGTCCGGCGTCCGGCGTCCGGCGTCTAGCGTCCGGCGCTTCAAGGTTTCAGCGCTGGCATTACCCGCTTATCCAAATGCTGAAGAAACCGCTCCGGGCCCATTTCGCCGAGCACTCGGGAGTCGGCGATTTCGCGGCCGCCGTTGTCGAAGAACACCAGGCTGGGCAGGCCGAAGATCTGGTAATCGGCCATGATTTGTTGGTTTTCGTCGTTGATCTCGGTGATGTCCACCCGGTACAGGTGGAAGTCTTGCATCGCCTTGAGCACGCGCTCGTTGCTGAGGGTGGTTTCTTCCAGCACCTTGCAGGCCACGCACCACTCGGCGAAGAAGTCCACCAGTACCGGCGTGCCTTGGTTCGCCGAATCCGCCAGGGCCTGGTTAAGCGCCTGGCGGCCATTCAGGGTGGTCCAGGCGCCGTGTTCGGCGGCCACCGGGGCGACGTTGCCGGCGTCGTTGGCCGGGGCACCGGCGGCGGTCGCGGCGGGGCGGTCACTCTGGCCCAGCCGGGCCAGCGGTTGCCAGGGATCATCGCCGCCGCTGGCGGCGCCGACCAGCATGATCGCCCCGTACAAGGCGAGCACCAGAGCCAGCGCTCGCTTGAGGCGCGATCCGCCGGCTTCCAGGGCGCCGAGTTGGACGCCATAGCAGGCGGCCAGCACGCCATACAGGCCCAGGGTCAGTACGTCGCTGACGATGCGATCCAGCAGCCAGATCGCCACCGCCAGCATCACCACGCCGAAGAAACGTTTTACCTCGTCCATCCATTGGCCGGCGCGGGGCAGCAAATGGCCGCCGCCGGTGCCGAAAATCAGTAACGGCACCCCCATGCCCATGGACAGCGCGAACAGCGACGCCGCGCCGGTGGCGGCATCGCCGCTGCCGGCCACATACAACAGTGCGCCGGCCAGAATCGGCGTCACGCAGGGCGACACCACCAGCGCCGAGATCGCGCCCATCACGGCGGCGCCGGCCAGGCCGCCGCCGCCGTTGGGCCCGGCGCCGCTGAGCCGGCTGCGCAGCCGTTCCGGCAACTGCAGCTCATAGAGGCCGAACATGGACAGCGCCAGCAGCACGAAGATCACCACGCTGGTGATGATCGCCGCCGGCTGCTGCAGCAGGAATTGCAGATTCAGGCCGGCGCCGAACAGCGCCACCAGCAGCCCGGCCAGGGTGTAAGGCACCGCCACGCCGAGCACATAGGCAAGACTGAGAACAAAGCCGCGCCGCGCGCTGGGGGTCTTTTCCCCAGCGATGATGCCGGACAGAATCGGCACCATCGGGAACACGCACGGCGTGAAGGCGAGCAGCAGCCCGCCGACAAAAAACAGACCAATAATCAGGGTCAGGCTCTGGTCGCGCATCCAGTGGCTGAAGGCGTTGGCGTCTTCGGAGAACAGCGTGGCAACGAAGCCGCCGTCGTCGTCGCTGCCCGCCACCACGGCGGCCGGCGCGCTGGTCGGGGCGCTGGCCGTGGGGCCGGGCGCCTCGAAGGTGAAGGTGCGGGTCTGTGGCGGGTAGCACAAGCGGTTCTCGATGCAACCCTGGTAACGCACTTCCAGCTCGGTGGCGGCCAGCGGCACGCTGCGCAGCGGCAGATCCACATCCAGCTGTTGGTGATACACCTTAACGTCGCCGTAAATTTCGTCGTGCTTATCCTCGCCGGGCGGTAACGCCAGATCGTCGAAGCTTTCCAGCTCATTGCCGTTGGTGTCACGCAGGGTAAAGCCGAGCCGGTGCTGGTACAGGTACACGCCATCGAGCAGGCTGAAACTGACGATCAGCTTCTGCTGGTCCCAGTCCTGGTCCGGGACCACCTGGATCGCCTCATCCACCGACGGCGGAGCTTCATCGTCGAAGCCACCGTTGCCACCCAACGACAACGCCATGGCCAGGCCACTGAACAGCAGGCCCAGGCCAATCATCAGCCCCCGTGAAATGTGCCTCATGAATCGCTCCCAATCAAAACTCCGGTTTGGAGCTCGCCGATGGCCCGGAGGTTCCGTCAGTCGCCCGCGAAAAAGGAGCAGAAGATGCTCCGCTTGTGTCGCCAGAGCCGATTAACACTGATGCCCGTTAAGACAGGGTTAAGACAGGCTTAAGACATCCGCCCGATAATCGCCGCCCCCGAAAGGTCGCCATTGTGGGCGTATCGTGGCGGCGAAGCAAAGCGCTGGTGGCCGGAAAATCCGCACTCTATAGTGCCCGTAGGCGGCGTGGGCGAAGGTGAAGGGAAATGCGCATATTGCTGGTGGAAGACGATGAAATGCTGGCGGACGGCCTGTTGCGGGCGTTGCGCCACGACGGCTACACCCTGGACCATGTCAACCGGGGCGATCTGGTGTTGCCGGCCATCGATGCCGGCCAGTTCGACCTGATGTTGCTGGATCTCGGTCTGCCCGGGCTGGATGGGGTGCAGGCGTTGCGCGCGGTGCGGGAAAAACATAAGGACGTGCCGGTGATCATCATCAGTGCCCGCGACCGTCTGGATGATCGCATCACCGGCCTGGACGCCGGCGCCGACGACTATCTGATCAAGCCGTTCGCGGTGGATGAACTGCGTGCGCGTCTGCGTGCCCGCCTGCGCCGGGGCGCCGAGCCGGCGCGCCGGACGCTGAACCTGGGCGCGGTCAGTATCGACCCCCAGGCGATGACCGTCACCGTGGGCGGGGAGGTGGTGTCCATGCCGCGCCGCGAAATGTCCCTGCTGATGACCCTGGCCCGTCAGCCGGGCCGGGTGTTCACGCGCGAACAACTTGAACAGGCGCTGTACGGCTGGTCCGACGAAGTCGAGAGCAATGCTCTGGAGGTGCATGTGCACCACCTGCGTCGCAAGCTTGGCAGCGACATGATTCGCACCGTGCGCGGGGTCGGTTACCGGCTCGACCCCGGCGCCGGAGGGAGTGGCGCCTGATGTTCTCGATTCGCCGTTTTCTGATGATCGCGCTGCTGGCGGTGATCCTCGGCGGGGGCGTGCTGCTGGGCTGGGCCACCTACCGTTCCCTCTATCACGAAATGGATGAGCAGTACGACGCCGAACTGGTGCAAAGTGCCCGCCTGCTGGCGGCGTTCTGGCAGGCCGGGCAAATCCCCGATCCGGCGGTGGTCACCCTCGACGAAGATGAGCACCGCTACCGGCGTTATTTTATCTATCAGTTCTGGCGCCACGGTGAGCTGGTGTTGGGCAGCGATGGCGCGCCCGCACAGCCCCTGGTGGACATCACGCCAGCCCGGGCCGCCAGCGGCGGACGGTACCGCAATCAGGATGGCTGGCATTCCTACGCGATGCCGCTGGAAGGTGATCGCTGGGTGGTGGTGGGCGAAAGCGAACACGCCCGCCGCTCGTTGGTGCGTAACGTGGCCGGCACCGTTCTGGCGCCTTATTTGCTGAGCGTGCCGGTGGTGATTCTGCTGGTGTGGCTGGCGGTGGGGCGGGGCTTGCGGCCGTTGACGCGCCTGGCCCGGTCGGTGGCGGCGCGTGACTCCGGCAACCTCACCCCGTTACGGGCGCGCCCGGTGCGTGAGCTGGCACCGCTTACCGACGCCATCAACACCTTACTCAGCCGTCTTTCCGGCGCGCTGGAGCGGGAAAAGCGCTTCACCGCCGACGCCGCCCATGAGCTGCGCACGCTACTGATGGTGCTGCGGCTGCACGCCGACAACGCCGCCCATCTGGATGACCCGGAGGGTGTCAGAGCGTCCATGGCACAACTCAGCCGGGCGGTTGATCGCGCCTCGCGGACGGTGGAACAACTGTTGGCGCTGGCGCGTCTTGACCCCCAGCAGTTGGCCGGCCAGGGCGACACCTGCGACGCCACTGACGTGGCCCGCGATACTCTGGCGCTGCTGGCCTCCCTGGCGCAGCAGCGTGACCAGCGTCTGGTGCTGGCCACGGACCAGCCGTTGCCGGTGGCGCTGCCCGCCGAGGCGCTGCAGGTGCTGCTGCGCAATCTGATCGATAACGCTTGCCGCTATTCCCCGGTCGGCGGCCGCGTGGAGGTCGGCGCCCGCGCGCAGCCAGGCGCGGCCACCGTGGTGTTCACCATCACCGATGAAGGCGCCGGCCTGGACGACCAGGAAGGCGCCCGCCTGACCGGACGCTTCAGCCGTGGCAATGAAGAAAGCTCCGGTGCGGGGCTGGGTCTGTCCATTGTCGATCGCCTGCTGCGGCTATATGGTGGCGATCTGCGTTTCCGTGTGCGCGATGCCGGTCTGCCGGCGGCGGTGATCCTGACGTTGCCTGCCGCTTAACCCGGCGCTGGGCTATAGTGGGCGGCGACATGGACGGCGACCACACACCGGGGAGAATCGATGAGCGAAGATAAATTCAGCCAGAAAATGGGCGACACCCTTCTGGACCCGAAGAGCAACCGCATCTGGAAGGGCCTGTTGGCGCTGGTACTGATCCTGCTGCTGGTGGACGTGGTGCTGGGCTGGTACTGGAGCTGGGAGCCGCCGCTGACCGAGGTCAGCAAGCGCGACGGCGCGGTGGCCGGTGAAACCGTTACCCGCGAGGTCATTCACGTGGCCAGCACCCTGCTGGACAAACCCGGCGGCTACCTGAGCAACGACATGATGCCGCACCGGTTGTGGCTGGATAACATGCCCGCCTGGGAATACGGCGTGCTGGTGCAGCTTCGTGATGTCACCCGGGTGATGCGCCGCGACATGAGCCGCTCGCAATCGCAGAGCCAGGAAGATCGCTTCCTGTCGGTGGCCGAGCCACAGTTCAATTTCGACGCCCAAAGCTGGGCGATGCCGGCCACCGAAAGCGAATACCAGCGTGGCATCGACGCGTTGAACAAGTACCTCGCCGCGCTGCGCCGCAACGACGGCAGCACGCATTTCTACGCTCGTGCGGACAACCTCAGCGATTGGCTCAATGAGGTGCAGAACCGGCTCGGGTCGCTGAGCCAGAACCTCAGCCAGAGCGTTGGGCGAGTGCAGCTCAACACCGAGACCGATGCCTCGCTCAACCAATTGGACCAGCAGGAAACCCGCGTCCATACCCCGTGGCTGAAAATCGATGACGTTTTCTACGAAGCCCGTGGCGCCTCCTGGGCTCTGGTGCAACTGATGCGCGCCATGGAAGTGGACTTCGCCGAGGTGCTGCGCAACAAGCATGCGACCGTCAGCTTCCGGCAAATGGTGCGCGAACTGGAAGCCACTCAGGCCTCCATGTGGAGCCCGGTGATCCTCAACGGCTCCGGCTTCGGCTTGTTCGCCAACCATTCCCTGGTCATGGCCAACTACATCGCCCGCGCCAACGCCTCCCTGATCGACCTCCGCAAGCTGCTCCAGGAGGGGTAACGCCGCCTAGGGCGGCGTTACGACCGGCCAGGGATGGCCGGGCCGGGCAATCAGAGAGGCACGGTGTCGCGCCAGGGATGGCAGGCACGGCTCGAATAGAATGGGCGGCGTTACGACCGGCCAGGGATGGCCGGGCCGGGCAATCAGAGAGGCACGGTGTCGCGCCAGGGATGGCAGGCACGGCTCGAATAGAATGGGCGGCGTTACGACCGGCCAGGGATGGCCGGGCCGGGCAATCAGAGAGGCACGGTGTTGCGCCAGGGATGGCGGGCACGGCCCGAATAGAATGGGCGGCGTTACGACCTTGTCAGGTTCGGGGCAATGGCGCCGTGCCTCCGGCCAAAAGATTTCGCGGTCAGGGACCGCTCCCACAGCGGCGCTGTAGCAGGGCGTGTTTTTTGTGGGAGGAAACGAATGCTTGGCCATATGATTTGCCGGAGAGGCTGGGCAAAGGCGCCTCGTCGGAGTCGCCCGCCCACCAACGAAGCCGCTGTGGGAGCGGTCCTCGACCGCGAACCGGCGCAGCCGGGCGGCAGTCCAGCCGCCACCAGGCTCATCAGCGGGCGGTGGCCGGGGCGCTTCGTTCAGGCCACCGCCGAGACGGCTGGTTCCGGCAGGGTGGCGCGCAAGGCGTCGGCCAGTTCGCTGTTGTCGTCCTGCCAGGGGTGAAAGCCCGGGCGCAGATACTGGAACCACGACGGAATCGCCTGGCTGACCACGCCTTTGTAGCCAAACATCTTCCACAGGCCCTTGGCCAGAACGAGCGGTTGGCGGTGCACGCCGTCGTGTTTCAGGAACTGCCAGGTGAAGTAAGTGCTGAACGCGGTCAGGTAGGCGGTGCCGTAGAGAAACGCCCGTTGACGCTTCCAATAACCGTTCTCCACGTCCTGATAGAGATCAAACGCCACCGCCTTGTGCTCGGTTTCCTCGATGGCGTGCCATACCCAGAGCGGGCGCACCGCCGGGTCCATTTTTTCCACCATGTCGGCGCGGCGGAGAATCACATCGGCGAGAATCGCGGTGATGTGTTCCAGCCCGGCGGTGGCGGCCAGTTGCCGCTCCGCGCTCAGGTGTTTGCGGGCACCGGCCAGCAGCCGTTGCGTCACCGTAAGCGCTTCGTCCACCAGAGCGTCATAGCCGTCACCGTGGCCGGCGACCAGATCGTTGAAGGCTTTGTGTTCGAGCGAATGCATGGCTTCCTGGCCAATAAAGCCGGAGATGTCTTTTTGTCGTTGCGGGTCATCGACCCGATCGCGGAAGGCGCGTACCGCGTCCACGAAAAACCGTTCGCCATCGGGGAAGGTCACCGACAGCACATTCATGAAATGGGTCAGCACCGGATCGTTGTCGAACCAGTAGCGGCTGTTCTCGAAGCCTTGAAAGGCGAAATTCATCCGCCGTGGGCGGATCGGCAGCCGCGCCACGGCGCGGCGCGAACGGGACAGCAGTTTCATCGGGATCTCCCGGCGGTGGTGCCATTGATTGATGACAACAACTATGGTCCAGTCGACGCTTCCCGGTCTTGTTGTGGAGGGCCAACCTGTGGTGATTTCGGGCCGCTCCTGGTTCACGCCCGGTATCCCCGGCATCTACGTGGTTCTGCTGTGTGATGTGCTCAAGGAGCTTGGGCATGACCCGGCGCCGTTGTTGCGTGCCCTCGATCTGCGCCGCGATCAGTTGCTGGCGCCGGAATGCCGGCTGCCCATGGACCGCGCCAACCTGGCGGCGGAAGCGGGGCTGGCGCTGGTGGGTGGCGCCGGGTTGGGGTTCCGTTACGCGAAAGCGATGCGCATCACCTTGCACGGCCCGCTGGGGCTGCTGGCGCTTTCCAGCCCCACCCTCGATGACGGTCTGGATGCCGCGCGCCGCTATCTCGGGCTGCGTGCTCCGTTTCTCAATGTTGAACGCGAGTTGCTGGGTGATCACCGCCAGGCGCTCTGCTTTCGCACTGACTTTGGCCCGGGGCCGGTGCGCAGCTTCGTGATTGAATCCATGGTGATCGGCTTCGTTTACATGCTCGAGCAACTGATGGAGGCGTGCCCGGACGGTGCCGAGGTGCATTTTCAGGGTCGCCCGCCGGCGCATGCCGAGGCCCTGCGCCGGGCGGTGCCGGTGCCGGTGCATTACGGTCAGCCCCGCGATGCTCTGATTCTTTCCGCCGACCTGCTGGCGGCGCGCCCGCGTTTGGCCGATCCCCAAGCGGAGGCGCTGGCTCGGGAACAATGCGAGCTGGAATTCCGTCGTTGGCGGGCCGATCAGGAAGGCCCCTTGCCGGAACGGATTCGTGCCGCCTTGCGTGACCAGGACGCGCCGTTGCCGGACCTGGCGGAGATGGCCGAGCGGTTAGCGGTGTCTCCGCGTACCCTCAAGCGGCATTTGCAACAGGCCGGGCTGACCTACCGACAGTTGCAGGACGAGGCCCGTTATCACCAGGCGAAGAAATTGCTCACTGATCGGGCGCTGCGCGTCAGCGAGGTGGCCTATGCGTTGGGCTACAACGATGTAGCCAATTTTTCCCGTGCGTTCAAACGCTGGAGTGGCAAGACGCCCAAGGGTTACCGGCAGGGCGAAACGCGGAACGAGCCATGAAGGCGGGTTGGGACGCCTGCGCTGCACGCAGCACGCTTGCACGCAGCACGCTTCACGCAACACGCTTCACGCAACACGCCAAGTCAAAACCCGTGGCTGCATGGCTTGCGGTTTCACTGGGAGCGGTTGGTTAATCCACAGGGCATGCAGGCCGCACCGGTTTTAGCGTGTTGCGTGCAAGCGTGCAGCGTGCAAGCGCCTTATTTCTTCTCGAACGCTTCCACCGATTTCAGAATTTCTTTCTTGGCGGCTTCGGCGTTTTCCCAGCCGTCCACTTTCACCCATTTGCCCGCTTCCAGCTCTTTGTAGTGCTCGAAGAAGTGCTTGATCTGGGCGAGCAGCAGTTCCGGCAGGTCGGTGACTTCCTGAACGTTGTCGTACAGCTTGGTCAGCTTGCTGTGCGGCACGGCCACCAGCTTGGCGTCCTTACCGGCTTCGTCGGTCATGTTCAGCATGCCCACCGGGCGGCAGCGAATCACTGAGCCGGGCACCACCGGGTACGGGGTGACCACCAACACGTCCAGCGGATCGCCGTCTTCGGAGAGGGTGTTGGGGATGTAGCCGTAATTGGCCGGGTAGAACATGGGAGTGGCCATGAAGCGGTCGACGAAGATGGCGTTGCTGTCTTTGTCGATCTCGTATTTGATCGGGTCCGCATTGGCCGGAATCTCGATGGCCACATAGATATCTTCAGGAACGTCTTTCCCGGCGGGTACCTTGGCAAAATCCATGGTCTGTCCTTTCAGCGAGAGTGGATGGAACCGCGTCAGGGGAGGATCCGGGTTCCGTTAGGGCGCGGATTATAGCAATGGCGGGGCGCCTCGGCTAATCGCCGTGGGCGGCGGCCGGTGAGAAACGAGCGCCGCGCGGGTACAATCGCTTCCGTTCAATCCGCATGAGGAGCCGTCCCCTTGATGAATATCCATGAAATTGCGCATCCCCTGGTCAAGCACAAGCTCGGGCTGCTGCGTCAGGCGTCGGTCAGTACGCGCAGCTTCCGCCAGCTCACCGCGGAACTGGCCAGCCTGCTCACCTATGAGGCGACCAGCGATCTGTTGCTGGAAAACTATCAGGTGGACACCTGGATGGGGAAGGTGCCGGCGCAGCGCATCAAGGGCAAGAAGGTGACCGTGGTGCCGATCCTGCGCGCTGGCATTGGCATGCTCGATGGCGTGCTGGAGCTGATCCCCAGCGCCAAGGTGAGTGTGGTGGGGTTGTATCGTAATGAGGAAACCCTGGAGCCGGTGGTCTACTTCGAGAAGCTGGCCCACGGCCTGAATGAACGCCTGGCCCTGGTGATCGACCCGATGCTGGCCACGGGCGGCTCGATGCTGGCCACCATCGACATGCTCAAGAAAGCCGGCTGCACGCAGATTCGCGCGCTGGTATTGGTGGCGGCGCCGGAGGGCATCCGCCGGGTCCACGAAGCGCACCCAGAGGTGGCCATTTACACCGCGTCCATCGACCAGGGCCTCAACGAAGACGGCTACATCGTGCCCGGCCTGGGTGACGCCGGCGACAAGATATTCGGCACCAAATAAACAGGCGGGAGCGAGTGGCGATGGCGGACACACCGGGTTTCTGGAACTGGAAGATCATTCTGATCGGTGCGCAGATGCTGTTCGTGGCGTTCGGTGCGATGGTACTGATGCCGCTGCTGACCGGGCTGGACCCGAGCGTGGCGTTGTTCACCGCCGGGCTGGGCACGTTGCTGTTCCAATGGATTACCGGCCGCTCGGTGCCGGTGTTTCTGGCGTCGTCGTTTGTGTTCGTGGCGCCGATCAGCCATGGCATCGAACAGTGGGGCATTCCCGCCACCATGGGCGCGTTGTTCTGCACCGCCATCGTCTATCTGGTGCTGGCGGCCCTGGTGAAATGGCGTGGCCCCGGGCTGCTGCACCGGTTGATGCCGCCGGTGGTCACTGGGCCGATCATTATGGTGATTGGCCTGAGCCTGGCGCCCACCGCCGTGAACTTCGCCATGGGGCTGAGTGGCGACGGCGGCGACCGGCTGTTTCCCTACAGCGACGCGCTGCTGGTGTCGATGATCGCTCTGCTGACCACTCTGCTGGTGGCGACCCTGGCCCGTGGCCTGTTCCGCTTGCTGCCGATTCTGTGTGGCGTGCTCATCGGCTATCTGGCCGCGCTGGCGCTGGGCATGGTGGATTTTGCCCTGGTTCACCAGGCGGGCTGGCTGGAAATGCCCGCGTTCGTGGCGCCCACGTTCCACTGGCCGGCGATTCTGTTCATGATCCCGGTGGCGCTGGCGCCGGCCATCGAACACGTCGGCGATGTGCTGGCGATCAGCAACGTCACTGGCAAGGACTTCATCAAGAAGCCCGGCTTGCACCGCACCCTGGCCGGCGACGGCATCGCCAGCATGGCCGCCGCTCTGGTTGGCGGCCCGCCCAACACCACCTACTCGGAGGTGACCGGCGCGGTGATGCTGACCCGGGTGTTCAACCCGGTGGTGATGACCTGGACCGCCCTGTTCGCGATTGCCCTGGCGTTCATCGGTAAGTTCGGGCTGTTGCTGCAAAGCGTGCCGACGCCAGTGATGGGCGGCATTCTGATTCTGATGTTCGGCTCCATCGCCAGCGTCGGCATGAACACCCTGATCAAGGCCCGGGTTGACCTGCACGCCCAGCGCAATCTGGTGATCGTCTCCGTGACTCTGATCTTTGGCATCGGCGGCATGGTGGTCGGCAACGGTGAATTCACCCTGCAGGGCATCAGCCTGTGCGGGCTGGTCGCCGTGATCCTCAACCAGATACTCCCCGCCGCCCCGCCCGCCGCCCCGCCCGGCGCCGACGACCTGCATGAAGAGCAGGAATATGTTGAAGACTTGTTGGGGCATGCACAGGAAAGGAATAAGAAAGTTAAAAGTTAAAAGTTGAAGGGTTGTGGCGGAGAGTGGACTGGCCCCAAAGAAGTAGACACCTTCATTACGAGGAAGGTGTAT